>JAPTVL010000173.1 GCA_028065725.1 Betaproteobacteria bacterium
CCGGCTGCGGCCGACCGCCTCGACGGCGTGGTGCCGCTGACCGCTGACGACATCGCTGCCGTGGCGAAGCTCAAGGCCACGCCCGAGCGCCATGTCCTGCTGTACTTCGGCGATCACCTGAACTGAGGGGCCTGCCGCTACACCGTGAGTGTGCTCAGCAAGCCTGAAGTCAGAGCGAAGTTCATCAAGCATTACGTCGGTGCCCATGCCGATTTCGGAGAACTGGAAATGGATGACGATGATCCGCGGCATGCGATGGTCAAGCGCCACAACCCGCGCAAGCTGCGGCCGGTGCTGGTCTTCCTCGACCGCCAAGGCAAGGAAGTGGCGCGCCTGACCGGCGGCTTGAAGACGGTCGAGGATGCCCTGCTGCTGGATCGCTTCGTCACCGGGAAGCATTACCGCAAGTCGGATTTTTCGGCCTTCAGGGTGGCGCAGCGCGGTTGATGCCGCTACCGGCCGCGGCCAGTGCTTCGCGGTGGCGGCCGGTAGCCAGGCTGTAGATGCGCAGCAGGTCCTCTTCGGAAATATCGATGAAGGAATCCATCTGCGAAAGAGCGAAGACGAAGTCCTCGTGCGAAATGGCCTCGTAACCGGCGGCGGCCGGGGCGGGTGCCATGCCCCGGCGCACCAGCGCGGCCGGATAGCGCCGCCACGGAAACAGGGCGTTGAAAGCGATGCCAATCACCAGGATGATCAGGACGTTGAGCAACAGCGGGGCGACCACGAAACCGAAGCCCATGGCCTGCACCGACGCGTTGCCCAGTGCGGCGGCCAGCGCGGTGGCCCCCGCGGGCGGATGGATGCAGCGCAGGTAGTGCATGGCGCCGACCGCCAGGCCCGTGGCGAGGCTGGCCGCCAGCATCGGGTCCGGTACGTACCGCAGACAGGCGATGCCGATCAACCCCGACACCAGATGGCCACCGAACAGCGGCCAGGGCTGGGAAAGTGCGCTGTGCGGCACGGCGAACAGCAAGGCGGCGGTGGATCCCATCGACAGCATGAGGATCGGCGAGGTGGTGCTGCCCAGCGTGATCTGGCTGATCCAGTAAACCGCGAAGATGCCGACGAAGCTGCCGAGCGCCGAAACCAGCCGCTCGCGATGACTGACCGGGCTCAGTTCGATGCCCAGCATTTTCTGCCACGGCGACTGCGTCGCCAGATCATGTGAATTCATTTTCCTCCTCCCGATGCGGCGCACAGCTTGGCACGTGCCGCCGCAAAATGAAATAACCGTCATCAAGCGATTCCAGCTGCAATTTTTCCTGTCAGCGGCGCGGTGGATGGCTTAGAATATTTTCATCTCGTTTCTGCCCGGTCCGGGTGAAATCATGAACCCGCTTTCCCAGCTGCCTTCCGTCGACCGTCTGCTATCCGCGGCGATGCTCGCTGCCATGGTCGAGACGCACGGTCGTGCCGTCGTCACCGCCACGGTGCGCGAGGTTCTCGCCGCAACCCGTGCCGCCGTCAAGGAGGGTGCATCGCCGCCGGATGAAGTCGCACTGATCGCAAGAGTTGGCGCAGGTGTCACGGCGAAAATGCAGCCGAAGCTGCGTCCCGTGTTCAACCTGACCGGTACCGTGCTGCACACCAACCTCGGCCGTGCGCCGCTGCCTGAAGAAGCCGTGCAGGCGCTGGTTGCCGCCGCACGATCGCCCTGTGCGCTGGAGTACAACATCGCATCGGGCGGTCGCGGCGACCGCGATGACATCGTCAATGAGCTGCTCTGCGCACTGACCGGGGCCGAAGCTGCGACGGTGGTGAACAACAATGCCGCCGCGGTGTTCCTGCTGCTCAACACTCTGGCGCAGAAGCAGCAGGCCATCGTCTCGCGCGGCGAACTGATCGAGATCGGCGGCGCTTTCCGCGTGCCCGACATCATGAGCCGCGCCGGGGCGAAGCTGGTCGAAGTCGGTACCACCAATCGCACCCACCTCAGGGATTTCGCCGAAGCCATCAACCCACGCACCGCGATGCTGATGAAGGTGCATGCCAGCAATTACGCGATCCACGGCTTCACCCACGCCGTGCCCGAAGCCGAGCTCGCCGCGCTGGCGCATCGGCACAATCTTCCTTTCGTCATCGACCTCGGCAGCGGCACGCTGGCCGATCTCGCCGCCTACGGCCTGCCGCACGAACCGACGCCGGCCGAGGCGATCGCCGCCGGCGCCGACCTGGTCACCTTCTCCGGCGACAAACTGCTGGGCGGGCCACAGGCCGGCCTGCTGGTGGGGCGCAAGGACCTCATCGCGAAGATCAAGAAAAATCCGCTGAAGCGTGCGCTGCGCGTCGGCAAGCTGACGCTGGCCGCGCTCGAAGCGGTACTGGCGCTTTACCGCGATCCCGACCGGTTGCACCTGCGCGTCACTGCCGTGCGTCAATTGACACGCCCCGAAGCCGATATTGCGGCGCAGGCCGTGCGCCTGCTGCCGGCGCTGCGGGCGGCATTGAGCGGACTGCAAGTGACGGCGGACATCGTCGCACTGAAGTCGCAGATCGGTTCTGGCTCGCTGCCGGTCGACCGCCTACCCTCCGCCGGCTTCGCCATCACGCCGCAGGGCAGGCGCAGTGGAATACTGAATCGCATCGAACGGGGTCTGCGCGCTCTGCCCAGGCCGGTCATCGGTCGCATCGAGGATGGCGCGCTGCTGCTCGACCTGCGTTGCCTGCAGGCGCAGGAAGAAGCCGAATTCGCCGCGCTGCTGGCGCAGCTGACACTTGACGGCCCGGTGGCAGAATGATCGTTGGCACTGCCGGCCACATCGACCACGGCAAGACCACGCTGGTGAAGGCGCTCACCGGCGTCGATGCCGATCGCCTGCCGGAAGAGAAGGCGCGCGGCATCACGCTCGACTTGGGCTATGCCTACGTGCCGCAGGACGACGGCTCGGTGCTCGGTTTCATCGACGTGCCGGGCCACGAAAAGCTGATCCACAACATGCTGGCCGGCGCCACCGGCATCGACTTCGTGCTGCTGGTGATCGCCGCCGACGACGGCCCGATGCCGCAGACGCGCGAGCACCTGGAACTGCTCGGCCTGCTCGGCCTCGGTCGCGGCGCCGTGGCCCTGACCAAGTGCGATGCGGTCGATGCGACGCGCATAGCGGCGGTGCGCGAGGAGATCGACACCCTGCTGGCCGGCACGCGCCTGCAGGGCAGCCCGCTGTTCGCGCTGTCGGCGACCAGCGGCGCGGGCGTCGCGGAGTTGCGCGCCCACCTCGACGCGGTGGCGGCCACCCACAAGGCGCGCAACGCCGCGGGCCGCTTCCGCCTCGCCATCGACCGCTGCTTCACGCTCTCCGGCATCGGCACGGTAGTCACCGGCACGGCTTTTTCGGGAAGAGTCGGCGCCGGCGACACGGTGATCATCGCGCCCACGGAACGCGGCAGCCAGAGCGGAATCCGGGCGCGGGTGAAAAGCCTGCACGTGCAGGACCGTCCCGCGCAACACGGCCAGGCCGGCGAGCGCTGCGCGCTGGCGCTGACCGGCGACTTCGAGAAGCAGGACGTCGAACGCGGCATGTGGCTGGTCGAACCCGCCGCGGCCCACCCCTTGACCCGCTTCCAGGCCGAGTTGCAGGTGCCGGCGACACAGGCCGCGCTGAAGCACTGGACGCCGGTGCATCTGCACCTGGGCGCGGCCGACATCACCGGTCGCGTCGCCGTGCTCGAGGGCGACCAGATCGCGCCCGGCGCCACGGCCCTGGCCGAAATCCTGCTCGATCGGGAAACCCTCGCGGTGCGTGGCGACCGTTTCGTGCTGCGCGCCGCCTCGGCCCGGCGCAACATCGGCGGCGGCCGCGTGCTCGACTGTTTTCCGCCGACGCGGCACAAGCGCAGCCCGACCCGGCTGGCCCTGCTTGCCGCCCTGAAGGACGACGATCCGGCGATCAGCCTGCGCCTGCTGGCCGGACAATCCGCGGCGGGCGTCGATCTCGGCCGCTTCGCCGCCAACTGGAATCTGGCCGACGACGCGGCAGCGGCGCTCTGGCAGGCCGCCGCCTTGCGCGTGGTGCGCAGCGGCGAGCAGCAGATCGGTTTTTCCGCCGCCGGCTGGCAGGCTCTGGGCGAGCGGCTGCTGGCGGCGCTCGCCACCGAGCACCAGCGCGCCCCGGACATGGTCGGCGTCGAGCGCGAACGGCTGCGCCGGCTGACGCTGCCGACCCTGGAGCGCGCCGCCTTCGATGCGCTGGTGGCCGAACTGCTGGCCGCCGGCCGCCTCGCCGCCGCGCGCGCCTGGCTGCACCTGCCGACACACCAGGCCAGCCTCGCCGCCGGCGACCGCGACCTGTTCGCCGTGCTGCAGCCGCTGCTCGATGCGCAACCCTTCGGTCCGCCGCGCGTGCGCGACATCGGCAAGGCCTCGGGCACCGCCGAGGATGCAGTGCGCCAGTTGTTCCGCCGTGTCGCGCGCGCCGGCGAACTCTATCCGGTGGCGCACGACCACTACTTCACGGCGCAGGCCGTGGCGCAGCTGGCGGCCATCGTCGCCGAGCTCGATGCCGAGCGCGGCGCGGCGCGCGCCGCCGACCTGCGCGACCGCATCGGCGGCGGGCGCAAGGTGGCGATCCACATCCTCGAATTCTTCGACCGCATCGGCTACACTCGCCGCGTGCGCGACGAGCACCTGTTGCGAAGCCGCGATATCCCTCCGGAGTGGCTGTCACGATGATGTCCGATACAGGAAGAGAACGTTCCCCGGTGGGGCGGCCGGTCTTCAAAACCGGCAGGGGTCGCCATGCGGTCCCTGGTGGGTTCGACTCCCGCTCTCTTCCGCCAATCCTTTTGTCATGAATGCGCCCTTTCGCGGCGCCGTGCCCGACGGCCTGCGCTACGACCCGGAACACGACATGTGGGTGCGCGGCGGCGAGGACGAGGTGCTGATCGGCGCCACGGCGTTCGGCATTTTCCTTGCCGGCGAGATCATCGCCTTCACCGCCAAGCCGAACGGCGCCGAGGTCGAACTGGGGCGCGGCCTGGGCACGGTCGAATGCGCCAAGACCGTGCTCGCCGTGCATGCGCCGCTTTCCTTCGTGTTGCTGGAAGGCAATGAAGACGCAGAGGAGCGCCCGGCCATGCTCAACCGCGATCCCTACGCGGCGGGCTGGATGGTGCGCGGCCGGCCCACGGCCTGGGCCGCCGAGAGCGGGCGGCTGGTGGATGCGGCGAGCTATCGCCTGCACATAAAGCGCATCGAACCCGAAGCGGAGTTTCTGTGAGAGGCATAGCCAGAAGCATGGAGCCGCGCCAGCGGCGAACCAACGTCACCCCCTCCTCCCGGGAGGGGGTTGGGGGGAGGGGCGTTCCATGAGCGGCGGCGCGCAGCGCAGCAAGCTCGCCATCCTGCTCTGGTCGGCCACGCCGGAGCGTCCGCAACTCTGTGCCACGCCCTTCGTACACGCCGCGGCGGCAGCGGCCTTCGATTGCGAGGTGGAGATTCATTTCGCCGGCCCGGCGGTGCGCCTGCTGGTGGCCGGTGTTGCCGAATCGCTGCGGCCCTGGCCCGGGGTCGACACCTCGATTTATCACATGATGCGCCAGGCGGCGAATCTCGATGTCCGCTTCCGCGCCTGCGCCATGGCCATGGGTGCGCTGGTCGGCCAGGAGGAAGCGCTGATTCCCGAGTACAGCGGCACCGTGGCCGCCAGTGTGTTCGTCCAGCGCGCGCTCGATCCGGAATGGGCGACGCTGGTGTTCTGATCGCCATGTCATCCAATTCCACCGCCTGCCCCTCGCGCCTGGCGCCGGCCGGCGTCATCGAATTGTTCAGGCTGATCCACGAGCACCGCGACGACCAGCGCCTGCCGCTGGCCAGCCCCTTGCATTGCCCGCGCTGCAACGAGCGGCTGATTCATTCCCAGGATCGCGTCAGGAGCGGTCTGTTCAATTACCAGCGCTGCGGCCAGCACGGCCGTTTCATCACCTTCGCCCAGTTCATGATCGAGAAGGGTTTCGTGCGCCAGTTGACTGGCGCCGAGGTCGACCAGCTCAAGGTCCGCATCGGCGTGGTGCGCTGTACCGGTTGCGGCGCGCCGGTGGATATCCGCAAGCAGAGTGCCTGCAGTCATTGCCGCGCACCCATCGCGATTCTCGATCCGCAGGCGGTCGAACAGGCGCTGGCCGGCTATCGCCACGCCGCGATAAAACCAGCACTGCCGACCGATCCGGCGCTGCTGGCCGAAACCATTCTCTACCGCGAACGCGAACGCAGCCGGCGCCAGCGCGAACGCGGCAACGCCCTCGATGCCGACATCGGCGATCTGCTGCTGGATGGCGTGTCCATGGTCTGGGACATCCTGCCGTGACCAGGGAAGACATCACCGGCGTGATCCTTGCAGGCGGTCAGGGGCGGCGCATGGGCGGCATCGACAAGGGCTTGCAGCCGCTGCAGGGGCGACCGATGACGCAGTGGGTACTCGAACGCCTGGCGCCGCAGGTGGGCAGTGTGCTGATCAACGCCAACCGGAACCTCAAACGCTATGCGCAATTCGGCTGCGAGGTGCTGCCCGACCGGATTGCCGGCTTCGCCGGTCCGCTGGCCGGACTGCATGCGGCACTGGCGCATGCCACGACGCCGTTGCTGGTGACGGCGCCCTGCGACTCCCCGTTTTTGCCGGCCGACCTGGTTGCGCGACTGCGTGCCGCGCTCAGCGACGGCCACGCGCAACTTGCCGTAGCCCGCAGCGGCGATCGGGTACATCGCGCGTTCTGCCTGGTGCGGCGCGAACTGCTGCCGCAACTCGAGGCCTTTCTGGCGACCGGCGAGCGCAAGGTCGGCCTCTGGCACACCTCCCTGAAAGTCGCCGAAGCAGACTTCGACGATCAGGCCGATGCCTTCAGCAATATCAACAGTGCGGACGAGTTGCTGGCGCTCCAGAACAAAGCCCGGCGGCAATGATGTTTTATGACAAAATCACCATTTTGAGCAATCGATAGGGCTTCAAGGCTCCGGTAGTCCTGCCCAGTCCGCATGGCAGGGCGGTTTTTTGCATAAAAATCGTCAAAAACAGCACAGACATCGGGCGATCCTTGTGCTTGAATGAAATTGTCAGTCTTTTGATTTCCAGAAGGAGCGCATCATGGAATGGTCATTCAATCGCGCAAGATTCGGCGCCGTCCTGGGCAGTCTGGGTCTTTGCCTCTTTCTCATGGGCAGTTCCTTGCCGAGCCAGGCTGCGCCTGCGGAAAGTTCCGCGTCCGCCGCTACGCCAGGAGGAACCCGATTCGCCATCGTCTGGCGCCTGCGTGGCGACGTCACCGCGGCGCAAGGCAATGGCAGCAATTCCCGCAGACTTCGCGAAGGCGACCCGGTTTTCGTCGGCGAGCGGGTGCGTGCTGCGGCTCAGGCCGAGGCCGTGCTGAAGACCGAGGATGCCGGCGTGGTGGCGATTCGTCCCGGCACCGAGTTCGTCGCCGAGCGTTTTTCCGCCGAGGACAAGCCGAACGACAGCTTCACGATGCGCCTGGTCACCGGTTCCCTGCGGGTCATCAGCGGCTGGATTGCCCAGACCAATCGCTCCGGGCATAACGTCGTGACCGCCTCGGCCACCATCGGCATTCGCGGCACCGACCACGAACCCTATGTGCTGTCGCCCGAACTCGCCAAGGCCACGTCGAATCCGGAGGGTACCTACGACAAGGTCAATAGCGGCGGAACCACCATGCAGGTCGGCGACAACAAGCTCGATATCGATCCGGGCAAGGTCGGCTTTGTGCGGGCGCCGAGCAGGACCAAGGAACGTGCCCTGCTGACCATCCTGCTGCCGGTATTGCTGGACAAAGTGCCGAACTTCTATGTCGCCGGCGAATTCGACGCCGAGCTCGATCGCTACGCGGCGACAGCGAATCAGGACAGCAAGCGCCAGCTCGAACAACGACGCAAATCGCCTGGCGCCGCGGCAAGCCAATGCGCGCCGACCGACGTCGCCAAGGCCTGGCTGGCCGATCTGGACGGGGCTATCGCGAAGAACGACGCACCGGCGATCATCGCCATGTTCGCACCCGACGTCGCCGTGCGCGCGACCGTGAAGGACAAGGACGGCAAGACGACCAGTGTCGATCTCGGACGCGACGAAATGGCGCAGAGCACCATCGCCGCCATGAAGGCGCTGAAGGACTACAAGCAGCGGCGTGTGTGGACCGACGCCCGGCTGACGGAGCTCTCCGCCGGCCCGGCCTGCGATCGCATCAGCCTGCGTTCGGTGGTAGTCGAGCAGGGCAAGATGAGTGGCAAACCCTACCGCTTCGAAGCGCTTGAGCAGTATGTGATCGAACAGCGTTCCGGCAAGTGGATCGCGATCAAGGCGGAGACGACCCAGCAGTAAGCATCGAGAGGGCCTCGCGCCAAGGCCGGCAGTCCAGATCCGACGCGGCATCAAGGCAATGCCTCGATGTCGCGTTTGTCGTTGACGGCTACCGCGGGAACGGCCGACCACTTCCTGGCAGTAAGCTCAAGCGGACGGTGTGCATCGATGTGCCAGGGACATCCCCGCACCGCCAGCACGGTGGAACTCTCAGTGCCAGCGACCAGTCAGCTCTCGGCGTTCTCCATCGTGATCTGGTCGTTGAGTGTCCAAAAATCGTAGAGGTAGCCGATTCCCAGCAGGCCGAGCGTGCAGAGGTAAAGGATGCCGGTGATCCATTTGCTCATGTACATCCGGTGCACGCCGAAAACCCCGAGGAAGGCCAGCAATACCCAAGCGACCGAATAGTTGATCCTGCCCGCGCGGAACCGGAGATCGGCCTGACGGTCCATGGACGGTATCAGGAACAGGTCGATCAACCAGCCGACGCCGAGCAGCCCCAGCGTGAAGAACCAGAGGGTGCCGGTCACCGGCTTGCCGTAATAGAAACGGTGTGCGCCGGTGAAGCCGAACAGCCACAGCACATAGCCGAGGGTTTTTGAATGGGTATTGTTTGCCTGAGTCATCGCCTGGTTCCCGGGTTGGCTCGGTATCGATCGAGCATTGGCATTCTACCGCCCGCCCCATCGGTTGCTGCCGGCGTCAGGCGACGGCGGCAGTACGCGCGGCGCATCGGCGTGTTGCCGGCGCCGACTTTTAGCCAGGGATGCGATGCCTCGGCGCGTTGCCATGGGACCCGCCCTGGTCAGGGTGCAATTTTCAGTTGCGCGGGATCGAGCAGCAGGTAATGGGCGCAGAGCCCTTGCTTGCGGTTGCCGTCATCGCTGACGAAGATGATCTGCTGCCGGCCATCGATCAGCGCCGGGCTGACGCCTTCGGCGTGCTCGAAACCGGGCAGGCCCGGGACCGTGACGGGCCGTGCCGGCCGCTCCGCCTGACCGGACCAGAACCAGAGCCGGAACTGGACCTGCTGGCGGGCGACCGGTCCGCCGATCAGCAGATAGCCGTCGAGCTCCGGGATGTAGGACATGCCGCGAATCCCGTCGCCGCCGAGGTCCAGGGTCGTCAGGGTGGTCGCAATGCGCGGCGGCTCGCCGGCTTCGAAGATTGCCGACGGGTTGTCGATGCTGGCGATGATGGCGCGACCGTCGAGCAAGGGGCTGCGAAAGCCGATCAGCAGACGCTGCTGGTCGGGGCTCATGTCCAGCGCCTCGATGTTGAGCCCGGCCTCGGACTTGACGTCGCGTATCGTGGCGGCGGCAGCCAGCACCGGGTGCGCCGCGGTCAAAGCCGGTTTGAGGCCCTTGACCACCTTCGGTGCGACCACGCGATCGCCCTCGATGCGGAAGCGGACGAGCTTGTCGCGGGACTTCTTCTCGTCGCCTTCGTCGTCGCGCGAGTGGGACGTGACGGCGTAGATGAAGCCCGCGCGATCGAGCGCAATTCCTTCGAGGTCATCCAGCTTGGCGAAGGCATCGCCCGCTGCCAGGGATTCCAGGCGCAGCGCCGTGCTGCCGACACTGCCGCCGGGGCCGAGCGTGACCAGGCTGAACGGGTACTGCTTTTCGTCTTCGACGACGAGGAAGCGTCCGTCTGCCAGTTGCTGGATCGCGGAAGGCTCATGGATGCCGGTCAGTTCGAGGAACATGGGTTTGTCGTCCTGTGTCGGGTGGAGGTTTAGCATAGACAGTTTATCCATCGCAGCGCGGCGCTTCTGTATGTCAACGCACAGAAGCGTAACGCAGGGTGCCTGCGCCGCCCGCTCCGGCGCAGTGGGCCTTTCTGCTAGGATATTTCGACACCGTGAGGCGCAGAACCTTGCCTGCCGGTCCGTGCATCCCCCCGCACGGGCACCCTCAAGCCCAACTCAGGAGCGCGCTCATGATTCAGCTCAGTGTCAATGGCAAGCTTCAATCCGTCGATGTATCCCCCGATACGCCACTGCTCTGGGTCCTGCGCGAGACGCTGGGGCTGACCGGCACCAAATATGGCTGTGGCCAGGCGCTGTGCGGCGCCTGCACGGTGCATGTCGATGGCGCGCCGCTGCGCTCCTGCGTGACTCCGGTGTCGGCCGTGGCGGGGCGCAAGATCTCTACCATCGAAGTGGCCGACCAGTCGCGCGTCGGCAAGGCCGTGCAGGATGCGTGGCGCAAGCTCGACGTGGTGCAGTGCGGCTACTGTCAGTCGGGACAGATCATGGGCGCCATCGCGCTCTTGAGCCAAAACCGCAAGCCGTCCGATGCCGACATCGACAATGCCCTGTCGGGCAACCTGTGCCGCTGCGCGACCTATGTGCGCATTCGTGCCGCCGTGCACCTCGCGGCCAAGTCCCTCGCCTAGGAACCGCCATGTCGACTATGCAGATCGAGAACGTGAGCCGGCGCAGCTTCCTGCGGGGCGCCGCCGGCCTGACCCTGAGCTTCTGCCTGCCGGCCTTCGCCGCACCCGCTGCCGCGGGCAGGATGGCCGCCGTGGTGGCGGCGTTCGAGCCGAACGCCTTCCTGCGCATCGGCAGCGACAACAGCGTGACGGTGATCGCCAAGCACCTGGAGATGGGGCAGGGCAGCTACACCGGACTGGGAACCATCCTTGCCGAGGAACTTGACGCCGACTGGAAAACCGTCCGCATCGAAGGCGCGCCGGCCGACGCCAGGCGCTACAACAACCTGTTCTGGGGTCCGACGCAGGGCACCGGCGGCAGCACGGCGATGGCCAATTCCTGGGACCAGTTGCGCAACGCCGGCGCCAGCGCCAGGGCGATGCTGGTTAGCGCGGCGGCCAAACGCTGGCAAGTGGCGGCGGCGGAGATCACCGTGCGCGATGGCGTCGTCAGCCATGCGCCATCCAAGCGCAGGCTGCGCTTCGGCGAACTGGCCGCGGAGGCCGCCAGGGAAGCCGTGCCGGCGAACGTGGCGCTGAAGGACGCCAAGGATTTCCGGCTGGTCGGCAAGCATGCGCCGCGCAAGGACAGTGCCGACAAGACCAACGGCAAGGCGATCTTCACCCAGGACATCCGCCTGCCCGGCATGCTGGTGGCGGTGGTCGCCCATCCGCCGCGCTTCGGCGCCACGGTGAAAAGCTTCGATGCCGGTGCGGCGAAGCGGGTCAAGGGAGTGGTCGACGTGGTCCAGATTCCCTCGGGCGTGGCGGTGCTGGCGCGCGACACCTGGAGTGCGAAGAAGGGGCGCGACGCGCTGAGCGTCGAATGGGACGAAAGCCGGGCCTTCAAGCTCGGCAGCGAAGCCATCCTGGCGCGCTATCGCGAGCTGGCCAGGCAGCCCGGCTTGGTGGCGCACCAGGCGGGCGACACGGACCAGACATTCGCCCAGGCGGCGAAGGTGGTTACGGCGAGCTATGACTTTCCCTACCTCGCCCATGCGGCGATGGAGCCGATGAACTGCGTGATCCGTCTCAGCGCCGACGGCTGCGAGGTGTGGAACGGCGAACAGCTGCACACCGGCGACCAGCACCAGCTCGCCGGCATTTTCGGCCTCAAGCCGGAGCAGGTGAAGATCAACATGTTGTATGCCGGTGGCAGCTTCGGCCGCCGCGCCAGCACCAGTTCGGACTACGTCGTCGAGGCCGCACAGATCGTCAAGGCCAGCGGCGGCAAGGCGCCGGTCAAGCTGGTCTGGCTGCGCGAAGACGACATGCGCGGGGGCTTCTACCGCCCGCTGTTCCATCATGTGCTCGAAGCCGCGCTCGACGCGAACGGCAAGCCGATGGCTTGGCGCCATCGGCTGGTCGGGCAGTCGATCCTGACCGGCTCGCCCTTCGCGGGCATGGTCAAGAACGGCATCGATGCGGTTTCGGTCGAAGGCGCGGCCAACCTGCCATATGCGATTCCCAACATGCGTGTCGACCTGCATACGCCGCAGGACATCGGCGTCCCGGTGCTCTGGTGGCGATCGGTCGGATCGTCGCACACCGCCTACTCGACCGAGGTCTTCCTCGACCTCGTGGCCAAGGCGGGCAAGCAGGATCCGGTGGCCCTGCGTCTCGAATTGCTGGCAGACAAGCCGCGTCACGCCGGCGTGCTCCGGCTCGCCGCCGAGAAGGCCGGCTGGGGTACGCCGCTGCCGCCGGGCGCGCCCGGTACGCGGTGCGGGCGCGGGGTGGCGGTGCATGAGTCCTTCCACAGCTATGTGGCGCAGGTCGCCGAAGTGACGGTGGCGGCGGACGGGTCGGTCAGGGTCGATCGCGTCGTCTGCGCCGTCGACTGCGGCATCGCGATCAATCCCGACAACGTGCGCTCGCAGGTTGAAGGCGCCGTGGGCTTCGCCCTGTCCGCGGCCCTGTACGGCGAAATCACACTGAAGGACGGCGCCGTGGTGCAGGGCAACTTCGACGGCTTTCCGCTGCTGCGCATCAACGAGATGCCGCGGGTCGAGGTGCACATCCTGCCTTCCACGGCCAAGCCGACGGGCATCGGCGAACCGGGGGTGCCACCGCTGGCGCCGGCGGTGGCCAACGCCATCGGCGCTGCGACCGGAAAATATCCCGGCCGCCTGCCCTTCAATACGGCAGAACTACGCGCCTGAGGCAATTCACGGGATTATTTGCAGCAAGGCAATTCATGCGAATTGCGTCAAGCCATCGCAGTTTGTTCTCTACATAGCTTGATTGACGTGACTACAAAGAGCCTAGTCACAGCAACCGGATTTACTTGGCGCCGGCGAGAATCCAGCTGACCAAGGTCTTGATATCCTCGTCCTTGACCGCAACGTTCGGCGGCATTGGAATCGGACCCCAAACACCCTTGCCACCGGCCTTGACCTTGGCAATCAGCATCGCTTCATCACTAGCCTTGTATTTGTTGGCAATGTCCTTGAAGGCTGGGCCGATCACTTTCTTGTCGACAGCGTGACAGGTCAGGCAACCGCTCTTGGCAGCGAGGTCCTTGCTGGCCAAGGCCGGGGCCGAAGCCATGGCAGCCGAAGCGCCCGCCGGGTTAGCGGCAGGTGCAGGCGTTGCAGGAACAACGGCAGCGGGCGCAGGAGCCGGCGCTGCTTGGACAGGCGGCGGGGGCGGTGCTTCCTTGCCGCAACCCATCAGGACGACAGCGGCGATCACGACAAGGGGAAGGGCTTTGGTCCGCACGTTCATGGCAATGCTCCGTAAAAGGTGAGCGGGATGGCGGCTAAAGTTGCGCCGCCTGGAATGCGTCGCACTGCTTGGGGTCGCCCGAGTCGAAGCCGCGCTTGAACCAGCGGACGCGTTGCGCCGAGGTGCCGTGGGTAAAACTCTCCGGCACCACCGTGCCGCGCCCCTGTTGCTGCAAGCGGTCGTCGCCGATGGCGGCAGCGGCGGTTAGCGCCTGTTCGATCTCGCCGGGTTCGAGCATCTTCTTCATCGTATCGGCGGATTTTCCCCACACTCCGGCAAAACAATCGGCCTGCAATTCAAGTCGCACCGACATCGCGTTGGCCTGCGCTTCGCTCTGACGCTGACGCGCCGCGTGCACCTTGTCGGAAATGCCGAGCAGATGCTGGACGTGATGGCCGACTTCGTGGGCGATCACGTAGGCCTGAGCAAATTCGCCGGGCGCGCGGAAGCGATCCTTGAGGTCGCGGTAAAACGCCAGATCGATATAGACCTTCTGGTCGCCCGGACAGTAAAACGGCCCCATTGCCGCCTTGCCGGTACCGCAAGCGGTCGGCGTACTACCGCTGAAGAGGACCAGCTTGGGATCCTGATAGCGCTGCCCGGCCTGCTGAAAAACGCTGCGCCAGGTGTCCTCGGTGGACGCCAGCACGCGTGAAACAAAATTCGCCATCGCATCGTCGGCCGGGGGCTTGTTCGCCACTGGCGCCTGTTGTGCAGAGGGTGCTTGATCGAGCAGTCCAAGCACCGTCATCGGGTTGATGCCGAGAAAGTAGCTCGCGATCAGCGCAATGATGATGCCGCCGATACCCAGGCGACCGCTGATTGGCGACCCACCTCCGCCAGCGCGGCGGTCCTCCAGGTTGTCGCTTTGTCGTTGGTCATCAAGGCGCATCGGTTTACTCCGAATTGCGGAAGGGGCTGGCGGTCTGGCAGCAGGTTCGGCGCGTATAGATTGCACCGATTTGCCTGGTAATTGCTGCAACTAATTGATGCCAGTTCCATTTGGCGTACTGCAAGTTGCGGAGTGGAGCGGGTGAAGGGAGTCGAACCCTCTTCATCAGGCGGGTAAGGAGGTGGCCTCGCGGCCACCCCCTCCCCTAAGAACCGTACGTGCAGGTTCCCCTGCATACGGCTCAAGCAACCACAGAACATCTCACTTGAATCGTGAAATGCCGGCAACGCTGACGCTGCCCTCCGTGGCGTGGTGCTGCATATGGCAATCCGGATGAAGCAGCACAAGATTCGTGAGCTTGTCCGAGCCGCGTTGCGATCGTTTGACAATGTGGTGTAGATGCCAGCCACTTTCTCGCGTGATCTTCTGCGTACATTGAGGGCAGATACCTTCCTGCCACCACCATAGCCAACGCAGCTTGCGACGACCCTCGAGAGTTCCCTCCATTTTGCGGGCTAGCCGCTTGGTGAAATACTCGTCGAATGCCGGATCGTAAGGATTTGCCTCCGCTTTTACTTTGATGTGAGGCCGTTTCCGGAACTCACCCAGTATGGGCAGCAGCTTGTCCTTTGTCGCAAATCGCCAGTCTCGACCTCTGAGAGACTTGAAGTAACGCTGTTTGATCCACCGCACTCCCTTTTCGGAATGACGGCGACACGCCCAGCGCCACAGTGCTTGCCAGATTTGATGGTCACATCTTGTAAAGCGTTGCGATGCCATCTGGCTTCGATGATAGTTGACCCACCCCCGAATGACCGGGGCAAGCTTGTCTATCACGTTCGCTTGTGCGGCTGCCTTGTGACTGCACAGGATGTCGCGAACCTTGTCCAGAAACGCTTTGACGTTCTTCTTCGACGGCTGGGTGACCAGCATCCGATTGAAACGCCGTACGTTCCATCCGAGAAAATCGAAGCCCTCATCCACATGAGTGATCTTGGTCTTCTTGTCGGACAGGACAAGGCCCCGGGTCGCCAGAAACTGCTCGACCAGAGGTTTGACTTGCTCTTCCAGAAACTCTTTCGAGCTGCCGGTGATGATGAAGTCATCCGCATAGCGCACTAGATTGACCTTCGCTGCCCGTGCCTGTCTCACGGTGGAAAACAGGGTGGTCAGCTCATGTTGCAGTCCATCCAGTGCGATGTTCGCCAACACCGGGGAAATGATGCCTCCCTGTGGCGTTCCTGCGTGGCTTGGAAAAAGCTTGCCGGTTTCGATGAATCCTGCCTTCAACCATTTCCGAAGGATGCCTTTGTCCATGCAGACATTGGCAACCAGCCAGTCATGACTGATGTTGTCGAAACATCCTTTGATATCCCCTTCCAACACCCACTTGGCCGATGCCTTTCGTCCAAGCACATTTCGTACTTGTTCTATGGCGTCAGCTGTCGAGCGCTCACGGCGGAAGCCGTAGGAATCGGGATCGCCAGTTGTCTCAGCGACAGGATCTAGCGCTAAGAGATGCAGCGCTTGCATCGCCCGATCGCGCATGGTGGGTATGCCCAGAGGGCGTTTGTCACCATTGGCTTTCGGGATGTAGATGCGACGCAGTGGCAGTGGTTTGTAATGCTTGCTGTCTAGTGAAGCAACAGCCCGCCACTTCGCGTCCGGCGTGTTCCAGAGTTGTCGATCCACACCTGGAGTTCTTGCGCCTTGATTCTCCGTAACCCGCCTCACGGCAAGCGCTTTCGCGCCGGTGGATCGAGTCAGGAGTTTCTGCAGGGTGCGTACCTTCCGCCATTCCCCTGCTTTTGTTGCCTTCGCAATTCTTGCCTGCAGCCTCGCGACTACACGGTATGCATCGACCCACGGAATGTGGTGCCAAGCAATCCATGCAGTGGAGGCGACATCGCAATCTTGCTGACTTGCGTCCATATCAACCTCCGGTTGTATGGAGCGGGTGAAGGGAATCGAACCCTCGTTATCTGGTTGGGAACCAGGAGTTCTACCATTGAACTACACCCGCTCGTTCCGGAAAGGAAGACGTGGCAACTCCGTCGGAACGGAATTGTAAGTCATTCCCGTCCGGGTTGCGATTGACAGACCTGTCTTGCGACGGGTCACCAGATGGAAGTCTGCACGCTTTCGCGTCGGGGCAATCGTTTCATCCCCTATCCGCCCCATTACAGAGCGGCATTCGCTTTTTCCATCATCCTTTACCCACTAGGGCATCAAATGATCTTGCGATCATCCTTGTTCGCCTTGCTGGCCGAACGCCCCGTTGGGCTTACCTCGTTCCGCACAAGTAACAGAGTTGGGATGGTCCCGCCATTTCGCCGGTGATACTGCGTCAGCGTGTCCGCACCAAGCAAGCGGACAACCGATCACATGCCATTTTGGCAGAGCCCGATACTGCAAGTTGCCTTTGGCTCATCCAAGCTTGACGACGTTTATTAGCGGTTCACTTGCGTTGACCAACCAACCCAGCCTAGCGCCTCACCCAGGTGCAACTCCCGAGTTCACGCCAGACCCCTCACGGGATATGACGTACCCCATGAGGTGGCTACATTGTCAGAGCGCTTAGCACCCCGCCGTTGCCGGCGACGCACCGCTCCTAGACTACAGGGGGCTGAACCCCTGGTTCAGTCAATCTCAGCTACGAGACTGCCGAACAATTACTTGTGCAGCTTTCGCCGCGGGTCCGAAGACCCTTGATAGACATTGTTAACCACACTCTTATCGTGGTGTGGAGGCTAGCTACCTATCGACTACGAGTCGCACGCTTGGGAAGCTGAGGTAATGCCGTTATACGACACCCGCGTCGGGAACGGATTTTAGCGCTACATCAAAACGATGTCGAACTGCTCCTGGGTGTAGCCGCTCTCGGCGTGCAGTGAAATCGGCAGGCCGATGAACTCGGAGAGCATGGCCAGCGCCTGCGATTCCTCGTCGAGGAACAGGTCGATCACGCTTGGCGCCGCCAGCACGCGCATCTCGCGTGCGGTGAACTGGCGGGCTTCGCGCAGCAGTTCGCGCAGCACTTCGTAGCAGACCGTCTGCGCGGTCTTCACCTCGCCGCGGCCACCGCAGGTGGGGCAGGGTTCGCACAGCACGTGGGCCAGGCTTTCGCGGGTGCGCTTCCTGGTCATTTCGACCAGGCCGAGCTGGGTGAAACCGGACACGGTGATGCGGGTGTGGTCCTTCGCCAGGGCCTTGTTGAACTCGACCAGTACCGCCGCCTTGTGCTCCTCGTCTTCCATGTCGATGAAGTCGGCGATGATGATGCCGCCCAGGTTGCGCAGCCTGAGCTGGCGCGCGATGGTCTGCGCCGCTTCGAGATTGGTCTTGAAGATGGTGTCGTCGAAGTTGCGCGAGCCGACATAGCCGCCGGTATTCACATCGACCGTGGTCATCGCCTCGGTCTGGTCGAAGATCAGGTAGCCGCCCGACTTCAGATCGACGCGGCGCGCCAGCGCCTTCTGGATTTCGTCCTCGACGCCATGCAGATCGAACAGCGGCCGCTCGCCGGTGTAGTGCGCCAGGCGGTCGCAGACCTGCGGCACGTATTCCTGCGCGAAGTGCTGCAGCTTCTGGAAGTTCTCGCGCGAATCGATGATGACGCCGGTGGTTTCGCTGGTCACCAGGTCGCGCAGCACGCGCTGCGCCAGCGTCAGGTCGTGATGCAGCAGCATGGGCGGCAGGGCGCCGACGCTGCGGCTCTTGATCTCGCGCCAGATGCGGCGCAGATAGGCGATGTCGGCGGCGAGTTCCTCGTCGCTGGCGTCGGCGGCCACCGTGCGCAGGATGTAGCCGCCCGGCTGCTCGGCCGGCAGCAGGCTCTGGATGCGGGCGCGCAGCCTTTCGCGCTCGACCTCCTCACCGATGCGCTGCGAAATGCCGATGTGGCTGTCCTGCGGCAGGTGCACCAGCAGCCGCCCGGCGATGGAAATCTGCGTGGTCAGGCGCGCGCCCTTGGTGCCGATCGGGTCCTTCTGCACTTGCACCATCAGCGACTGTCCCTCGCTGAGAATGCGTTCGATCGGACGCGTCTCGTGGCTGGCGAAACCGTTGCCGGCCGGGCGCTCGCTCCAGATGTCGGCGACATGGAGAAACGCAGTGCGTTCGAGGCCGATCTCGATGAATGCCGACTGCATGCCGGGCAGCACCCGCACCACGCGACCGAGATAGACGTTGCCGACGATGCCGCGGCCGTTGGTGCGCTCGATGTGCAGTTCCTGCACCACGCCCTGCTGCAGCAGGGCGACGCGGGTTTCCTGCGGCGTGAAGTTGATCAGGAACTGCTCCGTCATAGCGGGTAACCGAAATCCCTCAACAGCAGCGCCGTTTCGCACAGGGGCAGGCCGACGACGCCGGAGTGCGAACCACGGATCTCCTCGACGAAGATCGCGGCGCGCCCCTGGATGCCGTAGGCGCCGGCCTTGTCCATCGGTTCGCCGCTTTGCACGTAGCGGCGGATTTCTGCCGTGCTGATCGGTCGAAAGCGCACCTCGCTGACCGACAGGCGGTGTTCGAGGCGATCGCCGCGGGCCATGGCGATCGCCGTCAGCACGCGATGGCTGCGCCCGGAGAGGCGGCCGAGGATGCCCGCAGCTTCGGCTTCGTCGCGCGGCTTGCCGATGACCTCGCCATCCACGTCGAGCGTGGTGTCGGCTGCCAGCACCGGATGCGCGACCAGCGGCCGGCGCGCCAGCAAGCCGGCACCGAACGCCGCCTTGGCCCGCGCCACGCGCTGCACGTAGTCTTCCGCGCTTTCCCCGGGCCGCCAGTCTTCATTGACTTCGTGGTCTTCGCGCGATCCGCCGCGGAACAGCAGCAGGTCGAAGCGAACGCCGATCTGGGTCAGCAATTCGCGGCGGCGCGGGCTTCTGGAGGCAAGGTAGATGCGCGGATCCATCATGTTTCGGCAGCCTTGGGGGCTGGACTCCCGGAGTTCATTGGCGGTGGTAGGGATGGCCCTTGATCACGCTCGCGGCGCGGTAGAGCGCTTCGGCGAGGATTACGCGGACCAGGGCGTGCGGCAGGGTCAGGCTGGAAAGGCGCATGGTTTCGTGGGCAGTGTGCTTGATCCGGGGGGCGAGTCCGTCGGGGCCGCCGATGATGAAGGCCACATCGCTGCCGCCAGCCATCCATTTTGCCAGACGCGCGGCCAGTTGCTGCGTGGTCGGCGCATCGCCGCGCTCGTCGAGCGCGATGCGCCGGCAGGCAGCCGGCAGTTGCGCGTCGATGCGTGCCGCTTCCAGCGCCATCATGGCCTCGGCGGTCTTGCCGGTGGTGCGCGCTTCGGGTTTGATCTCGAGCAGTTCCAGCGGCAGTTCCCGCGGCATCCGTTTCGCATACTCGGCCCAGCCGGCCACGACCCATTCCGGCGGTCTGGCCGCTACCGCCGCGACGATCAATTTCATTCGTCTTCGTCGGCGTCGCTGGCGGCTTTCTTGCGCGGACGCTTGGGCACGACCTTCCACAGTTCTTCGAGGTTGTAATAGGCGCGCACCGCCGGCTGCATGACATGCACCACGATGTCGCCGAGATCGACCAGCACCCATTCGCCGGTTTCCTCGCCCTCGATGCCGATCACCTGTGCGTCGGCCTCCCTGGCCTTGTCATGGACGCTGCGTGCCAGGGCCTTGACGTGGCGATTGGAGTCGCCGGTGGCGATGATGACGCGATCGAACAGCGAGGACAGCTTGCTGGTGTTGATGACCTCGATGTCCTTGGCCTTGACGTCCTCAAGTGCGGCGACGGCGATTTTCTGCAGTTTTCTAATGTCCATGCGAAGTCCGGTAGATCTGATGGGATTCAATATAGTCGAGAACGGCGTCGGGAACCAGATAGCGCACGGAAAGCCCGCGCCCCAGCCGTTCCCGGATGACGCTGGCGGAAATCTCCAGCGCGGTGATGGCGAAGGGCACGATACGGCCGGCCGGCGCCGCGGCCAGGTCGGGCGCGCCGCCTTGGCGGGCCTTGAATTCGGCATCCAGCGCCGTCTCGCCGGCGCCGACTGTCAACTCGTGTCCCGGCCGCGTGGCCACGGCGATGTGCGCCAGCCCGAACAGCTCGCGCCAGCGGTGCCAGGATTCCAGGCGGGTGAAGGCATCGGCGCCCAGCAGCAGCACCAGCGGCCGCTGCGGTCCGTGCCGGCGGCGCTGGCGCTCGAGCGTCGCCACGGTGTAGCTCGGCGCCGGGCTGTCCGCCGCGGCCAGCACTTCGCCGGGATCGACGCTGAATCCGGGCAGAGTGGCGATGGCGCGCTCGACCATCGCCAGGCGATGGCTTGCCGCGCAGCGCGGCGCGGCGCGCAGGGGCGGGCTGCCGGCCGGGATCAGGCACACCTCGGCCAGGTCGAGGGCCTCGCGCGCCTCCAGGCCGAGGCGCAGGTGCGCGACATGCAGCGGATCGAAGGTGCCGCCGAAGAGGCCGAGCACTCCTCCGGGGGCGTCACTCATCAGGCTGCGGCTCTGGTGCCACGGCGTCGCGCGCTTCGAACACGTCGCGGTAGGAAAGATACACGGTGGCCACCATGGTCGGCGCCAGGATGAAAATCAGCAGCATGCGCAGTGCGACGGAAAGCACGCTGAGCAGCGACTGCGAGATCAGGCCGGCGACGATCAGGATCAATCCGGGCAGCACGGCGCCGACCAGGATCAGCCCCAGGCCGTACATGGCGAAGGCGCGCCAGTTGCGCCAGCTGGCAACAAAGCTGAAGAACAGCGATTTGCCGGCGCTGACGCCGTTCCAGGCGGTCAGCAGCGGCGCGAACCAGAAGGCCATCAGGAGCGGCGAGGCCAGCACCAGCAGGATGCCGAGATCGGTGACCAGCGTCACCGCCTCTTCCTGGCTCATGCCGTCATTGATGTTGATCGGCTCGCCGAGTGCCGAGCTGCCCATGACCAGCAGGGCCGAGCCCAGCAGATGCAGGCCGCCCAGACGCGCCAGCCCGGCACGCTGGGCGCCGATGCCGGACGCCAGGGTTTCGCTGGCGAAGGTCTGGCCGCGCTCGACCGCGCGGCAGCCGTTGGCCAGCATGACAGTCAGGGTCGGCAGCAACAGCGGCAGAATGAAGGGGCCGATCTTGGGCACCAGATTCACCACCACCACGGTCAGCAGGTAACCGAAGGTCAGCGCGGTCATCAGCGGCGGATGGCGTCGAAACAGGGCAAAGCCGGCCAAGAGCCAAAGGATGCCGTGGCGGGCGGGCAGGCGGCGTGCGTCCATCAGTCTTCCTGCGCCTGGAAATTGACGGTTTGCACTGCGTCCGCGACCAGTACCGGCGCGTCGAAGGCGATGTCGCCCTCCGGATCGGGCGTGCCGGTCGCCTGCAGGCCGGCGAAGTCGAACAGGCGGGCATCGAGCAGGTGCGAAGGCACGACATTGCACAGGCTGCGGAACATGGTCTCGATCCGCCCCGGGAAGCGCTTTTCCCAGTCGTTGAGCATCTGCTTGACCTGCTGGCGCTGCAGATTGGGCTGTGAACCGCACAGGTTGCAGGGAATGATCGGGAAGGCGCGCACTGCGGCCCAGGCTTCGAGATCGCGCTCGCGGCAATAGGCCAGCGGCCGGATCACGATGTTGCGGCCGTCGTCGGAGACCAGCTTGGGCGGCATGGATTTCAGCTTGCCGGCGAAGAACATGTTGAGCAACAGCGTCTGCAGGATGTCGTCGCGATGATGGCCGAGCGCGATCTTGGTCGCCCCCAGCTCGCCGACGACGCGGTACAGCACGCCGCGGCGCAGGCGCGAACACAGCGAGCAGGTGGTCTTGCCTGCCGGGATCACGCGCTTGACGATGGAATAGGTGTCCTCGTTCTCGATGTGGAAGGGTACGTCGATCGAGCGCAGGTAGTCGGGCAGCACCTCGGCCGGAAAGCCCGGCTGCTTCTGGTCGAGGTTGACCGCGACGATGTCGAAGCCGACCGGCGCGTGTTCGCGCAGGAACAGCAGGACATCGAGCAGGGCGAAGGAATCCTTGCCGCCGGAGAGGCAGACCATGACCTTGTCGCCGGCCTCGATCATGTTGAAGTCGGCGATCGCCTGCCCCACTTCGCGGCGCAGGCGCTTGGCGAGTTTATTTGCCTCGAAGGCGGTTTTCTGGGCCTGGCGGGCGGTCGGCGCGGGATTCGGGTTTACGTTCAGCGGTGCATTCATAAATGGGCGGTACGGCCGCCGTCCACATTGATCACCTGCCCGGTGACATAGGTTGCGTCGAAGACGAGGAATTTTACGGTGCGGGCGATGTCGGCGGGCGAGCCGATGCGCTGCAACAGGGTATGTCCGATGATAGCCGCACGCTCGGTCGGCGGAAAGTCACTCGTACCCTGGGGCCATTCGATGGCGCCGGGCGCCACCGCGTTGACCCGCACCCGCGGTCCGAGTTCGAGCGCCAGCGCGCGGGTCAGCCCGAGCAGGCCGGCTTTCGCCGCGCAATACAGCGGGTAGCCCTTGAGCGGACGTTCGGCATGGATGTCGGTGATGTTCACGATGCAGCCGCCGCTCGCCGCCAGATGCGGCACCGCGGCCTGGGACAGGAACAGCGGCGCCTTGAGGTTGGAGCCCATCAGGTCATCCCAGGCCGCCGTGTCGACAGCGCCGACTTTCGTGGCGTAGAAGGACGACGCGTTGTTCACCAGCGCATCGAGCCGGCCGAAGCGCGCCACGACGGATTCGACCAAGGCCGGCAAGGCGGCGGTATCGAGCAGGTCGGCGGCAAAAGCCGCCGCACTGCCCGGCCGCGCGGCGTTCAGGGTCGCGGCCAGTTCGGTCGCCGCCGCGGCCGAGGAGCGGTAATGAATCGCCACGCAGGCGCCGGCGCCGTGCAGCGCGCGCGCGATCTCGGCGCCGACGCGGCGGGCGGCGCCGGTGACCAGGACGACGGGGGCGGGCGTGGAATTCGTCATGCCGGAAGTATACCGGCGAGTACCCGCGCCGCGGCGGCGAAACCGAAGCTGGCAGTGACCGCCACCGCCGAGCCGTAGCCGGCGCAATTGAGCCCGGCCGCCGGGTCGACCGGAATGCCCGCGGCGACGTCATCCATGCGGCAGGAGTCGGCGCTGGTGCTACGGCGCACCTGTTCCGGTGAATACACGCAATCGACGCCGAACTTCTTCTTCGGATCGCGCGGGAAGCCGTAGTCCTTGCGCAATTGCGCCCGCACCTTGGAGGCCAGCGCATCCTGCGTGGTGCGCGACAAGTCGATGACTTCGATCCGCGTCGGGTCGCTGCGGCCGCCGGCGGCGCCGGTGGTCACCACGCGGATGCCGGCGCGCCGGCAATGCGCGATCAGCGCCGCCTTGGCGCGGACATGGTCGATGGCATCGATCACCGCGTCGCAGGGCGGGATCAGGATCGCCGGATTCCGTTCGTCGATGAACTCCTCGACCGGATGCACCACGCAGCCCGGATTGATCGCCGCGATGCGCTGCTGCATCGCCAGCACCTTGGCGGCGCCGAGCGTATCGCCCAGGGCGTGGATCTGCCGGTTGATGTTGGATTCCGCCAAATGGTCGAGATCGATCAGGGTCAGTTGTCCGATGCCCGAACGCGCCAGCGCCTCCACTGCCCAGGAGCCGACGCCGCCGATGCCGACCACCACCACATGCGCGGTGGACGCGCGCGCCAGCGCGCCGGCGCCGTACAGGCGCTCGACTCCGCCGAAGCGGCGCGCGTAATCGGGAGTGGTGCTCATGCGGCGATCCTAGCGGTGCGGACTGCTGTGATGGCTGGCCGCGCGCCGGTTGAATTCCTTGCGGATCAGCGCATCGACCTCGCGTATCCATTCGTGCAGTTTAAGGACCGCGGGCGGCGACCACAGGCCGAGGTCGCCAATTTCCGAGTTGAGCCTGTCGATTGTGGCATCCATCTCTTCCACGCTCTTCATGGAGATTCTCCTGAAACGGACAATTACGCCGGGGATCCGGTCTGTTGTCGAGAATACACGTTGCGGCGCCAGTCCGCAGCCGCGGGCCGCGCCTTTGGCGCAGACATAAAAGCAAACGGCCCTCCGCCGGGAGAGCCGTTTAATGAATCTGGTGGCCAGGGGCAGAATCGAACTGCCGACACACGGATTTTCAGTCCGTTGCTCTACCAACTGAGCTACCTAGCCGCGAAGGGTGCGGATTATAGGGGTTCGGCGTTGCGGCGTCAAAGATCATTCCGGAGATGCCCTTGCCTTCGTCGCTGACGGCTTTCTGACGGGCGGCGTAAGTACCCCGTAAGCGCATGGTAAGGGCCGCGTAAGAGCGTTCGCCTAGGATGCGAAGTTCCAGTCGAACTGGGCGTTTCACCACTACAACAATCCCCTTCCACTCCAAGGAGGAAATATGAAAGACGAAGACATCGTCGCTCGGATTCAACAGAATCCGAAGTTTCTCAAGTTCGTCAGCATGCGCAACAACTACTCGATCGTATTGTCGATTCTGATGATGGTCGTGTATTTCGGTTACATCCTGCTGGTCGCCTTCAACAAGCAGTTTCTGGCGACCAAGATCAGTGCGGGTGCCGTGACTTCCATCGGGATTCCGCTGGGCGTCGGCGTGCTCGTATTCACCATCGTCATCACCGCCATCTATGTCCGCCGCGCGAACAGCGAATTCGACGCGACCAAGGATGAAATCGTCAAGGAGGCTTCCAAGTGATCAAGCTCAGGCACATTCTCTTCGGCGCGAGTGCAATCCTCGCGGCCGGGTACGTCCTGGCCGCCGGCGCCGACCTCGGTCAGACGCAGAAGCAGGCGACCAACTGGACCGCCATCGTGATGTTCGGCATTTTCGTCGGCATCACGCTGTGGATCACCAAGTGGGCTGCTGCCAAAACCAAGACGGCGTCCGACTTCTATACGGCCGGCGGCGGCATCACCGGCTTCCAGAACGGCCTGGCGATCGCCGGCGACTACATGTCGGCAGCCTCCTTCCTGGGTATTTCCGGCCTGGTGTTCGGCTCCGGCTTCGACGGTCTGATCTTTTCGATCGGCTGGCTGGTCGGCTGGCCGGTGATCACCTTCCTGATGGCCGAGCGCCTGCGCAACCTGGGCAAGTTCACCTTTGCCGACGTTGCCGGCTACCGCTTCGATGCGGGCCCGATCCGCACTTTCGCGGCCTGTGGTTCGCTGGTGGTGGTGGCCTTCTACCTGATCGCCCAGATGGTGGGTGCCGGCCAGCTGATCAAGCTGCTGTTCGGCCTCGATTACATCGTGGCGGTGAGCATGGTCGGCGCCATCATGATGGTCTACGTGCTGTTCGGCGGCATGACCGCGACGACCTGGGTGCAGATCATCAAGGCGGTGATGCTGCTGACCGGCGCCACCTTCATGGCCCTGGCGGTGCTGTTCCAGTTCGGTTTCAGCCCCGAGGCGATGTTCTCCAAGGCCGTTGAAGTGCATTCGAAGAAGGACGCCATCATGGGCCCGGGCGGACTGATCAACGATCCGATTTCGGCCATCTCGGTCGGCATGGCGCTGATGTTCGGCACCGCCGGTCTGCCGCACATCCTGATGCGCTTCTTCACGGTGCCGAGCGCCAAGGAAGCCCGCAAGTCGGTGGGCTGGGCGACGACCTGGATCGGCTACTTCTACATCCTGACCTTCATCATCGGCTTCGGCGCCATCACCAACCTGATTCCCAATCCGGCGGATTACTTCGTCAATGGCGAAATCGCCAAGGGACTCAAGGGCGGCGGCAACATGGCGGCGGTGCATCTGGCCAAGGCGGTGGGCGGCGACATGTTCATGGGCTTCATCTCCGCCGTGGCTTTCGCCACGATTCTGGCGGTGGTGGCGGGTCTGACCCTGTCCGGCGCATCGGCGGTGTCGCACGACCTCTACGCTTCGGTGTGGCGTCATGGCAACGTGGATTCGGCAACCGAACTGCGCGTGTCGAAGATCACGACGGTGTGCCTCGGCATCTTTGCCGTGCTGCTCGGCATCGTGTTCGAGAAGGAAAACGTCGCCTTCATGGTGATGCTGGCCTTCGCCGTGGCCTGCTCGGCCAACTTCCCGGTACTGTTCATGTCCGTGCTGTGGAAAGACTGCACTACCAAGGGCGCGGTCGCCGGCGGTACGGTGGGCCTGATTTCCTCCGTGGCGCTGACCATCATGTCGCCCGCGGTGTGGGAAGCCTCGCTCGGCCACGCCAAGGGTTCGGCCATGTTCCCCTATGCTTCGCCGGCAATCTTCTCGATGACCGCGGCCTTCGTGGTGATCTGGATCGTCTCCCTGCTGGACAGGAGCGCCCAGGCCGCCAAGGAGCGCGCCCTGTTCCCGGCGCAGCTGGTTCGCTCGGAAACCGGTGTCGGCAGCTCCAGCGCCTCCGGTCACTAAGCAAAACGGCAACAAGCGAAAAGGCTAGCTCCGCAGAGCTGGCCTTTTGTTTTATGTCCGCGCCAGCGGCGCGGACGGTATCCCCCGGTGGGATGTATCGCCGCCTGAACAGGCGACGACGACACCCGGAATGCCGACCGCAACCGGAAGTTGCGTCAGGAACTCTGCGCCGTGAAGCGCCGCCCCGGATCGCTTTCGCTGACCCAGTGTTTTTGCCACCACGCATCGATCTGGATGCGCGTCCAGGGCATGTGCACCAGCACCCCGTCGAGCGCCCCGGCGACTTCGGCGATGGCCTGCGGTCGCGCCGCCGGATTCTTTTCCAGGCAGCGGCCGATCAGCGCATCGAGTTCCACCGGCACCGCGAAGGGAGAGCATTCCGAGGCGAGCCGCGGCACGGTATGCAGGACCTGGTAGGTCAGGTCGTGTTCGGTCTCGGTCTCGAACAGGCGCTTGCCGGTGAGCAGGTAGAAGCCGACCGCGCCCAGGGCGTAGATGTCGGCGCGGCCGTCGGCGTCGCTGGGATTGCGGATGCGTTCGGGCGACATGTAGAGCGGTGTGCCGAGGATGCGCATGGTGCCGGTCAGGTCGCGCGTCTGCTCGCCGGTGATCTGCTTGACCAGGCCGAAGTCCAGCACCTTGACGAAATCGCGCTCGCCGCGAATCTCGCAGAGCATGATGTTCTGTGGCTTGATGTCGCGATGCACCAGGCCGCAGGAATGCGCCTCCCACAGCGACGCGCAGGCCTGGCGCAGGATGTAGGCGGCGCGTGCCGGCGGCACCGGTCCGTAGCGCTCGACCAGGTCGGCCAGCGAAAGGCCCTCCAGGTACTCCATGGCGTACCAGAGCTCGCCCCCCGGGCCCACGCCGTAGTCGTAGATGGAGATGGTGTTGGGGTGGTGCAGCAGGCTGGAGAGCTGGACTTCGCGCTGGAAGCGCGCGGTCCATTCCTCCTTGGTGCTCTGCGTCTTGAGCACCTTCACCGCCGCCGGCCGCTTCAGCATGCGATGCTGCGCCAGATAGACGTTGCTGATGGCGCCTTCGCCGATCTGCCGCAGCAAGCGGTAGGGCCCCAGCTGGCGTGTACTGCCGTCACGCCGCAGCAGCGTGGCCAGGGCGTTCGGCGACAGGAAGCCGGAGAGCCACACGGCGAATATGAAGAGCAGGATGACGCCAAACCCGACCTGCAGGTAGGTCAGCGGGGCATAGGCTTCGCTCGCCTCGATCTCGATCCCCACGCCGATATCGTGTTCGTGCAGCCAGCGCCAGGCACCGATCACATCACGGCCGAGATAGTTCGGATAGGGCGTCAGCAGGATGCCTTCGCCGTCCTCGCCGCGCTTTGCCAGGGCCTCGACGGCGAGTCGGGTCAGGCGTTCCGATTCGGCGTCGGGCAAAGCCAGGCGCTGTGCCAGGCCGCGTTGCACCAGTTCTGCGGCATGCCGGCTCGGCGTCAGCAACCAGCCTCCGGCATCGAAGGCCAGGGCTTCGCCGCTTTCGCCGAGACGGGCCGCCTCGAACAGGGCGGCAAAGCCCTTGTCGACCGGCGAACCGAGGGCAAGCACCGCGACGATCTTGCCGTTTGGCGCATGGATGGGGGTGGCGATCCAGGCGCGGCCGATTTCGCGGGTGTCCGGGTTGCCGCCAGGAGCGCCGTAGGGCCGCAAAAAGGTCGATCGTCCGTTGAGCACCGGCACCAGATGGATGAGGAAATCGGAACTCACGCTGCGACCGGTACGCTGTGGCTCGCTGGCGGAAAGTATCCTGCCGCGCGGGTCGACCACCAGTACCGACGTGACACCGATGGCTTCCGCCTTGTCGAGAACGCTCGCCGCTATGCGATGACCGTCGCCGTCAACCGCACGGCCGGATGCGAGACGGACGATCCCGGCGCTCAGTTCGGCATCGCCGGCAAGCTGTTCGGCCTCGTGGCGCCGCTCCGTAATCCACTGCTCCAGGGTCCCGACCTGGGTGTTGAGCAGGGCTCGCATGCCGGTGGCGCGAATCTCGCGCAGCGAATTGTCGGCGCCACGATAGGCCCACAGTCCGACACCGAGCAGGGCCAGCAATAGCAGCAGCAGGACGACGCGCGTTCGGGTGAAATTTGCGTTCACAGCGTGGGAGTGTAGTTCAGTCCCGGCCCGATCCGATCATGACCGTCCGCATGAATCTCGACACAGTCAAAATGCCTGGTCCCAGCGCACCGAGAGGCGGATCGCAGCGTTGATCAGGCCTACCATGCTGTAGGTCTGCACGAAGTTGCCCCACTGCTCGCCGCTGCGCGGATCGATGTGCTCGGCCAGCAGGCCATGACGATTGCGGCAGGCCAGCAGTTTCTCGAACAGCGCCCGCGCTTCGTCGCGCCGGTCCAGCGCCGCCAGCGCATTGACATACCAGAAGGTGCACACCAGGAAGGCATTCTCCGGCTCGCCGAAATCGTCCTTCTCGACATAGCGAAAAATGAAATCGCCATGGCGCAGGTCCTTTTCGACGGCGCTGACGGTGGCGGCAAAGCGCGGATCGGCGGCATCGAGGAAGCCGACTTCGGCCAGCAACAGCAGGCTGGCATCCATGGCCTTGCCGTCGAAGGTCGAGACGAAGCTGCCACGCTTTTTGTTCCACGCCTTCTTGCTGATCGTCGCGTGCATCTGCGTGGCATGGCCGAACCAGTAGGCCGCGCGCTCGGCCAGTCCAAGACGGGCGGCAATCCGTCCGAGGCGGTCGCAGGCCGCCCAGCACATCACCGACGAAAAAGTGTGCACCCGCGCGCTGCCGCGCAACTCCCAGAGTCCGGCATCGGGCTGGTCGTAGCAGCGCCGGGCCTGTTCGCCGAGGACTTCCAGGCGATGGAACAGGGCTTCGTCGCCACGTCGTACCAGACGCTGGTCGAAGAAGATGTGGGTTGCCGCGAGGATGACGGAGCCATAGACATCGTGCTGCACCTGGCGGTAGGCCAGGTTGCCGATGCGCACCGGGCCCATGCCGCGATAGCCGATCAACGACGGGATTTCCCTTTCGTCCAGTGCGGCCCTGCCGTCGATGCCGTACACCGGTTGCAGCACGCCGTCGCCGGCGTTGGCGGCGACATTGACGATGTAGCCGAGGTAGCGTTCCATGGTGCGCGTGGCGCCCAGCCGGTTCAGGGCGTTGACGACGAAATAGCCGTCGCGTACCCAGCAATAGCGATAGTCCCAGTTGCGTTCGCTGCCTGCCGCTTCGGGAATCGATGTCGTCATCGCGGCGACGATGGCGCCGGTGTCGTCGTAGGCGTTGAGCTTGAGCGTGATCGCGGCGCGTATCACCTCTTCTTGCCACTCGAAAGGAATGCCGAGGAAGCGCACCCATTCGCTCCAGTATTCGGTGGTCTCCACCAGGAAGCGGCGGCCGACTTCGTTGGCGGCCTCGTGCACGGTTTCGTCCGCTCCCAGCAGCAGGGTCACGGTGTCTTCGAGAAAGAAGGCGGTTTCCTGCAGGATCGCGGTCAGCGAGGCATTGGTGGTCAGGCGCAGGGTGAGGCCAGGCGCCACGTAGCGAATGTGGTTGCTGCCCCAGGTGACTTCCGGGCGGGCGGCGCCGTCGCTGCAGGTCGGCCGCACGCGCAGCGTCAGGCGCGGGCTGCCGCCGAGGCGGCGGATGTGGCGCACCAGCATCATCGGCCGGAACATGCGCCCGTACTGGCCGAAGCGCGGCGCGAAATCGGTGACTTCGATGCCGCCGCCGTGGCAATCGTAAAGACGGGTCACCAGGATCGCCGTGTTCTCCAGGTAGTGCTGCTCGGTGCGCTCGCAATCCGCCAGTTCGACTGCGGAAAAGCCGTAGTCGTCGGTGTCCCGCAGCAGGGAGCAGAACACCGGATCGCCGTCGAAGCGCGGGAAGCAGCCCCAGACGATCTTCGCCCGGGCGTCGACCAGTGCGCCCACGGTACAGTTGCCGATCAAGGCCAGGTCCAGTGTGTTCATCCTGTTCCTTTCAGTGCGTCGTTCAGCCAGTTGCGGACTGCCGCGACCTGCGGCAGGCGATAGCGGGCGCAACTCGGTCCGGGGCCGACCTTGATCGAGATGCCGCCGGCCCGGTTCACCTCGGCAAAGCCGTGTTCGTCATTCAGATCATCGCCGATGAACACCGGGTGGCGACCGCGAAAGGGCGATTCCGCAAGATATTCGGCTACCGCCGTGCCCTTGTCGATGCCCGCCGGCTTGATTTCTATCACGCGCTTGCCCTTCTGCAGTTCCAGCCCGCCACCGGCTTCCTGCATCACCCCCGCCATCAGTCGATGGGCGTAGGCGGCCAGGTGGGGCGCTTGCCGGTAGTGCAGGGCGAGCGTGAGCCCCTTGTCTTCCAGCAGCAGGCCGGGATGCCGGGCCAGTACCGGTGCCAGGGCTTCCTTGATGGTGCATTTGGCGCCGGGCGGCGCGGCATGGATCCACAGCCTGCCGGCGGCGTCGCGCCGCTCCAGGCCGTGCTGGCCGGCCAGCGGCATGCGCTGCGCGCCAAGCAGTTCTTCCAGGTCGGAGATTGAACGACCGCTGACCAGAGCCAGCGCGCCGCCGCTGACGCGGGACAGTCTTTCAATCAGTTCCAGCAGTTCCAGATCCACCCGTACTGCAGAAGGTGTGTCGGCGATTTCCAGCAGCGTGCCATCGACATCGAGGAAGAAGGCGCACTCGACACAGGCGGCCGGCGGTCGGCGCAGGGGTTCCTGCCTCATAGGGACCTGCCGCCGCCCTTGCCGATCAGCCGGCCGCGCCGGCGCATCGCGGCGGCATCGAGCAGCATGCGGCCGGCCCAGCGGAAAACGTTGTATTCGGCCACCAGTCCACGCATCAGACGCATGCGATCGCGCTGTTCGGTTTCCGGCATGGTCAGCGCGAGGTGCAGGGCGGCCGCGCACTGGTCCGCATCGTAAGGACTGACGATCAGGGCTTCGGGGAGTTCGCGCGCGGCGCCGGTGAACTGGGACAGGATCAGCACCCCGCGCTCGTCGTCGCGGGCGGCGACGAATTCCTTGGCCACCAGGTTCATGCCGTCATGCAGGCTGCTGACAAAACAGAGATCGGCGGCACGGAAGTGCTCGTACACTTCCTTCGCATCGTGGTGCTCGACCTTGAGCACGATGGGCGGCGGGCCTTCGCGCCCGAAGCGGGTATTGATCTGCGTCGCCATGGCCCTTACCTGTGCTTCGTGGTGCTGGTACTCGTCGATGCCCGAGCGCGTCGGGGCGGCGATCTGGATGAAGCTGAAGTGCCCGATCCATTCGGGATTCATTTCCAGCAGGCGCTCGATGGCCCGAAAGCGTTCGACGATGCCCTTGGTGTAGTCGAGGCGATCGACGCCGATGCCCAGCTTGTGCCCTGCTGGCAGGCTATTCATCTGCCGAATGTCGCTGCGGCAGGCCGCCACGTCCTTCTGCATCAGTTCTGCTTCCGGCGGCCAGGCAATCGAGATCGGATAGCGACGGACGGCAGTCAGCTTGCCACCGAGGGAAACCGTGAAGGATTCACGATCGACGCGCGCCTCGAGCAGGCGATCCACGGTGTCGACGAAATTGTTGCAGTGGAACTGCGTGTGGAAGCCGAGAATGCTGCTGCCCAGCAGTCCGGCCAGCACTTCCTCGCCCCACGGACAGATGGAGAAGGATTCCGGATTGGGCCACGGAATATGCCAGAAGGTAATGATCGTGGCATCGGGCAGTTCCTCGCGGATCATCCTCGGCAGCAGCGCGAAGTGGTAATCCTGCACCAGCACGATGGGCGCCTTGGTTTTCGCCTCGCTGGCCACGGCCTTGGCGAACTTGCGATTGACCGCGACATACTGCGCCCAGTCGCCGGAGCGGAAGGTCGGCCGCACATGGGCGATGTGGCACAGCGGCCAGAGGCCTTCGTTGGCCAGCCCGTAGTAATAGCCGGCCTCTTCCTCCGCCGTGAGCCAGACCCGGCGGATCTGGTAGGCGGGCTTGTCCGGCGGTACGGCGACACGGTCGTGGCGGTCGACCACCTCGCGGTCGGCCGAGCCGCTGCCGTGCGCGATCCAGGTGCCGGAGCAGGCGCGCATGATTGGCTCCAGCGCCGTGACCAGACCGCTGGCCGGGCGCTGCACCTCGATGCGATCGCCGCGCCGCTGGTGGATGTAGGGCTCGCGGTTGGATACCACGATGACGTCTTCGCCGCGCAGTTCGCCGTGGAGAATGGCGCGCAGCGACTCCGGCGTCCAGGTGATCTGGCTTTCGTCGCGCGCGCGCGTTTCCGCCTCCAGCTCGCGGATCAGCCGTTGCAGATCGCGGGCAATCGGCTTGAACTCCGACGGTCCCGCTGGCGCGCCGACCTCGGGCTGGCGCAGCAGCCCTTCGCCGCGCAGCAGGGAATGCATGCCGGCCATCCAGCCGCGCCACGACAACTGGGCGATGATCACCGTGATCAGCGACACTACCGCCGCCAGCGCCATGAAGAAATAGAACACGTAACGCTTGGTTTCCTCGCTGCGGCGCGTGACGAAGCTCATGTCATGCACCAGGACCAGCTTGCCTGCCGGCCCCAGTTCGCTGGTCATCGGTTTTACCGCCACGTGCAGGGGTCCCTGGGTGCTGGACAGCAAGTGGTCGCCCGCCTCCTCCCAGCGCGAAAGATCGGTGCAACGGATTTCCGCCGGCAGGGCGCGGCTGGCCAGCGCCGCGGACTGGTCCGAGGCGCAATAGCCGATGGCGTACAGTCGCTCGTCCTGGGTAATGCTGGCGAAGAAGGCGCCGATCTTGGCCTTCTTGCCGGCTGCCAGCTGTTCCTGCAGCGGCTCCTGGATGGTGTTGGCGATCAGCGTGGCGCGTATGTCGAGATCGCGCACAAACCATTTCAGCGTCAGCTGGTCGACCAGCGGCGCCACCGCATAGGCGATACCGGCCAACACCAGCATCAATGGAAGTACAAAGCGCAGCGAAAGTCGCATGTATTGATCCTTTTCGTCCGACGAGGCTCATTGTGCCACGCTGGTTGTACCAATTTCTGACCGATCCGCCGTGGATCGGCGTGCCGCCGGCGCCGACTTTCCCTTTCGGCCCGCCAGGAAAACAGCGGGCGGCAGCGGGTCGCCCCGGCTCCGCCCGAAACTCTTCCCCTTTGGAGATCAGTTCAGGTCGATGCCATTGCCATTGGCCGCGATGATGGGAATATCTTGCCGGATCAAAAGCACTGCAACATGTTGTTGTCGCAGTAGAGCTTCTTCAGGTAGGCCAGACCGATCCAGCACCAGAACAGCAGGGCGAAGGCGACGAACGGCAGATGCTTGTCAATGACCTGCGGCGGCGTAACCTTGCGTACGATCTTCAGTACCGGCGCCGTGACGATCAGGAACAGTTTGTACATGGTGTTGTCGTGGCGGCGGCTGCCGGCCAGCAGGGCCAGCAGGCCCTGACCCAGCAGAAACAACATTGCGACTTCAACCAGCGCGCGCAGTACGCCGAGGATGAGCAGTTCAGGGTGGCTCATGGTATGTTTCCGACTCCATTATAAGTTTGGGCAATTTCATGAATTACGAACATTGGCGGCATTATGCCCGCGGCTGGGTGTTTCATTTCCTGGGTCGCGAAGACAGTGCCTTCGAGGCCTACCTTGCGGCGTTTCGCATCAACCCGCAGGACGTGCAGTCGGCGCGCCATCTGGCCGCGATCGCGGCCAAGCGCAAGAACTGGGATGTCGCCATCAAGTGGTTCGAGGCGGCGCTGGCGCTGACGCCGGACGACGGCGCCAACTGGTTCAACCTCGGTTACGTCTGCGAACACGCGGGCAAGCCGAAGGAAGCGATCGCGGCCTTCACCGAGGCTGTGCGTCTGGTGCCGCAGCAGGACATGGCCTGGTATGGCATGGGGCTGGCCCATGCGCGCCTCGGCCAGCACGACGAAGCGGTCAAGGCGCTGGAAAAGGTGGTCGAGCTGCAGCCCATGAGTGGCGAAGGTTTCTATCAACTGGGCATGGCCTATCACCATGCCAACCGCCCCGACGACGTGACCAGCATACTCAAGCGCCTGGTTGCCTTCGAGCCGAAGCGGGCCAGGAAGCTGGCACAGGATACCCAGCGCGCCGATCTCATGAAATTCATTCCGGAACTTCCCTTCTGATTTTTTGCTGCGCCGGCCAGGAGTCGGCGCTGGCGCTACGGCGAAAAACAAGGCACGACCCGGGCGGGATAGCTCTGCATACCGTCCCCTCCCATGGCTTCGGAGGCATAAAAAAACCGGCCCGCGGTTACCCGGGGGCCGGTTGAATGAGGGTGGGTATGCTCCCTAGCCCTCCTCCTCCTCCATAAGCTTGTTAGACGCCCTTGGTGTCGATGTCGCCTTCCAGGCTCGGATAGCGCACATGGTCGACCATTTCCGTGATCTCCTTGCTCGGCGCCGGAGAGATCAGGCTGCCGATGATGATGCCAAGGAAGCCGGCGGGAATGCCGAAGGTGCCGGCCGAGATCGGAGCGATGTCCCACCACAGCGGTGCATTGACGCCGAAGAACGGATAGGTCATGTACATGTAGTAGGCACAGGTGCCCAGACCCATGCTCATGCCCAGCACCGCGCCGAGGTAGTTGGCACGTTTCCAGAACACCCCGCAGACCAGCGCCGGGAAGAAGCCCGAGGCTGCCAGCGAGAAGGCCGCACCGACCAGGAACAGGATGTCGCCCGGCTTCAGGCTGGTGACGTAGGCGGCACACAGCGCCACCACGAGCAACAGGCCCTTGGATACCGCCAGACGGCGCACCGTCGAGGCGTTCGGGTCGATCATCTTGTAGTACAGGTCGTGCGACATCGCGTTGGCGATGGTCAGCAGCAGGCCGTCAGCGGTAGACAGCGCCGCTGCCAGACCGCCGGCCGCCACGAGGCCCGAGATCACGTAGGGCAGGCCCGCGATTTCCGGGGTCGCCAGCACGATCAGGTCGCCGCCGAGGACGATTTCCGCCAGCTGCACGATGCCGTCCTTGTTGATGTCGGCAATGTTCATCAGCGTCTTGTCCACCGTGGCCCAGTTGCTGACCCAGGCCGGCAATGCCGAGAAACTCGACCCCACCAGGTTGCTATAGACCTCGTACTTGGCCAGGATGGCCAGGGCCGGTGCCGTGAAGTAGAGCAGGAAGATGAAGAACAGTCCCCAGAACACCGAGACGCGCGCTTCATGCACCGATGGCGTGGTGTAGTAGCGCATCAGGATGTGCGGTAGCGCCGCCGTGCCGATCATCAGGCAGGCGATCAGGGCGAGGAAGTTCTTCTTCGCCTTGCTGCGGTTCTTCTCGATCTCTTCCGGCGTCTTGCCACCTACCGCAAAGGCTTCGGCGTGGGCCTTGACCGGGGCGGCGCGAGCGCCGACGGCCTTCTCAGCAGTCCAGGCCTTCTTTGCCGCAGCCGCATCGGCCGGGAAGTCCTTGAGGGATTTCTCGGCAGCTTCGATGGCCTTCGGATCGGGCGTCGCTTCAGCCTTGAGGGCCGCGATCTTGTCGGCCAGCTTCTGCTTCTCGGCGGCGAGGAAGGTCGGACCACCAGATTCCAGGCCTTTCAGCTTGGCATCGGCAGCGGCGGCACGCTCACGGAAAATGGCGCGCACCGACTCTTCCTTGGCGCCCTTGGGCGTGGCCTTGTCGTTGAACTCCTTTTCCAGCGCCGTAACCTTGGGCAGGGCAGAGGTGTAGGCGGTGATCTGCGGGATCGGGACGCCGGTGTGCTTCACCGACAGCCAGACTACCGGGATCATGTAGGCCACGATCAGGATGATGTACTGGGCCACCTGGGTCCAGGTCACCGCCTTCATGCCGCCGAGGAAGGAACATACCAGAATGCCGGCCAGACCGACGAAGACGCCGACCTGGAACTCGAGGCCGGTGAAACGGCTGGTGATGATGCCGACGCCGTAAATCTGCGCGATCACGTAGGTGAAGGAGCAGGTGATGGCGGCGATGACGCCGATCAGGCGCGGCAGGTGGCCGCCGAAACGCGCACCGAGGAAGTCCGGAATCGTGAACTGACCGAACTTGCGCAGGTAGGGCGCCAGCAGGATCGCCACCAGACAGTAGCCGCCGGTCCAGCCCAGCACGAAGGCGAGGCCGTCGTAGCCGGACAGGTAGAGCGTGCCGGCCATGCCGATGAAGCTGGCCGCGGACATCCAGTCGGCGCCGGTCGCCATGCCGTTGAACAGCGCAGGTACGCGCCGGCCGGCAACGTAGTACTCGCCGACGTCCGCCGTCTTCGACATGAAGCCGATGCCGGCATACAGCATGATGGTGGCGAACAGGAAGATGTAGCCGAGGACCTTGTTCGGCACGCCCATCTGTTCGAGGATGCCGACCAGGATGACGAAGGCAACGAAGCCACCGGTGTAGAAGCTGTAGTAACGCTTCAGGTTGGCGGCGAATTGCGATTGGGTGATTTGTCCGGCCATGTTAGTCGAGCTCCCCTTCATGGACGCCGTATTCCTTGTCCAGGTTGTTCATGTAGTGGGCGTAGTACCAAATGATGGCTACGTAGATGATCAACGAGCCCTGCGCCGACATGTAGAAGCCCAGAGGGCCGATGATGTGGATGTCGTTGAGTTCGCGGGCAAACCAGCCCATGACGAACGTGGCCACAAACCAGAGGACAAGCAGGACCGTGCTTATCTTCAGGTTTATGTTCCAGTACTGCTTGTGCTTCTCCGTGAGTTGCATTTAGCACTCCTCCTTTTTGGCTTTGCGGCGAACCGGAACAGTTCGCCGTTCCTGAGGCGCACGCCGGGGTTCCCCTGTGTCGTGCGCCTACCGTGTTCCCGGAACATTGCGAAGGTTATAGATCACCGTCAATTGCCCCAAGATGCCGCATTGTCTGTCAGCTATCCTGACGGGAAGCTTACAGGCTTGCTTACAGGCCGATCGGGAAGCTTCCGGCGGCCGAACTGTGCGCGCGTGGTTTGCTGGCTTCGGCCACCCGCTGGCGCGGGAAGCTGACGCGAAACAGGCTGCCATGACCGCCGCTGCCTTCCAGCAGATCAATCTTTGCCTGGTGCAGTTCGGCAATCTCGGCGGCGATCGGCAGGCCCAGGCCGCTGCCCTCGGCATCGGTGCCCAGCACTCGGTAGAAGCGCTCGAAGACGCTGCTGCGTTCTTCGGCCGGAATGCCGATGCCGTTATCCTCGACCTCGATCACCGCCAGGCGCTCGGCGCGGGTGCGCACCGTGACATGACCGCCGGACGGCGTGTACTTGATGGCGTTGTCTAGCAGATTGGTCAGCAGTTCGCGCAGCAGCAGGGGCACGCCGTTGATCATCAGCTGACAGCCGCAATCCTCGTAACCGAGATCGATGCGCTTGGCCAGCGCGCGCACTACCCAGTCTTCGGTCACACTGCGCGCCAGCGCATCAAGGTTGAGCGGCACCACGTTGTGCAGCTTTTCATGGCTGGCTTCGGCGCGTGCCAGCATCAGCAGCTGGTTGATCAGGTGCGAGGCGCGGTCGGTGCTTTCGGCGATCAACTGCAGTGCAAGGCGCATCTGCGCCGGGTCGGTTTCCGACAGCGCAATCTCGGTCTGGGTCTTGAGGCCGGTCAGCGGCGTGCGCATCTGGTGCGCGGCTTGCGCGATGAAGCGCTGCTGCGCCTGCAGGTTTTCTTCGAGGCGCCGCATCATCTGGTTGAAGGCCACCACCACCGGGCGCACCTCGTCGGGGACGCGCGTAACCGGGATCGGCGACAGGTCGGACGGGCGGCGGCGATGGATGCGGTCCTGCAGCAGGCGCAGCGGCGCAATGCCGCGCGAGAGACCCATATAGACCAGGATCACCGCGAGCGGGATGATGGCGAATTGCGGCAGCAGCACGCCCGAAATGATGCTGGAAGCCAGTGCCTCGCGCTTCTTCATGGTCTCGGCGACTTGTACCACGGCCGGCGACTGTCCGCTTGCTACCGGAATGAAGGCGTAGGCGATGCGGACGGCATCGGCGTTGATCCGGTCGTCGCGAAACAGCACCTTGCCGGCCTGCATTTTGGCCGGCAGCGGTGGCCAGGGTATTTCCTTGTCGCCCTGGACGATTTTCGTATTGGGACCCACCACCTGATAAAACAGCGCATCGGCGTCGTCGGTACGCAGCAGGGTGCGGGCCGAAGCCGGCAGATTGACCGTGACCCGGTCGCCCTCGATTTTCATCAATTGCACGATGGCGCCGACCTTGTCCGCCAGCTGCTGATCGTAAGGCTGGTTGGCGATGTAGCTGGCGACGTGATTGGTGGCCGCGATCGAGATCGGCCACAGCAGCAACAAGGGGGCCAGCATCCAGTCGAGGATTTCGCCGAACAGCGAATTCGGGTATTCGAAACTGACGAAGGGATTGCTGCCGCGCACGCCTGCAACTGCAGACTTCTTTGTGCCGCCTTTTGCGTCAGGATTTGCCATTCGCCGATTCTGCCGGTTTCTCCAGGCAATAGCCGAGACCGCGCACCGTCGTGATGCGTGCGCCGCCAGGCTCGAGTTTCTTGCGTAGTCTATGGATATAGACCTCGATGGCGTTGTTGCTGACTTCCTCGCCCCAGCTGCACAGCTGGTCGACCAGCTGGTCCTTGCCCACCAGGCGTCCGGCACGCAGCAGCAGGATCTCGAGCAGCCCCAGTTCGCGCGCCGAAAGCTCGACGATCTCGTCATTCAAACGCGCGATGCGTTCGGATTGGTCGTAGGACAGGGCGCCGACCTCGATGCGCGTCGGGTTGCCGGTGCCGCGCCGGGTCAGCGCGCGAATCCGGGCGAACAGCTCGGGCAGCGCGAATGGCTTGGTCAGGTAATCGTCGGCGCCGGCATCCAGCCCGCGCACCCGGTCCTCGACACCGTCCTGCGCCGTCAGCACCAGTACCGGCGTGGTTACCTTGCGTGCACGCAGGCGCTTGAGTACCTCGATGCCGGTCAGGCGCGGCAGGCCGAGGTCGAGCAGGAGCAGGTCATACTGTTGCGAGAGCAGGGCGGTGTCGGCATCGGCACCGTTATTGACGTGATCGACTGCGTAGCCGGACTTGCGCAAGGCGGCGATAAGGCCCTGGGAAATGATGCGATCATCCTCGGCCAGCAGTATTCTCATGGGCTATCGCCGCGAGCAGGCCTGCGATCGAATGCAGCGGGACGCCATCATGCCTTCGGCAGTCGCGCGCTGACGCCGGCCCAGTACTCGTCGGCCTTTCTCTTGCCGGCCATGGCCTGAATGACATCGCGGCATTTCTCCAGAGCGGTTGTCAGCGCGGGAAGATCCTTGGCCTTTTCGATCATCGTCGTCAGGTCATCGGCCGAAGGCCCCAGATAGGTGACCAGGGCGCGGCAGGCAAAGCGCGAGGCGGAAATCATCGATACCTCGACCTCAGGTGCCGCGGTCGCGGTCGCGGGCGCGGCAGCCGTAGCGGCAGGAGCAGGCGCTGTCTGGCCACCGCTGACGATCTCGATATAACCGTCCGCCAGCAGATTGTTGAGAATGCCTTCGCTGGTCGGGTGGGAATTTTTCGCCAGCAACTCGCGGCGGGTGGTCTTGTCGTCAACCATGATCAGCATCGTGCGCTCGCGCAGGCCAAGCCGGTTGGCACGGGTTGCTATTTCGGTGCGCCCCTTTTCTGTCTTTCGATATATGCCGCTGCCACTCATGGAGTTCCCCTGCCGCAAATAATTGTGTCGAAATAATAGCCTGTTCGCCGCTGCCACGGATATTACTTTTTCAGGCCGGACACAATGTTTCCAGCCGACAAGGAATTGGCGCGGCGCAGCAAGGCAATGCGCAATTCGGTGAACGAAAAAGCCCGGCCAAGAAGGCCGGGCTTTCGATAGCATACCCGGTAGGAAGGTGGGTAGCGGGAGGAAACCTGGGTTTCCTCCCGTTCCTTCCTTCACTGGATATGTAATCGGTAAAACTGATTACATATCCATGCCGCCCATGCCGCCCATACCACCCATGCCGCCCATGCCACCCATGCCGCCCATGCCGCCGCCGGCCGGCTTGTCTTCGACCAGTTCGGCCACCATGCAGTCGGTGGTCAGCATCAGGCCGGCCACCGAAGCGGCGTTCTGCAGCGCGGTGCGCGTGACCTTGGTCGGGTCCAGCACGCCCATCGCCACCATGTCGCCGTACTCGCCGGTCGCGGCGTTGTAGCCGAAGTTGCCCTTGCCTTCGAGCACCTTGTTGATCACCACGGACGGCTCGTCGCCGGCATTCGCGGCGATTTCGCGCAGCGGCTGCTCCAGGGCGCGCAGCACGATCTTGATGCCGGCGTCCTGTTCGTGGTTGTCGCCCTTGAGCGAAATCGCGGCGCGGGCGCGCAGCAGGGCCACGCCGCCGCCGGCGACGATGCCTTCTTCAACGGCGGCACGCGTGGCGTGCAGCGCGTCTTCGACGCGGGCCTTCTTTTCCTTCATTTCCATTTCGGTCGCGGCACCGACCTTGATCAGCGCAACGCCGCCTGCCAGCTTGGCCACGCGCTCCTGCAGCTTTTCCTTGTCGTAGTCGCTGCTGGCTTCCTCGATCTGGGCGCGGATCTGCGTGACGCGGCCCTTGATCGCGTCTTCGGCGCCGGCGCCGTCGATGATCGTGGTGTTTTCCTTGGCGACTTCGACGCGCTTGGCCTGGCCCAGATCCTTCAGGGTGGCTTTTTCCAGCGTCAGGCCGACTTCCTCGGCGATCACCGTGCCGCCGGTCAGGATGGCGATGTCTTCGAGCATGGCCTTGCGACGGTCGCCGAAGCCCGGTGCCTTGACGGCGACGGTCTTGAGGATGCCGCGGATGTTGTTCACCACCAGGGTGGCCAGCGCTTCGCCATCGACGTCTTCGGCGATGATCAAGAGCGGACGGCCGGCCTTGGCGACTTGCTCGAGTACCGGCAGCAGGTCGCGGATGTTGGAAATCTTCTTGTCGTGCAGCAGGACGAAGGGATTGTCCAGAATCGCGATTTGCTTGTCCGGGTTGTTGATGAAGTAGGGCGACAGGTAGCCGCGGTCGAACTGCATGCCTTCGACCACTTCGAGTTCGCTTTCCAGCGACTTGCCGTCTTCGACGGTGATAACACCTTCCTTGCCGACCTTGTCCATCGCATCGGCGATGATCTTGCCGATGTCGGCATCGGCGTTGGCCGAGATCGAGCCGACCTGGGCGATTTCCTGGGTCGTGGTGCAGGGACGGGAAATCTTCTTCAGCTCTTCGACGACGGCGATCACGGCCTTGTCGATGCCGCGCTTGAGGTCCATCGGGTTCATGCCGGCGGCGACGAACTTCATGCCTTCGCGGACGATCGACTGGGCCAGCACGGTGGCGGTGGTGGTGCCGTCACCGGCGACGTCGGAGGTCTTGGAAGCGACTTCCTTGACCATCTGCGCGCCCATGTTCTCGAACTTGTCCTTCAGCTCGATTTCCTTGGCGACCGAAACACCGTCCTTGGTGATGGTCGGGGCGCCGAAGGAGCGCTCCAGAATCACATTGCGGCCCTTGGGGCCGAGGGTCACCTTGACTGCGTCGGCGAGGATATTGACACCACGAACCATGCGTTGACGCGCGGAATCGCCAAATTGAACTTCTTTAGCTGCCATTATTTATATCTCCTTGAATTCTGTATCGATATGTCCCGGGCAGGGCCTGGGCACGGTATCCCCTGGCGGGATCAGAGCTCGACTACGCCCATGATGTCTTCTTCACGCATGACCAGCAGCTCGTCGCCATCGACCTTGACGGTCTGGCCGGAGTACTTGCCGAACAGCACGCGATCGCCGACCTTCAGCGACATCGGGCGAATCTTGCCGTCGTCCTGGATCTTGCCGGCGCCGACAGCCTTGACTTCACCCTGATCGGGTTTCTCGGCGGCGTTGTCGGGAATGACGATGCCGGAAGCGGTTCTCTTCTCTTCTTCGAGGCGCTTGACGATAACGCGATCATGCAAAGGACGAATTTTCATGGGGTTGATCTCCTCTAAACTGGGTTGGAACAGGGATAAGCGGCTGCGGCCCGGCCGCAGATCCGAATCGGGGGCGAGCGCAAATTATTAGCACTCATCGCCAGCGAGTGCTAATAGTAGTGCCTTCCTGTCGATTCTTCAAGAGGCCCATCGAAAGAAATTATCGGCCGCAGCCCAAGATGAGCGGATTGCAGCCTAAGCCGAGAGCCGACTTCCAGTGCTGGTGCGGGTTTAGGCCACGCCCACCCCGGAAACCCGCACCAGATCAATATCCAGGTGACGATTTCGCATCGGGTTCAGACGAACCGGTCTTGGAAACCGCGGGCTGAAGCTCCGCAGTCACGCCTGAAAACTGCCATCCTTTGGAATCACGGGAGTAAATGGCGTCCGCTGCCTCATGTGACCCTGAAATCGCCTCGTTGTTTTGCTGTATCTCGGCCCGGCAGCGAAAGCGACCTTCAGACAACCGTTCACAGCTTCGCTTGAGCAATGTGATGCTTTGCAATCGCTGATGGCTCTCCACTAATTCTTTTGGACTCTTGTCACCCTGGGCAGTAGCAGCATGCTTTCGGTATGCCAAGGTCAATTCCTTGGCGGTCGGTTCACGATCCGAGATCAGCCAGGCTATCGGAATGCTGACAAAAATGACCGACGCTGCAATCCACCACTTGATCCATTTTTGTATGGGTACGGAGATATCGTCATCCAAGGTTTGTGCATCGGGAACCGAAGGTGTGTGCCGGCCAGCATTTGCGGAAGTCATGGCTTGATCCTCCAACGAAAATTATTGCAACTTTGGTGAGACCTTCGCATCGGCAAGGTCTTGGTCTGTGATACACCCGCCAACGTGCAACCAGAGCGGGTTCTTAAGGAGCGACGGCATGTTGTTTTGCTCAACTTCATTGCCCGGTTAAAGCATTGACTGGAACTCCTTCGCTGTTCACTGACACGACAGGAATATCGCGTTTCAAGCGGAGAAGTTCCTTAACCACGCCTCGCGAAAACAGACTTGGCAGTCCACCCGTTGCCAACGGGACGGCGATCTCGTCACATGCAAGTTCCTCGGCGGTATCCAGAATCGAAAAAATCACGTCGCCTTGTTTGAATATTCCCCGGAAGGCAATGTCATCCGGGAGCAAGGCTTGGCTTGCGTCTTCGATAAACGCCTGGGCACGTTCCGCCTGGAACTGGGCAATTTCCTGCTGGGTGCGGAAGCGCAACACCTGCCACTGGGTGATGGGTTCGCCCACATTGAGAAAGATCACTTCAACGGCATCGCCGTGTCGATGGCGCTGCACCGCATAGCGAACACCCCAGCGGGAATCCGCGTTGGCGTTGATGGGAATGAGGATGCGCAGGCTTACCTGGGCATTCGAGGCATGGTCGGCAGGACTCATCATGAATCTCCCTTGGGCGCTCGGAATCAACCCCGAGTCAGGTCCGACTTGGGGAGCCGCATGGGCATGGGTCGTGGGCATCATTTGACCTCCAGCGTGCCGGCGCGATGCGCAAGTTGAGTGCGTTCAATTTCCAGATCGAGGTTGCGCCGTGTCCGTCGCAGGTAGAACGGGCCAATCAGCAGCAGCAGCAGGGGAAGCGCCGCGACAAGCTGAAACAGATATTTCTCGATGGGGGTCAGAACGGCCGCGAATTCGCTATCGAAACGCAACACGTAAGTTGCAACGCCAACGCCAGCCAACAAGGCGATCCACTCGACGAAATCAAAGTCGCCATTACGAGCACGCTGAAGTGATTTGCTCCATTGAGCCTCAGGCAGCTTGCGCAGGCCTGGATAGACAAGCAGCAGCAGGGACCGCTTCAGCACTTTGCCATTGAAGGGGGCAATGGACGTCTTCATAGTCCCTGGAACGCAAAGACGGCAACGCAGGTTGGCGGCAGCGCGGCCAGAAACAGGCCCAACGGGCTGATCGCCTCGTCACGGAAATATCCCTTGAGAATCGAAAAGCCGGCAGGATTGGGCGCGTTGGCGATCACCGTCAGACCACCGCCCGTGACGGCACCGGCGACCAGCGCATATTTGAACTCGGGTGTGATTCCCTCCACGAGCGAGCCCAGATAAGTCAATGCCGCGTTATCGGTAATCGCTGTGAGTGCCGTGGCGATGAAGTACAAGACCGTGTTGTCGACCCCGGATAGCGTCGGCTGCAGCCACCATTTCTGCAACCCGCCCAGGGTGACCAGTCCCGCCAGAAAGAATGCAACGAGCAAGCCCTCGCGCAGCATGAGCCGGTCCTGATGGCGTTTGTACGCTTCGGTAAAACCCAGGAAGAAGAGAAACAACCCCATGAATACGGCGGGGTGATGCGCAAATATCACTACGCCGATCAGAAACAGCAGATGCACGACGGTCACTGGAACAGGAACACTGCCGTCGGTGCGAGTCTTGGATTCGACGTGAGCTTTCGAGGCCAATTCGCGGCGGAATAGCCAGGTCGCTACGGCTGCATTGATGACCACCGCAAATGCCGATTTCCAGCCGAAGTGGGCAATCATGAAAGCGGTGTCCCATTGCCATTTGGCCGCCACCATCAACACCGGTGGTGCAGCAAAGTTGGTCAGCGTTCCGCCAATCGAGATATTGACGAACAGAACGCCCAGGGTCGAGTATTGCAGGCGATCACTGAGATGGCGGGTGAAGTAGGCATCCCGCAGCAGAATCGCCGCCAGTGTCATGGCTGCCGGTTCGGTAATGAACGATCCCAGAAGAGGGACCATCGACAGACACAAGAAATAGACCGCGTGGGCCGGAGAAAATGGCAAGAGCCTTGCAACGGCTTTTACCAGGGCCTGAATGGATTGCAGGATGGGGCGGCTGGCCGCGATCACCATGATCACGAATACGAACATTGGCTCGGTGAAATTGCGATCATCAAGGTAGCCCACTGTTGCGTCACGGCCGGACAGCGCAAACAGGGCGGCAATCAGTACAAAGGCCCAAAAACCAAAAACGACTTCCACTTCGCCGAGCAAATGCCATAGACCGGCATGCTTGGGCTGGAGATGGGCGAGATGGGCAAAGAACTTGGTCGAGAAGGTATGAACTACCGCGATAGCGAAGATGCCAGCGGCAATCAATTCCGGATTGGTCGGTACAACAAAAGTCATGCGAAGAGCGACGGGGCGCGTGAAATGAATGCGCTGATGGTAAGAACTCTTGGCACGAAGCGAAATTCGGGCGAGCGCGTACGGGGACAAGCTGCTTGCCTCGTTTCAGCGATCCCAGTTTTCCTATGCCCTGACAGGTTTTCAGGTAAAACTACGTGAAACCCTTAGGGGGTGTTTCGAATATCGGAATTCTCCATGCCCACGCACAATCACGATTCCTTGTACCGGAAACCCCCATCTGCACCAATGCAGCCAACACTTCGCCCGGGCTGGCGTGACGTTGTGATCCTGATCCTCGGCTATGTCGTTCTTGACTGGGCCAGCTTCATCTATCCGCTGCACGGTCTGAATATCACGCCATGGAGCCCAGCGCCGGCACTGGGCCTCCTGTTTCTTCTGCGCTATGGGAAACATGCCGTACTGCCAGTTGCCTTGGCGATCTTGCTGGCGGATATATGGGTTCGCCACCTTCCGACATCGCTGCCGCTGGCTACTGGTCTCGCTGCGCTTCTGACGCTGGGCTATTGGGCCATCGCAGAGGTGTTGCGACGTCGCCTATCCAGTGTGGAAATATTTGATGATCGCGAGGGTTTGTTTAAGTGGGCGGCTGTCGCCATTATCGGTACCTTGGTCAATAGCCTTCTGTTTGTCTCGGCGCTATCCCTCGGAGGGCTCATTCCTGTTGGTGGCGGTACGGAGGCTTTTGTTCGTTACTGGGTAGGCGACAGTGTCGGGGTGCTGGTTTCGATGCCATTCCTTTGGATGCTGCTGGACGAACGGGGCCGGATGCATCTGCGAGCCATTGCCACGTCACGGCTTTCGCTTGGCTATCTGGCGGTCATTGGCGCTTCATTGTGGGTTGCATTTGGCCTGGGCGCAGAAAATGACTTTCAGTATGTCTATGTCCTGTTCCTGCCAATCGCCTGGATGGCCGCAAGGCACGGCTTGACCGGGGCGGTGTCCGGCGCGGCAATTATTCAGATCGGGGTGATTGCCTCAGTTCAGTGGGTAGATTTTTCGGCAGTGTCTGTACTGGAAACCCAGACTCTGGCAGTGATACTGGCGCTCTTTGGTTTTTTCATCGGTGTCGTGGTGGATGAAAAGCAGCGTGTCAGCGATGAACTGAGCCAGACCCTGCGTCTTGCCGCAGCGGGAGAGATGGCTGGCGCACTGGCCCATGAGCTCAATCAACCGCTTACGGCACTATCGGCCTATGGCGTGGCCTGCGAGTCGTTGCTGGAGCAAGGAGAAACTGGCGAGAGACTGCGCGAGACCATCCGTCGCATGGTGACTGAGTCCTTTCGGGCGGCCGACGTGGTTCGTCGCTTGCGCGATTTCTTCCGGACCGGGGCTACCCGGCTTGAGCGGATATCTCTTGGTGATTTGCTGACAACAGCCAGTTCTTCATTCATTGGAAAGGCTGCGCAACTGGACATCGATTTGCAGGTAGCGCCCATGCCCTCATGTGTGCTGTTGGTGGATCGACTACAACTTGAAGTGGTCTTGCGAAATCTGATCACCAATGCCTTCGATGCCGTGGCTGATCAGCCGGTTGGTTCTCGTCGCGTTCGCTTGTCGGCTGTTGCGGAGGCTTCGGGACGCGTTTGTATCAATGTAGAGGACAGCGGGCCGGGATTGTCCGGTGCAACAGCGGCACGACTGTTTGAGGCCTTCCAGTCGTCCAAGGCTACCGGCATGGGACTGGGGCTGGCGATAAGCCGGGCCATCGTGGAAGCCCATGGCGGAAACCTGTGGGCCGAGATGACCGACCATGGCTTGTTCAAAGTGATGCTACCGACGGAAGGGAAAGGAAGTGATGAAGCCTAGCCTTACCATTTTCATCATTGAGGACGATCAATCCGTTCGTGACGCCCTGGCCCTTTTGTTGGGGCTGCGGGGATATCCCGTTACCCTGTTTGCCGATGCCGAGAGTTTTCTGCAAGCCTACCGACCAGCGTGGTCCGGTTGCCTGCTGATCGATATTCGGATGCCCGGCATGGACGGCCTCGCATTGCAGAGGAAACTGCTGGATATCGGCTGCAGGATGCCCGTCATCATCATGACCGGCCACGGTGACGTGGAGTCCGCCCGGGAAGCCTTTCGGGCACAGGCGGTGGACTTCCTGGAGAAGCCGATTGATCACGCCAAATTGATCAACGCGATCGTGGACGCCTTAGCCCTTCAAACGGCACTGCAAGAGCGGACCCATCGCCGGTCCGAGTTCGACAAATTGCTGGCAACCCTGACTCCCCGTGAAAAAGAAGTGATGGATCTGGTGGTCGCGGGAAGGCACAACCGGGACGTTGCGGAAATTCTGGAAATCAGCCCACGCACTGTGGAAGTGCATAAGGCGCGAATGATGGCAAAACTGCAAGTGGAGAGCGTGCCTGAACTGGTCCGACTCAGCCTGATTGGTCGCAACCAAGGCAGTGAGTGACTTAGGCGGCGGCCGATAATTGCCACCGCGGCCCGCCTGCCTGCCGGGCCGCGCCCGGTCCTAGGCGACTGGTTTCTGAACGCGTCGACCCTGAACGGCAGCGGGCGAAAACCCGCGCCGAACAGTGCTGCATCGGCGCTACACCATTCAAATGTTGCAGGACCCGGTCAGTCGCGAACAGTACGACCACAAACTGCTGGAAGAGGTGTCCCGCCAGGAAGCCGCTCCCGAGGCTTTCGAAGAGTCGCAGCGTGGCACTGCCCTGGGCCGGCCGCTGAACGTGATCGCGACACTTGCCGTGTATCAGGAGAAGTCGCGCAAGGAACTGACCAGGGAGGCGTTGCAGATGCAGCAGCAGGCACAGGCCGCGCGCCTTGAACGCGAGCGGCAGGCCGCGGCCGAGGCGGCCGCGCGACAGGCTGAGGCGGCGGAGCGGCAGGCAGAGATGGCCGAGCAGCAGGCCGTCCTGCGCCAGCACCAGATCGATGATCAGGCACGGCTGCGCACCACGCAGATCGAGTACCAGCAGGAGCAGATGGAAGAGCGCAAGCGTCAGGCCGCCCTGGCGAAGCAGCAGGCGGAAGCCCGCATGGAACAGGAAAAGTCCCGCCGCACGATTTACGAAACCGAACGCGAGCTATGTCTGGCGGCGCGTCGCAACAACAATGCCGGAGAAATGCCCCGCTGGTGCCGCTGAACGCCGCCGTGCATCGGGTGCCGGATCACAAGCAAGATCACGGCACTTCACGATCGCGGAAAGAGGCTCCATGACTTACCTGCTGTTCGGCCTGGCGCTGTTCCTCGGCGTCCATTCGGTGCGCATGCTTGCCGGCCCTTGGCGCGATGCGCAGGTCGCGCGCCTGGGCGAGGCGCGCTGGAAAGGCGTGTACTCACTCGTCTCCGCGCTTGTGCTGGGTCTGGTCATCTGGGGTTATGGCATGACCAGGGCCGATCCGGCGGTGCTCTGGGTGCCACCGTTATGGACCCGGCATCTCGCGGCGCTGCTGACCCTGCCGGTCTTCGTCCTGCTGGTGGCTGCCTACCTGCCCGGCAGTCACATCAAGGCCGCGATCGGCCATCCCATGGTGGCCGGGGTCAAACTCTGGGCGCTGGCGCACTTGCTGGCCAACGGCAATCTCGCCGATGTGATTTTGTTCGGCGCCTTCCTGGCCTGGGCGGTGGCCGATTTCGTTTCGGCGCGCCGTCGCGACCGCCTTGCCGGCCGTACCTACCCTGTTTGCTGCTGGACGCGCGACGCCAGCGTGACTGCGATCGGCTTGTTGGCGTGGGCCTTGTTCGCGCTTTGGAGTCACGCCTGGCTGATTGGCGTCAAACCCTTCGGAATCTAGACTTCGAAGGTCTCGCCGGTGGCGAAGAAGCTGCCGCCGGCCTGGTAATGGATGCTGTGCCGGGCATCGTCGGGAAAGTGCCAGCGCCCGTTGGAAAAGGCATCCGGGTCGGCCCAGGCGGCGACTACTTCGGCGAGGAACAGGTCGTAGGTCCGCTGGATATGCGGCTCGGCAATCACGCGGCATTCCAGCCAGGCCAGGCAGCCCTCGATCAGCGGTGCGCCGCCGACGCTGGCCGCCGTGGCACCAGCGCCGACTGTTGAGAATTTGTCGATCTCGCGTCCCGATCGCGTACCGACCGCCAGCGTCAGCGCCGCCTGCTCGCGTGACGGCACGCTGAGCACGAACTCGCCCGAAGCCTCGACCAGTTCGCGCGTCAGCGTCGCCTTGTCGATCACTACGGCCACCTTAGACGGATCGAAGTCGAGCGCCATGTTCCAGGCCGCGGCCATCACGTTCTGCCTGCCGCCGTGGGCGCTGGAAACCAGCACGGTCGGCCCGTGGTTGAGCAGCAGGTAGGATTTCGGCAGCGGCACGGCGATGCGCTGGCTCACGCAACACGCTCCGTCGCCGCGCGACGTGCGGCGAAATCGACGAACCACTGCAGGCTGGCGGGGTTCGCCATGGCATCGGGGTTGGCGATCTTGTCCAGGGCGTGGCCGAGCAGCAGCTTTTTCACCGGCAGTTCCATCTTCTTGCCCGAGAGCGTGCGCGGAATCTCGGCGACCTGAAAGATTTCGTTGGGCACGTGGCGCGCTGAGAGTGCGAGCTTGATCTTCTCGCGCAGCGTGGCTGCGAGCTGCGGCGTCAGTTCATGGCCGGGACGCAGCACGACGAACAGCGGCATCCAGGATTCGCGGCCGAGGAATTCGAGGTCCACCACCAGGCTGTCGAGGATTTCGTGCACCTCCTCGACGGCGCGGTAGAGCTCGCTGGTGCCCATGCGGATGCCATGGCGGTTGATGGTGGCATCCGAACGGCCGTAGATGATGGCGCCGCCGCGCGGCGTGATGCGCAGCCAGTCGCCGTGGCGCCAGATGCTGGGGTACATGTCGAAGTAGCTCTCGCGATAGCGCGCATCGCCGGGGTCGTTCCAGAACTTCAGCGGCATCGAGGGCATCGGCGCGCTGCAGACCAGTTCGCCGACTTCGTCGATCAGCGCACGACCGGCTTCGTCCCAGGCCTCGACCCGGGCGCCGAGACAGCGGCATTGCATCTCGCCGAGGTACACCGGCAGCGTTGGCACGCCGCCGACGAAGCAGCCGGCGAAATCGGTGCCGCCCGAAATCGGGTTGAGCCAGATGTCCGGCCGCACGTGGTCATAAATCCACTGGTAGCCTTCCGGCGGCAGCGGCGAGCCGGTGGAGCCGATTGCGCGCAGGCGTGACAGGTCGGCGACGTGGTTGGGCTCGACATGGGCCTTGAGGCAGGACATGTAGAAAGCGGCGCCGGCGCCGAAGAAGGTCACGCCGGTTTCGCCGACGAAGCGCCACAGCAAATTCCAGTCCGGCCAACCCGGATTGCCGTCGTAGATGCAGATCGTGCTGCCCAGCAGCAGGCCGGAAATCTGGCAGTTCCACATGATCCAGCCGCTGCTGGAAAACCAGTGGAAGCGGTCTTCCGGGCCAAGATCAAGATGCAGCGCCGCCATCTTGACGTGCTCGACGACGATGCCGCCGTGGGAATGCACGATGGGCTTGGGCAGGCCGGTGGTGCCGGAGGAATACACCACCCACAGCGGATGCTCGAAGGGCACGTGCGCGACTTGCAGCGGCGCGTTGCCTGCTGTCGCGGCGCCCCAGTCGGTGCATTGCGCGAAGCCGGCGGCATCGGCCGCCGCGCCCAGGCAGGGCAGCAGCACCATGTGATCGATGCTGGGTAGTTCGGCCAGCAGCTCGCGGAGCAGCTCGCGGCGGTCCCAGGCCTTGCCGCCGTAGCGGTAGCCGTCGACCGCGATCAGCACCTTGGGTGCGATCTGGCGGAAGCGGTCGAGCACCGCGATGCGTCCCATGTCGGGCGAGCAGGCCGACCAGATCGCGCCGAGGCTGGCCACCGCAAGAAAGGCGACGACGGTTTCCGCAATGTTGGGCAGGTAGGCGACGACGCGATCGCCGCGCGTCACGCCCATGCCGCGCAGTGTCGCGGCCAGGGCGCCGACCTGGCGCTGCAGCTCGGCCCAGCCCAGTTCGCGCTGTTCGCCGGCCTCGTTGCGCGCAACCACGGCGGGACGCGCGGTCGTGGCATGGCGGAAGACCTGGTCGACGTAGTTCATGGTCACGCCGGGGAACCACTGCGCGCCGGGCATCCGCGCATCGGCCAGCACTGCCGTGCGCGGCGTCGTCGCGGGAATCGCGAAGTAGTCCCAGACGGCGCCCCAGAAGCCTTCGAGGTCGTCCACCGACCAGCGCCAGAGCGCATCGTAATCGGCGAAACGCATGCCGCGCTCGGCTGCCAGCCAGTCGGTGAACGCGGTGAGCTTGGCTGCGCCAATCGTGGCGGCAGATGGCTGCCAGGCCGGATGTTCCATGGCTGATCTACTCCTCTTTTCGGCTGATTCTATATGTCTCCTGCGTGAGCCGGGGATGGTGTCCAGGCGATAAGATAGGCTCATGCGCAAAGTGTTCTTATTCGTGGCCTGTTGGTGGACCCTGTACGCCGCCGCCAGCGACCTGCCGCCTGTGGTGGCGCAGGCGCTCAAGGGCGCCGGCATTCCGCAGGCGGCTGCCGCGGTCTGGGTCCGCGAAGTGGATGCGGCGACACCGCTCTTGGCGGTCAATGCCCACGCCGCGCTGAACCCGGCCTCGACCATGAAGCTGGTCACCACCTTCGCCGCGCTCGACCTGCTGGGTCCGGCCTATGTCTGGAAGACCGAGGCCTTCGCCAACGGCACGCTCAATGATGGCGTACTGACGGGCGACCTGCATCTGCGTGGCGGTGGCGACCCCAGGCTGACCCATGACCAGTTCGGCCGCCTGCTGCGCCAGATCCGGGCGCGCGGCATCCGCGAGATCCGCGGCGACCTGGTGCTGGACCGCAGCGCCTTCGCCGCCAACGGCGCCGATCCCGGCCGCTTCGACGCGCAGCCAATGCGGCCCTACAACGTCGCGCCCGATGCCTTGCTGGTGAATTTCAAGGCGATCACGCTGCAGCTGATTCCGGACGCCGCGCAGCAGACCCTGATAATCAGCATGGAGCCGGCGCTGAGCAATCTCGACCTGGTCAACAAGCTCACGCTGGGCAACGGCAATGGCTGCGGCGACTGGCGCGAGCGCCTGCGCGCCGACGTCTTCGGCCACGGACCGACCACGCGGCTGGTGCTGACGGGAGTCTTTCCGGCGAGCTGCGGCGAGCAGCGCTGGAACATCGCGGTGCAGGACCATCCCGCCTTCGTGCTCGGCGTTTTCCAGCAGCTGTGGGCCGAGCTCGGCGGCAGCTTCGCCGGCACCGTGCGCGACGGGGCGGTGCCGGCCGCGGCGCGTCCGGTCGGCGTCTTGCCATCGCCGACTCTCGGCGAAGTGGTGCGCGACATCAACAAGTTTTCCAACAACGTCATGGCGCGCCAGCTGTTCCTGACCCTGGGCATGGAGGCCGGCCGGCGCCCGGCAACTGCCGAGGACGGCGACGCGGCGATCCGCTCCTGGCTCGATGCACGAGGGCTGGCGCTGCCCGAACTGGTTCTGGAAAATGGTTCCGGCCTGTCGCGGCGCGAGCGGATCAGCGCCGAGGGCCTCGGCCGCGTGCTGCAGGCGGCCTGGAAAAGCGCGGTCATGCCGGAGTTGATGGCCTCGCTGCCGGTGACGGCGACCGACGGCACCATGCGCAAGCGCCTCAAGCAGAACGGCGTCGCCGGCCAGGCGCACATCAAGACCGGTTCGCTGGAGGGCGTGCGCAGCCTTGCCGGCTATGTGCTGGACAAGGGCGGGCGGCGCTGGATCGTGGTTTTCTTCGTCAATCACGCCCATGCCGGCGCGGCGCAGCCGGCGCAGGATGCCCTGCTGCAGTGGGTTTACGAGCGGGGCGGGGTATGAAACAGGCCGCGCTGCTGGCCGCCGGCTTCGCCTACATGGTGCTGCTGATCGAAGCCATCCGCGCCGCCGTGGCCTGGTGGCAGGGCGAGCTGGCGCAGCCGGGCTGGAGCGATATCGCGCTGATCGCCGCCCTGCCTGTGCTGGCCTGGGTCTGGTGGCGCTACATCTCGCTCTTCGGCCGCGATTGCCCGAAATGTGCCCTGCCGCCCGAAACCGAAAAGCGCCAGTAATTTCCGCGCCTTGTCCCTGCGGCCGTCCGCTGCCCTATGCGGATTGCTGCGGCCGCTGCCATGCGGGCCGCCCGGCGCCCGATGCCGAATCCTTGATGCGCTCCCGCTACAGCGCCTATGTGCTTGGTCTGGAAGACTATCTGCTGGCCACCTGGCATGCTTCGACGCGTCCCGCCGCGCTGGACCTCGCCAGCGGACCGCAAGCCAAGTGGCTGGGGCTGGAGGTCAAGGCGCAGACCGAGGCCGGCGACCAGGCGACGGTCGAGTTCGTCGCCCGCTGCCGGGTCGGCGGACGCGCGCAGCGGCTGCACGAACTCAGCCGCTTCATGCGCGAAGATGGCTGCTGGTATTACCTGGACGCCATGAGCTAGCTTGCCAGCACCGCCGAACGGCGGTGAAGCCCTTGTTAATCATAGGGATAACTGCAGCAGACGGCGCCGGGGCCGGAGCGCGCAACAAGTTGTTGCAAATTCTCGTTGAACCGATCGGCCCCGGCCCCATCTATACGGACATGCCGCAAAACAAACCGGCAACGGAACCGACCATGCAAACCAACACGATCCTGAAATTTCTCGCCGATTCGCGTCGTTACTTCGACCGCTAGGGCGCTTTCTTCCCCCGGCGACCGGTTTCCTCCTTCCGGTCGCCCGAAGGCTCCGCTCACGTGGAGCCTTCGCCTGTTAACGAGGACGTGATTCTGGACACGAATACTCCAGCGATTAGTTCCCAGCGAAGCAGGAGCCACACATGACCCAGCGCGGCATGAGCCTTATGGATGTTCTCGCGCCCCCCGGCAACGATTGGCTGAAAGAGCTTTCCCGCCGCAAGACCGACCTCCCGGCCGGCGTGCATATCGTGCGCTTCAGCGATGGCGAGGACGAATTCGCGGCAGACGACGAAGTTGCGGGCGCCAAGCCCGGGCGCCGGAAGAAGATCGCTGCCTGAGGTTTTGCATTCCGCGCTGCGCAGCGCGGAATGGCTGCGGCCGCTTACAGCAGGTTTTAGTTTCGGCCGCTACGCTTGACGCCGATAAAGCCGGCGTCAGCCTTCACTGAAACCAAGTAGGTTTTCGATGTCGGCCGCGATGTCCTCGGGCTTGTGCGCCGAGGCATAGCGGGCGGCCACCTTGCCCTCGCGGTCGACCAGGAACTTGGTGAAATTCCACTTGATGGCTTCGGTGCCGAGCACGCCGGGCGCGCCGGCCTTGAGGAAGGCGAAGATCGGGTGCGTGTGGTCGCCATTGACATCCACCTTGGCGAACATCGGGAAGCTGACCTCGTAGTTGAGGCTGCAAAATTCGCCAATCGCAGCCTCGTCGCCCGGCTCCTGGGCGCCGAACTGGTTGCAGGGAAAGCCCAGCACCGTCAGCCCGCGCTCGCCATACTTGCGCCACAGGGCTTCGAGGCCGGCATACTGCGGCGTGAAGCCGCAGCCGCTGGCGACATTGACGAACAGCAGGACGCGGCCCTTGCAGTCCTGCATCGACCGCAGGGACCCGTCAAGGGCCCGGGCCGACAGCTTGTACAGTTCGCTCATCATTTCTCCTGGTCGAGAGTCACGGCATAACGCTTGAGGTCGGCCAGGCGCACGACTTCCAGCGCCGCGGCCGAGGTCGATTCCAGTACCACCTGCGGCGCCTTGCCGGCCTGCAGGGCTTCCTGCCAGCGCGCCGAACACAGACACCAGCGTTGCCCCGGCTTCACGCCGGGGAAGTCGAATTCCGGGTGCGGCGTGCTGAGGTCGTTGCCGCGCGACTTGGAGAAGGCCAGGAATTCCGCCGTGGCGATGATGCAGACGCCATGGTTGCCGACGTCCTCCTCGGTCACCTGGCAGTCGCCGGTACGAAAGAACCCGGTCATCGGATCGGTGCTGCAAGGCTGCAGGATGCCGCCCAGAACATTTTTTGCCAGATCGTGCATGTCGCTCTCCAGTAGGTTCCGGATTATTGACCACGGACGCCGCCATTGGTTGCCGGCGGCAAAAAAATCGCCGGCGTGCCGTCAGCGCCGACTTTCAGCCGGCGGCGAACTTGCCATCGGGGGCGATTGAGTCAAGGTGGCGGCCCTGCTCCTCGACGATCGCGATCAGGTCCAGGCGCTCGGCTTCGGCGATGCGGATATCATAGCGGCGCAGCAGGCGTGCGGCGCCGACCAGGGCCTTGCCGGCGACGTGGATGGTGGTTTCCAGGCTGGTCCCGGCACCGGGGGTTCCCTTGCGGGCCTGGCTCAGCACGGCGTAGGCCTCGCTGATCTGGCGCAGGTCGCGCAGGGTTTCCAAGTCCTCCTCGCTCCAGGCGCGCGGCGCCGCATGGATCGCGCAGAAGGAACCGATGACCTCGCCGTCGCGTGCGGTCAGCGGTACGCCGGCATAGGCGATGACGCCGAGGTCTCTCACCGCCAGGTTGTTCTTCAGCGCCGGATGGTCGTTGGCATCGCGCACCACGAGTTCGTCGCGGCTGCTCACCACCCACTGGCAGAAGGAATGTGACAGCCGCGTCTGGCGCGCCCCGGCCCAGGGTTCGGCGAGTCCGGTCTGGCTCTTGAAGAACTGGCGATCCTTGTCCACCAGCGAGACCAGCGCCGACCCCGCGCCGAGCAGGCGCGACGCCAGGCGCGTCAGCCGGTCGAAGGCTTCCTCGGGCGGCGTGTCGAGCAGGGCGGTGTCATGCAGGGCGGCGATGCGCTGCGGGCGTTCGATCTCCTCGGCCGGCGCCAGCGTGAAATCCAGGGATTGCAGCTCGTTGCGCGTCACGGCCGCCTGCGCCGCGTCGGCCGTCAGGGGCGGCGCGAGGCATTCCTGGGCGCCGGCGGCGATGAAGGCCGCGGCATCCTCGGTAGTGAGCATGACGATCGGAATGTTGCTGGTGAAGGCATTGCAGCGGATGCGCTTCAAGGCGGCCTTGCCGCCGCCGCCGGCAAGCCGGCTGTTGATCAGCACCGCGTCGGGAAGAAACTTGCGCGCGACCACGGGTGCCTCGATCGCGTCGGCGGCGATGAAGACCTCGATACCGCGTTCCCGCAACTGCCGCGCCAGCGGCGTAGACACGGCGACGTCGCTTTCCGCCAGCAGAATCTTGCTCATTGCCTGCTCTCCCTTTTTATGGGAGGACATGTTCGGCCATTGCCGAAAAAAAGGCAACGGCCCGCCGCACGGCGGCGCCGGCAGTGGTCCGGCTTAAAGGCCGGCGTCGTCTCTCAGCGCAGCGGCCTTGTCGGTCGCCTCCCAGGTGAACTCCGGCTCGTCGCGGCCGAAGTGGCCGTAGGCGGCGGTCTTTTCGTAAATCGGGCGCAGCAGGTTGAGCATGGTGACGATGCCCTTCGGCCGCAGGTCGAAATGCTTCTTCACCAGCTCGGCGATGGTGGCGTCGGCGATCTTGCCGGTGCCTTGCGTGGTGACCCAGACCGAGGTCGGCTCGGCAACGCCGATGGCGTAGGAAATCTGCACCAGGCACTTGCTGGCCAGCCCCGCGGCGACGATGTTCTTCGCCACGTAGCGGCCGGCATAGGCGGCGGAACGGTCGACCTTCGACGGATCCTTGCCGGAGAAGGCGCCGCCGCCGTGGGGTGCGGCACCACCGTAGGTGTCGACGATGATCTTGCGCCCGGTCAGGCCGCAGTCGCCCTGCGGGCCGCCGACGACGAAGCGGCCGGTGGGATTCACCAGGTACTTGATCTCGCCCTTGACCAGTTCCTTGGGCAGCATCGGCTTGATGATTTCCTCGATCACGGCTTCGCGGATCTGCGGCAGTTCGATGTCGGGTGCATGCTGGGTGGATACGACGACGGTGTCGATCGAATGCGCCTTGCCGTCCTGGTAGCGGATGGTGACCTGCGACTTGGCGTCGGGGCGCAGCCAGGGCAGGCGGCCGTCGCGGCGCAGCATCGACTGGCGCTCGACCAGGCGGTGCGACAAATAGATCGGCAGCGGCATCAGCACCGGGGTTTCGTCGCAGGCGTAGCCGAACATCAGGCCCTGGTCGCCGGCACCCTGGTTCAGGTTGTCGTCGTAGGCCTTGTTCACGCCCTGGGCAATGTCCGGGCTCTGCTTGTCGTAGGCCACCAGCACGGCGCAGCCCTTGTAGTCGATGCCGTATTCGGTGTTGTCGTAGCCGATGCGCTTCAGCACGTTGCGCGCGACGCCGATGTAATCGACGTTGGCGTTGGTCGTGATCTCGCCGGCGAGCACCACCAGGCCGGTGTTGCACAGCGTCTCGGCGGCGACGCGGGAATGCGGATCCTGCGCCAGGATGGCGTCGAGGATGGCATCGGAAATCTGGTCGGAAACCTTGTCCGGGTGACCTTCGGAAACCGATTCCGAGGTGAAGAAATACTCTTGTGCCATTTGTCCTGCTCCAGAAACAAAAACGCCCCGCAACATGGCGAGGCCGGCTATGGGGCGGGAGCAGGCGACGCTTTAGCGATATTTGTTTTCCGACCGCCGATTTTCGTCAGGGTCTTCTCCGCCTCGCAAGTTGTCTTGTTAACTCGGCGGAACAGCACACATTCTAGGTCCGAACCGCCACCGCCGTCAATCGGGGTGCCGGCCAATGACCTTGCGCGGCGACCACCTGTTCCGCCGGCAATAGGCACTAAACTGCGGCCATGCCCTGGCTGCTCCAGTTCTGCGCCGCACGCGCCGCCTTCGCCACGATGTTCACCGCCTGGTCGGCGGTGTTGCCGCTGCTGCGCGCCGACTGGCAGATCAGCGCCTGGCAGGCCGGCATGGTGCAATCGGCCTATCACGTCGGTTTCCTGGTGTCGCTGTTTTCGGTCGGTTTCCTCTCTGACCGCTATGGCGCGCGCCGCATCTACCTGGTGACCGGCGTCGCCGCGGTGGTCAGCGGTCTGCTGTTCGCGCTGTTTGCCGACGGCTTCGTCTCCGCCTTGCTGCTCTACGGACTCACCGGCCTGTGTTCGGGTGGTTCCTACACGCCGGGGCTGGCCATCGTCGCCCAGCGCATGAAGGAACGCCAGGGTCGCGCGCTCGGCTACTACCTTGCCGCCGCCTCGCTCGGTTATGCCATCGGATTGCTGATCGCCAGCGCCATGATTCCCATCGCCGGCTGGCGCGGCGCCTTCGTCGTCACCGCCTGTTTTCCGCTGCTGGGCATGGCGCTGGGCTGGCGTGCGCTGCGCGACGTGCCCAATGTGGTCCATGCGCTGCCCGACGGCCACGGCAACCACAGCCGCCTGCTCGAAGTGGTGCGCAACAAGCCGGCGATGCTGTCGATCTGGGGCTACACCTTCCATGCCTGGGAACTGCTCGGGCTCTGGGCCTGGCTGCCGGCCTTCCTGGCTGCGGCAGCGGTTGCCGGCGGCACGGCGGGAACCCAGGCCGTCAGCCTCGGCGCCACGCTCTCCGCGCTGACCTATCTGGTGGCCGTGGTCGGCAGCGTGCTCGGCGGCTCGCTGTCGGATCGCCTCGGGCGCACCACGGTCACCCTGGCGATGTCGCTCGCCAGTCTGGCCTGCTCCTTCAGCTTCGGCTGGATGGTCGGCGCCCCGATGCTCCTGCTGGTCGCCGTGGCGATTTTCTACAACGTCACCGGCGTCGGCGATTCCTCGATCCATTCGACCACGCTGACCGAACTCACCGATCCGCGCTACCTCGGCGCCGCTTATTCGCTGCGCTCGCTGCTCGGCTTCGGCGCTGGCGCGATTTCACCCTGGGTCTTCGGCCTGATGCTCGACTGGGGTCGCAGCGGCGGCAGCCTGCCCGATCACGTGGTGTGGGGTCTGGCCTGGTCGACGCTGGGTGTCGGCGGCCTGCTCGGGCCGGTGGCGATCTGGCGTCTACGGCGCATGCCCGAGGCGATCAAGCTGGCCGGCGGCAAACGCTAGCGGGTCGGATGGGCGAAGCCGCGGCGGCTAGCCGAGATGAAATCGGCGACTTCGCCGACTGCCGCGCTGTTCATGCCACGCATTTCGGTCAAGGCCTGTTCCAGCGGCACGCGCGAATAGAGCAGGCGGTAGGCATCTTTCAGGGCGCCGATCTCATCTTTGGAAAAGCCGTTGCGGCGCAGGCCGACCAGGTTGAGGCCGCGGGCGCGGCCGGGGTTGCCGTCGGTGATGCAGAAGGGCAGCGCATCCTGCACCACCTTGGCCGAGAGTCCGACCATTGCGTTGCGGCCGATGCGGCAGAACTGGTGCACCGTGACGGCGGCCGAGATGAAGGCGCGGTCATGCACCACGACTTCGCCGGCGATGCCGGCGGTGTTGGCCATTACCACCTGGTTGCCGACGATGCAGTCGTGGGCAACATGGCTGTAGGCCATCAGGAAGCAGCCCTTGCCGAGGCGTGTGGCGCTGCCCTCGCGCGAGCCGCGATGCACCGTGACGCCCTCGCGCAGCCAGTTGTCCTCGCCGATCTCGGTATAGGACAGGCAATCCGACTTGAACTTGAAGTCCTGCGGGTCGCCGCCGATCACGGCATGCTCGGCGATGCGGGTGCGCGCGCCGATCCGGGTGTGGCGCTTGACCACCGCATGCGCGGCGATTTCGCAGCCATCGCCGAGCACCACGTCCTCCTCGATCACGGCGAAGGGGCCGATGCACACGCCGGCACCCAGTTTCGCGTCCGCGGCGATGACGGCGCTGGCGTGAATAGTCATGTGAGGGCCTGGCGGATCGCGCCGACGATGTGGCGGATCTGGTCGTTCTTCAGCATCGGCGAGATCGGCAGCGACAGGCAGCGCTGGGCGACGCGTTCGGTGACCGGCAGGCGCACGGCGCCGTGGGTGGCGGCGAACATTTCCTGCTGGTGCAGCGGCACCGGGTAATACACGGCGCAGGCGATGCCGGACTCGCCCAGCACCTTCTGGATCACGTCGCGCCGGTCGGAAAGAATCGTGTACTGGTGATAGACGTGGCGGCCATGGCCGTCGGCGAAGGGCGTTTCGACCAGGCCCGCCAGTTGCTCGTTGTAGGAGTCGGCGATGGCGCGACGGCGATCGTTGAAATGGTCGAGGCGCTTGAGCTTGATGCGCAGGATCACTGCCTGGATTTCGTCGAGCCGCGAGTTGTAGCCGAGCACGTGGTGATGGTAGCGCACGCGCGAACCGTGGCTGGCCAGCACCCGCAGTTCCGCCGCCAGCTGGTCGTCGTCGGTCAGCATCAGGCCGCCGTCGCCGAAGGCCGAGAGGTTCTTCGAAGGGTAGAAGGAAGTGCAGCCGATGTCGCCGTAGGCGCCCGACTTGCGTCCGGCGTAGTCGGCGCCGAAGGACTGCGCGGCATCCTCGATCAGCTTCAGGCCGTGTTTTTCGCAGAGCGCCTTGAGCGGCGCCAGATGCACCGGCTGGCCAAACAGATGCACCGGCACGATGGCCTTCGTGCGCGGCGTGATCGCGGCTTCCACCTGGTCGAGATCGAGGTTGAAGCTGCGCGGATCAATGTCGACGAACACCGGTTTGGCGCCGCACATGAGCACGGTCGAGGCGGTGGCGACGAAAGTGAAGGGTGTGGTGATGACCTCGTCGCCCGGACCCAGGCCTATGGCACGTAGCGCGATCAGCAGCGCATCGGTACCCGAGGCGCAGGAAATCGCGTGCTTGACGCCGGCATAGGCAGCGGCTTCGGCCTCGAAGGCCTTGACGTTGGGCCCGCCGATGTACTGGCAGGCGGCCAGCGCTGCCATCACGGCGGGTTCGATTTCGTCCTTCAGCAAGGCGTATTCGGCCTTGAGGTCAAGCATCGGGATGTTGTTCATGGACATGGGCTTCAGGAAAGGGAATTCTGGCGCGCGGCGATCATGCGGTCGATCTCGAGCGCGACGGCCAGCGCATCGCGGCCCTCGCGGCCGCTGACCACGGGCGGGGTGCCGTTCTTCACGGCAGCGACGAAGGCTTCGATTTCGGTCATCAGTGCATCGCCGGGGGGCTGCTGGACGCTTTCGGTGTCGATCGGCTCCTCGCCTTCGACCAAGGCTTCGCGCCTTTTGCTGATGCCGATGCGGCGGTCGCCGAAATCGACCGAAATGTATTCGTGGTGCTGGAATACGCGCAGGCGACGCAGGCTGGCGGTCGAGGTGCGGCTGGCGGTCAGGTTGGCGACGCAGCCGTTGGCGAACTCGATGCGCGCGTTGGCGATGTCGATGCCGTCGGTCAGTACCGAGACGCCCGAGGCGCGCAGGTCGGTGACCGGGCTGGCCACCAGCGGCAGAATCAGGTCGAGATCGTGGATCATCAGGTCGAGCACCACCGAAACGTCGATGCCGCGCGCCTTGAACGGCGCCATGCGATGCGCCTCGATGAACACCGGGTGCGTGAACTTGTCCTTGACCGCCAGCCAGGCCGGATTGAAGCGCTCGAGGTGGCCGACCTGCAGCACGAGCTTTTTGGCATCGGCCAGCGCGATCAGTTCGTCGGCCTGCGCCACGGTCACCGTGATCGGCTTTTCGGCCAGCACATGCGCGCCGGCGGCCAGGCAGTCGCGGGCCACGGCGTGATGGGTTTCGGTGGTGCTGGCGACCGAGACGAGGTCGACTTGCGCGCTGTTGGCACCGGTGGCGCCGAGCAACTCGCGATAATTGGTGAAGGCCGCGACGCCGAGCTCTTTCGCTACGCGCTGCGCGGTTTCCGGGTGCGCATCCACCACGCCGACCAGTTCCACGCCGCGGTTCGCAGCACTGAGCGCGGCATACTTCTGGGCGTGAAAGCGGCCCAGGTAGCCGACGCCGATTACGGCTGCACGCAGTTTCTTGGTCATGACGTGGAAATCAGAGGGGTGGCTTGAGGTACGGACAGTAGGCGATAATTCTACTTGCTTTAGTTCCGGCTCAAGGCCCGCCAACCCGGCAAGCCCCTTTGAACCCGCCTCCTGATCCGCTCTCCGTCGATGTCATCCCTGCTCCCGATGGTCTTCAAAGCCCTGGCCCGCCTGCCGCTGCCGCTGCTGCACAACCTCGGCGCGTTGGCCGGCTGGCTGGCGTGGCTGTTGTCGGCGAGCTACCGGCGCAATTTCTCGGTGCAGATCGAGCAGGCCGGGATGAGCCAGGCCAAGACCGCGGCGATTGCCGAGGCCGGCAAGGCGCTGCTGGAATTGCCGAAAATCTGGCTGCGTGCGCAGGACGAAGTGGTCGGGCGCGTGGTCAGGGTGTCCGGCTGGGAACTGGTCGAAGACGCCTGGCGCGAAGGCCGCGGCATCCTGTTCCTGACGCCGCATCTCGGCTGCTTCGAAATCTCCGCCCAGTACTATGCATCGCAGCGGCCAATGACCGTGCTCTATCGCCGGCCCAAGCAGGACTGGCTGGCGCCGCTGATCGAGGGAGGGCGCGGCGCGAATCTGACGCTGGCGCCGGCCGACCTGTCGGGCGTGCGCCGCCTGTTGAAGGCGCTGAAGCGCGGCGAGGCGGTCGGCATCTTGCCCGATCAGGTGCCCGGCAACGGCGAGGGTATCTGGCTGCCCTTCTTCGGCCGCCCGGCCTACACCATGACGCTGGCGGCGCGGCTGGCCGAAACCGGGGCCACGGTATTGCTGGCCTACGCCGAACGCCTGCCTTACGGCGCCGGCTTCCACCTCAAGCTGTATCCGCTGGCGGCGCCGCTGGCCGGCGACCTCGTGCAGCGCGCGACGCAACTCAACCGCGAACTGGAAACGCTGATCCGGCATTGCCCCGACCAGTACCTCTGGGGCTACAACCGCTACAAGGTGCCGGCGGGAGTGGAGCCGCCTCCCGGGGACGATCCGCGCTCATGATCCGGGCTGCCAGCCCGGGGCGTTCCTTACTGGCGCCCTTACTGCGAAATATGCAAGGTGCTCGCGCTCCTGTTCCTGCCGCCATACCGCCCACGGTTGGCGTCCATCGAGCGGGTCCGGAAACTTGCTCGCCGGATGGTGACGTACAACCCTTTCCTCGCTACGTTGAACGAATTGCTTGCCGCGGTCGGCGCAGCCTTTGCCCGCTGGCGGAAACCCAATGCTGCGCTGCGAAGGTTATGCGGCACTATTCAAGGCGCTATGTTCAAAGCTGTCGGCGTGTTCAAGACTGACCAGTTTTGCACGACGGCTGAGCTCCAAAACTGTTGATCTTCCATGCACCGCACAGCAGACTGGCAGGATAATCCTCGTTTGCCGCCGTTTCGAAACCCCGATGTTCGCACAATCCACCAAATTCCCGTTTGCCCCGTCCCGTCCGCGGCCAGCCTGACGTGACCCGCCTCGTCCTTGCGCTCATGTGGCTGCTGCACTGGCTGCCTTTGCCGGCGCTGGCCGTGCTCGGCCGCGGCCTCGGCCTGGCGCTCTACGCCCTAGTCGGCGAACGGCGGCAGGTCACCGCGACCAACCTCGGGCTGTGCTTTCCGGATCTGGCGCCGGCCGAAAAGTCGGCGCTGGCGCGACGCCACTTCATGGCCTTCGGCCGCAGCGTGCTCGAACTCGGGCTCTGGTGGTGGGCCTCGCCGGCACGCATGCGGCGCCTGGTGCGGCTCGAAGGCGCCGAGAAGCTTGCCGCCTACCAGGGCAAGCCGGTGATCCTGCTGGTGCCGCATTTCGTTGGCATCGACGCAGGCGGCATGCGCCTGGCGCTGGAACTGGAGCAGGGCATGGTGGCGATCTACACCCGGCAGAAGAACCGCGTGTTCGAGGCGGCGATGAACAACGGCCGCCGCCGCTTCGGCAACTTCGACATGGTGTCGCGCCAGGAAGGCACGCGCAAGGCGCTCAAGGCGATGAAGGCCGGCCGCTTTTTCCACTATTCCCCGGACATGGATTACGGTCCCAGGGAATCCGTCTTCGTGCCCTTCTTCGGCGTGCAGACGGCCACCATCACCGGGCTGGCGCGCCTGGCCCGGCTGACCGGGGCGACGGTGATCCCGCTGGTCACGCGCATGGCGGGCCGGGGCTGGCAAACCGGCTACGTCGCGAGCGTCGGCGAGCCCTGGGCCGACTTCCCCAGCGGCGACGACCTGACCGATGCGCGCCGGCTGAATGCCTTCATCGAGGCCGAAGTGCTGCGTTCGCCCGAGCAGTACTACTGGCTGCACAAACGCTTCAAGACGCGACCGCCGGGTGAAAAAAGGCTTTATTGACCCCTCAATTGCCGAAAGTCGGCGCTGGCAGGACGGCGTATGCTTGTCCCATGAGTACAGCTTATCCCCCCAACCCCCTTTTCCAGGAAAAGGGGGTGACTACGGTTCGCAGGCAGAGCCTGCTCCGGTTCCATGAACGGCCGCGTCTTTGGGGCGGCCCGGCGGACGCGGCATGAAAATCCGTTTCACCAAGATGCACGGCCTCGGCAACGATTTCGTCGTGCTCGATGCTATCCGCCAGGACTTCGTGCCGACCCCGGCCCAGGCGCGCTGGCTGGCCGACCGCCACTTCGGCATCGGCTGCGACCAGATCCTGCTGGTCGAGCGCGCCACCACGGCCGGGGTCGATTTCCGCTACCGCATTTTCAACGCCGATGGCGGCGAAGTCGAGCAATGCGGCAACGGCGCGCGCTGCTTCGTGCGCTTCGTGCACGAGCAGGGCCTTACCGACAAACGCGAGATCCGCGTCGAAACCGCGTCCGGCCTGATTGCGCCGCGCCTCGAAGCCGACGGCGAAGTCACCGTGGATATGGGCGTGCCGCGCTTTCGGTCGGCCGAGATTCCTTTCGAAAGCGACAGCGACGCCATAGTGCAACGGCTCTTGGTCGACGCGGCGTGGATCGACATCAGCGTGGTGTCGATGGGTAACCCGCATGCGGTGCAGGTGGTGGCCGACGTCGATGCCGCGCCGGTCGCCACGCAGGGTCCGCTGATCGAAACCCACCCGCGTTTCCCGCGCCGGGTCAATGCCGGCTTCATGCAGGTGGTCGACCGCCATGCTATCCGTCTGCGGGTGCATGAGCGCGGCGCCGGCGAGACCCTGGCCTGCGGCACCGGCGCCTGCGCCGCCGTGGTGGCCGGCATCCGCCGCGGCCTGCTGGATTCGCCGGTGCGCGTCGCCACGCGCGGCGGCGAGCTGACGATCGCCTGGGGCGGCGCCGCGAACGCCGCCGCCCCGGTCCTGATGACCGGCCCGGCGACCACGGTATTCAGCGCAGACATCGAACTCCCGAACAACCTCTGAAAGCCCCCTATGAAATCCGAAGACGTCGTCCACTATCTCCAGGATCATCCCGAATTCTTCGAGCACCATTCGGAAATGCTGGCGCTGGTGACCCTGCCCGATCCGCACAGCGGGCGTGCCATATCGATTACCGAGAAGCAACTGATCAAGCTGCGCGACAAGGTGCGTGCGCTCGAGGCAAAACTGGTCGAGCTGATCCGCTTCGGCGAGGAGAACGATGCCATTTCCGACAAGGTGCATGGCCTGGCCGTGGCCTTGAACTCGGTCGGCGACATGCGCGACGTGCTGCGCGTCCTGTATTCGCACCTCGGCGGTGCCTTCGCCGTGCCGCACGTAACCTTGCGCCTGTGGGGTGCCGGCGCGGTCGAGGGCCAGGAATTCGCGGCCGTGGCCGATTCCGTCATGAGCTTCGCTACCAATCTGCAGCAACCCTATTGCGGCAGCGTGACCGACCAGGAAACCCTGGCCTGGTTCGGCGACGCCGCGACGCATTTGCGCTCGATGACCCAGGTGCCGCTGCGCGCCGGCAACGGCGTCTGCTGCGGCCTGCTGGTCATGGCCAGCGACGATCCGCGGCGCTTCTACCCGGAGCTGGGCACCCTGTATCTGGAGCGCATCGGCGACCTGGCGTCGGCGGCGCTGCTGCGCGTCGCCGGCTGATGCCGCCCCACGCCGAATGATGGACAGTTCGGCCGAGCAGTTTCTCGCCGACCTCGCCCTGCAGCGGCGCGCCAGCCCGCATACCCTCGCTGCCTATCGGCGCGACCTGGCGCGCCTCACGGCACTCGCGGCCGGCACCGAACCGGCCGCATTGACCGCGCCGCAATTGCGGCGCGGCCTGATGCAGCTGCATGCCGGGCAGCTCTCGCCGCGCTCGATCGCGCGCACCCTCTCGGCCTGGCGCAGCTATTACGCCTGGCTGGCGCGGCGTGGCGCCATCGCGCTGAATCCGGCCGACGGCCTGCGCGCGCCCAAGCGCCCGCGCAGCCTGCCCAAGGCGCTGGGCATCGACCAGGCCGCCGCCCTGCTCGACGACTCGACGCCGCTGCCGGCGAATGAGCCGCTGCTGGTGCGCGACGCGGCGATGTTCGAACTGTTCTATTCCTCCGGCCTGCGCCTGGCCGAACTGGTGAGCCTCGACTGGCCCGGCGGACTCGATCTGGCGGCCGGCGAAGTCACCGTCACCGGCAAGCGCGAGAAGACGCGCAAGGTACCGGTCGGCGACCAGGCCCTGGCCGCCCTGCAAGCCTGGCTTGTGCTGCGCCCGCAGTTCGCCGGCGACGAGCCGGCGCTGTTCCTCGGCCGCAACGGCACGCGCCTGCAGCCGCGCCAGGTGCAGAACCGCCTCGCGCAATGGGCGCAGCGCCAGGGCGTCGGCGTGCACGTGCATCCGCACATGCTGCGCCACTCCTTCGCTTCGCATGTGCTGCAAAGCTCGGGCGACCTGCGCGCGGTGCAGGAAATGCTAGGCCACGCCAGCATCGCCGCGACGCAGATCTATACCCACCTCGACTTCCAGCACCTGGCGAAAATCTACGACGCGGCCCATCCGCGCGCGAAGAGCAAGTAAAAGGCCGGCGAAGAAATACGCCATGCCCGGCATGGACAACCAGCTTTTCGTCTGAGGAGCCATTATCTCCAGATCAGGCTGGTCCGAAAATCCCGGGACAGGTCAGTGGCGCAAACCATTGCGATTGATCTCGATGGTTTCCAGATCGCGATAGCTCTTGAGCGCCGAGCGCACGGTGGTATACAGCTTCTGCGCGGTGAGTTCGGTCTTGTCCTTGTAGTCGTCGATATCGAAATTGTCGATGACATAGCGCTCGGGCGCCATCCCGGGCTGGCCGGTACGGATCACCAGCCGCACCATCGCATTGCCCAGTTCCTGGCGGATGAAGGCCACCAGCTTCAATCCCGCATCGTCGGTTTCCATCACGACGTCGATCAGGGCCAGGGCGATATCCGGCTGATCGTGCAAGGCCTGGCGCGCTTCCGCTGCCGAACCGGCGTCGATCAGGACCAGCGGACGGCCGGCAAATTCGAAGCCGCGCAGATTGAGTGCCGTGAGCTGACGCACGTCCGGCTCGTCGTCCACCACCAGCAACTTCCAGGGCATTACCCTTGGCTTGGCCAGGTGGGGCTTATCCGCGTTCGGCAGCTTGCGTACGATTTTCATTGTTCATCGCCTCCCGTGCGACGCCATGCTGGGGAAACTCGACGACGAATCGGGTTCCCTGCCCTTGCCGGCTGGTACAGCTGATGCTGCCGTCCAGTCCTTGTGTCGCCATATTGTAGGCGATGTACAGCCCGAGTCCGCTACCGCCGGAGCCGCGGCGCGTGGTAAAGAAGGGCTCGAAGGCACGCTGCAGCGTCGCCTCGTCCATGCCGGCGCCGTCGTCGCTGAACTCGAGATGAACATGGCCGTTTGCGGTCCGCACACGGATCTGGATGGTTCCCGGTCGGCTGCCGTCTCCGAAGGCGTGGAGATGGGCGTTTTGCAGCAGATTGGTCAGCAACTGCGCCAGCGCGCCGGCCGAGCCGAAGACGCTAAGATGCTGCGGACAGTCGAGGCTGATGGTGATTTGCGTGTTCTTGAAGAGGCCCTTGAGGGACCGCAACACATCGTCGATGACTTCCGCAAGATCGAATTCGCGCACCGCTTCCGAGGTCTGATCGACCGCCGTGCGCTTGAAACTCTGCACCATGCCGGCCGCACGCCTGAGGTTGCCGAGTATCAGGGCCGAAGCCTCGTCGAGCATTTGCATGCGCTGCCGCAGATCGTCTTCGCTGACTTCCTGCTGCTCGATCAGACGCCCCAATTCCGCGACCAGCTCCTGCGATTGCGAGGCCGCCCCCACGGCGATCCCGACCGGGGTGTTCACTTCATGGGCGAAGCCGGCCACCATGCGCCCGAGCGAGGCCATTTTCTCGCTCTCGACCAGGTCGCCGCGCACCGCTTCGAGCGCCAGCACGTTGCGCCGCGTGATCAGCAGGCTGCCCCAGGCCAGCAAGGCGAAAATGGCAAAGACGGCGACGTGGATGATCATGAAACCGCGCTTTTGCGCATCGATGATGGCGTAGATGTAACTGGCCGGAAAGCTGACGCTGATGCCGCCGCTGACGGCGCCCAGCTTGTAGTTCTGCTTTATGTGGCAGGCGATGCAGGGTTCCCTGACTTCCAGCGGCGCCATGTAGCGGAAGTTCGCCGTGGCGCCGGCGCCGACTATTGAAATTCGCTCGGCGCGACTCGCCGCGAAACCTTCAAGTGTCTCTCGTTCCCATGCGTCAGGATGATTGCCCGGATTGATCGGATCGAGGCTGGTCTGGCGCACGCGCATGTCGCGTTCGATGCCGATCAGCTCGTTGAGCTGACGCGTCATGTAAGCCGGATTGATCATCGTCAGCAGCACGCCGGAAGGCGTGGTGATGTTCTTGTCCGGCACATCGAGCCAGGGATTGGGCGGGTTGGTCGGGCTTACCGGGGCATACACGCCGCCATGGTTCGCGGCCCAGAGGCGGGTAGTCTCGACCATCTCGAACACCAGCCGGCCGCGCGCCGCGGCCATCGCGTAGGCATGCTGCTCCAGTTCATGGATGTGCCAGGCATAGGAGGCAACGGTAACCAGACCCCAGAACAGGATCAGCAGCGGCCACCACGCCGGCCGCCGGATGAAGCCATCGAAACTGCGCAGCAGAAGCTGGGCGTGGCGCTTCAAGGAATCACGCCTTCAGCAACGTGGCCGCCTCCAGCGCAAAATAAGTCAGGATGCCATCGCAGCCGGCACGCTTGAATGACAGCAGGGCCTCCATCATCACCGCATCGTGAGCCAGCCAGCCGTTCTGCGCGGCGGCCTTGAGCATCGCATATTCGCCGCTGACCTGATAGGCGTAGGTCGGTACGCCGAACTCGTCCTTGACCCGGCGCACGATGTCCAGATAGGGCATCCCCGGTTTGACCATCACCATGTCGGCGCCTTCGTCGATGTCGAGGGCGACTTCGCGCAGCGCCTCATCGGTATTGCCCGGGTCCATCTGGTAGGTGTATTTGTTGCCCTTGCCCAGATTGCCGGCCGAGCCCACGGCGTCGCGGAAGGGGCCGTAGAACGCCGAGGCGTACTTCGCCGAGTAGGCCAGGATGCGGGTGTGGATCAGCTTCTCGGCATCCAGCATGGCGCGGATGCGGCCGATGCGGCCGTCCATCATGTCCGAGGGGGCAACCACGTCGGCGCCGGCGCGCGCGTGGCACAGCGCCTGTTTTGCCAGGGCTTCCAGCGTTTCGTCGTTCATCACGTAGCCGCGCGGATCGGCCGGGTCGATCAGGCCGTCCTGGCCATGGCTGGTATAGGGATCGAGCGCGACGTCGGTAATGATCCCGAGTTCGGGAAATTCCTGCTTCAACCGGGCCACCACGGTCGGCACCAGACCGGCCGGATTCCAGGCCTCTTCCGCGCCCGGGGATTTTTTGCCGATATCGACCACGGGGAACAGGGCCAAGGCCGGCACGCCCAGCTTCAGCGCCTTTTCAGCCACCGGGAGGAGGCGGTCCAGCGACATGCGTTCGACGCCGGGCATCGAGGCAACGACCTCGGTACGCCCCGCGCCTTCGAGGACAAAGACAGGATAGATCAGGTCGTCAGGAGTAAGTGTGTGCTCACGCATCAGGCGCCGCGAGAAGTCATCGCGACGCATCCGCCGCATCCGGGCCCCTGGGAATACACCTTTTGTAATCATTGACTTAGCCTTGAAAAATTTTTCCGGAAATACTTGAACTTTAACGCAAACGACCTATCATAGGAGGCAGATGGTTGCGGATACATTGTCCGCCCCGTCTCCCGCTTCACCTCCCTGAGCGGGTGCCTTGAATTGTTCAAGGTGTTTCGCCCTCGGCCTTCTCCCCTTTGGTCGAGGGCTTTTATTTTTGGTTTCACCAAAAATAAAAGCCCTGCGGGCGAATTATATGGGCTATCCCCCCGGCCCCCTTTAGTTCCGGCTAACCCCCGCTTCGCGGGCGTTAGCCTACTCTGAAACGCTTCTGAACGATTTTAGCTCCGGCATAACCCCCGCTTCGCGGGCGTTAGCCTTCACTGAAATGCTGCGCATTTTCCAAGAAAGGGGGTGACCAATCAGGCTGACTTCGTCAGCTATCGGATACGACGAACTCATCACCGCGCAACCAGCTGCCAATAACTTTTTCCGCCTCGTCCATCCCGGTTTTCTTCAGGCTGGAAAACATCTGCACCGTGATCTGATCGCCGAACCTGGCCAGCGTCTCGCGCGTGTCGCGCAGGGTTTTGGTCTGCTCCTGCTTTGTGAGTTTGTCCGATTTGGTCAGCAGACAGTGGATGGGCCGCCCGGTGGAACCGAACCAGCCGATCATCTTCCAGTCCAGTTCGGTCAGCGGCCGGCGCGAATCCATGATCAGCACCAGTCCGACCAGATTGGAGCGGCAGGTCAGGTAGTGCTCCAGCAGGCCTTGCCATTGCAGGCGAACTGCCATGGGCACCTGGGCGTAGCCGTAGCCGGGCAAATCGACCAGCGCCGCGCCATTCTTCAAGCGAAACAGGTTGATCAGCTGGGTTCGGCCCGGGGTTTTGGAGACGAAGGCGAGCCGGGTATGCCCCACCAAGGTATTGATGGCACTGGACTTTCCCGAGTTCGATCGACCGGCGAAGGCGATTTCCGCGCCATTGGGAGGCGGCAGGCCACTGGGCTGGGCGACGGATATTTCAAAGCTGGCGTGGCGGAATAGGGGCATCGGGCGATACGACGTAGATACGCCGCCATGGCAGGCTGACGTGGAGAAATCGGGAGAGCTGGGATAGAATATCAGGTTTACAATTTCCGAATCCCGGAGTTTCCGAGGAGTTTTTTTACATGAAGCGTTCCCTGCTCAGCTATCTGCTTGCTCTCTTGTGTGCGACGACCGCATTCGGTGTCCAAGCCACCGATACGGCCAAAGCCGCTCCCAAAGGCGATGCCGCGCGCGGCCAGCCGATTGCCTCCACCGTCTGTGGCGCCTGCCACGGCCCGGACGGCAACAGCCCGCTGGCGGTCAACCCGAAACTGGCGGGACAGCATCCCGACTATCTGCTCAAGCAGATGAAGAATTTCAAGCCGGCCGACGGCAAGCAGCCCGAGCGCGTCAATCCGATCATGAACGGCATGATTGCTGCATTCGACGAAGGTCAGATGCGTGATCTTGCCGCCTATTTTGCGGCGCAGAAACAAACCGGCGAAACCGCAAAGAATCGCGAAACCATCGAGCTCGGCCAGAAGCTGTATCGCGGCGGGGATCAGGCCAAGGGTCTGCCGGCCTGCGCCGCGTGTCACGGCCCGGCCGGCGCCGGCATTCCAGCGCAGTATCCGCGCATCGGCGGCCAGCATGCCGAATACACCGAAGCGCAGCTCAAGGGCTTCCGCGAAGGCTCGCGCGTCAACGATCCGAACAAGATGATGCGCATGGTGGCACTGAAGATGACCGACGCAGAAATCCAGGAGGTCGCCGACTACATCGCCGGCCTGCGCTAGAACCCGCAGCTGACAGACGGGGCGGCCGGAGCATCTCCGGCCGCTCCGTTGTTTTTTGTCCCGGTTCGCCGGCGCCTGAACACGAACACGCCCTAGAGCTGCTGCCGGGCACCGAGCGCGGGGAATTGCTCGTTCATGTAACGTGCGTATTCCCGGTCGTGGGCCAGGACGTGGCGCACGAACCATTGCTCGAAGAATCCCACCAGGTTCTCGCCGGGCGCGTTGTGTTCCAGCTTGTCTTCCAGTTCTGCCATCAGCTCGATGATCTTCGCGTGCGCGTCGCGATGCTCCTGCCGTCCCGGATAGTGGGTGATTTCGAGCAATGCCTCCTCGACCGCAAGATGAAACTTCATGGATTCGGCGAGCTGAGCCAGCAGAAAACGCAGGATGTGCCATGGATCCCGCTTGACCACTGAATTCTCGATGGCGAGCAACCTCTCGAATATCTTCTTGTGCTGCTCGTCGATCGCCTCGATTCCGACCGTAAAACTGCCATCCCACTTCATCCCAAACCCTTCCGGACCATGTAGTTGCCATCTGTTTCAATACTATAGACAAACAGATGGTTGTCTGACAACCCGCCGTCGAGTTCGGCGTGCCTGCTCAGCCCATCCGACCGCCGGTGACGCGCAGGATTGCTGCCAGATCCGGGATCTGTTCGATCCCTACGAATCCCGCCGCCGCAAGGAGTTCCCGCACCGCGACAGCTTGATCGTAGCCGTGCTCCAGCCACAGCTGCCCGCCCGGCGCCAGGTACTTCGCCGCGTCGGCAACGATGCGACGAATGGCGTCCAGTCCGTCGCTGCCGCTCGCCAGCGCCGTGCGCGGCTCGTAACGCAGGTCGCCTGCGGCTAGGTGCGGATCGGTATTGGCGATGTAGGGCGGATTGGCCACGATCAGATCGAAGCGTTCGCCCGCCAGCGCGGAAAACCAGTCGCTTTGCAGCAAGCGCAGCTGCGCCCCGTGTCGCTGTGCGTTGTCACGCGCCACGTCCAGGGCTGCCGCGGACGCATCCAGCGCCGTGACTTGCGCCTGGGGAATTTCCAGCGCCAGCGTGATGGCAAGGCAGCCGCTGCCGGTGCCGAGATCGAGAATCCTTGCAGTCGCCGCAGTGCCGACGCCGACTTTCTGCCGGAGCGCAATGTCCACCAGCAACTCGGTCTCCGGACGTGGAATCAGCACGCCGCTTGACACCGCAAACTCGCGCCCGAAAAACTCGCGAAATCCGACCAGATAGGCGACCGGCTCGCCGCCCGCACGGCGCGCCACCAGCGAGGCGAACGCCAGCAACTGGTCTTCATCGAGCACCTGATCGTCATGGACGATCAGCCAGGCCGCGGGCCGGTCCATGACATGGCCCAGCAGCAGGCGTGCCTCGTTCGCCGGCAGCTTGGCCCGCGCCGCGGCCAACGCAGCCGCTACCGTACTCATTCCGCCAGCGCCGCCAGCAGTTCGGCCTGGTGCTCGGCCGTCAGCGCACCGACCAGCTCGTCGAGGTCGCCGTCCATGATGGCGTCGATCTTGTACAGCGTCAGGTTGATGCGGTGGTCGGTGATGCGGCCCTGCGGAAAGTTGTAGGTGCGGATGCGCTCGGAGCGGTCGCCGGAACCGATCAGGCTCTTGCGTTGCGAGGCGATCTGCTGCTGCTGTTCGCGCTGCTTGGCGTCGTTGATGCGCGCCGCCAGCACCGACATGGCCTGCGCCTTGTTGCGATGCTGCGAGCGGTCGTCCTGGCATTCGACCACGATGCCGGTCGGAAGGTGGGTGATGCGCACCGCCGAATCGGTCTTGTTGATGTGCTGGCCGCCGGCGCCGGACGCACGGAAGGTGTCGATGCGCAGGTCGGCCGGGTTGATGTCGATGTCGACCAGCTCGTCGGCCTCCGGCATCACGGCGACGGTGCAGGCCGAGGTGTGGATGCGGCCCTGGGTTTCGGTCACCGGCACGCGCTGTACGCGATGGCCGCCCGACTCGAACTTGAGTTTCGAGTAGGCGCCCTGGCCCTCGATGCGGGCGATGATTTCGCGGAAGCCGCCGAGGTCGGATTCGCTGCGCGAAACGATCTCGACCTTCCAGCGCCGGCGCTCGGCGTAGCGGCTGTACATGCGGAACAGGTCGGCGGCGAACAGCGCGGATTCGTCGCCGCCGGTGCCGGCGCGGATTTCGAGGAACAGGTTGCGGTCGTCGTTGGGATCCTTCGGCAGCAGGGCCGTCTGCAAGGCGATTTCGAGCCGGGCCATTTCGGCGCTGGCGGACTCCTGCTCGGCCTGGGCCAGTTCCTTCATCTCCGGGTCGCCGAGCATTTCACCGGCGTTTGAATAGTCGGCGCTGGCGCTACGGTAAAGATGAAACAGATCCACCACCGGCGTGATGTCGGCGCGCTCACGGGTCAGCTTGCGATAGCTGTCCATGTCGCGCGCGGCGTGCTCGCCGCCGAGCAGGCCGTCGATTTCGGCCAGGCGTTCGCTCAGGCGTTCAAGTTTGTCGAGGATGCTTTTTTTCATGGCTTGGATCGTCAGGCTGTCGGCGCCGCGGCGCGGGCGATGCGATGGATGCTGTGGCGCACGTCCGCGGCAAGAAGCAGTTCGGTCTGCGCCGCCGCCAGCGTGATCCGCTCGTCGAACTGCAGCATTCCGGCCTCATCGACCTGGAGGATCCCGGCGTCGATCAGGTTGCGGATCACATTGGCGAACAGCAGTTTTTCGGAAAACTCCGCCGAATTGAATTCATAGAGCATAGCCAGGCGCTGCGCCAGCAGGTGGGTGTCTTCTTCCAGCCGGGCGCGGGTCAGGGTGCCGCTGCCATAATGCTGCAGCAGCGCCAGGGTCAGGAACTGCCGCTCCAGCGTGGGACGAATGATTTCACCCAGCTGCCGCAGTTCGGGACTGGCCTCGCTGTTGGGCGGCGGTGCGCGCAGCATGCCGCTGTCGCCGTCGGCCAGGATCAGGCCGCGCCGCGCCAATGCGGCTTCGGTGCGATCGATCACCGCATCGAGGTCGACGGCTTCCCACGGCAGGAACAGGTCGGCACGCAGCAGGCCGTAAATGCCCTCGATCGCCTCTTTGGCGCGTTGCCGCGTCAGGCTCTGATTCTGGCTGAGCAGGCAGGCCAGCAGCGCCGGCAGGGCCAGCAGGTGCAGCACGTTGTTGCGGAAATAGGCCAGCAGGGCCGCCTGCTGTTCGTCGGCGCGGATCATGTCGCCCAGCGCATGCTCCTGGCATTGCACCAGATCCAGCCGGCGCACGTAATCGATCACCTCGGCGGCCGGCAGTTCGCAGCGGATGACCGAGTCGACGCCGGGAATCTCGGTCAACAAGGCCTGGACATGCTCGATCTGTTTTTGCAGCAGGCGCAGGTCGGCGGCATTCTTCGGCGTCGATAGCAGCGTGACGGCGATCATATTCACCGGATTGACCACCGCCAGGGCGTTGATGCTGCGTGCCAGCCGCGTCGCCGTGGCATCCACGGCACTGCGCAGCCACGGTGCCTGGGCATCGAAGGCTTCTTGCCGCCAGTCCGGATGCCGCTCGTCGAGGAACTCGGCCAGCGCCAGCGGCGGGCCGAAATTGACATGCACCTTGCCGAAATTGCGCTTCAACAAGCGCGCAGCACCGAGCAAACCGGTCAGCGATTCCGACTGCTTGGGTTTGCCGTGGAGTTCCGCCAGATAACTCTTGCCCTCCATCAGCTTCTCGTAGCCGATGTACACCGGCACGAACACCAGCGGCCGCGAGCGGCTGCGCACGAAACTCTGCACCGTCATGGCCAGTATCCCGGCCTTGGGCATCAGCATGCGTCCGCTGCGGCTGCGTCCGCCCTCGATGAAATATTCGATCGGGAAACCGCGATCGATCATCAGGTGCAGGTATTCGAGGAACACGGCGGCATACAGCGGCTCGCCCTTGAGCTTGCGGCGCAGGAAGAAGGCGCCGGAGCGGCGCAGCACCGTACCGACCAGCGGCAGGTTGAGGTTGGCCCCCGCGGCGATGTGCGGCACCATCAGGCCGCGGTTGAAAATGATGTAGGACAGCAGCAGGTAATCAATGTGGCTGCGGTGGCAGGGCACATAGACGATACCGTGGCCGGGGGCCACCGCGGTGACGCGCTCGAAGTTGTGCACTTCGACGCCGTCATAGACCTTGTTCCAGACCCAGGTCAGGAACAGCGCGAACGCCCGCACCATCGAATAGCTGTAGTCCGAAGCGATTTCGAGCGCGAATTGCCGCGCCGATTTTTGCGCGGCGGCCAGCGGGATAGACCGGGTTTCGGCCTCGAGCGCAATCGCCTGGCGCACCGCGGGCGTGTTGAGCAGGGCACGCAGCTGGGTGCGGCGATGCGACAAGTCGGGGCCGATGGCCATTTCGCGCTGGCGCCGGAAGTGCACCCGCAGGATGCGCCCCAGCTTGCGCAGCGCACGGGGTGCGTCGATGCCCTCGCTGAGCAGTTCGCGCAGGGAAATCGGTGCGTTGAAACGCACCACGGTATGCCGCCCGTGGATCAGTATCGCCAGCATGTGGCGCAGCGTGCTGACCGACTGCCAGGTCTCGGCGAACAGGGCTTGCAGGATCGACTCCTGCTTGCGCGGTTCGCGCCCCCAGAGGATGGTCACCGGCACCAGCTGCACATCGAAATGCGGCTCGGCCACCGCGGTCCTGACCAGGGACTTGAGCAGCGGCGAATGTTCGTTGCGCGGATTCGGCACCAGGCGCCCGCGTTCGTTGCGCGACAGGAAAAAGAAGGAGCGCGGCGAGCTGAACGACACGTCACGCAGCGGCTTCAGGGCCGGCGGCAAGCCCAATTGACGGCACTCCTGATCGAGCACCAGCAGGTTGGAGAGATGGCGCTCGTGAAGCACATAGCACACCGGCAGATCCGGACGCAGCTTGAGACCTTCGGCGGATTCGGGGAATACCCTGGTCCGGGTTCCCAGATAGAGCAGCCTGCGCAGGAGAACCAGCGTCCAGCCGGCGAAATCGAAGAAGGACAAGCTGCTCACCGGCGTATGGACTTGCGCGCCGCACAGGCGCCGGGTGGTCGATGCGAGACCACGCAGCTACTCCCCGGAATTCAGGCGATAGATGCGGGAGATCAGGGCGGAGACTTCGGCACGTTCGGCGCCTTCCGCCTGGTTCAGGGCGTGGGTCGGTGCGTGCAGCAATTTGTTGGTGAGGCCGTACGACAGGGCATCCAGCACCTTGGCCGGATCGTCGCCGCGCGCCAGCAGCTTCAGGGCGTGTTCCAGCTCATGGCGGCGCGCGCGCTCGCCGGCGTCGCGCAGGGCGCGGATGGTCGGCACCGTGTCGCGCGCTTCCAGCCAGTGCAGGAAACCCGAGACGCGGTCGGTGATGATTGCCTCGGCCTCCACCACCGCGGCCTGGCGCGATTCGAGGCCGGATTCGACGATCTGGCCGAGATCGTCCAGGGTGTAGAGAAACACATCGTCCAGCCGCGCGACTTCTTCCTCGATGTCGCGCGGCACGGCGAGATCGACCATCACCATCGGCCGGTGACGGCGCGCCTTCAGCGCACGTTCGACCAGCCCCAGGCCGATGATGGGCAGGGAACTGGCGGTGCAGGAAACCACGATGTCGTAATCCGCCAGCCGCTCGGCGAGCTGGTCGAGGCGCATGGCGTCGCCGCCGAAACGCGCCGCCAGATCGACGCCGCGCTCCAGGGTGCGGTTGGCGATGGTGAGCCGCTTCGGCTTCTGCGCCGCGAAGTGCGCGGCGCACAGCTCGATCATCTCGCCGGCGCCGATGAACAGCACCTTTTGTTCCGTCAGGCTGTCGAAGATGCGCGCCGACAGATGCACCGCCGCCGCCGCCATGGAAACCGTGTTGGCGCCGATCGCGGTGGTCGAGCGCACTTCCTTGGCCACCGCAAAGGTGCGCTGGAACAGCTTGCCCAGCAGCGTGCCCAGGGTGCCGGCTTCTTCCGCGGCACGCGCCGCCTGCTTCATCTGGCCAAGGATCTGCGGCTCGCCCAGCACCATCGAATCCAGTCCGGCGGCGACGCGGAACATGTGGCGCACGGCATCCCGCTGCGGATGCTGGTAGAGGTAGGGATGGATTTTCTGCGGCGACAGCGAGTGATACTCGGCCAGCCAGTCTGCGGCGGCCTGCGGGTTTTCGGCCGCGCAATACAGTTCGGTACGGTTGCAGGTCGACAGGATCGCGGCTTCGCGCACCGATTTCGCCCGCAACAGGTCGTGCAAGGCCTGACCCATGCGCGACGGGTCGAACGCCACCTGCTCGCGTACCGCCAGCGGGGCCGTATGGTGGTTGATACCGAGAGCGAACAACTGCACGGCGATATGACCTTCAGACGCGGCAAAAAGATCCGGCAGCGCGTATTAGAAACCGATCGAACCCAAACAACAAGCTCGATTTCCGCCTCGCAGCAGCCGGAGCAGCCTTAAAATGCACATTATATGTCTGCCGACCATCGGGAGGCAGACGGTGCTCCGTACGCCCGGAATTCCGCTTCGCGGCCGAGTGCACCCCGCGGGAGATTGGCTCGGCACCCATTTACGCGCTGTTGTAAGCCGGCGAACCGGGCAAACGGGTAAAATCGCGCGCTTTCGCGCAGCGCGCCGACCGCAATCGGCGTGTCACCGGCGCCGACTCCTGGAGAATTTCAGTGCAACTCGTCTGTCTCGATCTCGAAGGCGTGCTCGTTCCGGAAATCTGGATCGAGTTTTCCAAACGCACCGGCATCCCGGAGCTGTCCCGCACCACGCGCGACGAACCGGACTACGACAAGCTGATGAAGTACCGGCTGGCACTGCTGAAACAGCACCAGCTCGGCCTGCCGGACATCCAGAAAGTGATTTCGGACATGGGTCCGATGGCCGGCGCCTGCGACTTCCTCGACGCCCTGCGCCGCGACTACCAGGTGATCATCCTGTCCGACACCTTCTACGAATTCGCCATGCCGCTGATGGCACAGCTCAACATGCCGGTGCTGTTCTGCCACAAGCTGGAAGCGGACGCCGCCGGCTTCGTGGTGAATTACCACCTGCGCATGCCGAACCAGAAGAAGGAATCGGTGCAGCGCTTCAGGGAACTCAATTTCAAGGTGATCGCCGCCGGCGATTCCTACAACGACACGGCGATGCTGGCCGAAGCCCATGCCGGCATCCTGTTCCATCCGCCGCAGAACGTGATCGACGAATTCCCGCAGTTTCCGGTGACCATGAACTATGCCGAACTGCGCGCCGAGATCGACAAGGCGTCGGCCCGCATCTGACGCACGCATCCGATGCATAAAGCGCGCTTCTACACGCTGACCGCCTCCTGCCCGGACCAGGTCGGCATCATCGCGCGCGTCACCGGCTTCATCGCCGAACACCAGGGCTGGATCCTCGAATCCAGCTTCCACGCCGACGACCTTGACGGGCGCTACTTCATGCGCATCGAGGTCAAGGCCGACTCATTGCCCTTCCACCTCGCCGAGTTCCGCAGCCGCTTCCAGCCGCTGGCCAGGGAACTCCAGCTCGATTGGCGCATCAGCGATTCCGCGGTCAAGAAGCGCGTCGTGGTGCTGGTCTCGAAGCAGGAACACTGCCTCTACGACCTGCTGGCGCGCTGGCAGTCGAAGGAACTCGACATCGAGATCGCCTGCGTGATTTCGAACCACGACACCTTCAAGGGCTTCGTCGAGTGGCACGGCATTCCCTTCCACCACGTGCCGGTGAGCGCCGACAACAAGGCCGCCGCCTATGCCGAAGTCAGGCGCCTGTTCGAGGAAGTGCATGGCGACACCATGGTACTGGCGCGCTACATGCAGATACTCTCGCCCGAACTCTGCGCCGCCTATCCCGGACGCATCCTCAACATCCACCACAGCTTCCTGCCGTCCTTCGTCGGTGCCAAGCCCTACCACCAGGCTTACACGCGCGGCGTCAAGCTGATCGGCGCCACCTGCCACTACGTCACCGCCGAGCTCGACCAGGGACCGATCATCGAACAGGACGTGATCCGCATCGACCACTCGGATTCGGTCGAGGACATGGTGCGCTACGGCAAGGACATCGAGAAGACGGTGCTGGCGCGCGGCCTGCGTTACCACCTCGAAGACCGCGTATTGCTCCACGGCAACAAGACCGTGGTGTTCCGCTGAGGACCGATAAATGAAGGCACTGATTCTGATACTCGCCCTGCTGGCAAATCAGGCGCTAGCCGCAGATACCCGCCCGCTGGCTCCTCTGCCGCCCGCCGCGCAGGAGTCGCTGCGCGAGGAAATGCTCGGCAACCTGCTGGCCATCAACGAGATCCTGACGCTGCTGGCGGCGGGCAAGGTCAAGGAAGCCGGCCAACTGGCGGAAACCTCGCTCGGACAATCGGCGATGGGCAAGCATCGCGGCAAGCCGCTCGATGCGCGTCCGGGAGCGCACATGCCGCCGGCCATGCATGAAATCGGCATCGACGGCCACCGTGCCGTCAGCGAATTTGCCAAGGCCGCCGCCAGCGGCGACCGGGAAAAGGCGCTTGCGGAACTGCCCAAGCTGACCGCCGGCTGCGTCGCCTGCCATTACTCCTGGCGCACGCGCTGAATCAGCGACCGAGGCGCGGAGTCTTGCGTAGCAACAGCCAGAGCCCGAACAGCACCATCGGCAGGCTCAGCCACTGCCCCATGCTGACCACGTAGGACAGGCCGAAAATGCCGTGATCCGGCTCGCGGAAGTACTCGGCGGCAAAGCGCAACACGCCGTAGCCGATCATGAATACGCCGGACACCTGCCCCAGCGCACGTTGCCGCGCCGAGTACAGCCAAAGGATCACGAACAGCAGCAGGCCTTCGCCCGCCGCCTGGTAGAGCGGCGACGGATGGCGCGGCAATTGATCGACCTGCGGGAAGACCATGGCCCAGGGCAAAGCCGGGTCCGCCACACGGCCCCAGAGCTCGCCGTTGATGAAATTGCCGATGCGCCCCGCCATCAGGCCCAGCGGCACCAGCGGCGCGATGAAATCGGTGACCTGGAAAAACGTCCTGCCGGTCTTGCGGCCCCACAGCGCCATCGCCACGAACACGCCGAGCATGCCGCCGTGAAATGCCATGCCGCCCTTCCACACCGCGAGGATCTCCAGCGGATGCGCCAGGTAATAGCCCGGCTCGTAGAACAGCACCTGCCCCAGCCTGCCGCCCAGCACCACGCCGAGCACACCGTAGAACAGCAGGTCGTCGACGTCCTGCGCGCTCATGCCGTGCCAGGGCTGCGCTGCGGCGCGGCGCTTGCCGAGCCAGAGGAAGGCGACGAAGCCGGCCAGGTACATCAGGCCGTACCAGCGCACGGCGAGCGGGCCGATGGAAATCGCGATCGGGTCGAACTGGGGATGGATCAGCATGGTGGCCGGACAAGCGGATGAAAAGTCGGTGCCGACAGGACGGCGGTTTCCCTGCTATCCCGATCTGCGCTGGTCCTCGGCGTCAAGCCGATCCAGAATCGCCAGCGCACGGCCCACATCGCCCGTCGCCGCCAGGGCGCGGAAATGGTTCTCCGTGTCCCACGCCGCCAGCGCGTGGGCACTCAACTGTTCCACCAGCTTGTTCGTGCTCAGACCACGGCTCTTGGCCAGCGCCTTGAGGCGTTGCGCCGTTTCGTCGGGCAAACGGATCGTCAGTGTGCTCATGGCCATTCCCTCAGACATTGTGCGGGCGTCAGCAGTTGCAGCGAACCCAGGTGCAACTCGCCACCGCGAACATCCCGCAAGTTATGCGTCACAATCGCCCTGGCATTGCCTGCCAGGGCCAACTCGATCAGGTGATTGTCGGCTTCGTCCGGCAAGTTGGGCCGCCAGCCGTAATACACCGTTACCCAGCGGCCACGTTGCGCCAGGGCCGCCAACACTTCCAGTCGCTCCGCCGGAGAAGTGCTGGCGCCCCACACAGGTCGCCCCAGCAAATCGCCATACTCCAGCCACAATGCGTTGCCAAACAAGGGCTGGTAACGCCCCGTCAGTACCCGTCGCAACACCTCGCGCGAAGCGCCACCGGCAGAACGCAAACCCGCGACAAAAACATTTGTATCGATCACCAAAGAAATCACGGTGACAGCATATACGCCATCATCTTGGCTTGCAAGGCCGGATTCGGAAAAGGCAACGACCGCCTACATCAGGTCTGCGCCCGCTCCAGGGCGTTCAACAGTCCCGCCGCAATACGCCGTTGCCGGGACGGCGGAAAGAGCGGGCTGGAGTTGTCGGCATCAGGTCGGATTCTCCTGTAGCGCCCGCCAAGAAAACGCGCGGCCGCCGTCACGCTCGAAGGACTGATCGCCTCCGTGAATAATCCAGGGGTCGAGCGCGGCGGCGCCGGCAAATGCCTTCCAGCGCTTCGCCGCATCCAGCCAGTCGCGGGAAAAGGTCATCCCGGATTTGATTTCAACGGGCTGCAAGCCGCCGCCCGTCTCGAACAGCAGGTCGATCTCGTGACCGACGTTATCGCGCCAGAAATACAGCTCGGCGGGTTGGCCGGCATTGTGCCGCTGTTTGATGAACTCGCCGATGACGAAGGTCTCGAACAGCGCGCCGCGCATGGCGTGCGTGGCAATTGCGCCGGCATCCCGAATCCCCAGCAGCCAGGCGGCGAGGCCGACATCGAGGAAATACAGCTTGGGCGTCTTCACCAGGCGCTTGCCGAAGTTGCGGTGATACGGCGCCAGAAGGCGCACTATGTAGCTCGCTTCCAGCACCGTGAGCCACTGCCGCGCGGTGACGTGGCTGATGCCGCAGTCCGCCGCGAGCGACGACAGGTTGAGCAGTTGCCCGCTGCGCGCGGCGCACATTTTCAGGAAGCGCTGGAACAGTCCCAGCTCGCGCACGGCAAGCAGTTGCCGAACATCGCGCTCGACGTAGGTGGCAACATAGTTTGGAAACCAGTCCTCGGGCGAAAGACCACGGTCGTAGAGCGCGGGGTAGGCGCCCTGCCACAGGGCGATATCGACCCCGGTGGCGACCATTCCGGCGCCCGCCAGCTCCGATTGGGAAAGGGGCAGCAGATGCACGAGACCGACGCGGCCTGCAAGCGACTGCGTTATCTTCGACAACAGTCCGAACTGCTGCGAACCCGTGAGCACGAAATCGCCCATGCGGCGGCGCTCATCGACCCAGCCCTGCAAATAGGAAAACAACTCGGGGCAACGCTGAACCTCGTCGATGATGGCGCCGTCGGGGTAATTGGCCAGAAAGCGGCGGGCATCCGCCGTCGCATAGGCAAGCTGGTCCGGATTCTCCAGGCTGACATAGGGCTTGCCCGGAAAGGCGGTGCGCGCCAGCGTCGTCTTCCCCGACTGGCGCGGGCCGGTCAGCGCGACAATGGGGAAGCCTTGCGCCAGGCGCTGGACAGTGCTCAGGGCGGTGCGGCGGATCATGGCCGCATCTTACAGATTTAAGTTCCAAACTTCAATCTGTAAGAATGAAATTTTTCAGGCAGGGAAAGTCGTCGCTGGCGACGCCCCGAAGGTAGTGCAGAGCAAGGCGATTGGCGATTACGACTGCGCCCGCTCCAGCGCCTTGAGCAGTTCCACCGCGATGCGGCGGTTGGCGGGGCTGAGGGCGCGGAAGCTGCGGCGCAGTTGCACCGCCTCGGAGGTGTAATCGACGGTGGCGTCACCTTCCGCTTTAGAAAGGGTACGCGGCAGAGAGCGTCCCTCGGCAAGCGCGTAGATGTCAGCAGCGGTACGCCCAAATACCGCTGCCAACTGCTCCAGGCGCGTCGTTGGCAAACGGCGCTCGCCACGCTCAATACGAGATACATAGCTGGTCGCCATGCCCGCGTCCAGCGCAACTTTCTCTTGCGACCAACCGCGCTCTTCCCGCAACGCCCGAATTACTTGCCCGATGTTCATAGGCGTGATTGTTGGCGTCGAATTGACTCATAGGCAAAACACAGGTGTCGATTTGCTTGTTAGTATTTGTCTATTTGTCACATTTTCAGCGGTTGTTTGTCAAAAGCTCAGCCGCCAACCCCGCGACTCATGCCCTTCCTCGACTGGGTCAACAAGGCACAGGCAACACAAGTTGCCGCTGCCGTTCCCTATCACCTGCTGGAGTTTCAGTCCGCACACGGCGACGGCAATGCGGAAAACCTGCTGATCCAGGGCGACAACCTGCTTGCGCTCAAGGCCCTGCTGCCCTTCTATCGCGGGCAGGTGAAGTGCATCTACATCGACCCGCCCTACAACACCCAGTCGGCCTTCGAGCATTACGACGACAAACTGGAACACTCGCAATGGCTGTCGATGATGCATCCACGCCTGGTGCTGCTGCGTGAGCTGCTGGCCGAGGACGGCAGCATATGGGTGTCCATTGACGACAACGAAGGGCACTACCTGAAAGTGTTGATGGACGAGGTGTTTGGGCGAAACAACTTCATTGCCAACGTTATCTGGCAGAAGAAGTTTGCGGGTAAAGCCGACTCGGAATTCTTTACTGAATTTCACGATCATGTACTGCTGTATGGAAAACACATTACGAAACTTCGGCTCAACGGCATGCCACGTTCGGCTGAGCAAGATGCGCGCTACAAAAATTTGGACAGGGACCCACGAGGTGTCTGGGCTTCTGACAACCTGCTCAGAACAGAAGCGCGTGATTACGCAATCTATCCAGTGAAAACGTCTTCCGGAAAGGAATACTTTCCACCGAAAGGCTCAAGCTGGCGCTTCAACAAAGAAAAGATGGCTGAACTGATTGCCGATAACCGAATTTGGTTTGGAGCATCCGGCTCGAACATGCCACGCCTCAAGCGATTTCTTTCCGAAGTAACGGACTCACTACCGCCCGGGACAATATGGCCACACATTGAAGTGGGTCATAACAGCGAAGCAAAGAAGGAAATCTTGGCCCTATTTGCCGAAGATGTTTTCGGCACCCCAAAGCCCGAGCGTCTGCTCCGACGCATCCTCCACATCGCCACCGATCCCGGCGATCTCGTTTTTGATAGCTTCCTCGGCTCAGGCACCACCGCCGCGGTCGCCCAGAAGATGGGCCGCCGCTGGATCGGCATCGAGATGGGTGATCACGCAGTAACACACTGCCTGCCGCGTCTGGAAAAAGTCAGCGCCGGCGAGACGGGGGGAATCTCCGCTTCGGTCGGTTGGCAGGGCGGCAGCGGTTTCCGTTTCCACACCCTGGGCGAGGCGGTGTTCGATGCCAAGGGCGGCATCAACCCGGCCGTGTGCTTCGCCTCGCTGGCGGCCTACCTGTGGCATTTCGAAACCGGCCAGCCGGCGGCACACGCCTTCGACTCGCCCTGCCTCGGCACACACGAGGGCACGGCCTACTACCTGCTCTACAACGGCATCCTCGGCGACCGCCGTCCGGCCGGCGGCAATGTGTTGACCTCGAATGTGCTGGCGCATCTCGACGCCCTGTTTCCCGACACCGGCCCGCGCGTGATCTATGGCGAGACGACGCGGCTGGGCGAGGCGCGGCTGCGCGAGGCCGGCATCGTCTTCAAGCAGATTCCCTACGACATCAAGGCGCGCTGAGCATGTTCGCACTCAAGAGCTATCAGGTCGCGGCACTCGAAGCGCTGGAGGGCTTCTTCGGGCGTGTGCGCAGCGTGGGCCTTGCGGCGGCCTGGACGGAGAAAGTCGGCTATGACGCCACGGCGCTGGGCGAGGTGCCCGCCGTCTGCGTGCGCATTCCCACCGGCGGCGGCAAGACGCTGCTGGCGGCGCATGCCGTGGGGCGGATCGGCAAGCCTCTGTGCGGCAACGATGCGCCGGTGGTGCTGTGGCTGGTGCCGTCCGACGCGATCCGCGCGCAAACGCTGGCGGCGCTGCAATCGCCGCGCCATCCCTGCCGCGAAGCGCTGGCCGGACAGTTCGGCGACGCGCTGCGGGTCTGCGCGATCGACGAGCTGGCGACCGTCAATCCGCATGAATCAAATGCCATTGTCGTTGTGGCGACGATCCAGACATTCAACGTCAGGGACAGGACGATCCGCAATGTCTATGCCGTGGATGAAAGCCTGGCGCCCCACTTCCAGGCGTTGACACCGCAGCAGACGCAGCGGCTGGACTGCATCACAGCAGCCGATCTGGCGGCACAGCCGTATCTCACCGCCGCCGACCTGGGCAAGGTGAAATCCTCGCTGGCGAACTGGCTGGTGTTGCACCGGCCGCTGGTGATCGTGGACGAGGCGCACAACAACCGCACCGAGCAGGCCTTTCGCACCCTGCGCAACCTGCATCCGCTGGGGCTGATCGAGCTGACCGCGACGCCAACCGGCGGCAGCAACGTGCTCTGGCACGTCGGCGCGCAGGCCTTGCAGCGCGAGGAAATGATCAAGCTGCCCATCGTGCTGATGGAGCATCCGACCGGCTGGAAGGATGCGGTGCGCGATGCGATCCTGACCCGCGACCGGCTGGAAACCTTGGCACTGAAGGAACCGGACTACATCCGCCCGGTGCTGCTGTTCCAGGCCGAGGCGAAGAACGGCGAGGCAACCGTCGAGGCCTTGCTGGCGCATCTGATCAGCGCCGACGGCGAAAAGCTCGACCGGCGCCAGATCGCGGTGGCGACCGGCGAGCAGAAGGAACTGGACGGCATCGTGCTGGCCGACCCGACCTGCCCGATCCGCTATGTGATTACGGTGGAAGCACTCAAGGAGGGCTGGGATTGCCCCTTCGCCTATGTGCTGTGCAGCTTGCAGGATGCGAAGAGCGCGAAGGACGTGGAGCAGTTGCTCGGCCGCGTGCTGCGCATGCCTTACGCGCGCTCACGGGTGACGCCGGAACTGAACAAAGCCTACGCCCACATCGTGGCGCAGGGTTTCGCCCGCGTCGCCGATCAGCTCACCGACCGGCTGGTGAACAACATGGGCTTCGAGGCTTACGAAGCCGCACTGGCGATCCAGCAGGCGCCGCTGCCTTTGCCGGACGGCCAGGCCGCCGCGCCGCGCCCGATCGAGGCCGCGATTCCGCTGCCGGCCGTGCCGGCCCAAGCCGTGCCGGCATCGCTGGCTTCTGCTCTGGAGATTCGGCCGACCGCAAACGGCGCAACCGCGTTGGTGCGCGGCGAGATTTCGCCGGAGGTGGAAGACTTCCTGCTCACGGCCTGCACCCCGAGGCAACAGCCGGCGCTGCGCGAGGCCATCGAACGCGAGCGCCTGCGCCAAGCCGCGCAACTGGCGCCCTCCGCGCGCGGCGTGCGCTTCGCGCCGCTGCCGCAACTGTGTTTCCTGTGGGAAGGCGAGTTGCAGCCGGTGGAGCGCCGCGTGCTAGCGGAACTCGGCGACTTCGACCTGTTCGCCGAAGCGCTGAACCTGTCCGGCTTCGCGCTGACCGAGAACGGCCCGGTGTTCGAGATCGAACTGGATGGCGGCCGCGTGCATTACCACGTCGCCGAACCCGAGCAGCTCTATCTCGACCAGGTACCGGCGCATGCCAGCGAAAACGATCTGGTGCGCTGGCTCGACCGCGAATGCCGCCAGCCCGAGGTGGCGCAAGCAGCCATGCTCAAGTGGCTGCTTGCGCTGCTCCGGCATCTGCTGGCGGATCGCTGTTTTACGCTGACGGCGCTGGTGCGCGCCAAATACCCGCTGGCGGCGGCGATACGCGCCGAAATCGAGCGGCGCCGAGGCTTGGCAGTGCGGGCGGGTTTCCAGAAGTCCCTGCCCGGTTTGGTCGCAGCGCCGGCCTTGGCGGACAGCTTCCGCTACGGCTTTGTATTCCACCCCGACCGTTACCCGGCGCGACCTCCCTTCTATTCCGGACGCTACCGCTTCCAGAAGCACTACTACCCGGTGATCCACGACCTGCGTGAAAAACGCGCCGACGGCACACCAGCCGAGGAATTCATCTGCGCCCGCGCCATCGACACCCATCCCGCCGTCAGGCACTGGGTGCGCAACGTCGAGCGCGAAGAACGCTTTTCTTTCTGGCTGCCGACGGCGACGGATTACTTCTACCCGGATTTCGTCTGCGAGCTGAACGATGGCCGCGTGCTGGTGATCGAGTACAAGGGCGCGCACTTGCTGAACGATGAAACCCGCGAAAAGTCCCAGGTAGGGCGCCAATGGGAAGCATCGAGCGATGGGCGCTGCCTGTTTCTGCTTGCGATGGCTGAGGACCGGGGTCGCGACGTGGCGCAGCAGATCGCCGCGAAAATCTCCGGCACCTGAAAGTCGGCGCTGGCGCTACGGCGATTTCGCCCGGCACAGGGCTTCCGCTAGAATTGGCGGCTCTTTTCCGGCCGCCGCGCCCATCGCAGGAGATTCCCATGCCCGCCTATCGTTCCCGTACCTCCACCCACGGCCGCAACATGGCCGGCGCCCGCGCGCTGTGGCGCGCCACCGGCATGCAGGACGGCGATTTCGGCAAGCCGATCATCGCCGTGGTGAATTCCTTCACCCAGTTCGTCCCCGGCCATGTGCACCTCAAGGACCTCGGCCAACTGGTGGCGCGCGAGATCGAGGCGGCCGGCGGCGTCGCCAAGGAGTTCAACACCATCGCGGTCGATGACGGCATCGCCATGGGCCATGGCGGCATGCTGTATTCGCTGCCTTCGCGCGAGCTGATTGCCGACAGCGTCGAGTACATGGTCAACGCCCATTGCGCCGACGCCATGGTCTGCATTTCGAATTGCGACAAGATCACCCCGGGCATGCTGATGGCGTCCTTGCGCCTCAACATCCCGACCGTGTTCGTCTCCGGCGGGCCGATGGAAGCCGGCAAGGTCAAGTGGCACGGCGAGTACCGCATGGTGGACCTGATCGACGCCATGATCGAGGCCGCCGACGACCACAATTCGGACAAGGAAGTCGCCGCCATGGAGCGCTCCGCCTGCCCGACCTGCGGCTCCTGCTCGGGCATGTTCACGGCGAACTCGATGAACTGCCTGACCGAGGCGCTGGGCCTCTCGCTGCCGGGCAACGGTTCGCTGCTGGCGACCCACGCCGACCGCGAAATGCTGTTCCGCAAGGCCGGCCGCGTCGCGGTCGAACTGTGCCGGCGCTGGTACGAGCAGGACGACGCCGCGGCGCTGCCGCGCTCGATCGCCAGTTTCGCCGCCTTCGAGAACGCCATCGCGCTCGACATCGCCATGGGCGGCTCGACCAACACCGTGCTGCACCTGCTGGCCGCGGCGCAGGAAGCCGAAGTCGATTTCAACCTGGCCGACATCGACCGCATGTCGCGCAAGGTGCCTTGCCTGGCCAAGGTGGCGCCGGCGACGCAGAAATACCACATGGAAGACGTGCATCGCGCCGGCGGCATCATGGCCATCCTCGGCGAACTCAACCGCGCCGGCCTGATCAACCGCGACTGCCCCACCGTGCTCTACCCGAGCATGGGCGAGGCGCTCGACTGCTGCGACGTCAAGCGCAACCATGCGCCGGCGGTACATGAGTTCTATCGCGCGGCGCCGGGCGGGGTGCCGACGCAAACCGCCTTCTCGCAGAAGCGCCGCTATCCGACGCTCGATCTCGACCGCGCCAACGGCTGCATCCACGATCTGGCCCATGCCTACTCGACGGACGGCGGCCTCGCCGTGCTCTACGGCAACATCGCGGAAAAGGGCTGCGTGGTGAAGACGGCCGGCGTCGATGATGCCAACCTCGTGTTCACCGGCCGCGCCCGCGTCTGCCAGTCGCAGGAAGAGGCCGTGGAGAAAATCCTCGCCGACCAGATCGTCGCCGGCGATATCGTGGTCGTGGTCTATGAAGGCCCGAAAGGCGGCCCCGGCATGCAGGAAATGCTCTATCCGACCTCGTACCTGAAGTCGAAGGGCCTGGGCAAGGCCTGCGCCCTGCTGACCGACGGCCGCTTCTCCGGCGGCACTTCCGGGTTGTCGATCGGCCATGCCTCGCCGGAAGCCGCGGCTGGCGGCGCCATCGGCCTGGTCGAGGAGGGCGACACCATCGAAATCGACATCCCGAACCGGCGCATCCACCTCGCCATCGAAGAGTCGGCGCTGGCGGCGCGGCGATCCGCGATGGAAGCCAGGGGGAAAGACGCCTGGAAGCCGCTCAAGCGCCAGCGCGAGGTCTCGGCCGCGCTCAGGGCCTATGCCGCGATGACCACCTCGGCCGACACTGGTGCAGTGCGGGATATTTCGCAGCTTGGTTGATCTGCATCAAATTTCCATCGGTATATAAGCAGATAATGATTTTCATGAATTTTGATATGCAGTCGCCGATGGAGATGATTCATGAGACATACCCTGATCCGAGCCGCGCAACTGTTGTGCTGCGCGGGCTGGCTGACCACCGCCGGCCCCCGCCCTGGCTGAGGAAGCAAACGCGGAAGCCAAACCGCTCAAGCTGACCACCACCGCCGACCACACCAAGTTCAAGCAACTGCAGAAGACCTTCAATTCCGGGCCCGAGGTCACCAAGGCCTGCCTCGAATGCCACACCGAGGCCGCCGGCCAGATCCACCGCACCAAGCACTGGAAATGGGAGTTTCTCAATCCCGAGACCAAGCAGACGCTGGGCAAGAAGACGGTGATCAACAACTTCTGCATTTCGATCGCCTCCAACTACGCATCCTGTACCGCCTGCCACGTCGGCTACGGCTGGAAGGACGCCAGCTTCGACTTCAAATCCGAAGAAAACGTCGATTGCCTGGCCTGCCACGACACCACCGGCAACTACAAGAAGCCGCCCGGCTTCGCCGGCAATCCGGTGGTCAAGGACACCGAGTTCCCGCCCGGCTCCGGCAAGATCATCAAGGGCATCGACCTGACCAAGATCGCGCAAAAGGTCGGCAAGTCCAGCCGCGACACCTGCGGCGCCTGCCACTTCAACGGCGGCGGCGGCGACGGCGTCAAGCATGGCGACATGGACAGTTCGCTGGCGGCGCCGACCAAGGACATCGACGTGCACATGGACGCCGAGGGTCTGGACTTCACTTGCGGCACCTGCCACAAGACCTCCAGCCACGACGTTGCCGGCAGTCGCTATGCGCCGACCGCCAGGGACGACAAGGGCGTGCAGGTGCGCGGCAAGGCCGGCAGCGGCAACCCCGCTACCTGCGTCGCCTGCCACGACAATGCGCCGCATAAGAAGGAAGCAAGGCTGAACCAGCACGCGAGCAAGATCGCCTGCCAGACCTGCCACATCCCGACCTATGCGCGCGGCGGCATCGCCACCAAGATGACCTGGGACTGGTCCACCGCCGGCCAGCGCGACGCCCAAGGCAAGCACATCACCAGGAAAGACGCCAAGGGCCGCATCACCTACGAATCGCGCAAGGGTGATTTCACCCTGGCCGAGAACGTCAAGCCCGAATACGCCTGGTTCAACGGCAATGTCCAATACACCCTGCTCACCGACAAGATCGAGAAGTCCGAGCAGCGCACCCGGATCAACAAGATGGGTGGCAGCCCGGGCGACGGCAAGTCGATGATCTGGCCGATGAAGGTGTTCCGCGGCTCACAGCCCTACGATCCGGTCAACAAGACCCTGATCACGCCGCACACGGCAGGCAACGATGACACCGGCTTCTGGAAGAACCTGGACTGGGACAAGGCGATCCCGGTCGGCATGAAGGATTCGGGCGCGCCGTATTCCGGCAAGTTCGACTTCATCAAGACCGAAATGTCCTGGCCGATCACCCACATGGTCGCGCCCAAGGAGAAGGCGCTGGGCTGTGCCGAATGCCACAGCAAGCAAAGCCGTCTGGCCGGCATCCAGGGCATCTACATCCCGGTTCGCGACAACAACAGGCTGCTGGACACCACCGGCTGGGCCATCGTGTTCCTGACCATCCTCGGCGTGCTTGGTCACGGCGCCCTGCGCATCGTCACCAGCCGCAAGCAATCATGAACCCCCACGCTCACTTTGTTCGCTGCCCCCCGAGGGGGCGTCCGGTGCCCTTCGGGCGGCCGGGCGGACACCGAAAGGAGAACTAAAATGGCTGAACGTATCTACGTCTTCAAGCGCTTCGAGCGTTTCTGGCACTGGTCGCAGGCCGGTCTGATCATGTTCCTGATGCTGACCGCCTTCGACATCCACGGCACCTACACCATCTTCGGCTTCGAGAAGGCGGTGGCCTACCACACCACCGCGGCCTGGACGCTGATCGGGCTCTGGGTGTTCGCCATCTTCTGGCACTTCACCACCGGCGAATGGAAGCAGTACATCCCGACCACGGAAAAAGTCGTGGCAATGATGAACTACTACCTGTTCGGGATTTTCAAGAACGCGCCGCATCCCTTCCGCTTGACCCAACTGCGCAAGCACAACCCCCTGCAGCGCCTGGCCTATCTGGCGATCCTGGTCTGCGTCGGCCCGCTGATCTGGGTCACCGGGGTGCTCTACCTGTTCTATGACAAGTGGGCTGCCTGGGGCCTCGGCAGCCTGTCGCTGGAATGGGTCGCCAACGGCCACATCGCCGGCGCCTTCATGATGCTGGCCTTCCTGATCGCCCACGTTTACCTGACCACCGCCGGTCACACGCCCACGGCCCACATCAAGGCCATGATCACCGGCTGGGAAGAAGTGGATTGATCACCTAATTTCAATAAGGAGCATGACCATGAAATTCACCACTCAACTCACCGTCGGCGTCGCGTTGTCCATGCTTGCCTCCGCCGCCTTCGCCTACGACGCCGACTGGAAACGCGGCCGCGTCTACTACCGCAGCGTATGCACCTCCTGCCACGCGGTGCAACCGGTCGGCACCATCAATCCGAGTTCCAAGACCAAGGCGGAATGGGCGGCCTACCTCAAGGCCGACAAGCACGCCAAGGGCAAGGACACGGTCAAACAGTACGTCAGCAAGGCCTATCGCGCCAGTATCAAGGCGGGCAACAAGGCGGCCGAGAAGTTCGCCGCCGTGCCGGACCAGGAACTGCTCGACGACGTCGCGGCCTTCCTGACCAAGGGCGCCAAGGACGGCGACGCTCCGGCCAGCTGCAACTGACAATGGCATAGCCGAAGGCGTGCGCCTCGCGGGGCGACACGCCTGCTGCTCGCGCCGGATCGACCACGGAATTGGCGTTCGCCAGCGACAGCGATTCGGCCAACGAAAGGCAAACATCATGAGCACCTCAGACAAACACGGCAATCCGCAAATCAAACCCTTCTGGCCACCCCTGGCGGCGGGCATCGCGCTCGGTCTGATCCTGCTGCTGACATTCGTTCTGTCCGGTCATGGCCTGGGGGCCAGCGGGGCGGCAACCGACGTCGTCGCCGGCGTCGGGCTGAAGCTGGCGCCGGAGGCCACCAAGGCGAACGGCTACCTCGGACCGATGGTGGCGGACGGCAGCCCGATCGGCTCCTGGATGACTTGGGAAATCCTCGGCGTCGCCATCGGCGCGCTGGTGGCGGCGTTCATGGGCGGGCGCTTTCGCGTGCAACTGGATGGCGCGTGCAGCGTCGGCACCCCGAAGCGGCTGATCAGCACCCTGGCCGGCGGCTTCCTCGCCGGTTTTGGCGCACGCATCGCCGGTGGTTGCACCAGCGGCGTGGGGCTCTCGGGTTCGGCGGCGCTGGGCATCGCGGCCTTTGTCTTCCTGGCCCTGTTCTTTGCCACCGGCATGATCGTCAGCCGCCTGGTGAAAGGAGTCTGACATGTTCCCCCTCAATGATAACGGCATGGTGTCGGGCCTGCTCTGCGGCATCCTGTTCGGCTATGTGCTGGAGAATGCCGGATTCGGCAGCCCCGTCAAACTGAGCGCCCAGTTCAAGCTCAGCGACTGGGCGGTATTCAAGGTGATGTTCACCGCCATCGTGGTGGCGGCGGTCGGCCTGTGGCTGCTGAGGCTGGGCGGGCTGCTGCGGCCCGACTCGATCGCCGTGCCGCAGGCGGCGCTGGTGGCGGCGGCCGTGGGCGGCGCGCTGGTGGGTGCGGGGTTTGCGACGGGTGGCTACTGCCCGGGGACTTCGGTGGCGGGCCTGTTCTCCGGCCGCCTTGACGCCCTGGTATTCATCGTCGGCGTGGTACTCGGCACGACCGGATTTGCGGTCTTTTACGGGACGGCGCTCAAGTCGATAAAGTCCGCGGGGCTGATCGCGGAAGGCGACACCTTCACCGATGTTTACGAAGTACCGGAACCCGTCGTGCTGGCCATCCTCGGCGTCGCGCTGATTGCCGTGTTCTATTTCGGTTCATGGTTCGAGCGCCGCGGCAGTGGCACGGTCACCGCACAGCAAGCCGTGGAGGGTGCCCGCTAGATGGCCGATGGAAGGCTGTGATGAGTACCGATAGCGACTCCGGCTGGCTGGCCGGCTTCAGGAAGGACTACCAAACCCTCTTCGTCAAGGAATGGTCGCCCTTCGTCGGCGCCATGCTCCTCGTGCTGGTGATCATCGGTCTGATGCTGTCCGGCCTGGTCTGGGGCGTGTTCGGCGGCGTCAAGTTCTGGGGCGACTGGTTCAACAACCTGATCGGTCTCGGCCCCGTGCTCGGCCTGCCGCAACAGACCGAAGGCTTTCTGATGCACCGCATGTCGCTGATGAACATCATGCTGGTGGTCGGCGCCTTGAGCGCCGCGCTGCTGTCGCGCCAGTTCAGCCCGAACCGGCCGCCGCCGCTCGAATATGTCTGGGCCGCACTGGGCGGCAGCCTGCTCGGCATCGGCGCGGCACTGGCCGGCGGCTGCACCACGGGCGGCTTCTTCAATCCGGTGCTGCATTCCTCACCCGCCGGCTGGGCGATGTGGGCGGGCCTGCTGGCCGGCGCCGCGATCGGCCTCAAGCTGCTGCTATGGACCCTGGACCACATCGAGTGGGGCATGCAGGCGCCGCCGGCGCTGGACATTCCTGAGAGCGTCACGCAGCGCTATCCCTGGCTCGGCCTCGCCATCGTGGTCGGCGTGCTGACCTGGGCCACGCAGTGGTACGGATCGAGCGAGGAAAAGATCGCGGCGCGCGCCGTCATCGTCGTCGCCGGCTTCGCCATCGGCTTCATCATGCACCGTTCGCGCCTGTGCTTCGCGCGCGCCTTCCGCGAACCCTTCATGACCGCCGAAGGCGACATGACCAAGGCCGTGATCCTGGCGCTGGCGATCGGCATTCCGATCGCCGCGCTGCTGTTCGAGAAGAAGGTGATCGACCCTTATCTGGCGATTCCGCCGGCCTTCTGGATCGGCTCGCTGGCCGGCGGCCTGATCTTCGGCATCGGCATGGTCTTCGCCGGCGGCTGCGCCTCGGGCTCGCTGTGGCGCATGGGAGAGGGGCACCTGAAACTCTGGGTGACGATGTTCTTCTTTTCCTGGATGGGCTCGATCGCCAGTGCGGTGTTCAAGAAGCTCAACCTGACCGCGATCGACGAGACCAATGTCGAAACCTGGGAAATGACCCGGGTCGGCTTCCAGGCCTATCTGCCGGAAATGTGGGGCAGCTGGGGCTGGACCCTGGCGGCCGGCGGCGCCCTGCTGCTGCTCTGGTACGCGCTGGTGCGCTACAACGAATCCACCGAAAAATTCACTCTTCTATAAGGAGATCGTCATGAGAGCCAAACAGCTATCCCGGTTCGTCGCCGTTCTCGCCAGCCTTGCCGCTGCGCCCATGGTCTTTCCGCTGCCTGCCTTCGCCGCCGACGCGGCAGCCATCCAGCCCAGGGACGGCTGGTACAACAAGGCGCTGGTCGATTTCGACTTTGTGCGCGACAACGTCGGTATCCCGCCGAAGAAGGGCGTGATGATCATCGACTCGCGCCCGGCGGCGCGCCAGTACGACCTCGGCCACATTCCCGGCGCCATCAACATTCCCGACAGCCAGTTCGACAAGCTGGTCGACAAGCTGCCGGCCGACAAGGCGACGCTGCTGCTGTTCTACTGCGGCGGCCTGGAATGCATGCTGAGCCACAATTCGGCCTTCAAGGCGGAGAAACTGGGCTATACCAACATCAAGGTGTATCCGGCCGGTTCGCCCGACTGGAAGGCCAAGGGTGGCCAAGTCTCGGTCTCCGCAGCCTACCTCAAGAAACTGATCGACGAGAAAGCACCCCATGTCCTGATCGACGCGCGGCCCAAGCGCGTGGCCGACAAGGGCATGATCCCGACCGCACTCAACATCTCCGACACCGAGTTCGACAAGCAGGTCGATCAGCTGCCCGCCGACAAGGCGACGCCGCTGATCTATTACTGCGGCGGCCTCGAATGCGTGCTCTCCGACAAGTCGGCGGAAAAGGCAAAGAAACTCGGCTACACCAATGTGCTGACCTACCCGCCCGGCTATCCGGAGTGGGAAAAGCTGCATGGCGCACCGGCGGCAGCCGCTACGGCAGCAGCAGCGCCGGCGGCGGCTCCGGCCGCCGCGGCGCTGGTGCCGGGCAAGGAAAAGGGCGGCGTCACCGTGGCCTCCTTCGAACAGGTCTGGAAATCGAATCCGGGTTCGATCATGCTGGTCGATGTACGCGATGCGAAGGAAGTCGCCGCAGGGACCATCAAAGGCTCGATCAACATCCCGATGAACGAGCTGGAGAAGAAGATCGCTTCCCTGCCCACCGACAAGCCGGTGGTTTTCGTCTGCGGCACCGGTGCACGCGCCGGCGAGGCCTACGACACCGTCAAGCTGCTGGGCGGCAAGGTGCAGGCCTTTTTCCTCGATGCCGACACCAAGTTCAATGCCGATGGAACTTACACCATGATGGCGAAGAAATAGATGAACGAATTCCAGCGCCTCTACACCGGCCGCGTCTGGTCGGTGATGAGCTGGGATCAGCTGACGGCGCTCTGGCAGCGCATTGATCCGGCCGCCGGCTGGTATCTGCAGGCGGTCGGCGTCGAATCGGCGCCGACTATTAATGCGGCCGATGCCGCCACCGTCAGCGCCTTCATCGAACGCATCGACGCCTTGCTGCGGGCCGACCACCATGAGTCCTATTGCGGCATCGTTTACGCCGACGACCTCGAAAACCCGCGCCTGATCAAGATCTACGATCCGAACAATCTGGGTTCTTCCTGCGGCTCGTCGAAAAACCCGCCGGGGCCGGGCTGGGTCATGAGCCGCGTGAAACCCGAGCCGATAATCGCCAGCCGGCCGGCACCGGAAAACCGGAAGCGCTGGTGGCAGGCTTTGCTCGGAGATAGCTAGGCAGTTCCCGCCCGTATTCCCGGTTTTGGCCAGCAGTTGCCTGAGGCATAGTGCCGGCTATGGCGACACCGACCGAAACCGTTCCCGACCGCAGCTCACTCAAGTTTCTGGTGGTCGACGACTTCGCGACCATGCGCCGGATCGTGCGCAACCTTCTGAAAGAACTTGGCTTTACCAATGTCGAGGAAGCCGAGGACGGCGCCGTGGCGCTGACCAAGCTGCGCCAGGGCGGCTTCGAGGTCGTGGTATCCGACTGGAACATGCCCAACATGGACGGCCTCACCCTGCTGCAGGCGGTGCGCGCCGACGCCGAGTTGAAATCCCTGCCCTTCCTGATGATCACGGCCGAAGCCAAGAAGGAAAATATCGCCGCCGCGGTCCAGGCCGGCGCGTCGAGTTGTATCGCCAAGCCCTTCACGGCGGCCACGCTGCAGGACAAGCTGGACAAGATTTTCGAAAAGATGGGGATTTAGCGAGCCGCAAGTCTGGGCAAGGCTATACCCGACTAATTTAATCAGGTATGATGCGGGGTCCGACCGGGACCCGCCATGTCATCGCCGCTATCCAACCGGCTTTCTGCCGAAACCTCGCCTTACCTCCTGCAACACGCCGACAACCCGGTGCAATGGCAGCCTTGGGATCCGCAATCGCTGGCGCTCGCCCGCCAGGAAAACAAACCGATCCTGCTGTCCATCGGCTATTCGGCCTGTCACTGGTGCCACGTCATGGCCCACGAATCCTTCGAGGATGGGGACGTCGCGGCCGTCATGAACCGGCTGTTCGTCAACATCAAGGTCGACCGCGAGGAACGTCCCGACCTCGACCAGATCTACCAGACCGCGCACCAGATATTGACCCAGCGCAGCGGCGGCTGGCCGCTGACCATGTTCCTCGCGCCGGATGGCACACCCTTCTTCGGCGGCACCTACTTCCCGAAAGAGCCGCGTTACGGCCTGCCCGGCTTTGCCGAGCTGTGCGAAAAAGTGGCGGACGCTTTCCGCAATCGCCGTAGCGACATCGAAACCCAGAATGGCGAGCTGCGCCGCGTGCTGGCCGGCACGGTGCCCGTCCCGGCAGCCGGCGCCGAGCCCTTCGACCCGGAGCCGCTGGCGGCCGCGGAACAAGCTCTGGCCAGGGCCTTCGACCCGACGCATGGCGGCTTTGGCGGCGCGCCGAAGTTTCCCCACCCGACCGACCTCGCCTTCCTCCTGCGCCGCGACGATGCGGCTTCGCGCCGAATGGCACTGACCACGCTGGCGCGCATGAGCGAAGGCGGCATCTACGACCAGATCGGCGGCGGCTTCTGCCGCTACAGCGTGGATGAACGCTGGGAGATTCCGCATTTCGAAAAAATGCTCTACGACAACGGCCCGCTGCTCGCGCTCTGCGCCGACGCCTGGGCGCGAAGCGGCGATGCGCTGTTCGCCCGCGTGGCCGATGAAACTGCCAGCTGGGTGATGCGCGAAATGCAGACCGCCGAGGGCGGCTATTGCTCCTCGCTCGATGCCGACTCGGAGGGCGAGGAAGGCAAGTATTACGTGTGGGACCGTGCCGAGGTGGAGCGTCTGCTGACGCCGCAGGAGTCGGCGCTGGCGACACGGCGCTGGGGCTTCGACCAGCCGCCGAATTTCGAGGGCCGGCATTGGCACGCAAAGGTCGCGACAGCAGTGAGCGCCGACGATATGCCCTTGCTTGAATCGGCGCGCAGAAAGCTTTTTGCGGCGAGGGAAACCCGCGTTCGCCCCGGTCGCGACGACAAGATCCTGAGCAGCTGGAACGCACTGGTGATCGAAGGCATGGCCCATGCCGCACGCGTCTTCGAGCGCGGCGAATGGCTGGCTTCGGCGCAGCGCGCGATGGATTTCATTCGCGGCACGATGTGGCGGAACGGACGCCTGCTGGCGACGACCAAGGACGGCCGCGCCCATCTCGACGCCTACCTCGACGACCACGCCTTTCTGCTCGCCGCCCTGCTGGAACTGATGCAGGCCGAATACCGCAACGAAGATCTGGCATTCGCCATCGAACTCGCCGAAACCCTGCTGGCGAAATTCGAAGACCATGGGCACGGTGGGTTCTTTTTCACCGCTCACGACCACGAGGCGTTGATCCACCGCCCCAAGACCGGCCACGACAATGCCACGCCCGCCGGCAACGGCGTCGCCGCATTCGCCCTGCAGCGCCTCGGCCACCTGCTGGGCGAAACCCGCTACCTGCTTGCCGCCGAAAAAACCCTACTGCTGTTCTGGCCGCAACTGCGCCGCTCGCCGGCCGGCTTCGGCAGCCTGCTGCAGGCGCTTGAAGAAGCACTCACTCCGCCCGACATCATCATCTTGAGGGGCCCGGCGGAAGCGATGCGGGAATGGCGCCGGGCCCTGGGCGCCGACCCGCGGCGGCTGGTGCTGTGCCTGCCCAATGGAATTCGGGGCCTGCCGGCAACGCTCGATAAACCGGAAAGCGATCATGTCAACGCCTGGGTCTGCCGCGGCGTTACTTGCCAGGAACCAATCGGAAACTTGAGCAGTCTGATTTCTTGATCTGAAGCATTTCCAGCAAAACCCGGGATGCGGTAGGATTCGCAGCGTTTTTGCCCGGCACATTCACTCTCATCCACACGACAAGGAACCAAATATGAAATCGGTATTGATCTCCGCGCTGGTTGCTGCCGGCGTCATGGCTTCGGCCCCGGCGTTCGCCAACAAGGACCTCGCCACCAAGAGCGGCTGCATGGCTTGCCACGCAGTCGACAAGAAGCTGGTCGGCCCGGCCTACCAGGACGTGGCCAAGAAGTACAAGGCCGCTGACGAAGCGACGCTGGTCGACAAGGTCCGCAAGGGTGGCAAGGGCAACTGGGGCCAGATCCCGATGCCGCCGAATGCTGCAGTCAAGGACGAGGACCTGAAGACACTGATCAAGTGGATTCTCGCCGGCGCCAAGTAATTCCGCCGCAGGCACCGGAAAAGGCCAGCCCACTCGGCGTGGGACTGGCCTTTTTGTCGTCTGCCGGCGACCGCCGGAGAGCATTGACAAGTCCATGACAGAAGGCAAGAATCCGCGGGCCTGATGCATCATTCCGCCATTCCCGATCCGAACGGAGCTTCGCCATGAATTTTTCCAGCAAAACCCTTTCGCTTTCCATCGTCGCCGCGCTTGCCATGATGGGTTGCGGCAAGGAAGAACCGCCGCCACCGCCGCCGGTGCAGGCACCGCCGCCACCGCTGGTGGTCAAGCTCGGCAGCGTCGCCCCGCTCACCGGCAACATCGCACATCTGGGCAAGGACAACGAGAGCGGCGCGCGTCTCGCCATCGACGAAGCCAATGCGGCCAAGGTCAAGCTCGGCGGTCGCGAGGTCAAGTTTGAACTGGTCTCGGAAGACGACCAGGCCGACCCGAAGATAGGCAACACCGTGGCACAAAAGCTGGTCGATGCCAAGGTGGCCGGCGTCGTCGGCCACCTCAATTCGGGCACGACGATTCCCGCTTCGGCCATCTACAACGGCGCCAACCTGCCGATGATTTCCGGCTCGGCGACCAACCCGGCACTGACCGAGCAGGGCTTCAAGGGCGTATTCCGCGTCGTCGGCCGCGACGACCAGCAGGGCCCGGCGGTCGCCAACTACCTCGCGACCAACAACAAGCCGAAGACCGTGGCCGTGATCGACGACGCCACCGCTTACGGCGAAGGCCTCGCCAACGAGGTCGAGAAGACTCTCAAGGCCGCCGGCGTCAAGGTGTTGCCGCGCGAGAAGGGCACCGACAAGACGGTCGACTGGAAGGCCGTGCTGACCAAGGTCAAGGGCAAGAAGCCCGATGCCGTGTTCTATGGCGGCATGGACGCCACCGCCGGCCCGTTGATCAAGCAGGCGCGCGAGCTCAAGATCACCGCCGTGTTCGCCTTCGGCGACGGCGCCTGCACCGACGAAATGGCCAAGCTGGCCGGCCCTGCAGCCGAAGGCCTGCTCTGCTCGCAGGCCGGCATCCCGGTCCAGGCCGCGGGCAAGAAGTTCCTCGACGCCTACAAGGCCAAGTTCAAGGTCGATCCGATTCTCTACTCGCCCTTCACCTACGACGCCGCCAACCTGCTGATCGCCGCGATGAAGAAGGTCGACTCGCCGGATCCGGCGAAGTACCTGCCGGCGCTCGCGGCGAGCAACCATAACGGCGCCAGCGGCAACATCCAGTTCGACGAGAAGGGCGACCGCAAGGACGCCGAGATGACCGTCTTCACGCTCAAGGAAGGCAAGATCACGCCGCTCGCCATCATCAAGGGCGGCAAGTCGATGACCCTCGACGAGTACGCCCAGGCCTCGGCTCCGGCCGCGGCTCCGGCCGCAACGGCACCTGCTGCACCGGCTCCAGCTCCGGCACCCGCTCCAGCCAAGTAAGCCGCCGCCGCTCGCCACCAACGGGGAAGACGCTCAGCGCCTTCCCCGTTTTTATGAGCGCTCCCCGACCATGGACATCCTGCTGCAGCAGATCATCAACGGCCTCACCACCGGCAGCGTCTACGCCGTGGTCGCGCTCGGCTACACGATGGTCTACGGCGTCATCCAGCTGATCAACTTCGCCCACGGCGAAGTCGTCATGATCGGCGCCATGGTGGCGTTTTCGGTCATCACTTCGCTCGCCGGCAGCGCCCTGCCGCCGCTGGTCATCGTGCTGGCCGGCATCATCGCGGCGATTCCGGCCTGCATGGCGATGGGCTATCTGCTGGAGCGCGCGGCCTACCGCCCCTTGCGCCACGCGCCGCGCCTGGCGCCGCTGATCACCGCGATCGGCATGTCGATCATCCTGCAGCACCTGGCGCTGCTGGTCTGGGGCCGCAACCCGCTGGCCTTCCCGCAGATCATCGACAACCGGGTGTTCGCCATCGGCGGCGCGGCGATCAGCAGCGTGCAGATCGCCATCATCCTGATGTCATTGGCGATGATGGCCAGCCTCTCGTGGTTCGTCTATCGCACGCGTTTCGGCATCGCGATTCGCGCCACGGCCGAAAACGTCCATGTCGCCGGCCTGATGGGCGTCAATGCCGACCGCGTGATCGCCGCCACCTTCGTCATCGGCGCCGGACTGGGCGCCATGGCCGGCGTCATGTACGGCAGCTACTACGGCATCGCCCATTACACGATGGGCTTCAGCCTCGGCCTCAAGGCCTTTTCCGCGGCGGTGCTGGGTGGCATCGGCAACATCGCCGGCGCCATGCTCGGCGGCATCCTGCTTGGCCTGGTCGAAGCGCTCGGCACCGGCTACATCGGCGACCTGACCGACCTCTGCCGCTGGCCCGGTGCCGGCGCCGGCACCGGCTGGATGGGCGAGCGCTGCGCCGACGGCGCCCACTTCGTGCTGTTCGGCAGCAACTACCAGGAGGTGTTCGCCTTCCTGATGCTGATCCTGGTGCTGGTGTTCCGTCCTTCCGGTCTGCTCGGCGAGCGCGTTTCGGAAAGGGCCTGACCGCGCGATGAAGACCACCAAGGAACGCATCGGCTTGGCCCTGATCGCCGTCGCGCTGATCGCACTGCCCTTCGCACTGGCCGCGGCCGGCACGGCCTGGGTGCGCATCGCCAACTTCGCCGTGCTGTTCGTGCTGCTGTCGCTCGGGCTGAACATCGTGGTCGGCTTCGCCGGCCTGCTCGACCTCGGCTACGTGGCCTTCTATGCCGTCGGCGCCTACGTCTACGCGCTGCTGGCTTCGCCGCATTTCGGCCTGCACCTGCCGTTCTGGATGATCCTGCCGATTGGCGCCGCCGTCGCCTGCCTTGCCGGCGTCATACTCGGGGCGCCAACCCTGCGCCTGCGCGGCGACTACCTGGCCATCGTAACGCTGGGCTTCGGCGAGATCGTGCGCATCTTCATGAACAATCTTTCGGCGCCGGTGAACCTGACCAACGGCCCCAAGGGCATCAGCCGCATCGACTCCTTCCAGCTCGGGCCGCTGAGTTTTTCAAATACCGACACGCTGGCCGGGCTGGTCTTCAGCGGGCCGATCAAGTACTACTACCTGCTGATGCTGGTGCTGCTGGCGGTCATCGTCATCAACCGCCGCCTGCAGGATTCGCGCATCGGCCGCGCCTGGGTCGCCATCCGCGAGGACGAGATCGCGGCCAAGGCCAGCGGCATCAACACGCGCAACATCAAGCTGCTGGCCTTCGCCATGGGCGCCTCCTTCGGCGGCATCGCCGGCGGCATGTTCGCCGCGATGCAGACCTTCGTCAGCCCGGAAAGCTTCGTCCTCAACGAATCCATCATGGTGCTGTCGATGGTGGTGCTGGGCGGCATGGGCAACATCTGGGGCGTGATCGCCGGCGCCGTGCTGCTCTCCTTCGTCCCCGAACTGCTGCGCTACACCGTCGAGCCGGCGCAGATCGCGCTGTTCGGCAAGCTGCTGGTCGACCCGGAAGTACTGCGCATGCTGGTGTTCGGCGCCGCACTGGTGCTGACCATGCGCTATCGTCCCGCCGGACTATGGCCGGAAACGCGCCACCGGCGCGAACTCAGCGAGGGACGGGCGTGAGCGGAATGCTGCTCGAAGCCCGCGGCATCGCCAAGCGCTTCGGCGGCGTACAGGCGCTCAAGGGCGTTTCGCTGACCATCGCCAGCGGCGAAATCTACGGCCTGATCGGGCCCAACGGCGCCGGCAAGACCACGCTGTTCAACGTATTCACCGGGCTCTACCCGCGCGACGACGGCCAGGTGCTGTTCGCCGGCGCGCCGCTGAGCCTGGAAAGCCCGCATCAAGTGGCCGCCGCCGGCATCGCGCGCACCTTCCAGAACATCCGCCTGTTCGGCAACATGACCGCGCTGGAAAACGTCATGGTCGGCCGCCACGTGCGCACCCGCGCCGGGGTGATCCAGGCCATCCTGCGCACCCGCGCCGAACGCGCCGAAGAAGCCGCGATCCGCCGCCGTGCCGCCGAGCTGCTGCATTACGTCGGCATCGCCGACCGCGCCGCCGACCTCGCGCGGCACCTGTCGTATGGCGACCAGCGGCGGCTGGAAATCGCCCGCGCGCTGGCCACCGAGCCGAAACTACTGGCGCTCGACGAACCGGCCGCCGGCATGAACGCGACCGAAACCGCGGCGCTGCGCGGCCTGATCGAGGGCCTGCGCAAGGACGGCCTGACCGTGCTGCTGATCGAGCACGACGTCAAACTGGTCATGGGCCTGTGCGACCGCGTCGCCGTGCTCGACTACGGCGAAAAGATCGCCGAGGACGTGCCCGAGGCGGTGCGCCGCAACCCGAAAGTCATCGAGGCCTATCTTGGCACAAGCACTGCTTGAGGCCCTGAATCTGGAGATTCACTACGGCGGCATCGCGGCCGTAAAAGGGATTTCCTTCGCCGTCGAACAGAACGAGATCGTCTGCCTGATCGGTGCCAACGGCGCCGGCAAGACCTCGACGCTGAAGGCCCTGGCGCGCATGATTCCTTCGCGCGGCGAAATCCACTACGCCGGACAGTGCGTCGATGGGCTGCCGAGCCACGAACTGATCGGCAGGGGCCTGGCGCTGGTACCCGAAGGCCGCGGCATCTTCGCCCGCCTGACGATTGCCGAGAACCTCGCCATGGGCGCCTACCATCGCCGCGACAGTGCCGGCATCACCGGCGACTTCGAGCGCGTGTATGGCCTGCTGCCGCGCCTCAAGGAGCGCGCCAGACAAGTGGCCGGCACGCTGTCCGGCGGCGAACAGCAGATGCTGGCGATCGGCCGCGCGTTGATGGGCCGGCCGAAACTGCTGCTGCTCGACGAACCGTCGATGGGCCTGGCGCCGCTGATGGTGGAGAAAGTCTTCGAAGTGATCCGCGCCGTCGCCGCCGAAGGCATGACCATCCTGCTGGTCGAACAGAACGCCCGGCTCGCGCTGGAAGTCTGCTCGCGCGGCTACGTCATGGAAAGCGGCCTAATCACCCTGGCCGACAGTTCCGCCGCGCTGCTCGCCGATTCGCGCGTGCGCACGGCCTACCTCGGCGAATAATCCGTCTGCTGCCGGGGTGTCCACGCCAGAGACAAGCTGGCGTTAATTGCTTCTGCCCATGCGCTGCAAAATCAGCGCCCGGGTTTCGCCGGCAACGGCGGCCAGCGAACTGCCGGTCTGGCTGGTCGCCCGCTCGATAAATGCCAGCGCCTCCTCGTGGCGGCCCAGATCCGAAAGCACCTGCGCCAGGTTGTTGAGCACGGGCACCGAGTCGGGATGGCGCGCGACCGCGCGGCGCAACGTCGCTTCGGCCTCGGCCAGCGCCCCCAGCGCATAATGCCGGTTTGCCAGGCCGACGCTGGCGCCGGCGTTGCCCGGCCAGCGCTGGAGAAACACCGAGTAGGCACGCGCGGCGGCATCAGGCTCGCCGACGCGCTCCATGGCAACAATCGCCGCCAGGTAGCCGGCCTCGTCGGCGCTCGCTGCAAGGCGATCAGGCGGCAGCGCCACCATCGCCCAGTAATTGCTCTTCTTCCAGGTGTGTTCGAAAATCGTGAATGGCATGGCCAGCCGCTGCGTCTCTCCCGAGCGCAGGTACAGCTCGCCCGCCGGATAATCGAAGCCGACCACCACCGCGTAATGCCAGGTGGCAAACACGCCCCAACCGATGTCCTGCAGCACGATGACCGGATTACCCGCCGCGACTTCACGCAGCAGGGCATCAATGCGCGGAGGAATCTGGTAGGAAACCTGGCTGAAGTGCCGCGCGGCTGCCAGCATGTCGGCTTGCAGACTGCCCTGGCGCCCGGGCAGGAAAACGTGCTTGACGAGCTCGTCCGGGCTGACCCGCACGCCCGCATCGACCAGCGCGGTGGCCAGCGCGGCGGGGCCGCACTGATATTCGCGCTGCGGGAAAAATGGCACGGCGCTGTTTTCGCTCTTGACCGCCACACCTGACGGCCAGGCCTCGCGCAGCTGCATGGTTTGCGGCACAAGCCCCGCGCAGCCGCCCAATCCGGCCAGCAAAAACAACGCGCCCGCGGCAAAGCGGGCGCGCCTTCGCCAGGCCAAGCAATGCAATTTCACGACTGGCCGGACTCACTCCATGTTGCGGCATTGCGCCGCAACATGGAGGCTAACGGCGGAATGCGAAGTACCAAATGAAGAAGACGACCAGGATCACGGCAATGAGACCGTCGCCCCCGGCCGGAACTGCATGGATCTTGCCGGCCAGGCTGCCGACTTCCTCGTCGGTCATTGCGGCAACACGGTCGCGCGCCTCTTGTGCATCCAGCCCCAGCGCCTGAAATTCGCTGACGGTCTGCGAACGGCTCAAGTGGTTCAGCACAAGGCTGCGATCAACTTGCGCGGTGGTGGCCAGATCCATCTGATCGGTGCCGATCATTTTTGCCTGTCCGGTTTGGAAGGGCAGCATAACCAGCGCTACAGCCACGAAGCGGCAAACCATTTTCTTGAATGCATTATTCATGTGGTTCTCCTTGGACATATCGGATCGGGGCGCTCGGGCAGCGTAAAGCCGCCAAAGCTCGAATGATTGTAGTCGCATGCCGAGGGCCCGATTTGTGCACCGCCACATGCCGCCTGAGCTCGCCGCCTCGGGGAGCGCGTAGTGATTCGCCTCACGCCGATTGGCGCTGCAGGCAGCTCGCAGCGCTTCAAGCGGGCAACGCCGCCTCGGTCGCTGGCGCAAAGATAAAGGCGTCGGCGAAGAACTCCTCCGGCGGCAGGCCGCGTGCGACGAACTCGGCACGCGCGGCATCGATCATGGCCGGCGCGCCGCAGGCGTAAACCTGATACGCCGACAAGTCGGCATGGTCTTCCAGCACCGCACGGTGCACCAGGCCGCTGCGCCCGCTCCAGGCGTCCTGCGGCGCGGCGTCCGACAGCACCGGCATGTAGCGGAGATGCGGATGCGCCTGGGCCCAGCCCTGCGGCAGGTCCGGCAGGTAGAGCCCGGCACGGTTGCGCGCACCCCAATACAGTTCCATGGGCCGCGCGATGCGGTTGTGCAGGGCATGTTCGACCAGCGCCTTGATCGGCGCAAAGCCGGTGCCGCCGGCGACCAGGATCACCGGCCTGGACGATTCCTCGCGCAGGAAGAAGCTGCCGTAGGGACCCTGGAAACGCAGGATGTCCTTCTCCTTCATGCCGGAGAACACATGGCCGGTGAACTCGCCGCCGTCGATCAGGCGCACATGCACCTGCAGGTAGCCATCGTCGTGCGGCGCATTGGCAATGGAAAAGGCACGGCGCTTGCCGTCCTTGAGCATGAACTCGATGTACTGGCCGGCGAGAAACTGCAGGCGCTCGTTGGCTGGCAGCTTGAGGCTCAGCACGATCACGTCGTCCGCCACGCGTTCGATCTGCTGCACCCGGCAGGGCATGATCTTGACCGGAATGTCCTTGGCAGTGCCCACTTCGCGGCATTCGAGCACCAGGTCGGACAGCGGCTTGGCGCAACAGAACAGCGTCAGCCCCGCGGCGCGATCCGCCGTGGACAGGGCCTGGTCCTGCGCCGCACCGTGATCCACCAGGCCGTCGAGCACCTTGCCCTTGCAGGCGCCGCAGGCGCCGTTGCGACAGCCGTAGGGCAGTGTCAGGCCGGCATCGAGCGCCGCCTGCAATACCGGCTCGCTGCCGTCGGTGCTGAAGCTGTGGCCGCTGGGCTGCAGCGTGACGCGAAATGATGCAACTGAGGGTGCAACTGAGGCCATGCGATAATTGTCCAATGCGAAGATTGCTGATAATCGGCTGCGGCGACGTGATGCGCCGCACGCTGCCACGACTTGTATTGCGCTGGCATGTCCTGGCCCTGGTCCGCAGCCGCGACCCGCAACTGGCCGCGCTGGGCATCACGCAAATCGAAGGCGATCTTGACCGGCCCGACACCCTGACGCGGCTGGCCGGCATCAGCGATGCCGTGATCCACAGCGCGCCGCCGCCGTCGCAAGGCAGCGGCGACCCGCGCACACGGAACCTGATTGCCGCCCTGCAGCGCGGAAAAAGTCTACCACGCCAGCTGATCTACATCAGCACCAGCGGCGTCTATGGCGATTGCGGCGGCGCCCGGGTCAGCGAGACGCGGACGCCTGCCGCACAGTCGGCGCGGGCGGCACGGCGCATCGATGCCGAACGCCGCCTGCGCCGCTTCGGCCGCCGGGCGGGATGCCGCGTCAGCATCCTGCGCGCCCCGGGCATCTATGCCGCCGACCGGTTGCCGCTGGAACGCCTGCACAAGCGCCTGCCGCTGATGCTGCACGCCGAAGACAGCCACACCAACCACATCCACGCCGAAGACCTCGGCCGCGCCTGCATCGCCGCCCTGACGCGGGGCCGCGCCAACCGCGCGTACAACATCAACGACGACTCCACGCTGGCGATGGGCGAATGGTTCGACGCACTGGCCGATGCCTTCGCCCTGCCGCGCGCACCGCGCCTGCCGCGCGAGGAAGTCCGCCGCATCGTGCCGCCGCTGCAGTGGTCGTTCATGAGCGAATCGCGCAGGCTCGACAATACCCGGATGAAACAGGAACTGCGCCTGCGCCTGCACTATCCGACCGTCGCCGCCGGAATCGCGGCCGCCTTGTAGGGGAAACATCATGCTGTGGACCAAAGCCTTTCACATCGTCTTCGTCGTCAGCTGGTTCGCCGGGCTGTTCTATCTGCCGCGCATATTCGTGAACCTCGCCATGGTGCCGGCCGACAGCCATGCCGAACGGGAGCGCCTGCTGCTGATGGCGCGCAAGCTCTATCGCTTCGTCACGCCGCTCGGTGTGCTCGCCATCGGCTTCGGCCTCTGGCTGTGGTTCGGCTACGGCTTCACGGGGGGCTGGCTGCATGCCAAGGTCACGCTGGTGACCATCCTCGCCGCCTATCACGTCTGGTGCGGACGGCTGCTCGCCGATTTCGCCGGCGGCCGCCCGACCAAGTCCCATGTTTGGTTTCGTTTCTTCAATGAGGTGCCGGTGCTGGTACTGGTGGCAATCTGCATCCTGACCGTGGTGAAACCCATTTGAACCATTTCTTCGCCACCTGCCCGCGCGGCCTCGAAGCCCTGCTGGCGGAAGACCTCGCCAGTGCCGGCGGCAAGGATGTCGCCACGGTGCCCGGCGGCGCCGGCTGCAACGGCAACCTCGAAACCGGCTACCGCATCAACCTCGAATCGCGCATCGCGACGCGGGTACTGTGGCGCGTCGCGCGCGGCGGCTATCGCGACGAGGCCGAGGTCTATCGGCTGGCCTACGACATCGACTGGTCGCGCCTGTTCTCGGTCGACCGCTCGATCCGCGTCTATGTCACGGCGATCCGCTCGCCGCTGAAGAGCATCGAGTTCATCACGCTCAAGGTCAAGGACGCCGTCTGCGACCGCTTCCGCGCCGACACCGGGCGTCGCCCCAGCGTCAACACGCGCAAGCCCGAGGTGCGCATCCACCTGTTCGTCACCGAACAGCAGGCCACGCTCTATCTCGACACCTCCGGCGAACCGCTCTACATGCGCGGCCACAAGCTGGCCAAGGTCGGCGCGCCGCTCAAGGAAAACCTGGCCGCCGGCATCCTGCGCCTGTCGGGCTGGCAACCGGGAACGCCGCTGCTTGACCCGATGTGCGGCAGCGGCACCTTCCTGCTGGAAGCGGCGCAGATCAGCCTCGACGATGCGCCGGGGCTGTCGCGCGAGCCGGGCGATTTCGGCTTCGAGCATCTGAAATCCTTCGACGCCGGCCTCTGGCGCAAGCTGCAGCGCGCGGCGGCCGAGCGTCGGCGCGAAGCCGCGGCCCTGCCCTTGTTCGGCAGCGACATCGACCCGGACGCGGTGGCCCGCACGCGGCAGAATCTCGCCGGCGCAGGCCTCGACGATCTGGTGACGCTGGAACGGGCGGATTTGCTGACGCGGCCGGCGCCGGCAGCGGCCGGCGTGCTGGTGGCCAACCCGCCCTACGGCGAACGGCTCGGCAGCGAGGAAGAACTGGCGGCCTTTTATCCGCTGCTCGGCGACGCGCTGAAACGGCGCTTCAGCGGCTGGAGCTGCTGGTTCCTCTCGGCCGACACGCGCCTGCCCAAGCTGATCCGGCTGCAGACCTCGCGCAAGATCCCGCTCTACAACGGCGCGCTCGAATGCCGCCTGTACAACATCGAAATCGTCGCCGGCGGCAATCGCCGCGAGCGTACGCCGTAAGGCACTTCGGCTCGGAGCGCCCCAGTCACTACGAGCGCAGCGAGCCAAATAGTAGCCTCCCCGCGAGGGGAGGATGGGAGGGGCGGGCGTTTCTTGCTTGTCTGAACTTCGCGATTGCGAAGTTCAGACAATGTCTAAATGCTGGATTCCGGCGGTGCGGTCCACTGCCTGCGAATCCTTGCTCTGCAGCTTGATCATGAGGCGCACTTCGTTCATCGAGTCGGCGAAGCGCAGCGCATCGTCGTAGCTGATGCGCCCTTCTTCGAACAGGTCGAACAGCGCCATGTCGAAGGTTTTCATGCCGAGCTCCTTCGACTTCTTCATGATCTCCTTGATGCCGTGCACCTCGCCCTTGAAGATCAGGTCGGCGATCAGCGGCGAATTCAGCAGCACCTCGACCGCCGCCGCGCGACCCTTGCCTTCCTTGACCGGAATCAGGCGCTGCGAAACGATGGCCTTGAGGTTGAGCGAAAGGTCCATCAGCAGCTGCGGCCGGCGTTCCTCGGGAAAGAAGTTGATGATGCGGTCGATCGCCTGGTTGGCGTTGTTGGCGTGCAGCGTGCCCATCGCCAAGTGACCGGTTTCGGCAAAGGCGATGGCGTGCTCCATGACGTCGCGGTCGCGGATCTCGCCGATCAGGATCACGTCGGGCGCCTGGCGCAGGGTGTTCTTCAGCGCCACTTCCCACGAGTCGGTATCGACGCCGACCTCACGCTGGGTGACGACGCAATTGCGGTGGTCATGCACGTATTCGACCGGGTCCTCGATGGTGATGATGTGGCCGTAGCTGTTCTGGTTGCGATAACCGATCATCGCCGCCAGCGACGTCGATTTGCCGGAGCCCGTACCGCCGACGAACAGCACCAGGCCGCGCTTGGTCATCGATACGTCCTTCAGCACGGCAGGGAGCTTGAGATCCTCCATTTCCGGAATCTTGACGTTGATGGTACGCATGATGATGCCGACGTGCCCCTGCTGGACGAAGGCATTGACGCGGAAGCGGCCAATGCTGGCCGGCGAGATTGCGAAGTTGCATTCCTTGGTCGCCTCGAACTCGGCCGCCTGCTTGTCGTTCATGATCGCCCGCGCCAGTTCCTGGGTGTGCTGCGGCGACAGCGGCTGGGTCGTCGCCGGCGTCATCTTGCCGTCGATCTTCATGGCCGGCGGAAAGCCGGCGGTAATGAACAGGTCCGAGCCCTTCTTCTGCATCATCATCGTCAGAAGCTGGTACATGAATTTAAGGCCTTCGTCGCGTTCCATGGTGAACCTCGTCAATCAATTTGAGCCGCAAAGCGGCGATCTAACTTAGTCACCTCCCCGCGAGGGGAGGCAGGGAGGGGCGGGTGTAACTTTTCCGTCAGGATAATTTCCCGGGCATCAGCCCGGGAAATTATCCTTGTTCGCGGCTTTGCTGCGTGCCTCGGCAGGGGAAATGACTTTGCGCTTGACCAGGTCCATCAGATTCTGATCCAGTGTCTGCATGCCGAAAGCCTGACCGGTCTGGATCGCCGAATACATCTGCGCCACCTTGGCCTCGCGGATCAGGTTGCGGATGGCCGGTGTGCCGACCATGATCTCGTGCGCGGCGACGCGGCCGGCGCCGTCCATAGTCTTGCACAGGGTCTGCGAGATCACTGCCTTCAGCGATTCCGACAGCATGGCGCGGATCATTTCCTTTTCCGCCGCGGGGAACACGTCGATGATGCGGTCGATGGTCTTCGCCGCCGACGAGGTATGCAGCGTGCCGAACACCAGGTGGCCGGTCTCGGCGCCGGACATCGCGAGGCGGATGGTTTCCAGGTCGCGCATTTCGCCGACCAGGATCACGTCCGGGTCTTCGCGCAGCGCCGAGCGCAGGGCATTGTTGAAGGACAGCGTATGCGGGCCGACTTCACGCTGGTTGATCAGGCACTTCTTGGTTTCATGTACGAACTCGATCGGATCCTCGACCGTCAGGATGTGACCGTACTCGCTCTCGTTCTTGTGGTTCACCATCGCCGCCAGCGTGGTCGACTTGCCGGAGCCGGTCGGCCCCGTCACCAGCACCAGGCCGCGCGGCTGATCGGCCAGCTCCTCGAAAATCTTCGGGCACTTGAGTTCTTCCAGCGACAGGATCTTCGACGGAATGGTCCGCATCACCGCTGCCGCGCCGCGGTTCTGGACGAAGGCATTGACGCGGAAGCGCGCCAGGTTCGGGATAGCAAAGGAAAAGTCGCACTCCAGGTTTTCTTCATAGGCCTTGCGCTGGCCGTCATTCATGATGTCATAAATCATCGCATGCACATCCTTGTGCTCCATGGGCGGCAAGTTGATCTTGCGCACGTCGCCATGGACCCGGATCATCGGCGGCAGACCGGCGGAAAGGTGCAAGTCGGAGGCCTTGTTCTTGACGACGAATGTGAGCAGTTCGGTGATATCCATGAGCGCTTTCCTGTAGAGGGGGTGCGATATACTTTGCAGACGCTATATGACATCAATCGCTGCCAACTTGCAAGCCGTGCGTGCGCGCATTGCCGCCGCCTGCGTTGCCGCTGGGCGGGCGCCCGGCAGCGTGGAATTGCTTGCCGTATCCAAGACCTGGCCGGCGGAAAGCGTGCGCGCCGCGGTCGCCGCGGGGCAGCGCGCCTTCGGCGAAAATTACGTGCAGGAAGCAGTCGGCAAGGTCACGGAGCTCGGCGGCCTCGGACTTGAATGGCATTTCATCGGGCCCCTGCAGAGCAACAAGACGCGGCCGGTGGCGGAGAATTTTGCCTGGGTGCATACCGTGGATCGCCTCAAGATCGCCGAACGGCTCGCCGCGCAACGGCCGCTAAATCTGCCGCCGCTGCAGATCTGCGTCCAGGTGAATGTCTCGGGCGAGGCCTCCAAAAGCGGCTGCGTCCCGGAACAGGCAATCGAGCTGGCCGCCGCCGTTGCCAGGCTGCCGGGGCTGCGCCTGCGCGGATTGATGGCGATCCCCGAGCCGACGGCGGACACGGCGCGCCAGCGGCGGCAGTTCGCCGCGCTGCGGCAGACGCTGGAGCGGATCAACGCCGAACGGGATTGCCGGCTCGACACCCTGTCGATGGGCATGACCGACGATCTCGAGGCGGCGATAATGGAGGGTGCGACCATGGTGCGCATCGGCACGGCAATTTTCGGCAGGAGGGAATACACAAAATGAAAATCACCTTCATCGGCGGCGGCAACATGGCGGTCGCCCTCATCAGCGGTCTGTACCGGCAGGGTTTTGCGGCGGCGTCGATACAGGTCGTGGAACCCTTCGCCGAGACCCGCGACGCGCTCACCGAACGCTTCGGCGTGCGCTGCACGGCGAACGTCGACCCGGCGGCGCTGAACTGCCACGTCATCGTGCTGGCGGTAAAGCCACAGCAGATGCGCGAAGCGCTTGCCCCGCTGGTCGGCAAGCTGACGGCGCAGCTGTTAGTCAGCATCGCCGCCGGCATGCGCCTGGCCGACCTCTCGCGCTGGCTCGGCGGCTACCGCCACGTGGTGCGCACCATGCCCAACACCCCGGCGCTGATCGGCGCCGGCGTTACCGGCCTGTGCGCCGATCCCGGCGTCAACCAGGACGGCCGCGACAACGCCGACAGCCTGATGCAGGCCGTCGGCCACACCTTCTGGGTGCATGACGAGGCGCAGATGGACGCCGTCACCGCCGTCTCCGGCAGCGGCCCCGGCTATGTCTTCTATTTTCTCGAAGCCATGGAAAAGGCCGCCGTCGACCTCGGCTTCGATGCCGACACGGCGCGCCGCATCAGCATCGACACCGTCGTCGGCGCCGCGCAACTGGCGGCCCAGAGCAGCGAATCGCTGTCGACCCTGCGCCAGCGCGTCACCTCGAAAGGCGGCACCACCGAGGCCGCCCTGCTCGCCTTCGATACCGCCGGCGTCGCCGCCGGCATCGGGCGCGGCATCATGGCGGCCGATGCGCGTGGCCGCGAGCTGGGCGAATTGCTCGGCAAAGATTAAGCGCTCCAATGCTGACCCAGATAGTCCTCTTCATCCTCGATACCGTCTGCGGCTTCTTCACGCTGGCGCTGCTGGTGCGCTTCACCATGCAATGGGCGCGCACGCCCTTCCGCAACCCGCTGGGGCAGTTCATCGTCGCCGTCACCGACTGGATGGTGCGTCCGGTGCGCCGTCTCATTCCCGGACTGTTCGGCCTCGACATGGCCAGCCTGTTCCTGGCCTGGCTGTGGCAGGTGGCCTACCAGGGCATCGCGCTCGGCTTCAGCGGCGTACTGGTCGCCGTGTCGCCGGCGCCGACTCTGGTGGTGGCCCTGCTGGCGCTGCTCGAGGTGGCGAAGATCGGGCTTTATCTGGTGATGGGCGCGGTGCTGATCTCGGCGATATTTTCCTGGGTCAATCCCCATGCGCCCCTGGCCGAGGTCTTCAATACCGTGACGCGGCCCTGGCTGCGCCCGTTTCGCCGCGTCATTCCACCGGTAGGCGGCGTCGATCTATCGCCGCTGGCCCTGCTGCTGGTGCTGCAGATCGCCCTGTTCGTCCTCGCCGGTCTGCGCCAGAGCATCCTGCCGCTGATGCTGGTTTCATGAGTTGGCTGGTCGCCAGCGGCGACGGCGTCACGCTGCGGCTGCACATCCAGCCCGGCGCGAAGAAAACCGAAGTGGTCGGCCTGCATGGCGCAGCGCTGAAAATCCGCCTCGCCGCGCCGCCCGTGGACGGCAAGGCCAACGCCTGCCTGCTGGCCTTTCTCGCCGAACGACTGGGGGTTGCCAAGTCGGCGGTCAGCCTGCTGAGCGGCGACACGTCCCGCGCCAAGCGGGTGCATGTCATCGGTTTGGCGGAGGCCGCAGCAAGAGCCCGACTGGGCTAGCTCAGGCTGCCGTCGAAGGCCAGGTGGCCGTCGATCAGGGTGTAGCGCACCCGGCCCGCAAACTCGCAACCGAGGAAGGGCGTGTTCTTGCCCTGGCTCTTGAGGTTTTCCCGACTGACTTGGAACTTCGCCGCCGGATCGAACACGCAGATATCGGCCGCCGCGCCCTGCGCCAGGCCGCCGGCCTTGACGCCGAGGATGCGCGCCGGATCGGAGGTGACGCGCGCCAGCGCCGTGACCAGCGGCAATCTGGCTTCCTGCGCCCACTTCAGCGTCAGCGGCAGCAGCAGCTCCAGCCCGGTGGCGCCGACTTCGGCTTCGTCGAAGGGCATCTGCTTGCCATCGTCATCGACCGGGGTATGGTCCGAACACAGCGCATTGATCGCGCCGGAGGCCAGCCCCGCGCGCAGCGCATCGCGATCGCGCATCGAGCGCAGCGGCGGGTCGAGCCGGGCATGGGCATCGAAATAACCGAGATCCATCTCGCTCAGGTGCAGGTGATGGATGCCGACGTCGCAGGTCACGGCGATGCCGGCGGCGCGGGCGGCGACGATCATGTCGACCCCGGCGGCCGAGGAAATCCGCGTGACATGGACGCGGGCGCCGGTCTCGCGCGCAAGGTGCAGGATGGTGGCCAGCGCGATGGTTTCCGCCGCCACCGGGATGCCGGCCAGACCCAGCCGCGCCGCCACCTTGCCGTCATGGGCGACGCCCTTGCGCGCCAGGAAGGGGTCCTGCGCCTGCAGCCAGACCGGGAAATCGAAGGTCGCCGCGTACATCATGGCGCGCAACAGCACCTGGGTATCGACGATGGCGCGGTTGGCCTGGCCGAAGGCGACACAGCCCGCCTCCGCCAGCTCGGCCATTTCAGTCAGCGCCTTGCCTTCGAGTTGCGTGGTGAGGGCGCCGACCGGATGCACGTGGGCAAAATCGGGCAGGCGCGCGCGATGCGTCAGCATTTCCACCAGTCCCGGCTCGTCCAGCACCGGATCGGTGTCCGGCGGGCAGGCCAGCCGCGTCACGCCGCCGGCCGCCGCCGCCGCCATCTCCGATTCGAGCGTGGCGCGATACTCGAAACCGGGTTCGCGCAGCCGCGCCGCAAGATCGACCAGCCCGGGGCAGACGATGCAGCCCGTGGCATCGAGCACGCTGTTGGCTTCGAAGCCATTCGGCGTGTTGCCAACGCCGACTATGCGCCCCGCGGCGATGAACAGGTCGAGCGGCCTGTCGGTCCTGCTCGCCGGGTCGATCAGCCTGCCGTTCTTGATGTGGATTTTCATCGGATCAGTTCCCCGCCAGCATGGCCATCACCGCCATGCGCACCGCGATGCCGAACGTGACCTGCGGCAGGATCACCGCCTGGCCGCCATCGGCCACGGCGGAATCGATCTCCACGCCGCGGTTCATCGGCCCCGGATGCATGACGATGGCGTCGGGCTTGGCCAGCGCCAGCTTGTCCGGCGTCAGGCCCCAGGACTTGAAATATTCCTGGGTCGAAGGCAGCAGCGCGCCCTGCATGCGCTCGTTCTGCAGGCGCAGCATCATTACCACATCGACGCCGCGCAGGCCCTCGCGCATGTCGTTGAAGACCCGCACGCCAAGTTGTTCGATGCCGGTCGGCAGCAGGGTCTTGGGCGCGATCACGCGCACTTCCGGCACGCCCAGCGTAGTCAGGGCATGGATCTGGCTGCGCGCCACGCGCGAATGCAGCACGTCGCCGACGATGGCCACGGTAAGCCGCGTGAAATCCCGCTTGTAGTGGCGGATGGTGTACATGTCGAGCAGGCCCTGCGTCGGATGCGCATGGCGGCCGTCGCCGGCATTCACGACGTGGATGTGGTCGCGCCCGGTGGCGCGCAGGTGCTGCGCGATCAGGTAGGGTGCGCCGCTCGAGGCATGGCGCACGACGAACATGTCGGCCTGCATCGCGGCAAGATTGTCGGCGGTGTCGAGCAGGGTCTCGCCCTTGTTGGCCGAAGAGGTACTGATGTTGAGGTTGATGACGTCGGCCGAAAGCCGTTTGGCGGCGATCTCGAAGGTGGTGCGGGTGCGCGTCGAATTCTCGAAGAACAGGTTGAACACGCTCTTGCCGCGCAACAGCGGCAGCTTCTTGACCTCGCGCTCGGCGACTTCGGTGAAGGGCGCCGCGGTGTCGAGGATGCGCAGCAACACCTCGCGCGGCAGGCCCTCGATGGTCAGCAGGTGATTGAGCTCGCCGTGGCCGTTGAGCTGCGGATTGGATTGCTTGCCGAATGCGCTCATTTGTCGATCAACCGGAAGGAGAGCCCGCCGTCGTCCGCCCGTTCCAGCGCCAGCACCTGGCTTGCGGCAAGGCTCAGCGCATGCGGGCAGAAAGTCGGCGCGATGGGCAGTTCGCGGCCGCCGCGATCGGTCAGCACGGCCAGGTCGATGCGCCCCGGCCGGCCGTAATCGAACAGCTCGTTCATCGCCGCGCGGATGGTGCGACCGGTGTGCAGCACGTCATCGACGATCACGATGTGCGCCGCGTCGACAGCGAAGAGAATCTGCGAGGTCTTGGCATTGGCATGCAGGCCGCGCTGGTGATAGTCGTCGCGATAGAAGGAGACATCGATCGAGCCGGGCGGAATCCTGAGGCCCAGCGCGGCATGCAGGCGCTCGGCGACCCAGACGCCGCCGGTGTGGATGCCGACCAGCGCCGTGGCCGCCGGATCGACGTGAGGCCGCATGGCCTCGGCAAGGGCCGCGCACAGGGCTTCGGCGTCAGGTAGTTGCGTGGTTGCGGGCATGAGTCTCTGACCAGGTTTGAAGAATCACGAGCGCGGCTTCGGCATCGACCCGCGTCTTGCGCTGCTGCCAAGGAAGCCCGCGTTCGCGCAGCCTGGCATCGGCCTCGGCGGAGCTGAAGCGCTCATCGACGGCGTCCACCGGCAGGCGGAAACGGCCGCGCAGCTGGTTGGCGAAGCGCTCGCAGCGCGCGGTCATCTCGTGCGGCGTGCCATCCTCGCCGAGCGGCCGCCCCACCAGCAGGCGCACCGGCTGCCACTCGGCGATCAGTTTGGCGATGGCGTCGAAGCGGGCATCGTTGGCTTCGGCAGCGATGGTGGTCAGCGCCCGCGCCGGGCCGGATTGGCCCTCGCCCAATTGCGTACCGATGGCGACGCCGATGCGTTTGGTGCCGAAATCGAAGGCGAGCACGGAACCCGCCGCCTCAGGCATGGCCCGCAATTTCGGAAAGGTTGGCGAAATCCACGCCGAGCAGCTGCATCGCGGCCGGCAGGCGTTCTTCCGGAGGCACGTAGAAAATGATGCCGAGGTCGGCCTCGACCGTCAGCCAGGCATTTTGCGACAGCTCCCATTCCAGCTGTCCGGCGGTCCAGCCGGCATAGCCGAGACTGACCAGGACTTCGGACGGCTCGCCGGTGCTGCCCATGGCCTGCAGGATGTCGCGCGAACTGGTCAGCGCGATGTTGTCGCTGATATTCAGCGAAGACTGCCATTGCCCGCCCGGGCGGTGCAGCACGAAGCCGCGGTCGGTCTGCACCGGGCCGCCGAAATACACCGGCAGGCCGGCAAAGCGCGCCTCGGTCTGCTCGTCTTCCAGTGGAATGCTGACTCGGTCGAACAGCCCGGCCAGATTCATGTCCATCGGCCGATTGACGATGATGCCGATCGCGCCGTCCGCGTTGTGCTCGCAGATATAGGTCAGGGTGCGGGAAAAATTCGGATCGGCCATGGCGGGCATGGCGATCAGAAAGTGGTTGGCGAGACTGACGGTTTCCATGAATATGCGACATTGTAATCTGTCAGTCCGTTCCCGAGTATCCCCGTTCGATCATCCCATGTCCGCCGCCCTCGTCTGGTTTCGCCGTGATCTGCGCACCCATGACCATGCCGCCCTGCACCACGCGCTGAAAACGCAGCGGCAGGTTTACTGCGCCTTCGTCTTCGACACGAGCATACTCGCCCCGCTGCCGCGCCGCGACCGCCGCGTCGAGTTCATCCTGCGCGCGGTCGAGGAAGTCGATGCGGCCCTGCGCGCCATGGGCGGCGCGCTGATCGTGCGCCACGGCGATCCGCTCATCGAAATTCCCCGCCTGGCGGCAGAGCTCGGCGTCGGCACCGTTTATGCCAACCGGGATTACGACCCGACAGCCATCGCGCGCGACGCGGAAGTCGAACGCCGTCTCGCCAATGCCGACTATTATGATTTCAAAGACCAGGTGATTTTCGACCGCGCCGAGGTCATGACGCAAAGCGGCACGCCCTTCTCGGTATTCACGCCCTACAAGAATGCGTGGCTGAAACGCCTCGATCCTGCCGATCTGCAGCCCTGGCCGGTCGAGGAACACGCCGCGCATCTGGTGCCGCCGCGCAGCGCCGACCGCTTGCCGACCCTGCAACAGCTCGGTTTCGAGCCGACCGATCTCGCCGAACTGAAGCTGCCCACCGGCATGAGCGGCGCGCAAGCCCTGTTCCGCGACTTCGCCGAACGCATCGACGACTATGCGGCAAAGCGCGACTTCCCCGCCGTCAAGGGCTGCTCCTACCTTTCGGCGCATCTGCGCTTCGGCACCATTTCGATCCGCCAGCTTGCCGCCTATGCCCAGGCCCAATCCGGCCGCGGCGCCGCCACCTGGCTTTCCGAACTGATCTGGCGCGACTTCTACCACGCCATCCTCTGGCACCATCCGCACGTCGTCACGCACTGTTTCAAGCTGGCCTGCGATGCCCTGCGCTGGGATGACGCGCCCGAGCTGTTCGCGGCCTGGTGCGCCGGCCGCACCGGCTATCCGCTGGTCGATGCCGCGATGCGCCAGCTGAGCACCAGCGGCTGGATGCACAACCGCCTGCGCATGGTGACCGCATCCTTCCTGAGCAAGGATCTCGGCCTCGACTGGCGCCGGGGCGAGGCCTGGTTCGCCGAAAAGCTGCTCGATTTCGACCTCGCCGCCAACAACGGCGGCTGGCAGTGGGCGGCCTCCACCGGCTGCGATGCGCAACCCTGGTTCCGCATCTTTAACCCGGTCACCCAATCGGAGAAGTTCGATGCGGAAGGCCGCTTCATCCGCCGCTACGTGCCGGAGCTGGCGCGCGTGCCGCAGAAATTCATCCACGCGCCCTGGAAAATGAGCGCCGCCGAGCAAACCGCCTGTGGCGTCCGCATCGGCCACGACTATCCGCTGCCGGTGGTCGATCACGCCGCGGCAAGGACGCGCACGCTGACCAGATTTCAGGCGGTGCGCCGCTAGCAGGAAAATATTGCATGCCGCATGTATGATTTCGACAATGCCCTGCGTCTTTTGCGAACTTCCTCATTCGCGTATCGTCCTCGCCAACCCGCAGGGCGTGGTGATTCGCGACGCCTACCCGATCTCGCCAGGGCATACATTGATCATTCCGAGACGCCATGCCGGATCGTTTTTCGAAATAACTACCGAGGAACGCGCCGCGCTCCTCGCCCTGCTTGAGGAAGCGAAGCGCCGCATTGACCTGGAATTCCAACCGGATGGCTACAACATCGGAATCAACGATGGGCCGGCAGCCGGACAGACGGTGGCGCATCTGCACATCCATCTGATCCCCCGTTACGCCGGTGACCGGTCCGACCCACGCGGAGGCGTGCGCTGGGTTGTACCCGAAAAGGCAAGGTACTGGCCATGACCCGCGAAGAAATCATCCAGGCATTTGACCGCATGCGCGTGTGGCAGCGCGGCGACCAGCGGGCGGTACACAAGCCGCTGCTGGTCCTCTACGCGCTCGCAAGAGTCGGCACTGGCGGGACGGCGACGATTGACTGGAATGACGTCGAACCGCAGTTGAAGACCCTGCTTGAAGAGTTTGGGCCGGACGGATCGGGCAATTCCCGTCACCATCCGTTCTGGCATTTGCAGACAGATGGCCTATGGCAACTGGAGGGCCCCGCGACCATCCTTGCGCGCCCTCCGTCTGCCACGCCAACCCTCGGCGAATTGCGCGACAACCACGTCCGTGGCGGCTTTCCTCCCGCCCTGCGCGAAGCCTTGCATCGCGATCCGCAACTGGTGGTCATGGTCGCCCAGCGGATCGTCGACGCGCATTTTCCCGCGTCGATTCGTTCCGACGTGCTGGCCGCCGTTGGCCTGCCCGCAGATCTGTCCATTGTCGCCTCGACCCAGGAACAAACGCGTCGTCGCGACCCGGCGTTTCGCGAAAAGGTCTTGCTCGCCTACCAATACCGCTGCGGCGTTTGCGGCCACGATCTACGCCTCGGCCACCAGACCATCGGCCTCGAAGCAGCGCACATCAAGTGGTTCCAGGCCAAAGGTCCGGATGTCGTACCCAATGGCATTGCCTTGTGCTCGCTGCACCACAAGGTCTTCGATCTCGGCGCCTTCACGATTCTGCCCGCTGGCTACCAGATGATCTTCAGCCAACACCTCAATGGCAACGACGAGTCAGCTGGAAGAATCCTCGCGTATCACGGCGCGAGCCTGATCTTGCCGCAGAGTCGGGAGTACCTGCCTCAGCCCGAGTATCTCGACTGGCACAAGCGGCAAGTATTCAAAAGTCCTGAACGGCCGATCTTTTGACGGCGAGCTTGATCTGCGAGAAATTCCATTGCAACAGAAACAGATCGGTCGTCACGTAAGGAGCTTGCTGAACAGCATGTGGCGCGCTCGGCGGGGATCGAACCCACAACCCCTGGCTTCGGAGGCCAGTACTCTATCCATTGAGCTACGAGCGCGCGAGGGGGCGAAGCATAACCCGTTCGCGGGGCGGCGTCCATTGCGGGGCGGGTGTATCCGCTATAATCGCCCGCTCTGTTCGACATTTCCGGGAAGGCTGCTCATGTTCCATTCGACTATTCGTGCGCTGGCTGCCGTCGGCGCGCTCGCTCTCACCGCGTCCGTGTTCGCCATGGGTGCCCGCCCCGCCGGCGACGAGGAAGCCGCCAACAAGCGCATCGCTCCCGTGGCCCGCGTCGAACTGGCGGACGCCAGCACCGGCGCTGCCGCCGGCGCCCGCAGCGGCGAACAGATCTACAAGGCCATCTGCGGCGCCTGCCATGACGCCGGCGTGGCCAACGCGCCCAAGCTGGGCGACAAGGCCGCCTGGGCGCCGCGCATCGCGCTGGGCCTCGACGGCCTGGTGAAGTCGGCGATTGCCGGCAAGAACGCAATGCCGCCCAAGGGCGGTTCGGACGCCAACGATGTCGAGCTGGCACGCACCATCGTCTATATGGCGAACAAGTCCGGTGCCAGCTTCAAGGAACCCGCGGCGAAGTAAGTCGTCGCAAGACGGAGCCGGAAAGGGGACCGCGTGGTCCCCTTTTGTTTTATGTCCGTGCCGGCGGTGCGAACGGTATCCCCTTTGGGATTGGCCGGCTTGCTGTGAAAGCAAACTTTCGAACTTCAAATGTATTTGAAAGAAATTGACTTATTTCTTTCAAAGCCTAGAATCGTTTGCAAGCTCTCTTGACTCGCTTCCATAACCCAATGAATCCGAATGATTTTTCGCCGGAAAAGAGTGGCCGCCTGCTGAATGCCCCACAGGGGTATCTGGCTTTCGTGCCGAATCCTCTACCGCCTCCTATCAGTATTGACATGTCGCTGGCACTGGCTTTATCAAAAGCCGATGCGGCATTGTCGGAGCTTTCCGGCCTTGGCGGCCAGTTGCCAAACCCGCATCTGCTGATTTCCCCATACATCCGCCGTGAGGCGGTGCTGTCATCGCGCATCGAAGGCACCAAGGCCAGCCTTTCCGATCTGCTGATCGACGAAATCGAAGACGACAGTTCCAGGCGTTCCGTCAATGCCGACATTCAGGAAATCAGGAACTACACCTACGCGCTGGAGCATGGCGTCGCGCTGCTCCCCGACTTACCCCTGTCGCTGCGGTTGATCCGGGAAATTCACGCCAAGCTCATGACGGGTGTGCGCGGGGACAAGGCTACGCCCGGCGAATTCAGGCGTTCGCAGAACTGGATCGGACCCGCGGGCAGCACCCCCATGACCGCCGCTTTCGTACCGCCGCCCGTAGTGGAAATGCACGAATGCCTGGATGAATGGGAGAAATTTCTTCATGTCCGCGATGTCATCCCGGACTTGATCCAGTGCGCCATGATGCATGTTCAGTTCGAAACGATCCATCCCTTTCTCGATGGCAACGGGCGCGTCGGCCGGCTCCTGGTGACTTTCTTCCTGCTCGAACGCAAGCGGCTTTCACAGCCCCTGCTCTATCTGTCGGCTTTTATCGATGCCCACAAGAACGACTACTACGACCTGCTGCAGCGGGCGCGTACCCATGGCGAGTGGATACCCTGGATTCGTTTCTTCCTTCAGGGTGTAGCCAAGACCGCCACGGCGGCCGGCGAGCAAGCCAGGGAACTGCACCGCTTGAGAGAACAGTACCGCGCTCAACTGCAAGCCAAACCCAACGCACTCGTTCTAATCGACAATCTGTTCATCAATCCCTACATGACCATAGGGCGAGCCGCAAAGATCCTGGGAAAGACACACCCCACGGCCAAGGCGGCGATAACTGCGCTGGAGGACGGCAAAATTCTCCGCGAGATGACCGGGCGACAGTGGGGGCGTTTCTATGTCTGCCAGCCCGTTCTTGACGCGCTCGACAAGCCATTTGCGTAGCGGTCACCACGCATCGGTTGCGCGTCATCCATGCGCGGCCGGGACCGGCCTCTCTGGAATGGCAACGTACTGCTAGCGCTTGCCGGCCAGCATGGCGCGCAAGGCGCCGGCCCTGGCGCGGGCGGTCTCGGGTTGCGGCACCGTGTTGCCCTGCACCGAGGCCTTTTGCGCCGCTTCGCCCATTTCGGCGATGAAGCGCGAAGGCTCGCGCGGCATCCATTCGCGGCCCTGCTTGCGCTTTTCGCACCAGCTCACGGTCAGGCTGGCCTGGGCGCGCGTGATGCCGACGTACATCAGCCGGCGTTCCTCTTCGAGCCTGGCCGGGTCGAGCGAATCGCGGTGCGGCAGCAGGCCTTCTTCGACGCCGACCAGGAACACGTAGCGAAATTCCAGGCCCTTGGCCGCGTGCAGGGTGGCGAGTTGCACCGAATCCTGCTCGCCCTGGTCCTTGTCCAGCATCGACAGCAGCGCGACCGACTGCGCCAGTTCGAGCAGGTTCTTGCCTTCCTCTTCGCCCTTGCGGCCCAGCCACTCGACGAAATCGCAGACGTTGGTCCATTTGGTTTCGGCCTCGCGCACTTCGAGTGCTTCGAATAGCCAGCTCTCGTAGCCGATGGCCTTGAGCAGGTCGTTCAGCACTTGCGCCGCCGGCTCTTTCGCCGCGCGCGCTTCCATGCGTCTGATGAAGTCGCCGAATTCGCGCAGCGCGGTGCGCTGTTTGGTGTTGAGCTCGGCATCCAGCCCCGGCGCCTGGATGCTGGCAAACAGGCTCCGGTGGCTGCGCCCGGCGACGCGGCCGAGCCCTTCCAGCGTGGTGCCGCCGATGCCGCGTTTGGGCGTGGTCACGGCGCGGATGAAGGCCGGGTCGTCGTCCTGGTTGGCCAGCAGGCGCAGGTAGCAGGTGATGTCCTTGATCTCGGCGCGCTCGAAAAAGGACTGGCCGCCCGAGATGACATAGGGGATGCGCTGCGCGCGCAACTGCTGCTCGATGGCGCGCGCCTGGTGGTTGCCGCGGTAGAGGATGGCATAGTCGGAAAATTTCGTGCGCCGCTCGAAACGATGCGCCGACAGGCGCGACGTGACCCATTCCGCCTCGTGCTCGCCGTCGCGGCAGGTCTGGATGTGGATCGCCTCGCCCTGGCCGTGCTCGGACCAGAGCTGCTTTTCGAACAGCTTGGGGTTGTTGGCGATCAGGGTGTTGGCGGCGGTCAGGATGCGCGCGGTGGAGCGGTAGTTCTGCTCCAGCTTGACTACCTTGAGGCTCGGGTAGTCCTCCTTCAGCAGGCGCAGGTTCTCGCTGTCGGCGCCGCGCCAGGCGTAGATCGACTGGTCGTCGTCACCCACGGCAGTAAAGGAATCGCGGCCCCGGGTCAACAGTTGCAGCAAGCGGTACTGGGCGCGATTGGTGTCCTGGTATTCGTCGACCAGCACATGCCAGAGCCGGCTGCGCCAGCGCTGCGCGACCTCGTCGTGCTCGGTGAACAGCGTCACCGGGAGGCGGATCAGGTCGTCGAAATCCACGGCCTGGTAGGCGCGCAGGGTGCGCTCGTAATTGGCATAGAGCTGCGCCGCGGCGGCCTCGACCTCGTCCGCCGCGGCCTGCTGCGCCGCGGCCGGCTCGGTCAGCTGATTCTTCCAGAGCGAGATGCGCGATTGCAGGGCGCGCAGCCGGCCCTTGTCGGTGGTGCCGGCGAGTTCCTGGAACAGCGCCGTGGTATCGGCCGCGTCGAGGATCGAGAAGCCCGGCTTGAGTCCGAGCTTCGCCGCCTCCTGGCGCAGGATGCGCACGCCAAGGGCGTGGAAGGTGCTGACGATGAGGCCTTCGGCGCGCGCGCCGATCAGCTTGCCGACGCGCTCCTGCATTTCCTTCGCCGCCTTGTTGGTGAAGGTGATGGCGGCGATCTGCGACGGCTTGACGCCGTAGTCGTCGACCAGCCAGGCGATCTTGTGCGTGATCACGCGCGTCTTGCCCGAGCCGGCGCCGGCCAGCACCAGCAGCGGGCTTTCGAGGTGATGCACGGCCTCCTGCTGGGCCGCGTTGAGTTTGACCATGGATGAATTTTTCGCCGGCGCCGTGCTGTCAGCGTCGACTCTTGCCGCCTTGACGCGGATTATTTGAGTGCGCCGAACACCTTCTGCGCCAGCTTGCCGGCGGCGCCGGCGGGATCCTTGCGGATCGCCTTTTCTTCCTCGGCGATCATCAGGTAGAGACCATCGAGCGTTTTCTGCGTGACGTAATTTTCCAGTTGCGCATCCTGCTCGCGCACCAGCCCGAACTTGGACGCCTTGCCGGCCAGCTGGTCGTATTTCTCGGCCAGCTTCACTTTCGCCATGGCGTTCTTCACCACCGGCTTGAACTTCTCCGCCAGCGGGCCGGAAGTGGTGCGGCGGAAATACTGGGTGGCGGAGTCCTCGCCGCCCGACAGAATGCCCTTGGCATCCTGCACCGACATCTGCTTGATCGAATTCACCAGCAGCGTTTTGGCCTGCGGTACGGCGGCCTCGGCGGCGCGGTTCATGGCATTGATCAGTTCGTCGGCCTGCTTGCCCATGCCCAGCCCGCGCAGCAGGCCTTCGACCTTCTGTACGCTTTCCGGCAGCGGAATTTTCACTTTCGGATTGCCGAGGAAACCGTCCTGTCTGCCCAGCAGGTCCACGGCCTTGCCGGCGCCCTGGGTCAGGGCTTCCTTGAGGCCGCCGTTGGCATCCTTGCCCGAGATGTCGGCCAGGCTCAGGGCGTGGGCGGAGGCGGCCAGCAGCAGGCTTGCAAGCAGGGTCAGGACGTAGCGCATGATTCGGGCTCCCGTGTGGCGATGAAATGGCCGCCGCCTTCGCGGGCGGCGGCCGGCAGCGTCGCGGTTATTTGGGCCGCAGCTCGCGGCGCAGGATCTTGCCCACCGGCGACTTCGGCAGCTCGGTACGGAACTCGACGTACTTCGGCCGCTTGTAGCCGGTCAGCTGCTCCTTGAGGAAATCCTGCACGGCGGCCTCGGTCAGCGCCGGATCCTTCTTGACGATGAACAGCTTGACCACTTCGCCCGAGTGTTCGTCGGGCACGCCGATCACGGCGGCCTCGAGCACGCCGGGGCAATCCATGGCGACTTCCTCGACTTCGCTCGGATAGACGTTGAAACCGGAGACCAGCACCATGTCCTTCTTGCGGTCGACGATGCGCGTCGCGCCGTCGGCATCCATGACGCCGACGTCGCCCGACTTGAAGAAACCGTCGGCGGTCATGACCTTGGCCGTCTCGTCCGGCCGGTTCCAGTAGCCGGCCATCACCTGCGGACCGCGAATGCAGATTTCGCCTTTTTCGCCGAGCGGTACTTCCTTGCCCTCGTCGTCGCGGATGGAGATCTCGGTGGACGATACGGGCAGGCCGATGGTGCCGGTGAAACCCTTGAGGTTGGCGACGTTGCAGGTGGCGACCGGCGAGGTTTCCGAGAGGCCGTAACCTTCGACGATCGCACTGCCGGTCAGCGCCATCCATTTCTCGGCCACCGCGCGCTGCGTCGCCATGCCGCCGCCGAGGCTGATCTTGAGGCTGGAGAAATCCAGTTTGGCGAATTCCGGGTTGTGCGCCAGCGCGTTGAACAGGGTGTTGAGGCAGGGGAAGACGTTGAACCTGAAGCTCGACAGTTCCTTGACGAAGCCGGGGATGTCGCGCGGATTGGGGATCAGCAGGTTGCAGGAGCCGGTGCGCATGCCGATCATGTTGCAGACCGTCAGCGCGAAGATGTGGTACAGCGGCAGGGCGCAGACGAAGTTGTTCTGCTCGTCGGTATGGGTGTTGATCGCCGGCTGCATCCAGGCCTCGACCTGCAGCATGTTGGCGACCACGTTGCGGTTGAGCAGCGTCGCCCCCTTGGACACGCCGGTGGTGCCGCCGGTGTATTGCAGGAAGGCGACGTCCTCGCGCGTGCGCGTCGCCGGTTTCAGGGTCATGCCGGCGCCCCGGGCCACGGCATCGTTGAAGCGCAGCGCGCCGGGCAGCGAAAATGCCGGCACCATCTTCTTGACCTTGCGCACGACGAAATTGACCAGCGTTCCCTTGAACCCGCCGAGCAGGTCGCCCATGGCCGCCACCACCACGTGCTTGACCGGCGTGTTGGCGATGACCTTTTCCAGCGTCGTGGCGAAGTTCTCGATGATGATGATGGCTTCGGCGCCGCTGTCCTTGAGCTGGTGCTCGAGTTCGCGCGGGGTGTACAGCGGATTGACGTTGACCACCACATAGCCGGCGCGCAGCACGGCGGCGACGCAGACCGGGTACTGCATGATGTTGGGCATCATCAGCGCGACGCGGGCGCCGGGGGCAATGCCACGCGACTGCAGCCAGGCGCCGAGATTGCGCGACAGGGTATCGAGCTGGGCGTAGCTGATCGACTTGCCCATGCAGATGAAGGCGGTGCGCGCGGCGTACTTCTGCATCGACTCTTCGAGCACCTGCGCCACGGTCTGGTACTGGTTGGCGTCGATGTCCGCCGGCACGCCGGCCGGGTACTGCTTGAGCCAAGGCTTGTCCATCTATGGTCTCCTCCGTTTTGTCGTCTGCCATTATTGCATTTGCCATGCCTGCCGTCAGCAGTGAAAATGGGCGACCCGGTATCGGCAGCCAATACCCTTCGTGCCAATCGCTGCACCTTTGCGATTTTCGGTTTACCCGCTTGCCGGCCGCCCGCATCCTGAGCCTGAATCACTCAGGAGAACGCCATGAAATCCCTGCAACACCGTCTTCCGCTGCTGATTACCATCCTGTTGGCCGCCGCCGCGCTGTTCCACGGTCCCATCCATCAGCCCGCCGCATATCACGACTTCGCCGACCAGACGCTGCGTTTCGGCGTTCCGCATTTTTGCGACGTGACCTCGAACATCGGCTTTGCGCTGGCGGCGCTCTGGGGCTGGATCAGGCTCGCGCCGCTGCGCGCGCATCCCGATCTGCGCTGCGGCTGGGCCGGCTACCGGCTGTTCCTGGTCGGGCTGCTGCTGACCGCCCTCGGCTCGTCCTGGTACCACCTGGCGCCAGACAACGCCGGCCTGGTCTGGGACCGCCTGCCGATCGCCCTGGCCTGCGCCGGCTTGCTGGCCGGCGTCCGGGGCGATGTCCGGCGGCGGGAAAGCGGCAAACTCGTTCCGTGGCTGGCGCTTGGCGCCGTGGCCAGCGTCGCCTGGTGGTATTTCACCGACCTGGCGGGTAACGGGGGCAATGGCGACCTGCGCCCCTACCTGCTGCTGCAGCTCCTGCCGATATTGCTGATTCCACTCTGGCAATGGATTTACCGCATGCCCGGCGCCGACCGCCTGGCCTTCGGTGCGGCCCTGGCGATCTATGTCGTCGCCAAGTTCGCCGAACTCAACGACCACGAAATCGCCGCCGTGCTGGGACCGCTCACCGGCCATACGCTGAAGCACCTGCTGGCCACCGCGGCGGCCGCGCTGATCGTCGGCCGGCTGGTGTTCAGGGTCTGCTCACAATCATCCGGCGCCACCGTCGCATGATTGTGAGCAGACCCAGCGCGGGCCGCAGTACCGGCGCCGACTCTCAGGTGCCGGCAACTCCGGCGCCATGCGCCTGCTGGTCGGCGTGGTAGCTGGAGCGCACCAGCGGCGCCGAGGCGGCGTGGGCGAAGCCCATCGCCGTGGCTTCGCGGGCGTACATGGCAAAGATGTCGGGATGCACGTAGCGCAGCACCGGCAGGTGATGGCCTGACGGCGCCAGGTACTGGCCGATGGTCAGCATCTCGACGTCGTGAGCGCGCAGGTCGCGCAGGGTGTCGAGGATTTCCTCGTCGGTCTCGCCGAGGCCCACCATCAGGCCGGACTTGGTCGGCACGCCGGGCACCTGCGCCTTGAAGGCTTTCAGGAGCTGCAGCGAATTTTCGTAGTCGGCACCGGGGCGCGCCTGCTTGTACAGCCGCGGCACGGTTTCCATGTTGTGGTTCATCACGTCGGGCGGCGTGGCGGCGAGGATATCCAACGCGATGTCGAGACGACCGCGAAAGTCCGGCACCAGCACTTCGATCTTGGTTCCCGGCGAATATTCGCGCACCTTGCGGATGCAGTCGGCGAAATGCTGGGCGCCGCCGTCGCGCAGGTCGTCGCGGTCGACGCTGGTGATGACGACGTACTTGAGCCGCATCGCGGCAATGGTGCGCGCGAGTTTTTCCGGTTCTTCCGCATCCGGCGGCAAGGGCTTGCCGTGGCCGACGTCGCAGAAGGGGCAGCGCCGGGTGCACAGGTCGCCGAGAATCATGAAGGTGGCCGTGCCGTTGCCGAAGCATTCGCCGATGTTGGGACAGGTGGCTTCCTCGCACACCGTGTGCAGGTGGTGCTCGCGCAGGATCTGCTTGATCTCGCCGAAACGCCCGGCGCTGCTGCCGGCCTTGACGCGGATCCAGTCGGGTTTCTTCAGTACCGTTTCTGCCGGCACCACCTTGATCGGGATGCGCGCGGTTTTGGCTTCGCCTTTTTGCTTGGTCGTCATTTCGTCTTTTCCAGTTGCCTGGCCAGTTGGCCGGCCAGAGCCTTGCCAACTATCGCAGTTTCGTCCGCGCCGCGCCATTGTGGCAAATACGCACGCAACTGGGTGACCGCCATGCCCTCGTAGCCACAGGGGTTGATCGCGTCGTAGGGTGCTAGGTCCATGTCGACGTTGAGCGAAACGCCGTGATAGCTGCAACCGTGCTTGATGCGCAGGCCGAGCGCGGCGATCTTGGCGTTTCCCACATAGACGCCAGGCGCGCCGGCCAGGCGTGCCGCGGCAACCCCGTAGCCGGCCAGCAGGTCGATCACCGCCTGCTCGATGCGATTCACCAGGCCGCGCACCGTGATTTCGCTCCGGCGCAAGTCGAGCAGCAAGTAGACCACCACCTGGCCGGGGCCGTGGTAGGTGATCTGGCCGCCGCGGTCGATCTGCACCACCGGAATGCCGATGTCGTGCAGCAGATGTTCCGGCTTGCCCGACAGGCCCTGGGTGAATACCGGCGGATGCTCGCAGATCCAGAGTTCGTCGGGCGTGTCGGCGTCGCGCGTCGCGGTGAATTCCTGCATCGCGGCGAAGGTCTTCTCGTAATCGACGCGACCGAGTTCCCTGATTTTCACAAGACTACTTTCACCATCGGATGCGAGGTCAGCTCCAGATACAGCGCATCGAGCTGGACTTGCGACACGGCGCGCACAGTGCAGGTCAGCGACAGATAGTTGCCGGCCCTGGAGGGGCGCATTTCCATGGTCGCGACGTCGAAGTCCGGCGCATGCCTGAGCACCACGGCGGCGACCGCCTGCGCGAAACCCGCGTCGCTCGCACCCATGATCTTGAGCGGGAAGTCGCAGGGAAACTCAAGCAGCGTGTCCTTGCTCATGACACCGCGCGCATCACCGTGGCTTTGAAGTCCTGATACCAGCCGTACATCTGCGCGAACACCGGGCCCGGCGTACCGCCAGCGCCGACTTTTGAGCCGACGGTGCGGCCGTCGAGCGTGACGATGGGCAGCACTTCCTTGGTCGAGGAGCACATCCACAGCTCGTCGGCGGCGCGCGTCTCGGCTTCGGTGATGTCGCGCACTTCATGCGGCAGGCCATGCTGTACGGCGAGTTCGAGCACCACGTCGTAGGTGATGCCGGGCAGCATCAGGTGATTCTTGATCGGCGCCAGCAGGACGCCGTCCCTGACCACGAAAATCGAGGAGGCCGAGCCTTCGGTGAGAAAACCGTCGCGGAACAGCACGGTCTCGACGCAGCCGGCAGCGACGGCCATCTGGCGCAGCAGGCAGTTGGCCAAGAGCGAGGTGGTTTTCAGGTCGCAGCGCAGCCAGCGGATGTCGGCCGCGGAAACAGTAGCAATGCCTCGCTCGCGCTGGCTGGCCGGCGGCGTCAGCATCGGCTCGGCGAGCACCACCACGGTGGGCGTGACCTGCTTCGGGAAGGCGTGGTTGCGCACGGCCATCGGCCCGCGCGTGACCTGGATGTAGATCGACTGGTCTTCCCATTCGGCTTCCTGCGCCAGCTGCCCGACGATGGCGATCCATTCCGCCATGCCATGCGGATTGACCAGCTGGATGCCGTCGAGGCTTTGCTGCAATCGCGCCAGATGCTGTTCGAGGCGGAACGGCCGCCGCGAATACACCGGGATCACCTCATACACGCCGTCGCCAAACAGAAAACCGCGGTCCATGACGGAGACATTGGCAGCGCCCGGTGCCAGCCATTCGCCGTTGACGAAGATACGCGAGGTCATTGGAAATACAGCCGGATGTCGTCCCACAGCCGGCCGAGGAAGCCGGCCATTGGCACCGCGCTTTGCGCGACGACCGGATACTCGCCCCAGGCCTGGCCGGCGACGGACAACTTCAGCGTGCCAACCACGCTGCCGGCCGCTATCGGCGCCAGCAGCGGCTGCTGGCTGATGAGTTGCGCGGTGAGCTTGTCGGCCATGCCGCGCGGCACGGAAACCACGAAATCCTCGGCGAAGCCGGCGGCCACCAGGTTCTGCGCGCCCTTGAAGACCTTGATCTGTGAAATCGCCCGCCCCTTGTCGTAGAGCTTGACTGCCTCGAATGCGGTGTAGCCCCAGTTGAGCAGGTTGAGCGAATCGCGGGCGCGGGCTTCTTCCGAGGCGGTGTCGAGCACCACGGAAATCAGCCGTCGCGGACCGCGCCTGGCGGTGGCGATCAGGCAGTAGCCGGCCGCGTTGGAATGCCCGGTCTTGAGCCCGTCGACGGTCGGATCGGCCCACAGCAGGCGGTTGCGGTTGTGCTGGCGGATGCCGGCGTAGGTGTATTCCTTGGTTGCGTGCAGGGCATGGGTTTCCGGATGGTCGCGGATCAGCGCGGCGGCCAGGCGGGCGAGATCGCGCGCCGTCGAATAATGGTTGGGCGCCGGCCCTTCGAAGTAGCCGCTGGCATTGAGAAAATTGCTGTCTTTGAGGCCCATGCGCTGCGCGGTGCGGTTCATCATCGCGGCGAAGGCATCCTCCGTACCGCCGATGGCCTCGGCCAGCGCCACCGAGGCGTCGTTGCCGGACTGGATCACCATGCCCTTGAACAGATCGTCGACCGAAACGCCCTTATTCACCGGCACGAAACTGCGCGAGCCCTGGGTGCGCCAGGCGCGTTCCGAGACCGTGACCGGCTGCTGCAGGGAAAGCGTTTTCTGCGCCAGTGCATCGGCCACCAGATAGGTGGTCATGACCTTGGTCAGCGAGGCCGGCTCCAGCCGGGTATCGGCCTCATGTGCGGCCAGCACCTGGCCGGTGGCGTAGTCCATCAGCAGCCAGGCGCGCGCGCTGAGTGTGGGTACCGGAAGGGGCTGGGCATGGCTGGCTGCCAGCGGCAGCAGGCAAAACAGGAATACGAGGAAGCGCATTGGAGGGTATCCGGGCTGCAGGAAAGGAGGATTATAAAGGCCCGGCCCGGGTCACCCGGCCGCACGGCTGCCGGCGCCGGCGCTAGCGCTGCACGACGACGGGCGCCATGCCGAAGCTTTCGCGCAGGCGTCCGCCCGCAAGTTGCGCCGCGGCGGCATCCGGCCAGGGCCCGAGCTGGACGCGGAACAGCTTGCCGGCCGACTGCACCACCAGCTTCGCAGCCAGATCGCCCAGTTCGCGCGCCAGCCGCAGGCGCAGCGCCTCGGCGTTGTCGCGGTTGCCGAAGGCGCCCAGCTGCAGGAAGTGGCCGCGCGCATCCTGCAGCTGCGGCAACGCCGGCTCGGGCCGTGCCGCGGCCAGCTGCGCGATCGGATCCGCGTCGCCCGTCTGCGGCGGCGCCGGTGCCAGTGCCGCCGCCGGAGTTATGCCTCCGGCGGAGCCGGAGGCGGTATCCCTTGCGGACGGCGCTGGTGCAGCGGCGAGGGCCTGCCCGGGCAGGACGCTTTCCACCTCAACCACGGTACTGCCCTGGCCGATGTAGCCAAGCTTGTACGCCGCAGTCCAGGACAGGTCGATCTCGCGTCCGGCATGGAAGGGTCCGCGATCATTGACGCGCACCACCACCGATCTGCCGTTGGCCGGGTTGCTGACGCGGACATAGGAGGGAATCGGCAGGGTCGGATGCGCCGCCGTCATGCCGTACATGTCGTAGGGCTCGCCGCTGGACGTCTTCTGGCCGTGGAACTTGCGCCCGTACCAGCTGCCGATGCCGCGCGCCCGGTAGGGCTGCAACGTGCGCTGCGGCACGTAGTCGCGGCCGAACACCGAATAGGGCTTGTTGGCGAAGCGGTGCAGCGGCTCAAGTTTCGGCACCGCATCGGGAATGGCGTCGATGGCTTCCGGCGGCGGCTGGTCGCCGGGTCCGTCGTCCTGGTAAAAACCGCCACTGTACTTGATCGGCGGCGCCGGCTTTTTCGCCGCAGCACCAGGAGTCGGCGCTGGCGGCACGGCGGCCGCGGGCGTCTCGGCGCGGTCGATCACCGGACGCGGCGCCTGGCTGCCGCAGGCGGCCAGAAGAATTGGCAGAAGCAGCAGCCAGACCCGGTTCACTTCTGCACCAGCATGCGGTTGCCGTGGATCGACATCAGAATGCCGATGCCGAGGAACAACGTCACCAGCGCCGTGCCGCCGTAGCTGATCAGCGGCAGCGGCACGCCCACCACCGGCAGGATGCCGGACACCATGCCCATGTTGACGAAGGCATAGGTGAAGAAAATCATGGTCACGGCGCCGGCCAGCAGTCGCGAAAACAGCGTCGCCGCATTGGCCGCGATCATCAGTCCGCGACCGATCAGCAGCGCATACAACGTCAGCAGCAGCAGATTGCCGAACAGGCCGAACTCCTCGGAGTACACGGCGAAGATGAAGTCGGTGTGGCGCTCGGGGATGAATTCGAGCTGGGCCTGGGTGCCCTGCCGCCAGCCTTTGCCGAAAATGCCGCCGGAACCGATGGCGATGGTGGACTGGATGATGTGGAAGCCCTTGCCCAGCGGATCCTTTTCCGGATCGAACAGGGTGATGATGCGGTGGCGTTGGTAGTCGTGCAGCAGGTTCCACGCCAGCGGCGCGGCGGCCAGGCCGGTGACGGCCATGCCGATCATGATCTTCCACGACAGGCCGGCAAAGAAGATCACGTAGAAACCCGCGGCCAGCACCAGGATCGCGGTGCCGAGGTCGGGCTGGCGCGCGATCAGCGCCACCGGCAGCAGCAGCAGCATGGCAGCGACGCCGTAGTCGCCCAGGCGCGGCATGGCTTCGCGCTTCTGGAAGAACCAGGCCAGCAGCAGCGGCATGGCGATCTTCATCAGCTCGGATGGTTGCGCGCGCATGAAGCCGAGGTTGAGCCAGCGCCGTGCGCCTTTCGACACGTCGCCGAACAGGGCCACGGCGATCAGCAGCAGCAGGCCAAGCACGTAGACCGGCACCGCCAGATGCATCAGGCGCTGCGGCGGCACCTGCGCCACCACCCGCATCACCACCAGGGCCGCCGCCACGTTCAGCAACTGCGCATTGACGCGCTCGGGCGAGGCGCTGAACATCATGCCAATGGCAAACAGCAGCAGCAGGCCGGCGAACAGCATCAGCAGCGGATCGATCGGCGCCACCAGCCGCTGCAGCAGCTCGCGAATCGTGGCCAGGCCGATGCCGCGGTTCATTCCGCGTCCTTTTCGACAGCCGCTTCGTCGACCGGCGCCGGCGCCTTGGGCCGCTTGCCGAGCAGGTAGTAGTCCATCACCTGGCGCGCGATCGGCGCCGCGGCCTGGGCGCCGAAGCCGCCATTTTCGACCAGCACCGCCAGCGCGATCTTCGGCTCATCGGCCGGCGCGAAGGCGATGAACAGGGCATGGTCGCGCAAGTGGGCCACCATGCTCTCGGTCTTGTGCTCGGCACCCTTGTAGGAGAAAACCTGGGCCGTGCCAGTCTTGCCGGCGGAGACATATTCGGCGCCGGCAAAGGCGCGCGCGCCGGTGCCTTCCTGGTTCACGCCGACCATGGCATTGCGGATCACCTCGACATGCTCCGGCTTCAGGCTCAGGGTATGGGTCGGCTTCGGTTCGATCAGGGTCTGCTTGCCGCTGCGCGTATCGGTGACATGCCTGACCAGATGCGGACGGAATACCACGCCGCCATTGGCCAGGATCGCCGTGGCGTGCGCCAGCTGGATCGGCGTGTAGGCGTTGTAGCCTTGGCCGATGCCGATCGAAATGGTTTCACCGGCATACCACTTCTGCTGCTCCGGCTTCCTGAAACGCTTCTTCTTCCATTCCGGCGAGGGCAGCACGCCTTCGGATTCGCCGTCGATGTCGACTCCGGTGCGACTGCCGAGCCCGAGCCGGCCCATGAAGTCGGCGATGTTGTCGATGCCCATGTCGTTGGCCAGCATGTAGTAGTAGGTGTCGCAGGAATGCACGATGGACTTGTACATGTCCACCATGCCGTGACCGCCCTTCTTGTCGTCGCGGAAATGGTGCCCGCCGAAATTGAAGAAGCCGGGATCGGATATCGCCTGCTCCGCCCGCCGTTTGCCCAGCGTCAGAGCACCGAGTGCCATGAAGGGCTTGAAGGTGGACCCCGGCGGATAGGCGCCGTTGAGCGCGCGGTTCACCATCGGCTTGTCGGGCGACTCGTTGAGTTCGCGCCAGCTCTGCGTGTCGATGCCGTCGACGAACAGGTTGGGATCGTAATTCGGCACCGCGACCAGCGCCAGGATGCCGCCGCTGGCCGGGTCGATCGCCACCAGCGCGCCACGGCGTGAGCCGAAAGCCTGCTCGGCGATGCGCTGCAGCTCGGCGTCGACCGTCAGCGTCAGGTTGTTGCCCGGCACCGGCGCGGTGCGCGCCAGGGTGCGCACCGCGCGGCCGCCGGCATCGACCTCCACCTGCTCGAAGCCGGTCTCGCCATGCAGTTCGAATTCGTAGCGCTGCTCCAGCCCGGTCTTGCCGAAATGCTCGGTGCCGCGATAATTGGCGTCCTGCCCCTTCTCTTCGATCTTCCCCAGATCCTTGTCATTAACGCGACCGATGTAGCCCAGCAGGTGCGAAGCGAAGGCGCCGTTGGGGTATTGGCGAAACAGCCGCGCCTTGATGTCGACGCCGGGAAAGCGGTAGCGATGGGCGATGAACTTCGCCACCTCCTCGTCGGTCAGGCGGGTGCGGATCGGCAGCGAACCGAGGTTGCGGCTTTCTTCCAGCAGTTGCCTGAAGCGCTTGCGGTCCTTGGGCTGGATATCGATGACGGTCGCCAGGCCGTCGATCAGCTGTTCCAGGTCGCGCGCCCGGGAGGGCGTGATTTCGAGCGTGTAGGCCGGGTAGTTGCGCGCCAGGACCACCCCGTTGCGATCCATGATCAGGCCCCGGTTGGGCACGATCGGCACCAGCGATATGCGGTTGTCCTCGGCGCGGGTCTGGTAGTACTCGTGCTGCACGATCTGCAGCCAGACGAAGCGGACGAACAGGAGCGTGAAGCAGAGCAGCACGAAGCCGCCCGCCACCGCGATCCGCGAACGGAAGCGCTCGAGTTCTTCCTGGGGATTCTTGAATTCCATCTATGAGGCGGGGAAGGGGGAAGGGGGAAGTGGGAAGGATAAAGGCGTCGACGCTTCCCCTCTTCCCTCTTCCCCCTTCCCCCTTCTCTCAAATGGGCCGATGCACATCTTTGTCTTCCGACTGGAACTGCGGAATCAGTAGCAGGTAGGTCACCGGATGCCAGAGCAGGGTCGCGGTGATGCTGGAGAGGAACCAGAGCAGCCCGGGGAACTCGGCGCCGCCGATCATGCGCGTGACCATCATCGCCAGCTGCATGCCGAGAAACAGCGGCAGTACGTGCAGCGCCTGCTGCGACAGGGGAAACCACAGCACACGGCGCGACAGGCCGGCGGCGGCAAAAGCCAGCAGCACGTAGGCCAGCGCATGCTGCCCCATCACGCTGGCATCGGCGACGTCCATCGCCAGGCCGAGCACGAAGCCGGCAGCCATGCCGACCTTCAGCGGTTGATGCACGCACCAGAAGGCCAGCACCAGCGCCACCCAGTCGGGAATGCCGGGCAGGCGTCCGAAAGGCACCAGGTTCAGCAGCAGCGCGATGAACAGCGTCAGCACGATGAACCAGTTTCTGACCGGCAGCAGGATGCGGCGCGAGGAATGGGTGGGTTGCATCTAGCGCGCCTTCTCTTTCTTTTTTATCCGCTTGCCGGCGGCCGGCGGCTCGGGAGCGGCTGCGACGTCCTCGGGTTGCGGCGGCAGCGCGCTGCGGCGGCCGAGCACCAGCGCCAGGCCGTGGCGCTCGACGCCGGCCAGCGGGGTGCAGATGATGCGGGCGAAGGAGTAGGCGCTGTCGCGGTCGATCTTGAGTACCCTGGCCACCGGCAGGCCCGGCAGATAGACGCCATCGAGGCCCGAGGTGACGAGAATGTCGCCCACCTGCACCTCGGCGTTCGCCGCCAGAAAACGCAGTTCCATCATGCCCGCGCCGACGCCTGCCAGCACGGCGCGCAGGCCGTTGCGCTGCACTTCGACGGGAATCGCCTGATCCTTGTCGGTCAGCAGCAGGACCTCCGAGGTCAGCGGGAACACCCGCGCCACCTGGCCGATGACGCCGATGTCATCGACCACCGCCTGGCCGGCATCGATGCCGTGCTGGCTGCCCTTGTCGATGATCACCCGGCGCGAGAACGGGTCGCGCGCGGCGTACAGGATCTCGGCGATGCGGCCTTCGACCGGATGCCGCGCGCGCATGTCGAGCAGGGCGCGCAGGCGCATGTTTTCCTGCTCCAGGTGCTGCTGGCGCAGCAGGAGATTGGCAGTCCCGAGCTGGCGCCGGCGCAGGTCCTCGTTTTCGCGCAGCAGGGTCGCGTGCCGCGAGAGATAGGCGCCCAGGTCGCCGGCCGCGTCGATCGGTATCCAGGTCACGCGCTGCAGCGGCCAGGCCACCGTGGCCACCGCCAGGCGCGCCCATTCCAGGGTGTGGAAGCGCAGGTCGGCGATCAGCAGGATCAGCGACAGCGAGACGAAGAAGGCCAGCCGCACGAGCGGTGCCGGACCCCGCTTGAAGAAGGGTGGCGGTGCATGGCCAGCGACGGACATCAAGGCAGGTGCGCCCTCGGAATATGGATGGACCCGGAAACATCCCGCGCGGCACAGCCGCGGGGCCAGCTTGCAAGCTACACGGCGCCGGGCTTACTCGTTGGCAAAAATACTGCCGAGTTTGTCCATCTTTTCCAGCGCCATGCCGGAGCCGCGCGCGACGCAGGTCAGCGGATCGTCGGCGACGATCACCGGCAGGCCGGTCTCCTCGGTCAGCAGGCGGTCGAGGTCGTGCAGCAGCGCGCCGCCGCCGGTCAGCACCAGGCCGCGCTCGGCGATGTCGGCGCCGAGCTCGGGCGGGGTTCGTTCCAGCGCGTCCTTGACCGCCTTGACCACCTGGTTGAGCGGCTCGGACAGGGCTTCGAGGACTTCGTTGGAGGAAATCGTGAACTTGCGCGGGATGCCTTCGGCGCGGTTGATGCCGGAGACTTCCATCTCGCGCACCTCGGCGCCGGGGAAGGCCGAACCGATCTGCTTCTTGATGTTCTCGGCGCTGTTGTCGCCGATCTGCATGCCGTAGTTGCGGCTGATGTAGGAAATGATCGCCTCGTCGAACTTGTCGCCGCCGACGCGTACCGAATTGGCATAGACCATGCCGCCCAGCGAGATCACGCCGACCTCGGTGGTGCCGCCGCCGATGTCCACCACCATCGAGCCGGTGGCGTCCGAGACCGGCAGGCCGGCGCCGATCGCCGCCGCCATCGGCTCCTCGATCAGGTACACCTGCGAGGCGCCGGCGCCCAGCGCGGATTCGCGGATGGCACGGCGCTCGACCTGGGTCGAACCCGAGGGCACGCAGATGATGATGCGCGGGCTGGGCGAGAACAGGCGCGACTCGTGCACGCGCTTGATGAACTGCTTCAGCATCTGCTCGGTGACGGTGAAGTCGGCGATCACGCCGTCCTTGAGCGGCCGGATCACCGAAATCTCCTTCGGATTGCGGCCGATCATGGTCTTGGCCTCCTTGCCCACCGCCTGGATGGTCTTCTTGGCGTTGGGGCCGCCTTCGATGCGGATGGCGACGACCGACGGTTCGTCGAGCACGACACCCTTGCCGCGCACGTATATCAGCGTGTTGGCGGTACCGAGGTCAATCGCGAGGTCGTTTGAAAAATAGGAGCGGAGAAAGCCGAACATCGTAATCCCAGTGTTGAAGCCCGCCCGGGAAGGGCTGGGGCCAGAAGGCCGCATATGATACCCTATCGCGCCGACCGATTTAGGCAACAAGCAGGCCTTGTTTGCGACGGCCCATAACACCTACCCCCACAAGCCATCATGTCCCTCAACCTGGAAGACGTCGCCCGCATCGCCCTGTTGTCCCGCATCGAAATTTCCGCGGCGGAGCGCGAAACCACGCGCGACCAGCTGAACGGCATCCTCGGCTTCATCGAGCAGCTGCAGGCCGTCGATACCACCGGCATCGAGCCGATGGCGCATGCCGTCGACGTGGTGCAGCGCCTGCGCCCCGACGCCGTCACCGAAAGCGACCATCGCGCCGAATTCCAGGCCGTGGCGCCGGAAACCGAGGCCGGGTTGTATCTGGTGCCGAGGGTAGTGGAATGAGCGATCTGATCAATTCCTCGCTACGCGAGCTGTCCGCAGCGCTCGCAGCCAAGAAAGTCTCCGCCGTCGAACTCGCCACGCTGTTCCTCGACCGCGTCGAGCGGCTCAATCCCGCGCTGAATGCCTTCATCACCACCGATCGCGACAGAACCCTGGCCCAGGCGCGCGCCGTCGACGCCTCCGGCAAAGTCGGCGCCGGTGGGACGCCGCTGGCCGGCATTCCATTGGCACACAAGGACATTTTCTGCACCCAAGGCTGGCGCACGAGTTGCGGCTCGAAGATGCTGGAGAACTTCGTCGCGCCCTACGACGCGCATGTCGTCGAGAAGCTCGCGGCCGCCGGCATGGTCACCCTGGGCAAGCTGAACATGGACGAATTCGCCATGGGCTCGTCGAACGAAAGCTCGTATTTCGGCCCGGTGAAGAACCCCTGGGATGTCGCCCGCGTCCCCGGCGGCTCCTCCGGCGGCTCGGCGGCGGCCATCGCGGCGCGCCTGACGCCGGCGGCGACCGGCACCGACACCGGCGGATCGATCCGCCAGCCGGCGGCATTGTGCGGCCTGACGGGACTGAAACCGACCTACGGCGTGGTCTCGCGCTACGGCATGATCGCCTTCGCTTCCAGCCTCGACCAGGCCGGGCCGATGGCCAAGAGCGCGGAAGACTGCGCGCTGCTGCTGAACGCCATGGCCGGCTTCGATGCCCGCGACTCCACCTCGCTGGAACGCCCCGCCGAGGATTACGGTCGCGACCTGGACCAGCCCCTGGCCGGACTGAGAATCGGCCTGCCGCGGGAGTTTTTCGGCGACGGCATGGACGCCGGCGTGCGCGCCGCGGTCGAAGCCGCGCTGGACGAATACCGCAAGCTCGGCGCCAGCACCGTCGAAGTGCGCCTGCCGAATTCCGGCCTGTCGGTGCCGGTGTATTACGTCATCGCGCCGGCCGAGGCCAGTTCCAACCTGTCGCGCTTCGACGGCGTGCGTTACGGCTACCGCGCGCCCGAGTATGCCGACCTGGCCGAGATGTACTCGAAGAGCCGCGCCCAGGGCTTCGGCGAGGAGGTGAAGCGCCGCATCCTGATCGGCACCTATGTGCTCTCGCACGGCTACTACGATGCCTATTACCTCCAGGCGCAGAAGATCCGCCGCCTGATCGCCGCCGACTTCGAAGCCGCCTTCCGGGATTGCGACGTGATCATGGGGCCGACCTCGCCCTCGGTGGCCTTCGCCTTCGGCGCCAAGAATGCCGACCCGGTGCAGATGTATCTGTCGGACATTTACACGATCTCGACCAATCTTGCCGGCCTGCCAGGCATGTCGCTGCCCTGCGGTTTTGGCAAAGACAACATGCCAGTAGGCCTGCAAATCATCGGCAGCTGGTTCGATGAGGCCAGGATGCTGAACGTTGCCAACAAATATCAGCAAGTTACCGACTGGCACCTGCGGATGCCGGGAGCTGTGCAATGAACCGGGAAGCTCAGTGGGAAGTGGTGATCGGGCTGGAAACCCATGCTCAGCTGCAGACCAGGTCGAAGATATTCTCCGGCAGCAGCACGGCCTTCGGCGCCGAACCGAACGTCCAGGCCAGCGCCGTGGACATCGCCCTGCCCGGCGTGCTGCCGGTGCTCAACCGCGAAGCCGTGGTCTGCGCCATCAAATTCGGTCTTGCGGTCGGCGCCACGATTGCGCCGCGCTCGGTGTTCGCCCGCAAGAACTACTTCTACCCCGACCTGCCCAAGGGTTACCAGATCAGCCAGTTCGAGATCCCGGTGGTCGCGGGTGGCGGCCTGGCGATAAGAGTCGGCGCTGGCGAGGCGGCGACAGAGAAGTTCGTGCACCTGACCCGCGCCCATCTCGAAGAGGACGCCGGCAAGTCGCTGCACGAAGACTTCCACGGCCGCACCGGGATCGACCTCAACCGCGCCGGCACGCCGCTGCTGGAGATCGTCACCGAACCCGACATGCGCTCCTCGGCCGAGGCGGTGGCCTATGCCCGGGCGCTGCACGCGCTGGTGCAGTGGATCGGCATCTGCGACGGCAACATGCAGGAAGGCAGCTTCCGCTGCGACGCCAACGTCTCGGTGCGCCGCGCCGGCGCGCCGCTCGGCACCCGGCGCGAAATCAAGAACCTGAATTCCTTCCGCTTCATGCAGCAGGCGATCGATTTCGAGGTGCAGTGGCAGATCAACGAAATCGAGGAAGGCCGCGCCATCCGCCAGGCCACGGTGCTGTTCGACCCCGACACGGGCGAGACGCGCGCCATGCGCAGCAAGGAAGACGCCCACGACTACCGCTACTTTCCCGATCCCGACCTGCTGCCGCTGGAAATCAGGCCGGACTGGATCGCCGAGGTCAAGTCGGGTATGCCGGAACTGCCGCAGGCGATGCAGCAGCGCTTCCAGGCCGAGTACGGGCTGTCGGCCTACGACGCGGCAACGCTGACGGATTTGCTAGACACGGCCCGTTATTTTGAAAACTGCGTCATGGTCGCGGGAAAAGAAAACGCCAAGCTCTGCGCTAACTGGATCATGGGCGAACTTGCTGCACGCCTCAACGGAATTGACCTGCCGATTAGAAATTCCTTTGTTACCTCTACCCAATTGGCTCAGCTTGTTCAGCGGATAGCCGACGGCACCATCTCGCACAAGATCGGTAAGGAGGTTTTCTCTGAGCTATGGTATTCCCAAGGCATCAGCGCCGATGCCATTATCGAGGCGAAGGGCCTGAAGCAGATCACCGACAGCGGCGCGATCGAAGCGCTGGTGGATGAAGTCCTCGCCGCCAACCAGAAATCGGTCGAGGAGTTCCGTGCCGGCAAGGAGAAAGCCTTCAACGCCCTAGTCGGCCAGGCCATGAAGGCCACCCGGGGCAAGGCCAATCCGCAGCAGGTCACCGACCTGCTGAAGAAAAAACTCGGCGGCTGACTACTTCTTCGCGGCAGGCTTGGCCGCTGCCGGCGCTGCGGCCGGGGCCGCGGGAGCCTCGGCGGCAGGCTTTTCGGTCGGGGTAGCCGCCGCCGGCGAGTCTTCGGTCGGCTTCTTGCCGGTCAACTCGAGATAACGTTTGCGCTCGTCGTCGAAGCGGGCACGAACCTCGTCCGCTTCCTTGGTCTTGGCCGCAACCGCGGCCTTTTGCGCCGCGATCTCCTTCTCGTTGTCGCGGATATCCGCCTTGACCTGGTCAGGCAGCGGCTTGCCCTTGTAGAACTCCTTGTCGCTCTCCAGTTTCTTTTTCTTCTTGTCGGCCTCGTCCAGGCGCTGCTGGGCCTGCTTGATGTTCTTCTCAACTTCTGCCAGCGCGCGATCGCGCGCCGCGAGGATGTCCTTGTCGCTGGAATAGGTGGCCAGCAATGCCAAGGTGCGGCGGCGCTCCTCGGCCACCTGCTTCGCCTCTTCCTGTTTCTTGAGTGCCTCGGCGTCGCGGCGCGCCTGCTGCTCCGCCGACAGCGGCGCTTCGACCGACTTGGAAACGAAGCCGCGATTGTCGCGTTCTTCATAAGCCCGGCCGTGGCACTCGACGGGCAGGAAGTCGCCGCAAACCTTGCGCCCCTTGGCGTCATTGCAGCAATAAATGCGGGTCTGTGCGGCAGCACTCACGGCAAGCAAGGTGGCGGCCGCGAACAGCAGGGTGGAAATCAGGCGCATGGAGATTCTCCCGGGAGAGGTGTCTTGGGCATCAGTCTATGCCGTAAGTGGCGCGGTAGGCACGCACGGCAGCAAGCTTGTTTTCAAGTTCCGGATGGCCGGACAGATAATCGATCAAATCGGTCAAACTGGCAACGCTGATCACGGGAATGCCGTAATTCCGTTCCACTTCCTGTACTGCTGAAAGCTCGCCCTGTCCCCGTTCCTGGCGATCGAGCGCGATCACCACGGCGGCTGGCGTCGCGCCGGCGGCGCGGATCAGGTCGACCGATTCGCGCACCGAGGTGCCGGCCGAAATCACGTCGTCAATGATCAGCACCCGCCCCTTGAGCGGAGCCCCGACCAGCGTGCCGCCTTCACCGTGATCCTTGGCTTCCTTGCGGTTGTAGGCGTAGGGTGCGTTGCGTCCGAGGCCGGCCAGCGCCATCGCGGCACCGGCCGCCAGCGGAATGCCCTTGTAGGCGGGGCCGAACAGCACATCGAAACCCACGCCGGCGGCCAGAATACGCCGCGCGTAGAAATCGCTGAGGCGCGCCAGCGAAACGCCGTCGTTGAACAATCCGGCGTTGAAGAAATAGGGACTCAGGCGCCCGGCCTTGGTCCTGAATTCACCAAAGCGCAGCACGCCCAGCTCGCAGGCGAAGGCGATAAACTCGCGACTCAACTCGCTGGCGCTGCCAAAGTCGGCTTTCGCATTCATGAAACGCATTCTACACAGAGCCACATGCTCCGAATACTCAGTCTGAATCTCAATGGTATCCGCTCCGCCGCCGGCAAGGGCTTTTTCGACTGGCTGCAGACGCAGCAGGCCGACATCGTCTGCGTTCAGGAACTCAAGGCGCAACTCCCCGACCTGACGCCCGCGCTGCGCGCGCCGGCGGGCTTCCACGGCTGCTTCCATGCCGCCGAGAAGAAGGGCTACAGCGGGGTCGGCATCTATTCCCGACAACCGCCCGACCGCATCGTCGAGGGCTTCGGCAATGCCGAGTTCGATGCCGAAGGCCGTTACCTGCAGGCCGATTTCGGTCGTCTGTCGGTGGTCTCGCTGTATCTACCTTCCGGTTCCAGTTCGGACGAGCGGCAGCAGGCCAAGTTCCGCTTTCTCGATCAGTTCCGGCCGCAACTGGAACGCCTGGCGAACGAGGCAAGGCGCGACGGGCGCGAGGTTCTGCTGTGCGGCGACTGGAACATCGCGCACCGGGAAATCGACCTGAAGAACTGGAAGTCCAACCAGAAGAACTCCGGCTTCCTGCCCGAGGAACGCGCCTGGCTGTCATCGGTGTTCGACGACCTGGGCTGGGTGGACGTGCATCGCAAGCTGCTGCCGGAGGCGAGCGGCGAGGCCTACACCTGGTGGTCGAACCGGGGCCAGGCCTGGGCCAGGAACGTCGGCTGGCGCATCGATTACCAGATCGCCACGCCCGGCCTCGCGGCGGCGGCGCGCCGGGTATCGGTGTTCAAGCAGCAGCGCTTTTCCGATCATGCGCCGCTGACCGTCGACTACGAACTGCCTCTCGTATGACATGGATCATTGCGGCACAGCGACAAAATCGGTAGCCTTGACTTTTCAGTTCCCTTTTCAGGAGAAAACCATGAGCGACATGAGCGACGTCACCAAAGACAAACTGATTGCCGACGTAAAACTGGTGATTGCCGACAGCGAGGAGCTGCTGCGCGCCACCGCCGGCCTGGCCGGCGAGAAGATCGCCGAAATCCGTGCCCGCACCCAGGACCGTCTGGCTGCCGCCAAGATCAAGTTGGCCGAAGCCGAAACCGCGGTGGTCGACAAGGCCAAGCAGGTCGGTCGCGCGGCGGACGACTACGTGCATGACAATCCCTGGCGTTCGGTGGGTGTGGCCGCCGGCATCGGCTTCATCGCCGGACTGCTGATCGGCCGTCGCTGATCCCGTGATCGACGACGCCCGCGGCAGCGAGGCTTCCCGGGCGGGCCTGTTTGCATCGCTGAAAGGCCTGGCCGGCACCGCTGTCGCGCTGCTGCAGAATCGCCTGCAACTGCTCGGCGTGGAACTCGCCGAGGAGCGCCTGCGCCTGCTGTCGCTGCTGACCTATGGCGCGATTGCCCTGGTTTGCCTTGCCGCCGGCCTGGTGTTCCTGGCCGTGTTTCTCACGGTACTGTTCTGGGACAGCCACCGGCTGCTGGCGCTGGGTATCTTTTCGGCGCTGTTTCTCGCGGCCGGCGGCGTTACGCTGACGCTGGCGATCGGCCACGCCAGGGCCGGATCGAAACTCTTTGCCGCCAGCCTGGCCGAATTGCGCAAGGATCGCGACGCCCTGGCAACGGGCGATCCTGCGACCCCGCCATGAGCAAGCCAGCGCTGGAGCTTGTGCTCAAAAAGCAGCGTCTGCAGATCGCCGGCGAGGGATTGCGCATGGACGTCGCGCGGCATGCCACGGGACTGGCTCCGGTGTTCACCGGGGCCGACATCGCCGTCGAAACGGTACGCGTCCTGCGCCGCCATCCGCAAGTGGCCGTTGCCGCCGGCGTGGCGCTGATCGTCGCCCGGCCCGGGCGCGCCTGGCGCTGGGGACGCCGTGCCTTTTTCGGATGGCAGGCTTGGCGCCGCTGGCGCAATTTTCTGGACAGCCCGCCGACGGCTCGCTAAGCGCGTGGATCGGCGCCGGGCTTCCGGGCAGGTTTTCGCTGCGTTCGCCGGCTTCGGCGGCAAGCGGCAGGCCGGCCATCAGGCGGGCTCCAGCAGTTCGGTGTCCTCGTGCGAATAGGCCGGGCTGCAGCAGCAGAGCATGCGCAGCGGCAGCGGCCCGGTGGCCTCGATGCAGTGCGGCGTGCCCGGCGCGATCAGCACCGTGTCGCCAACGCCGACTTTGAAGCTGGCATCGCCCAGGGTCATCAGGCCGTTGCCGGAGGTGACGTGGTACAGCTCCTCGGTCTGCGCATGGCGATGCAGTTGCGTACGCGCGCCCGGCGCGACCGTGGCCTCGGCGAGACTCTGCAGCCGGTTGCCATGTTGCGCCGGATGCATCAGTTCGCGGATCTGCGAGCCGTCCTTGGTGATGTAGGCAGGTATCTCGGCGTAGCGTGTCTGCATGGCGCTTACTCCGCAGGGGGTGGCAGGACGGGCGCTTCGTGCCTGGCGTCGAGCAGGCAGTGCAGCAGCGCCTGCTCGGCCGCAGCCAGCTCGCCGTCGGCGTCTTGCGCCAGGAAGTGGCGGCGGAAGGCGGCGCGCGCGGCGGCCGGGACAGCGGTGTCGTAACCCAAGGCGCGCAAGCCCAGCATGGCGTCGAAGCCGGCCGGCGCGTTCGGCGGCGGCGTTTCGCACCACAGGCCGAAGCCCTGCGCGGCGAGCCGGCGCCAGGGGAACAGGCGGCTCGGATCGATTTTGCGCGTGGGCGCGACATCGCCATGGGCCAGGTAATTGGCCGGCGGGATGCGATAGCGCGTACGCAGATCATCCAGCAGTGCCAGAAGAGCAACGATCTGCGGCTCGGCAAACGGCTCGTCGCCGGTGTTGTCGAGTTCGATGCCGATCGATGCCGAATTGAGATCGGTACTGCCGCCCCACCGGGATTCGCCGGCATGCCAAGCGCGGGCCGCCTCGTCGACCAGTTGCATGACCGCACCGTCGCGCCCGATCAGGTAGTGGGCGCTGACTTTTCGGGCCGAATCGGTCAGCGTCGCCAGCGCCCTGGCAACATCGTCGCTGGTGGTCTGGTGCAGGATAACGTAGTTTGGCCGGCGCTGATCGAAGTTCGGCGACGGCTGCCACAGCGCGCCGCGCGCCTGGCCGGCAGGCATCGGCGCACAGGCGGCAAGTGTCGCCAGCAGAAGGAGGAGGACGAACCCGCGAACCACCATCGGCAGATGCAGGCGAGTGGTGAAGAACGTGCCGCCGCCGTCAGACCACGATCGGCTTGGTGAGCCGCGCCCGGCTTTGCGCCTCGGATTTGTTCATCTCGGATACCTGGCGGCCATAGGCTTCGCGGGCCGCCTGGCCCTGGCGGGTCGCCTCGATGCTGCGGATGCAGCGCCAGCGCTTGCCGGCCTTAGTTTCGATCTGGCGCATCTCGGTCTTCGGGTGATGCTGACGACAGTGGTAACAGAATGCGGTATCAGCCATGCGTACGAACTCGGACAAGGTAAACAGTTGAATTGTAGACCGACTTGCCCCGATGATCCTATAGACTTGAATCACGCCTTCGCCGCATCTTCCCCTTGGAAACACACCCGAACCCCGCCACGCCCGTCGAGCTTCCGCTCTACGAGGGCATCGCCATCGGCGCCGTGGTGCTGGTCGACTCGCCGCAGGCCGCCGCCGAGGCACGCCGGGCGCTGCTGGCGGAAGAGGTTCTCGGCTTCGACACCGAGGCGAAGCCGACCTTCGCCAAAGGCGAGATCTCCGGCGGACCGCACCTGATCCAGCTGGCCACGGCTGACCGCGTCTACCTGTACCCGGTCAACCGCCTGCTGGATCGCGACGGCCTGCAGGCCATCCTCGAATCGCCGCGGATCCTGAAAGCCGGCTTCGGCCTCGCCAGCGATCTGAAGCAGCTGCGCGCGCGCCTCGGCATCGAGGCGCAGCGCATTCTGGACCTGTCCCGTGCACTGCCCGGCGACACGCCGAAACAGACCCTCGGCGCCAAGACGGCGGTGGCGAAGTATTTCGGCCAACGCCTGCGGAAATCCAAACACATCACCACCTCCAACTGGGCCCATCCGCGGCTGACCGAGCGCCAGATGCTCTACGCGGCGAATGACGCGCACGTTGCCTTGAAGGTGTATCGCGCGGCACTGGCCGCAGGGCATCTGCCGCAATCCTGAAGGCCGCGGCACCCCTGCCAGCGATTTCAGCGCGTCAGGCGCCTTCCCCAGAAGGCCGCCAGTTCCAGCATACGATTGGCAAAGCCCCATTCGTTGTCGAACCAGATCAGCACATTGGCCAGCTGCGGCCCGCTCATGTGGGTCTGGCTGAGGTCGATGATCGCGGAATGCGGGTTGTGGTTGAAATCGACCGAGGCGTGCGCCTCTTCGGTATGCGCCAGCTGGCCGGGAAAACCCGCATCGACGGCGGCGCGCAGCTGTTGATTGATCCCGGCCACCGTGGTGGCGCGCGCCAGCGTCGCCACCAGGTCGATGGCCGAAACATTGGTCACCGGCACGCGGATCGACTTGGCCTCGACCCGGTGCGCCAGTTGCGGCAGCAGGCGCACCACGCCTTTCGCCAGCCCGGTGGCGACCGGCACGATCGACTGCATCGCCGAACGCGTGCGGCGCGGATCGGCATGGTGATAGCCGTCGATCGGCGGCTGGTCGTTCATCACCGAATGCAGCGTGGTCAACATGGCGTGCTCGATGCCGAAGGCGGCATCGAGCATCGCCAGCACCGGAACGATGGCATTGGTGGTGCAGGATGCGGCGGAGACGATCTTCTCGTTTCCCGTCAGCGTTTCGTGATTGCTGCCGAAGACGATGGTGCGATCGACGTCCTCGGCGCTGTATCCCGGATGCGAGAGCAGGACGCGCGGGCAGCCGGCATGGAGAAAGCCTGCAAGCTCGCGGCGGCTCGCGTATTGCCCGGAGGCCTCGACCAGCAGATCGATACCGAGCGCGCGCCAATCCACGCCGTCCGGCGTGCGGGCATGCGACACCGCGATCGCCTGGTCGTCGATCTGCAGCTGCCTGCCGCGTACCGCGACGCTGCCGGGAAAGCGGCCGTGGGTCGAATCGAAGCGCGTCAGGTAGGCCATGCTTTCGATGTCGGCCGGTTCGTTGATGGCCACCACCGAAACCTCTGCGCGCAGCGGGGATTCCTGCAGGGCGCGCAGAAAGCAGCGGCCGATGCGGCCGTAGCCGTTGATGGCGATACGCAGAGTCATTGCAGGAGGCTTTCGAGAAAAACCGGAAACGCACGGACCCGCCACCACGGGCGGAACCGCGCGGCTTGCCGTCAGCGGCTTGCAGCTTCGATAATCGCGTTCAAGGTGGCACTCGGGCGCATCACGGCCTCGGTCTTTGCCGTATCGGGCATGTAATAGCCGCCGATATCGACCGGCTTGCCCTGCACCACCTTCAGCTCCTCGACGATCTTCTGCTCATTCTCCGCCAGCGCCCTGGCCAGCGGCGCGAAATGCGCCTGCAGCTCCTTGTCTTCGGTCTGCGCGGCCAGCGCCTGCGCCCAATACGTGGCCAAATAATACTGGCTGCCGCGGTTGTCCAGCTCGCCGGTGCGGATCGAGGGGCCCTTGCGGTTGTCGAGCAGCTTGCCAGTGGCATCGTCGAGGGTCCTGGCCAGGATCTTCGCCCTGGCGTTGCCGCTCTTGATGCCGAGATCCTCCAGCGACACGGCCAGCGCGAGAAACTCGCCCAGCGAATCCCAGCGCAGATGGTTTTCCTGGACCAGCTGCTGGACGTGCTTGGGCGCCGAACCGCCGGCACCCGTTTCATACATGCCGCCGCCGGCCATCAGCGGCACGATGGACAGCATCTTGGCGCTGGTACCGAGTTCCATGATCGGGAACAGATCGGTCAGGTAGTCGCGCAGGATGTTGCCGGTGGCGGAGATGGTGTCGAGGCCGCGCACCACGCGCTCCAGCGTATAACGCATGGCGCGCACCTGCGACATGATCTGGATGTCCAGGCCGGTCGTGTCGTGGTCCTTGAGGTAGGTCTTGACCTTCCTGATCAGTTCGTTCTCGTGCGGACGATAGGGATCGAGCCAGAAGATCACCGGCATGCCGGACTGGCGCGAGCGGGTCACGGCGAGCTTGACCCAGTCGCGGATCGCCGCATCCTTGGCCTGGCACATGCGGAAGATGTCGCCCTGCTCGACGTTCTGCGAGAGCAGCACTTCGCCGGTGGCGAGGTCGACGATGTTGGCGACGCCGTCCTCGATTATCTCGAAGGTCTTGTCGTGCGAGCCGTATTCCTCGGCCTGCTGCGCCATGAGGCCGACGTTGGGCACGGTGCCCATGGTCTTCGGATCGAAATTGCCGTGCCACTTGCAGAAGTTGATCATCTCCTGGTAGATGCGGGCGAAGGTCGATTCCGGCATCACCGCCTTGCAGTCGCAGGGCTTGCCGTCGGCGCCCCACATCTTGCCGCCGCCGCGGATCATGGCCGGCATCGAGGCATCGACGATGACGTCGTTGGGCGAATGGAAGTTGGTGATGCCCTTGGCCGAATCCACCATCGCCAGGCGCGGACGGTGCTCCTGGCAGGCGTGCAGGTCGCGGATGATTTCGTCATGGAGCGACTCCGGCAGGTCCTTGATCTTGTCGTAGAGGTTGACCATGCCGTTATTGACATTGACGCCCAGTTCCTCGAACAATTTGGCGTGCTTCTCGAAGGCCTCCTTGTAGTAGATCCTGACGCAATGGCCGAAGACGATCGGGTGCGAAACCTTCATCATGGTCGCCTTGACGTGCAGCGAGAACAGCACGCCGGCCTCGCGGCAATCCTCCAGCTCGCGCTCGTAGAACTCGCACAGCGCCTTCTTGCTCATGAACATGCTGTCGATGACTTCGCCGGCCAGCAGCGAAACCCTGGGCTTGAGCACGACGGTCTTGCCGCTTCTGGTGACGAGCTCCATCCTGACGTCGCGTGCGCGGTCGAGCGTCATCGACTTTTCGCCGTGGTAGAAGTCGCCGTGATGCATGTGCGAAACGTGGGTCTGCGACCACTGCTTCCACTCGCCCATGGAATGCGGGTTCTTGCGCGCATACTCCTTGACGGCGCGGGGGGCGCGGCGGTCGGAATTGCCTTCGCGCAGCACCGGGTTGACCGAGCTGCCGATGCACTTGCCGTAACGGGCCTTGAGCTGCTTCTCCTCGTCGGTCTTCGGGTCTTCGGGATAGTCCGGAATCGCATAGCCCTTGGCCTGCAGTTCGCGCACGCAGGTCATCAGCTGGGCCACCGAGGCGCTGATGTTGGGCAGCTTGATGATGTTGGTGTCCGGGTCCTGGGTCAGGCGCCCCAGTTCGGCCAGGTTGTCGGGAACTTTCTGCGCGGCCGTCAGGCAGTCCGAGAATTCGGCGAGGACCCGCGCCGCCACCGAGATGTCGCAGCCGACCACGTCGACCCCGGCCGGCGCGGTGAAGGCCTTGATGATCGGCAGGAAGGAGTAGGTCGCCAGCAGCGGCGCTTCGTCGGTGAGCGTGTAGATGATCTTCGGTTTGCCTGCAGCCATTCTTGTCCCCTTGCTATTGAAAGTTTTTCTTTATGAACCCATCAGTCGCATTATGAATCCTTCCGGCGCTTTCGAGTAACACCTCCCTCCGGTTTTGCCGCCCGCCCCGCCGGAAAGTCGGCGTTGGCGGCACGGCGGAAAATCTTTCTACAATGGCCAGGATTCCTTCCCGACTTCCCGCCATGTCAGCTTCGCCATTCCGTGCCGGCGCCCGCGAGGGCTTTTTTGCCTTCCTGCCGCTTTCCGTGGGCCTGATCCCCTGGGCCATGGTCACCGGCATGGCCATGATCAGTACCGGACTGACGCCGACCCAGGCGATGGGCATGAACCTGATCGTCTTCGCCGGCACCGCCCAGCTCGGCACGCTGCCGCTGATCGGGGCCGGCGCCCCACTGTGGCTGATCGTGGTCACGGCGCTGGCGCTGAACCTGCGCTTCGTCATATTCAGCGCCGCCATCGCCCGGGGCTTTCGCGGCGTCGGCGCGCCGACGCGCTGGTACTGCGGGCATCTGCTGACCGATGGCGTGTTCGCCTGCTGCCTGGAAAAGCTGCTCAAGGTTGACGATCGGCGCTGGCGGCTCGGCTACTACCTGGCGCCCTCGCTCTGGTCCTGGGCGCTGTGGCAGGTCTTCGCGCTGATCGGGGTGTTCGCCGCCGGCTCGATCCCGAGGCACTGGTCGCTGGAGTTCATGGCCAGCATCGCCCTGCTGGTGCTGCTGGTGCCGCTGGCGAAGCAGCGGCCAATGCTGGTCGCCGCCATCGTCAGCGGCGCGACGGCGGTACTGCTGCGCGGCATGCCGCTGCGCCTGGGGCTGATCGTCGCCATCGTGGCCGGCATCGGCGCCGGCTTTGCCGCCGAACATTGGAGCGGCAAGGGAGAAACCGCATGAGTGGCGATGCCGTGCTGTGGCTGAGCTTCATCCTGATCGGGCTGGCGACCACGCTGCCGCGCGCCAGCTTCATCGTCCTCGGCGGCCGGGTGCGGCTGCCCTCGGTGGTGCAGCGCGCGCTGCGCTACGCACCGGCTGCGGCGCTGGCGGCCATCGTCGCGCCCGACGTGCTGGTGGTCGGCGGCGACTTCATGCCGCTCAATCCCAAGCTGGCCGGCGTGGCGGCCGCGGTTGCCGCCGCCATGTTGTGGCGCAACCCCTGGCTGCCTTTCATCGCGGGGATGGCGGTGCTGCTCGGACTGCAACGGCTGCTCGCGTAGCAAGGCCGCTGAAAGTCGGCGCTGGCGGGACGGCGGGCGACAGCCAAACTCTCTCTGAGTGCTGCCGGCCAATAGAAGACCGTGGTGACCGGCAGCTTTCGGCGGGATGCTTCGTTCCATAACGCCCTGTCTGGACCGCTTGTTCACTATTCTAAATTGTTCGCGAAACGTGAACGGATAAATTTAGTGAACAATTACTTGACGCCGTCGTTCATTACGACGTAATGTTCACGTAACGTGAACAAATGGAAATTTCAAACAATGAACCCGCCTAACGACAAATGGCAGGCTATCTTGCAGCGAGCCTTGGACGCCTTGCACAGGACAACAGGTATTACCGGCCAAGTGATCGAAAAAGAACCGATGATGGCCCAGGGTTTTCGTGCGGACGCCCGGCTTGAAGTCGAGGCAAACGGACAGCGCTATCCCTATCTGGCCGAAATCAAACGTGTCGATAGCTTCGCAATCTTGGGGGATATCAAACGTCAGTGCGCCCAGTATGGCGATCAACTGCTTCTGGTAGCACCCCGCGTCACCGCAGAAGCCGCCGAAAAATGTCGCGAACTCGATCTGCAGTTCATCGACACTCTCGGCAATGCCTATCTGCGGGGCCTCGGACTGCTTGTTCTGGTGAAAGGACAGCGGCCGACCGAAGGAGACGAGCTTCAACTGGCAGCGCCAGAGGGCAAGCGCGCTGGTACCGCAACCAACTTGCGCGTCTTTTTCGCCCTGCTCTGCAAACCACAACTGCTCAATGCACCCTACCGCGACATCAATCGGGCCGCCGGTGTCGCGCTCGGCACGGTGGGATGGGTATTCTTCGACTTGAATGGAAGGGGTTACATCGCCGGCGGGAAAGGCAAGGGCGACAGAGTGCTGCTAGAGCGTCAGAGACTCGTGCAGGAGTGGATAACGAACTACCCGATCAAGCTACGCCCGAAACTCAATCCACGAAGGTTTCGCGCGCCGAAAACCGACTGGTGGAAAGAGGTCGATATCACCAAATACGGTGGACAGTGGGGGGCAGAGGTGGCGGCGGAGAAATTGACCGGTTATCTACGGCCCCACGCACTCACCATTTATTTCCACAAGGAGCAAGGCCAAAAGACTCTGACCAGACTGGTGGCGGAAAACAAACTGCGCGCAGACGGGCAAGGCGACATAGAAATCCTCGACGCCTTCTGGGATTTCGAAGATGAAAAGCCCATGCCGGAAACCGTGCCACCTTTGCTGGCATATGCTGATCTAATAGCTACGTTGGATCCTCGTAACCTGGAAGCCGCAAAGCTGATATATGACCGCTATCTCGCGACCGCTGACGCCCAAGCCTGACCGCCCCGTCGAGCCGATCGCTCTATTGGTGATTCAGGAAATCCATAAAGCGTCAAAAGCACTGGGTCTCCCGGTATTTCTTGTAGGGGCTATGGCGCGCATCATCCTGCTCGAAAATGTTCATGGCTTGCCGCCAGGACGTGCAACCAAAGATGTGGATTTCGCCTTTGCGCTGGACAACTGGGATCAATTCACAACGATCAAAGCATTCTTGCTGGCCAATGCCAATTTTGAGGAATCGAAACATGTGGCCCACCGCCTCCACTTCCGTCCAGAAGGCTTGGAGCACCAGTACAAAGTGGATTTGATTCCATTCGGTCGAATTGAAACCAGCCTCAACACTATAGCCTGGCCGCCAGACATGGCAGTCGTGATGAACGTAGCAGGCTTTGGCGATGCGTTGGCCGCCGCCGTGAGCGTTGAAGTAAGCCCCGGAATCGAAATCGCGGTCGCCTCACTGCCTGGAATTGCGATTCTGAAACTGTTCGCGTGGGCCGATCGCGGGCAGGAAAACCCGAAGGATGCACTTGACCTTGTGCTGCTTTTGCGCAGCTATAACGAAGCCGGCAACGCAAGCAGAATTTATGATGAAGCAAGCGCGCTTGCAGCGCTTGAAGCGGCAGGCTACGACCTGGAACTTGCCGGAGCCTGGCTGCTGGGAAGCGATGCCACATTTATGGCTTCTGCGCAGACAACCGCAGACCTTGAGGCATTGTTGCAGGGACCAAAGAGAAAGAAGCTAATCGAGGATATGGCAAGAGCAATGCTTGGCAGGCATGATGCGATGGAATACTCGCACCGCCTGCTTGAACAATTCACCAAGGGTTTCATCGCCTGAAACCGTACTGACCTGACCGGTTTTATCGGACCACTCTGATCTAGAGAATCGTGGCTCCGGTGGTGGAACTGGTTTCGCAACCCCGGCGGAATTCCGCCGGGGTTGCGTACTGCAAACTTGAATGGGGTCGAACCTCATTGTAGTGATTTCGCCAGTCTTCGATCACGATCCTAGCCTCAATGCGGTTTCGGAACCACTCCATGGCCAGGCATTCATCCCGGAACTTGCCGTTGAAGCTCTCGTTGGTCCCGTTCTGCCACGGCTTCCCCGGATCAATGAAGACGGTTTCGATCTTCTGTTCCACCGCCCATTTCAGCAGCGCCGTGCTGACAAACTCTGGTCCATTGTCGGATCGGATGTAACGCGGCGCGCCATGCATGCTAATGAGCCGGCCCAGCACCTCGATCACTCGGGCGCTGCGGATTGATCCGGCGACGTCGATGGCCAGGCATTCCCGGGTGTATTCATCAACGACTGTCAGACATTTCAATTGCTACCGGTTGGCACAGGCATCGAACACAAAGTCGTAGCACCAGACCGCATTCCGATCCACTGGCGAGAACGGGCGGGATCGACCGTCGGCCGTCCGCCGCCGTCGTCGCTTCGCCGGAACTTGCAGGCCGGCCTGGGCCCACAGCGCCGCGCATCTTTCCTTGCCCAAGACGATCCCCTGACGCTCCAGCATGACCCGAATACGGCGTGATCCGAAGCGCGGGTACTGGCCTGAAAGTGCTTTCATCGCCTCAATCACCGGCGCGTTCTTGAGTGGCATCTTGGCTTCGTACTTCAGGCACGACCGGCCCACCTGCATCAGCGCACATGCCCGCCGCTGGCTTAACCCCTTGGCCACGGCCATTCGGGTTTGCTCCCGGCGAACCTGTGCGCTCACCATTTTTTTGCGGCGATCTCCTTCATCACTTCGATTTCGAGATCCCGCTCAGCCACCAGCTTCTTTAAGCGGCTGTTCTCGGTTTCCAACGCCTTGAGACGCTTTACATCGCTGCTGACCATTTCACCGAACCGCTTGCGCCAGGCGTAGATCGATGCTTCGCTCACACCATTCCGCTTGGCCACTTCGGCAATCGCGTCCCGATCCGCCTCGCGCAATATCCTGACAATCTGTTCTTCGCTATACCTGCTCTTCTTCATGCCGACTCCTCTTCTGAGGAGCCATTATCTCTAGAACGCGATGGCCCGATATTTCCGGGTCAGGTCACCACATACTCGATGTCACCCCCGAACTCTACAACCTGGAACGCCACCAGCTCGAGGATTATTTCCGTGGTCTGCTGCTGCAGATCATCGGCTTCTGCAAACTGGGCAATTCGGCGATGATTTCGACCATGGATGGCTTGGTGGCGACGCTCGAGGACGAGCACATCAGCATCCGCGCCGGAACCGGCGATCTCGACGATGTACCGGGGAATGAAGCGCGCCGCCAGGAGATCGTCGAGTTGTGCTCGCAGGCCATGCTGACCCGGAAATCGCCGGGCAAGCTGCGCAGCGGCTCGATGGCCGTGCCGCTGCGGACCAACGACAAGACCTTCGGTTTCATTTATCTCGAAGCGGGCGAGTGCCTCAGCGCGGTTGATGGCGAACTGATCCAGATCATGGCCAATCAGTGCGCTGCCGCGATACATAATTTCCACCTGCATTGCAGCCTGGAAAAGTCCTATGACGAGGCCATCGACATGCTGGGCGAAGTGGCCGAGTTCAAGGACAACACCACGGGACAGCATATTCACCGCATCCAGGAATACACTCGCAGACTGGCGCTGGAACTGGGTCTCGACAAGGAAACTGCCACGGCTTACGCCCAGGCCAGCCGCCTGCATGATGTCGGCAAGGTCGGCATTCCGGACGAAATCCTGATGAAGCCGGGGCTTCTGACCAGCCATGAAACTGCGGTGATGCAGACGCATCCGCGAATCGGCGAAGCGATTTTGATCCACAGTTCATCGCTGGCGCTCGCGCGTTCGGTAGCGCTTACCTATCACGAGCGCTGGTCCGGCGGCGGCTATCCCGAAGGACTCAAAGGCGAGGAGATTCCGCTCGAATCGCGCATCGTGGCCGTGGTGGATGTGTTCGACGCACTGACCAGCGTTCGTCCCTACAAGGAGCCCTGGGATCCGGAACGGGCGGTCGAGCTACTGAGAAAAGAGTCCGGGGTGCATTTCGAACCGCGCGTGGTCGATGCCTTCCTGCGTCTGCATCAGAACGGCGCACTGGACGACCTGATCGCCAGCGCCCAGAGCGAAAACGCCGTCAGGTTCTAGGGTCTGTTCCTAATCATGCCATCGTCGCATGATTAAGAATACGCGCTAGGCGCGCAGGATGGGCCACTGCGCCGGCCAGCTCGCCAGCGGATCGTCCTTGAACCCGCTTTTTACGAAGCGTTGCCAGCGTCCCACGGTATAGCAGACCAGCAGGTCGGCGTGGGCGCCGAAGTCATGCTCGGCGGCCAGCGCACCTTGTGCCGACGCCACTTTCAGGCATTGCTTGAGCGTCGTTTCGATGCGTTCCAGCAACTGGTTGATGCGTGCCTGCAAACGCGGGTTCTCATGCACTAGGGCGTCACCCACCAACACCCGGGTCAGGCCGCGATTCTTCTGCGCGAAGCGCAACAGCGAAGCGACGATGGCCTCGGCCTGCTTGAGGCCGGATTCCTCGGCGGCTTCGATCTGGGTGATGACCGAAAAAACCCCGCTCTCGATGAACTCGATCAGCCCCTCGTACATCTGCGCCTTGCTGGCGAAATGGCGGTAGAGCGCCGCCTCCGATACCTGCAGCTGCTTGGCCAGCAGCGCCGTGGTGACCTTTTCCACGGCCGGTCGCTCCAGCATTTCGGCGATGGTTTGCAGGATCAGCAGTTTCTTTTCACCGACTTTGGCGGCGCGGGCTTCGTTCATGGTGGCTTCACTTTGACTTGATCAGGGTACCGACGCCTTCGTCGGTCAGGATTTCGAGCAGCAGGGCATGTTCGACGCGGCCGTCGATGATGTGCACGCCCTTCACGCCGCTGCGTGCTGCATCGAGCGCCGAGCTGATCTTGGGCAGCATGCCACCGGAGAGCGTGCCGTCGGCCACCATGTCGTCGATCTGCTTGGGCGTGATGCCGGTGATCAGCTTGCCGGACTGATCCAGCACGCCCGGCGTATTGGTCAGCAGCACCAGTTTTTCCGCCTTGAGCACTTCGGCGATCTTGCCGGCCACCACGTCGGCGTTGATGTTGTAGGTTTCGCCCTCGCTGCCGACGCCTATCGGTGCGATGACCGGGATGAAGTCGCCGGTGTCGAGCAGGGCGATCAGGCTGGGATCGATGGACACGATGTCGCCGACCTGGCCGATGTCGATCAGGTCGCCCGGGACGTCCTTGTTTTCCATCATCAGCTTCTTGGCGCGGATGAAATTACCGTCCTTGCCGGTGAGGCCCACGGCCTTGCCGCCGTGCTGGTTGATCAGGTTCACGATTTCCTTGTTGACCTGGCCGCCGAGCACCATTTCGACCAGATCCATCGTTTCGGCGTCGGTCACGCGCATGCCCTGGACGAATTCCCCCTTCTTGCCGACGCGCGCCAGCAGGTTCTCGATCTGCGGGCCGCCGCCATGCACCACCACCGGGTTCATGCCGACCAGCTTGAGCAGCACCACGTCGCGGGCGAAACACTGCTTGAGGTGTTCGTCGGTCATGGCATTGCCGCCATATTTGACGACGATGGTCTTGTCGTGAAAGCGCTTGATGTAGGGCAGCGCTTCGGCCAGAACGCCGGCCTTGACCACGGGAGCGAGCTTTTCAGTCATGGGTGTGGGCGAGTGCAAGTGGTAACTTCGCCCATTCTACCGGCGCGCAAATCAAAACGGGGCAAGCCGCCGCTATTGCGGCGGATCACCCCGTTGGTTGCGGCACAGGGCCGGCGTCTCGCCAGCGCCGACTTTTGTTACTGGACGGTGATTCGGCGTGCCTGGGTCGCGGCCTTCTTCGGCAGTGCCAGTTCGAGCACGCCATCGGTGTATTTGGCGTTCACCTGCGCTTCGTCGATTTCCTGCGCCAGCTGGAAGCTGCGCGAAACCTTGCCGAAATAGCGCTCGGTACGCAACACGCGTTCGCCTTCCTTGACATCCTTTTCCTCGCGCCGTTCGGCGCTGATCGAGACGATAGCGCCATCGACGGCGACATGGATGTCTTCCTTTTTCACGCCCGGAATTTCGGCATGAACCAGATAGCTGTTTTCCTGTTCCTTGACGTCGATTTTCAGCGCCGGCGCGTCGGGCTCCGAAGCGAAATCAACCGGACGGACGAAAAAACCACGGAAAAAGTCATCGAGTGGATCGCGGCGGATCAAGTTGCTCATTTCGTTCTCCTTTCAGGTTCATGGCCTCGCTGAGGGTACAGGCCTTGCGCACTACATAAGTGCCCTGAACGAAATTTCAAGAGCTTCCCTGCGGGCTTGACCCGGGCCCGGCGTGCGGGGTAAATCGTCGCGGCAATTCCAGGATGGCATCGCGATTGCTCCACGAAAAGCAGGCCGCCGCCGCCTCCTGCCAGGGCAGCCAGCGATAGGCCAGATGCTCGTCGGGAGCAAGGGTCACACCGATTCGCTCCGGCAGGCACAGACTGAAAACATGCTCGATGTTGTGCATGACGCCGGGGGCATAGCGATACCGCCATTCGGCGAAAATCTCGTAACGGTTGCGCAGTTGCCAGTCGATGAAATCGACGGCCGCAGCCTCGATGCCGGTTTCTTCGCGTACTTCGCGGCGAGCCGTTGCCAGCAGCGGCTCCTCGTCTTCCTGGCTGCCGGTGACCGATTGCCAGAAGCCGGGATGATTGGCACGTTCCAGCAGCAGCACCTCAAGGGCCGGCGTGTGGATTACCACCAGCACCGAAACCGGCTTCTTGAAGTCCATCAGCCCGGCTGGGCCACCGTCGGCAACCACGCAATGCCGTCCGCCTGCATGTCCACCAGGCACCAGAAGGGCACGCCGTCGTCGCGCCAGGTCGCCGCGGCGTCCTGGAAAATCTCCATCAGGGTGACGAAGTCGGCCTCCGCCCGGCCATGAATGCCGTCGCAATGTTCGAGGATGATCACGTAACCGGTGGCGGGCAGCCAGCCCATGTCAAGCAGGCTGTCGGTCAAGGCGTCCCAGTTGTGGCCGAACCACTCCGGAAAGCGCAGGGAGCGGGCGATGGCCGCCAGCATTTCATCCTTGTCGCGCACGGCTGCCAGATCGACGTGCAAGACCACGCAACCGGCAGCCTGCGCACCGGCCAGCAGCTTGTCGATGGGGCCGTGCGGCAAATGATGAACCCCGGCCCGGGCGGCGTCGCCAAACAGGTCTTCGTAATGTGCGGCACTCATCGCTGGATCCTGCGAAAGCTCTTGTAATGATCGGCAGTGTAGTAGAACACGGCGGGCGGCCTGTCACCGGTGACGATGCGCCGCGCGCCGCGGTCGGCACTGCCCGGCGTCGGCACGGTGTATTCGCGGTAGTAGCCTTTCGCCTGTTCGGGCAGCCGGCGTTCGCGATTCTGGAACACGATGCCGTCGCGACGATAGGGAAAGGGACCGCCGGCATCGATCAGCTTCAACGTTGCACGCGCCTCCTCCGGCAAAGCCGCGGCCGGAATGGTGCCGATCCGGTTGTCGCGCGCCAGTGCGCTGCCGAACAGCGCGACTCCGATCAGCGCGCAGAGCAGGCGGCGCATGTTCAGGACTTGGTCACGTCGATCTGGGTTTCGACCTTCTGCCGCAGACGGATGTGCAGTTCGCGCAGTTGCTTTTCGTCCACGTCGGAGGGCGCATCGGTCAGCAGGCACTGCGCGCGCTGGGTCTTGGGGAAGGCGATCACGTCGCGGATCGACTCGGCGCCGGCCATCATGGTAACGATGCGGTCGAGGCCGAAGGCCAGGCCGCCATGGGGCGGCGCGCCGTACTTGAGTGCGTCGAGCAGGAAACCGAACTTGGCCTGCTGCTCCTCGGGGCCGATGCCCAGCGCTTGGAACACCCGCTCCTGCACGTCGGCGCGATGGATCCGCACCGAGCCGCCGCCCATTTCCCAGCCGTTCAGCGCCAGGTCGTAGGCCTTGGCCAGGCAGGCGCCCGGGTCGGTGGCCATCAAGGCCTCGTGGCCGTCCTTGGGACTGGTGAAGGGGTGGTGGCAGGCCGACCAGCGCTGATTCTCGTCGTCGTATTCGAACATCGGGAAATCGACCACCCACAGCGGACGCCAGGCCGAGCCATCGACGTAGCCCTTTTCGTGGCCGAGCTTGGTGCGCAGGGCGCCGAGCGCGTCATTGACGATCTTGGTCTTGTCGGCGCCGAAGAAAATCAGGTCGCCGGACTGGGCGCCAGTGCGCTCGACGATGGTCTTCAAGGCCGCCGCGTGGAGGTTCTTGACGATGGGCGACTGCAGGCCTTCCTCGTTGAGCTTGGAAGCATCATTGACCTTGATGTAGGCCAGGCCGCGCGCGCCGTAGATCTTGACGAACTCGGTGTAGCCGTCGATCTCGCCGCGGGTCAGCGCAGTTGCCCCAAGCGCGCCGCCCGGCACGCGCAGTGCCGCGACGCGGCCGCCGGAGGTGGCCGGACCGCTGAACACCTTGAAGGCGACGTCGGCCACGGCGTCGGTGACTTCGGTGAGTTCCAGCGTTACGCGCAAATCGGGCTTGTCCGAGCCGTAGCGGCCCATGGCCTCGGCGTAGCTGATGCGCGGGAAGGGCTTGGGCAGATCGACCGCGAGCGCGGTCTTGAACACGCTGCGGATCATTTCTTCCATGAGGGCGGTGATCTGCTCCTCGGTCAGGAAGGAGGTCTCGATATCGACCTGGGTGAATTCCGGCTGGCGGTCGGCGCGCAGGTCTTCGTCGCGGAAGCACTTGGTGATCTGATAGTAGCGGTCGAAGCCGGCCACCATCAGCAGCTGCTTGAACAACTGCGGCGACTGCGGCAGGGCAAAGAACTGGCCCGGATGCACGCGCGAAGGCACCAGGTAGTCGCGCGCGCCTTCCGGCGTCGACTTGGTCAGCATCGGGGTTTCGATGTCGATAAAGCCCTTGTCGTCGAGGAAGCGGCGGAAGGCCATCGCCACCTTGTAGCGCAGCATCAGGTTCTTCTGCATCTGCGGGCGGCGCAGGTCGATCACGCGATGGGTCAGGCGCACGTTCTCGGAGAGGTTTTCCTCGTCGAGCTGGAAGGGCGGTGTCACGGCCGCGTTGAGCACTTCCAGTTCATGGCAGAGAATTTCGATCTCGCCCGAGGCCAGGTTGAGGTTCTCGGTACCGGCGGGGCGGCGGCGCACCTTGCCGGTGACCTTGAGCACGAATTCGTTGCGTACGTTCTCGGCGATGCCGAACATTTCCGGCCGGTCCGGATCGCAGACCACCTGGGCCAGCCCTTCGCGGTCACGCAGGTCGATGAAAATCACCCCGCCGTGGTCGCGGCGGCGCTGGCTCCAGCCGCAAAGAGTGACGATCTGGTCGACATGGGAGGCGTTTACCTCGCCGCAGTAATGGGTACGCATAGTATTTCCGGACGGTTATGAGCCCCGCGGGGCCCTATTGATTCTGGGCGCGCCCGAGAGGATTTCGCATGGGCGGGGCGACGACACCCATGGAAACAATGTACTTCAGGGCCTCATCGACGTTCATGTCGAGCTCGATGACATCCTTCTTGCGGACGAAGAAGAAAAAGCCGTTGACCGGGCTGGGCGTGGTCGGGATGAACACCCCGACGTGCTCTTCGGGCAGCATGTCGGCCACATCGCGTGCCGGATGGCCGGTCTGGAAGGCCACCGCCCACGACTCGGGGTGCGGATAGCGCACCAGCAGAACCTTGCGAAAGGCGACGCCGCTGCCCGAGAACAGCGTATCGCTGACCTGTTTGACGCTGTAATAGATCGACTTCACCACCGGAATGCGCGCCAGCACACCTTCCCAGAAACGCACCAGCTTCTGGCCGACGATGTTGGTTGTCACCAGGCCGGTGAGGAATACCACCAATAGCGTGAGCAGCGCGCCGAGGCCGGGGATGTACACCCCGAGCAGGTGCTCGGGGTGAATGGCTTGCGGCAGCAACAGCAGGGACTGATCCATGGAGCGGACGATCAGGGACAGCACCCAGACGGTGATCGCCAGCGGGACCCAGATCAGGAGCCCGGTGATGAAGTACTTTTTCAAGGCGGCGGTAGTCAACTGTTCGCGGCGCAGCTACCCGTGCCACCCTGGCAGGGTGGCGGGTTGTCGCTCTTGGCCTCTGCCTTGCAGCCGCCACCCTTGAAGTCGGTGGCGTACCAGCCGTTGCCCTTGAGCTGAAAGCCGGGAGCCGTCAGCTGCTTGGCAAAGTTCTCGGTCTTGCATTCGGGGCAGGTGGTCAACAGCGGATCGCTGACTTTCCGCATGACATCTTTCTCAAAGCCGCACTCGGTGCAGCGATAAGCGTAGATCGGCATGACATTCTCCGGCATTCTGGCAAAGGGGTGGAATTATAGCTGAAGGCCCTGGCGTACCGCCCAAAGCCGTGTTGAGCTTGCGAGCAGGACTTGGGGCCCGCCGCCTGCGTTTTCAAGGGGCGGAGCGAGCGGCCGATGATCGGCTAGAGTTTGACGCCGAGATAGGCACGGGTCAGCGGCGCACCCCAGATCAGGGCGATGCCGCCTGCAGCGGCGAGGTAGGGGCCGAAGGGGATGGGCACGTTGCGCCCGTGACGGGCAAACACCATCAGGGCGATGCCGACGGCGGCGCCGACGAGGGAAGACAGCAATATCGTCAAGGGCAGCATTTGCCAGCCAAGCCAGGCGCCGAGCGCAGCCAGTAATTTGAAATCACCGTAACCCATGCCTTCCTTGCCGGTAGTCAGCTTGAACAGCCAGAACACGCCCCACAGCGAAAGATATCCGGCCATGGCGCCGACCACTGCGCTTTGCAGGTCGGTATAGACATTGAAGGCATTGAGCGCCAGACCGGTCCAGAGCAGTGGCAGGGTGATGTCGTCCGGCAGAAGCTGGGTGTCGAAATCGATCCCGGTCAGGGCTACCAGTGCCGCGACGAAGACCAGGGCACCCAGCCCGGCGACGCCGAAGCCGAAGTGCCATGCGGCAAAGGCGAACAGCAGCCCGGTCAGCGCCTCGGTCAGCGGGTAACGGATCGAAATCGGCTCGGCACAGGCTTTACAACGCCCCTTGAGCAGCAACCAGCTTAGCACCGGGATGTTTTCCAGAGCGGAGATCGCATGGCCGCATTTCGGGCAGCGCGAGCGCGGTTTGGCAAGCGTAAGGGCTTCGCCGCCGGGCCGGGGTTCACCCTTGAGTTCCGCGCACTGTGCCGCCCAGTCGCGTTCCATCATGATCGGCAGGCGATGGATGACGACGTTCAGGAAACTGCCGACCATCAGGCCGAGCAATCCGGCGGCGCAAGCGAACACCGCCGGGTCGGCGAGCAGTGCAATCATCTCCAGCAGCTGACTGGCTTAGCCGACAACCGAGCCGAGCTTGAAGATCGGCAGGTACATGGCCACCACCAAGCCGCCGATAAGGCCGCCGAGGAATACCATGATCATTGGCTCCATCAGGCTCGACAGCGCCTCCACGGCCTCGTCGACTTCGGCTTCGAAGAAGTCCGCGGTCTTGCCCAGCATCGAATCAAGCTGGCCCGATTCTTCGCCGATGGCGACCATCTGGGTGACCATGGGCGGGAACAGTCCGGAATTTTCCATGGCCGTGGTCAGGCTGGCACCGGTAGATACTTCGGCCTGGATTTTTTTGGTCCCCATTTCGTAAACATAATTGCCGGCGGCGCCACCGACCGAATCGAGGGCATCGACCAAGGGTACGCCGGCGGCAAACATGGTGGACAGGGTTCGCGTCCAGCGCGCTATCGAGGATTTGGTCAGCATGTCGCCGAACACCGGCAGTTTCAGCGAGTACTTGTCTTTTGCGATCTGCAGCGCGCGCGATCGCTTGAACGCCTGGGAAATACCGTAAATGACAGCGTAGATGCCGCCGAAGATGAGATACCAGTTCGCCGTGAAATAATCCGAAATTGCGATCACGATGAGGGTCGGAGCCGGCAGTTCGCCGCCGAAGCTGGCAAATACGCCCTTGAATGCCGGCACCACGAAAATCATGATCACCGCGGTGATGATGAAGGCGATGATCAGGATGGCGATCGGATAAGTCAGGGCGCTCTTGATCTTGGCTTTGATCGCCTGGATTTTCTCTTTGTAGGTGGCCAGGCGATCCAGCAGGCTGTCGAGAATACCGGCCTGCTCGCCGGCCTCGACCAGGTTGCAGAACAGTGCGTCGAAATACATGGGGTACTTGCGAAACGCCGTCGCCAGGTTGGAACCGGTTTCCACGTCTGCCTTGATGTCGTAGAGCAGCTTGGCCAGGCCCGGGTTGTTGGTGCCCTTGCCGACGATGTCGAAGGACTGCAGCAGCGGCACGCCCGACTTGACCATGGTGGCGAGCTGACGGGAGAACAGCGTAATGTCCTTGTCCGATACCTTGCCGCCGCCGGTTTTTTGCTTCTTGAGCTTGGTGATGTTGATACCTTGCCGCCGCAGCGCGGCATTGGCAGCAGATTCGCTGGCGGCCTTAATCTCGCCGCGAACCGTCTTGCCCTGCTTGTTCTTGCCTTCCCAGGAAAAATTGAGCTCCTTCGGGCCGTCCTTCTTTTTTTCTGTCTTGCCTGCTGTGGCCATCGGCTTCCCCCACTTGAATTTTCGTTTCGGCCGCTACGCTTAACGCCAATAAACCGGCGACAGCCTCCACTGAAACCTTTGATCGAGCATTCTACGCCCCGGCCATGCCGAGAGTATCACTCTCCGGCGGGCCGGTGAAGCCGTACCATCTTGATCTTTCGGTCCTGTGTTTGCACGATCTCCATCGCCACGCCGGCGACACGAACGCCCACGCCGACCTCGGGGATATCCTGCAGATGCTCGACAATCAGCCCGTTGAGGGTGCGCGGGCCTTCGAGGGGCAAATCGAGTTGCAGCATGCGATTGAGTTCCCGCAAGGTGACCGAGCCGTCCACCAGCACCGTGCCCGTATCGCTCCACGAAATCGAGCTGCCAACGTCCGATTGCCGCGTCGTGAATTTGCCGACCAGTTCCTCGATGATGTCTTCCAGCGTTACCAGCCCCTCGATTTCACCATACTCGTCCACCACCAAACCCATGCGCTGCCGGTTTTCACGAAAGAACTGGAGCTGGGTGTAGATCGGGGTCGCGGCGGGAATGAAATAGGGTTCCGACATGCGCTCGCGCAGCGTGGCGTGGCTGACTTCTCCGGCGAAGGCCTCGGCCAGCAGCCGCCTCTGGTGAAGGACGCCGATGGCGTTGGCGGGATCGTTTTCGAACACCACGACCCGGGTATGAAAACTAGTCGCCAGCTGGACCTTGATGTTCTCGATCGGCGCAGCGATGTCGATGGCCTCGATCTCGCCACGCGGGATCATGATATCCGCCACGCACAGTTGCTCCAGCTCGAACAGGTTGAGCAGGATGGCCCGATGCTGCTGGGGTATGAAGTTGCCGGATTCGAGCACCACCGATCGCAGCTCCTCGATGCTGAGCCGGGAGTTCTCGCTCCCTTCGACCGGTTTCAGTCGGAGCAGCCGCAGCAGTGCATCGACGAAGAGGTTGACGAACCACACCACGGGGTAGGCGAAGCGCAGCAAAGGCCAGAGCACGAAGGCCAGCACTCTTGCCAGGCGGTCGGCATGGGCAGCGCCGAGTATCTTCGGGGTGATTTCCGAGAACACCAGAATGGCGAAGGTCACCAGCAACGTGCCTATGCTCAAGGCCCATTTTTCCTCGCCGAACAATTCTATGGTGATGACCGACACCAGGGTTGCGGCGGCGGCATTGATCAGGTTGTTGCCAAGCAGGATCACGCCGAGCATCTTGTCGGTGCGGCCAAGCAGGTCTAGCGCCAGCTTCGCGCCCCTGTCATCCTGGCTGGCCAGGTGGCGCAGCCGATGGCGGTTCGACGCCATCATCGCGGTTTCCGACATGGAGAAAAACGCCGAGCAGACCAGCAGCACGGCCAGCGCAGTGAATTGCGCAGAAAGCGGAATTTCGTCCATCAGCGGCCGAGAATCACCTCAAGCACGAAGCGACTGCCGACATAGGCCAGCAGCAGGGTGGCGAATCCCGTCAGGGTCCAGCGCAGCGCCACGCGGCCGCGCCAGCCGCGCAAGTGGCGGCCCACCAGCAGTGCCGCGAAAATAAGCCAGGAAAGAATGGCGAACAAGGTCTTGTGATTGAAGGTCAAGGCCTTGCCGAACAGGGTTTCCGAGAAAAAGATTCCGGAAATCAGCGTCAGGGTAAGCAGGACAAAGGCGACATGGATCAGCCGGAACAACAGCGACTCCATGGTCAGCAGCGGCGGCAGGCCAGCCAGCAGCGGCGAGATGCGGCCGCGATGCAGGTTTTTTTCGGCAGTCGCCATGAGCAGGGCATGCAGGGCGGCCAGGGTAAACAGGCTGTAAGCCAGCATCGCCATCAGGAAGTGCAGGCGAAACGCCATTGAACTCGCATTGGTCAGCACATGCGCCTCGGCGAATACCGCCGGCAGCATTGCCGCCACCGCGGCCGCCGGCAGGCCGAGAACCTGCAAGCCCTCCATGCGGGCGTAGAAGCTCTCGATCCAGTAAAGCGCAATCGCGGCCCAAAGCATCACGGACAGGGCAATCGCGAAGCTGAAGCGCATGCTTTCGCCATCGAATATGGCCATGCGCAAACTGACGGCGTGGGCCAGCAGTGCCACCAGCAGGAGGCCCCGCTCGCCAAGCTTGAGTCCGCCCGCCGGTTGGTCGAGCGCGGGTCCGCGCCAGCGGGTGCGCCAAAGATGTACCGCCAGGCCGGCATAGATGGCCGCGGCCAGCAGATGCATTAAGATTGCGGGCATCGGCGAAGTCTACACCAAGCCTTCCATCTCTCAATGCATTTGCCCTCATCCATCCATGCTAGATAACCTTACCCAGCGTCTTGGCCGGGTCGTAAAAAACCTGCGCGGCCAGGCGCGTCTGACTGACGACAATATTTCCGACATGCTGCGCGAAGTGCGCATGGCCTTGCTGGAGGCCGATGTGGCCTTGCCGGTGGTCAAGGACTTCACCGCCCGCGTCAAGGAAAAGGCGCTTGGCCAGGAGGTGATCGGTTCGCTGACTCCCGGTCAGGCCCTGGTCGGCGTCGTGCATCGCGAACTCACTGAACTGATGGGCGGCGCCGGCGTCGGCCTCAATCTCGCCACCCAGCCGCCGGCGGTAATCCTGATGTCCGGCCTGCAGGGTGCGGGCAAGACGACGACCACGGCCAAGCTCGGCAAGTGGCTCAAGGAGCGGCAGAAGAAGAAGGTGCTGACGGTCAGCTGCGACGTCTATCGCCCCGCCGCCATCGAGCAGTTGAAAGCCGTTGCGGCCCAGGCCGGGATCGACTTCTTTCCGTCCACGGGCGAGCAAAAGCCCGCCGCCATCGCTGCCGCGGCACTCGATCACGCCAAGCGCCATTACTACGACGTGATCTTCGTCGACACCGCCGGACGTTTGGCCATCGACGAAGCGATGATGGCCGAGATCAAGGATCTGCATGCGCTGCTGAAGCCGATCGAAACCCTGTTCGTGGTCGACGCCATGCTCGGCCAGGACGCGGTGAATACGGCGAAAGCCTTCAACGAAGCGCTGCCCCTGACCGGCGTGATCCTGACCAAGCTCGACGGCGATTCGCGCGGTGGCGCGGCGCTGTCGGTGCGCTATGTCACCGGCAAGCCGATCAAGTTCGCCGGTGTCGGCGAAAAGCTTACCGGGCTGGAGGAGTTCCATCCCGAGCGCATGGCCTCGCGCATCCTCGGCATGGGCGACATTCTCGGACTGGTCGAGGAGGCCCAGCGCGGTGTCGATCAGGACAAGGCGCAGGAATTCGTCAGGAAGATGAAGTCGGGCAAGGGCTTCGACCTCAACGACTTCAAGGTTCAGATCGGTCAGATGAAAAACATGGGCGGCATGGCGGCCATGCTCGAAAAGCTGCCCGCCCAGTTCAGCGCCATGGCGCAGAAGGCCGGCGGCGGCATGGAAGACAAGACGGTGCGGCGCCTCGAAGGCATCATTAATTCGATGACGCCGACCGAACGCAGCAAGCCCGAAATCATCAAGGCCAATCGCAAGCGCCGCATCGCCACCGGCGCCGGCGTGTCGGTGCAGGAAGTCAACCGCCTGCTGAATCAGTTCGAGCAGACGCAGAAGATGATGAAGCAGTTCTCCAAGGGTGGCATGGCGAAGATGATGCGGGGTATGAAAGGAATGCTGCCGGGGATGCGGTAGTTTTTCGCCGTATCGTCAGCGCCGACTCTTGAGAGCCTTGTGGTTCGACGCTGGAACTAGCGCGGTCCTATCGTGCGCGGCCCCCAGGCCCAGTGCTTTTCCCACGCCCCGCGCACCATGTTCGGATACTCCGGCTTGCCCAGGCTGCCGTTGTAGCGGCCGAGCGCGCGGTAGAGGTCGCCGTTCTCGATGTCGAGGTAGTGGCGCAGGATGGTGCAGCCGAAGCGCAGGTTGGTGCGCATGTGGAACAGGTTGTGGTCTTTTGCGCCGATCAGTTTCACCCAGAAGGGCATCACCTGCATGTAGCCGCGGGCGCCGGCGGACGACACCGAATACTTCTTGAAGCCGCTTTCGACCTGGATCAGGCCGAGCACCATCTGCGGGTCGAGGCCGGCGCGCTTGGCTTCGTAATACACGGTCTTGAGGAACTCCAGGCGGGCCTCGCGATCCGGCATGCGGCGACTCAGGCGCGACGACATCTCGGTCAGCCAGTTGACCTTTTCCTGGATCGAGGGAAACTGGGGTTCAGGCGCGGCGCGATCGGCAATTGCCGCGTGCAATGCGGCCTGCACGCTGGCGGCCAGCGGTTCGTACTGCTGTGCTCCGGCATGGGCCGCTGCCGGCAGGAGCACAGCGGAAAAATACAGTACCAGCGCTAAGCGTCGCACAGTTTCTGTTTGAGGAAGGCCGTCATTCCATCGGCGGCAACCATCGTGGCCTCGGTATCGCTGCGGCCCTTGTATTCCAGCTTGCCGACCAGAAGGCCGCGCTCGCCGACCACCACCCGGTGCGGGATGCCGATCAGTTCCCAGTCGGCGAACATCGAGCCGGGGCGCTCGTCGCGGTCATCCAGTATCGCGTCGATGCCCGCGGCGAGCAGTTCCGCGTGGAGCGCCGCGGCCGCCGTGCGGACGGTTTCCGATTTGGCGAAGTTCATCGGCACGATGGCCACGGCAAATGGCGCGATACCGGCGGGGAAGACGATGCCGCGCTCGTCGTGGCCCTGCTCGATGGCGGCGCCGACAATGCGCGAGACGCCGATGCCATAACAGCCCATTTCCATGACCTGATCCTTGCCCTGCTCGTCGAGGAAAGTGCATTTCAGGGCCTCGGCGTACTTGGTGCGCAACTGGAAGATATGGCCGACTTCGATGCCGCGGCACAGTTCGAGCGTGCCCTTGCCGTCGGGCGAGGGATCGCCCGCGACCACGTTGCGGATGTCGGCGACGCTTGCGGGCAGCGGCAGGTCGCGGCCGAAGTTGACGCCGGTGAGGTGAAACCCCTCTTCGTTGGCACCGCAGACAAAGTCGCTCATGGCGGCGACGCTGCGGTCGGCCACGACCCGGCCGGAAAATCCTACCGCACCGATGTAACCTGCCTTGCAGCCGAGCGCTTCGACGATTTCTTCGTCGCGGGCGAAGCGGAATTCACCGACTACCTTCTGTGCCTTTATTTCGTTCAGTTCGTGATCGCCGCGCAGCAACAGCAGGACAAACTTGCTGCCACCTTCCGTTTCCGCCATGACGGCGATGGCCTTGACGGTCTGCGTCAATGGCAGGCCGAGAAAAGCCGCGACATCCTCGCACTTGGTCTTGTCCGGCGTGGCCTTTTTCTCCATGGTCGCCGTGGCGCCGGCGCCGACTTTTACCGGGGCAAGGGCTTCGGCCAGCTCGACGTTGGCCGCATAGTCCGAGGCCGGGCAGAAGGCGATCGCGTCCTCGCCCGAATCCGCCAGCACATGGAACTCGTGCGAGCCGGTGCCGCCGATGGCGCCGGTGTCCGCAGCCACCGCACGGAACTTCAGCCCGAGGCGGGTGAAGATGCGACTGTAGGTCTCGTACATGTTGCGGTATTCGCGTTCCAGGTCGGCATAGGAGGCGTGGAAGGAATAACCGTCCTTCATCAGGAACTCGCGTCCGCGCATGACGCCGAAGCGCGGCCGGATCTCGTCGCGAAACTTGGTCTGGATCTGGTAGAAATGGCGCGGCAGCTGGCGGTAGCTCTTGACCTCGCGGCGCACCACGTCGGTAATCACCTCTTCGTGGGTCGGGCCGATCACGAAATCGCGCTGGTGGCGGTCCTTGAAGCGCAACAGTTCCGGTCCATACTTCGGGCCGCGCCCGGATTCTTCCCATAACTCAAAGGGTTGGACCGCCGGCATGAGCATTTCGACGGCGCCGGCGCGATCCATTTCCTGACGCACGATGTTTTCCACCTTGCGCAGTACGCGCAAGCCCATCGGCAGCCAGGTGTAGATGCCGCCGGCCAGGCGGCGGATCAGGCCGGCGCGCAGCATCAGCTTGTGGCTGACGATTTCTGCATCGGAGGGAGCTTCCTTGAGGGTGGCGATGAAAAACTGGCTGGCGCGCATGGCTGTAGGCTGAAAGGCTGAAAGGGCGCATTTTACCTGCGGCCGGGAATTTGAAGATGCAGTGGAAGCGGCTTTCCAGCAAGGCGCGATTGTGAAAGAATGGTCGCCAATCAATCATTGGAATATGCATCATGCTCGATCGTGAAGGCTTTCGCCCGAACGTCGGCATCGTTCTGGTCAACAGTCGCAACGAGGTGTTTTGGGGCAAGCGCATCCGCGAACATTCCTGGCAGTTTCCGCAGGGGGGTATCAAAAAGGGAGAGACCCCCGAACAGGCGATGCTGCGAGAACTGGAAGAGGAAACCGGCCTCAAGCCCGAACATGTGCGGATCATCGGCCGCACCCGCGACTGGTTGCGCTATGAGGTGCCGAAGCACTGGATTCGCCGCGAATGGCGCAGCACCTACCGGGGACAGAAACAGATCTGGTTTCTGCTGCGCTTGGTCGGCCGCGACAGCGACGTTTGCCTGCGTGCCAGCGAACATCCGGAATTCGATGCCTGGCGCTGGAACAACTACTGGATTCCGCTGAGCAACGTGATCGAGTTCAAACGCGGCGTGTACGAATCGGCCCTGCTTGAACTGGCGCGCCTGCTTTTCGCGCATCCCGAAGAACGAATCCCGCGCTGGGAGTCGGAGTCGGACATGGCGGACCATTCGAAATGAAGCCGAAATGAAGCCGGTCCTGGCCTTGCTTCTGCTGGGAGCCGCGGCCACTGCGCTCGCGCAGATGCCCGGCCCGTACGGCGTCAAGGAGCGCAACACCGGCTACGAGGAAGATGCGTCCTGGCAGGAGCAGCAGGAGGTCGATCTTCCGGCCTTTCCCAAGCCGGAAGATCTGCGCGAGTTCTACGTCGGCGCCGCGACCGCCAACAAATACCTCATCGATGCCAGCACGCTGGCCGTGGGCAGCGACGGCGTGGTGCGCTATGTCCTGGTGGTGAAGACCTCGGGTGGCGCCACCAACGTCAGTTTCGAGGGTATCCGCTGCAAGGAACGCAGCTGGAAACATTACGCCGCCGGTCGCAGCGACAGCACCTGGACCCGGCCGCGCGCCAATCGCAGCGAGTGGCGGCCGATCGAAAACAAGCCGGTCAATCGATACCACGCGGCATTGAGCCGGGATTACTTCTGCCCGGGCGGCATCGCCATCTATACTGCCGACGAGGGGCGCAATGCCCTGCGCCTGGGCAAGCATCCGGCTGCGGATTGACATATCGGGAGACTGTCTTGATCGATGCACTCATCACCGAATTCGACAAGGCACTGCGCGCCGTATTCACCTCGGCGCCGACCCGCCGCCCGATGCCGGGCGCCGATCTGCCCGAGGCCGAGATGAGCGAGCAGGAAAAGCGTCACGTCGCCGCGTTGATGCGGGTCAATCACTGCGGCGAGATATGCGCCCAGGCCCTGTATCAGGGCCAGGCATGGGGCTCGCACGATCCGCAGGTGAGGCGGGAACTGGAACAGGCTGCCTGGGAAGAGACGGAGCACCTCAACTGGACTGAACGGCGCATCGGCGAACTGGGCGGCCGCAAGAGCCTGTTGAATCCGGTCTGGTATGCCGGTTCGCTGGCGATCGGCGCGTTCGCCGGAAAGTGCGGCGATGCCTGGAGCCTGGGCTTTCTGGCCGAAACCGAGCGCCAGGTCGAAGGACACCTCGAGAGCCACAAGGCCCGTCTGCCGGTCCAGGACCGCAAGTCATGGGAGGTGCTGGAACAGATGAAGGCCGACGAGATGCGCCATGCGGAAACCGCGAGCTACCACGGCGCCCGAAAACTGCCGCTTCCCGTCACACTGGCAATGAAGCTTTCTTCGAAGCTGATGACCCGGCTTTCCTACATCGCCTGAATCGCGTTCAGGACTCGACCACCTCGAAGCTGTGGGTGATCGCGGCAGTCTTGCCGAGCATGATGGATGCCGAGCAGTATTTTTCCGCGGAGAGCGTGACGGCACGTTCGACGACTTCGCGTTTCAGGTTCTTGCCGGTCACCACGAAGTGCATGTTGATGCTGGTGAACACCTTGGGGTCGAGTTCTGCGCGCTCGGCCTGAAGCTTCACTTCGCAACCGTTCACTGCATGGCGGCCGCGCTTGAGGATCAGCACGATATCGAAAGCCGTACAGCCCCCGGTGCCGGCCAATAGCAGTTCCATGGGGCGCGGCGCGAGGTTGCGCCCGCCCGCGTCGGGCGCACCGTCCATGCCTACCAGATGCCCGCTGCCGGTCTCGGCAACGAAACTCATTCCGTCATGCCAGCGTACTGTGCATTCCATGCTGCGCGCTCCCCGATGCTCAAGCCGGCATTCTAGCCGTGGTGCCGAAGCACGGATGCGGCGCTGCGGCAAAAACGGCCTAAATGCCTTTCTCCGCGATTCAGCAGTGGCCGCATCAGCGGTATTTCTGCGCCGAAGTGCCCATTTAATTCAGTGAAAGTTAAATTAAATCAAAAACATGAGCATGTCGTGTGTTTATACGACAAAGTTTGTTTGCGCAATGCACAAAAAATCTTGCATTGCAACAAAGGTTGTGTGAGAATTTATTTAACGTTGCATTGACTGATGCTTTAAAAGCTTCATCGCAGTCGGTGTGTGACCCCTGTCTCCTCCACCCTCCTCCTTTGGAGTGGATTCAGCGCAGCCCCGCCCGGGTTGCGTTTTTTTTGCGGATTTTTCGATGACGGCGTCGAATTGCCCTGATTCTGACTCGGGTTTGACAGGGTCGATGAAGCTCTGTACGATTCGCGCCCTTCTAGGCTGGGTCGGTAGCTCAGTCGGTAGAGCAGCGGACTTTTAATCCGTTGGTCGCGAGTTCGAATCTCGCCCGACCCACCACCGTAATATATAATTTGCAATTCGGGTTGTTAGCTCAGTTGGTAGAGCAGCGGACTCTTAATCCGTAGGTCGAGTGTTCGAGCCACTCACAACCCACCAGTATTCAAACGGCCCCCAGCGATGGAGGCCGTTTTTCTTTGGGCTTTGGGCTTACGCCAACCGGTTCGCCCGATCGTCAATGCATGGTAACGATCAAGCCCAGCAACAGCAGAATCAGGCCGCGTACTCCGCCCCAGCGGCCGAGTCGGGAACGCAAGACACGATGCTGTTCGCCCTGGACCCCCGGCCACAGCCATACCGGCAGCAACTGCGCGACAGCTCCGCTCACCAGCGGCAGCAGAAACGCAATCACAAAACCGGCGATTGCGGGGCGGGCCGGCATCGCGCCGAATCCGTGGAGCATGCCCAGCAGAAGCAGTCCGAGCAAACCGGCTGCGGCCGCCACGAGGGAAGCCGCCGCACCATGAATCTGCAGCAAGGCCATGCCGAAGCGCGCTTGCCAGGCGCGCAGCATGCGCAGGACGACGATGGCGTAGAGCAGGGCGCCGAGCAGGGCCAGGGGCGTACCCGCCACGCTGGAGGAACCCGGGAGCAATCTTGAGGCGCCGACCGAGATCAGCAGGACGCCCAGCGCGGCCCACTTGATGTCCTGCCGCAATCGCAATGCGGCATCGGGGTCGGGTCGACCGAGACAGGTCGGCAGCAGGACCTGCAGCGTGCCCAGCGCGGTCAGTCCGACAAAGCCCAGCAGGTTGGCATGCAGATGAAACAGGCGCAGACCTCCGCGCTCGGCGGGAAACATGGGCATCGCCACAACCGCGAGGAGTGCCAGCAACAGAAAACCGAGGGCGGCGAGGTACCAGTCCAGCCCCCGATGGCGCGGACCGAACATGCGCCGTGCGCGCGCCAGCGTCCAGGTCATCAGACTCACGGCGCCAAGGCCGCCCAGGGCGGCCCCCAGACCCAGTGTGCCCGCCGAAAAATCCGTGGCGAATGCAAGGACCGCCAGAAATCCGCCGCTCCACGTCAGCAAGGGCGGCGCCCAGGCCGCCCAGCCGGGTTCGCCACTGCGCGTCAGCACCGGGATGAAATAGCTCATGGCGCCCAGGATCAGCGGCAATATTCCCAGTCCGAACGCGATGTGGGCCGCCAGCTGCGGCACCGCCTGTCCGGCGACCAGCATGATGGCTGCCGCTGCCAGCGCGAGCAGGGCCGAGGCGGCGAGCAGTGGCAACAGGGTAACGGCGGGCATTGCCGGATTGTAATGGCGGTGGCCGCATGCGACACTCGCGCCCCATGCCATCTCCCCATATCCCACGCTCCGGGCTCGTGCTGCTCGGGCTGCTGTCCCTTGGCTGGGGCCTGAACTGGCCGATCATGAAGGTTGTCGTTGGCGAGGTGCCGCGCTGGATATTCCGCGGCGACAGCATTCTGCTGGCTTCGCTCGGCCTGTTTGCCATCGCCTGGTTTTCCGGCCAGTCATTACGAGTTCCGCGTGGACGCTGGCCGCAACTGATCGGTCTGGCATCGTGCAATATCGTCGGCTGGAACATGTTCGCGATTTACGGTGTCAGCCTGCTGCCCTCGGGACGCGCGGCGATTCTCGGCTACACCATGCCGATCTGGAGCGCGCTGCTCTCGGTCTGGCTCCTCAACGAACCCTTGACGCGGCGCCGGCTGGTCGGCCTGGCGTTGGGCATGGGCGGCATGGCGCTGCTGATCGGCGCCGAGTTCGAGCAACTGCGCAGCGCGCCGACCGGGGTGATCCTGATGTTGCTGGCGGCCATTTTCTGGGCCGGCGGCCTGGTGATCTACAAGCGCGATCCGTTGCCGATGCCCATCAGTTCGCTGACGGCCTGGCAGGCTCTGCTCGGCGGCATCCCCGTCGCGTTGTCGGGCCATGCGTTGGAAACCGTGGAATGGGGCCGCATCAGTTTCTGGCCCATGTTCGGTTTCTGGTACAACGTATTCATCGCGCTGCTGTTCTGCTACTGGGCGTGGAACAAGCTGGTGCAGATGGTGCCGGCCGCCGTGTCCTCGCTGGGGGCGCTGATCGTTCCCGTCATTGGCGTATTCAGCGGAATGCTGATCCTCAACGAAGTCCCCCGCTGGCAGGATTTTGCCGCGTTGGTCATGGTTCTGGCGGCGATCGCGACGATTCTGCTGCCCGCGCGACAGGCTGCATGACGTACCGCAAGTCGTTGCGCGCCGGTTTCGGGCACAATTGCAGCATGCTCAATGTGTCAGGTCTTGCCTGTTCGCGCGGTGAACGCCGCCTGTTTACCGACGTCGGCTTCTCGCTCGCCGCAGGGGAGTGGCTCCATGTCCAGGGTGAAAACGGTGCCGGCAAGACCAGCCTGATGCGCCTGCTGGTGGGGCTCTCGCCGGCCGACGCGGGAGAAGTTCGCTGGCGCAACGAGCCGACACCTTCGGTCGAGTTTCGCCGCGACCTGATCTATCTCGGGCACCATGCAGCGGTCAAGGAAGACCTTACGCCGCTGGAGAATCTGCGCCTCGCCGCGGCGCTCGACGGCATCTCGCTCGATGAGCGCTCCTCGCTTGCCGCCCTGATCCGCCTGGGTTTGCGCGGGCGCGAGGATTTACCGGTACGCGTGCTTTCCGCCGGTCAGAAACGGCGCGTGCTGCTGGCCCGGCTGCTGACCCGGCCGGCCGTGTTGTGGGTACTCGACGAAGCCTTCAACGCCCTCGATGTGGCTGCGGTAAAGCTGCTCGGCGACCTGATTGCCGAACACCTGGCCGGCGGCGGGATGGCCGTGCTGACCAGCCACCAGCCATTGCCCGTGCCGGGCGGCAAGGCTCTGGTGCTATGAATGCTTTCCTCGCCACCGTGCGGCGCGACCTGCTTCTGGCCCTGCGCCGCAAGAGCGAGGTATTGACCGCCGTGTTCTTTTTCGTCATCGTCACCAGCCTGTTCCCGCTCGGAATCGGGCCGGAACCGGTGCTGCTGAAGAAGATCGCTCCGGGAATATTGTGGGTCGCGGCGCTGCTGGCGACCCTGCTCGGTTTGCCGCGCCTGTTTGCGGCCGATCACGTGGATGGCACGCTGGAGCAGATGGCCTTGTCGCCATCGCCCTTGGGATTGCTGGTTGCCGGTAAAATACTGGCGCATTGGCTTTTGTGCGGTTTGCCGCTGGTGTTGCTGGCGCCGGTGCTGGGTCTGCAGTTCGACCTCGATGCGTCGGCCCTGGGCATCCTCACGCTGGCGCTGCTGCTCGGCACACCCCTGCTGTCGCTGATCGGTGCGATCGGGGCGGCGCTGACACTGGGTGTGCGCGGCGGCGGCGTGTTGCTGGCGCTGCTGGTGTTGCCGCTCTACATTCCGGCGCTGATATTCGGCGCCGGGGCGGTGGAAGCCCATACTGCCGGGCTGGATGCCGGCGGACATTTGTCCTTGCTGGCAGCGATGCTGGTTTTGGCCGTTTTTTTTGCGCCGTGGGCGACCACGGCGGCATTGAGGATTGCGTTGGAGTGAGACAGTCGATCATTCAGTGGTTCAAGTTTGCGAGTCCGCAGAGCTTTTATCCGCTCGCCGGGCGCATGATTCCATGGTTCTGGGCCGCAGCGGCCATCTTTGGCATTGCCGGACTGTGGATATCCTTCTTCGTCGCGCCGACCGATGCGCAGCAGGGCGAGGGTTACCGGATCATTTTCGTCCATGTGCCCGCCTCGTGGATGTCGATGTTCATCTATCTGGTGATGGCCTTCTGGGCCGGCCTCGGGCTGGCGCTCAACACGCGGGTGTCGGGCATGATGGCGCAGGCGCTGGCGCCCACCGGGGCCCTGATGGCGGCATTGTCGCTGTGGACCGGCGCCCTGTGGGGCAAGCCGATGTGGGGCGCCTGGTGGGTGTGGGATGCACGGCTGACCTCGGAACTGATCCTGTTCTTCCTCTACCTGGGTTTCATGGCGCTGCAGGCGGCCATCGATGATCCGCGCCGCGCCGACAAGGCCGGGGCGATCCTGGCTCTGGTCGGCGTGGTCAACATTCCCATCATCTATTTCTCGGTGAAATGGTGGAACACCCTGCACCAGGGGTCGAGCGTCAACCTGGCCAAGTCCTCGATGGCGACGACCATGCTGTGGGGCATGCTGCTGATGGCTCTGGCTTTCTGGATGTACTCGATCGCGGTGGCGCTGATGCGGGTGCGCGCCATCATCCTCGAACGCGAACGACACACGGAATGGGTGAAACATGCAGTGGAATAGCGTCGGCGAATTCTTCGCCATGGGCGGCTATGCCCTCTATGTCTGGGGCAGCTTCGGCGCCTGTGCGCTGCTGATGAGCGTGGAACCTTTTCTGGCCAAGCGCCGTCTCAACGAGGTTCGCAGCAGCCTTCTGCGCGAACGACTCGCCGACGAACTCGATCTCAAGCAAAAAAACCAATGAAACCCAGACAAAAACGCATCGCCCTGATTCTGGGCGGACTCGCTTCGCTCGCGCTGGCGGCGGTGCTGACGCTGAATGCCCTCGACAGCAACATCGCGCTGTACGTGACCCCCTCCGAGGTGGCTGCCGGCAAGGCGCCGCAGGGCAAGGCGTTCCGCATCGGCGGCCTGGTCAAGGAAGGTTCGATCAAGCGCCAGGACATGACCGTGCATTTCATCATCACGGACATGGCCAGGGACATCCCCGTTGCCTATACCGGAATCCTGCCCGACCTGTTCCGCGATGGCAAAGGCGCGGTAGTACAGGGCCGGCTTGGCGGCGACGGGACGTTTGCCGCCACCGAGGTGCTGGCCAAGCATGACGAGAACTACATGCCTCCCGAAGCCCAGCATGCGCTGGACCAGGCGCAGAAAGCCCAGAAAAAACCATGACTCCTGAACTCGGACACTTTGCACTGATCCTCGCCTTCGTGGTGTCGATCGTGCAGGGCGTGCTGCCGCTGGTCGGTGCCCAGCGTGGGCAGCGACACTGGATAGAACTGGCGCGGCCGGCCGCTCAGACGCAGTTCGTGCTGATCGCGATTGCATTCGCCTGTCTCGCCCAGAGTTTCATCGCCAACGATTTTTCGGTGAGCTACGTCGCCAACCATTCCAACAGCCAACTGCCGACCCTGTACCGCTTCTCGGCCGTCTGGGGCGGCCATGAAGGTTCACTGCTGCTCTGGGTGCTGATGCTGGCCGGCTGGGGCGCCGCCGTGTCGCTGGCCTCGCGTCAGTTGCCCGAGATCATGGTGGCGCGCGTGCTCGCGGTGCTGGGGCTGGTTGCCATCGGTCTGCTGGCCTTCGTGCTGTTCACCTCGAACCCCTTCGAGCGCATGTTGCCGGCCGCCGCGGAAGGGCGCGACCTCAACCCGCTGCTGCAGGACCCGGGTCTGGTGTTTCATCCGCCGATGCTCTACATGGGCTACGTCGGCTTTTCCGTGGCCTTCGCCTTCGCCGTCGCCGCGCTGATTTCGGGGCGGCTGGATGCCGCCTGGGCGCGCTGGTCGCGGCCATGGACCACGGCAGCCTGGGTCTTCCTCACGCTCGGCATCGCGCTCGGCAGCTGGTGGGCCTATTACGAGCTGGGCTGGGGTGGTTGGTGGTTCTGGGACCCGGTCGAGAATGCCTCCTTCATGCCCTGGCTGGTGGGCACGGCGCTGATCCATTCGCTGGCGGTGACCGAAAAACGCGGTGCCTTCAAGAACTGGACCGTGCTGCTGGCGATCGCGGCGTTTTCCCTGTCACTGCTCGGTACCTTCCTGGTCCGTTCCGGCGTTCTGACGTCGGTGCATGCCTTCGCTTCCGACCCGAGCCGCGGCATTTTCATTCTGGCGCTGCTGGTACTGGTGGTGGGCAGCTCGCTGACGCTGTTTGCCTGGCGCGCGCCCAAGGTCAGTACCGGCGGCAACTTTGGCCTGGTCTCGCGCGAAACCATGCTGCTGATGAACAACGTGCTGTTGGTGGTGGCTACCGGCAGCGTGCTGCTGGGGACGCTGTATCCGTTGCTGATCGATGCGCTCGGCATGGGCAAGCTGTCGGTCGGCCCGCCTTATTTCAACACGGTGTTCGTGCCGGTCATGGTGCCCCTGCTGTTGCTGATGGCCATCGGTCCCCTGGCGAACTGGAAGCACGCCGACCTCAAGGCGATTGCGCGCCGCCTGCGGGTCAGCATGGTGCTGGCGGTAATCGCCGGCATCGTGCTGCCGCTGCTGATGGGTGCGTGGACGCCGCTGGTCGCCATGAGCTGTTTGCTGGCGGTTTGGATCACCGCCAGCGGCGTGTTCCAGATCATCGACCGGGTGAAAGCCGGCAAACCCTCCGCGTCGTTCTGGGGCATGCACGTCGCGCATTTCGGCATCGCGGTGTTCGTCATCGGTGTCGCCATGGTCGGTGGTTACCAGGAAGAGAAGGATGTGCGCATGGAGCCGGGCGATACCGTGCAGGTGGGCGGCTACAGCTTCCGCTATCTCGGCGTCAAGAGCGCTCCGGGCCCCAATTACCGGGCGTCGGTCGGCACCGTGGAACTGTCGAAGGACGGTCGCGTCCTGAAAACCATGCATCCGGAGAAGCGCCAGTATTTCTCGTCGCAGATGCCGATGACCGAAGCCGCCATCGATGCCGGCTTCACCCGCGACGTGTATGTCTCGCTCGGCGAACCGCTGGACAACCGCGGTGCGTGGAGCGTACGGGTGTACTACAAGCCCTTCGTCGACTGGATCTGGGGCGGCTGCCTGCTGATGGGCCTGGGCGGTTTCATCGCCATGCTCGATCGCCGTTACCGGCTGCGTGCCAAAGTCGGCGCGCAGGTGCCGGCCGGGGTTGCAGCGTGAGGCCCGGCCTGATTCTGCGCGCCGCGGATTTGTCGTCATGAAGTTGAACAGCCTGCTGGTTTGCTGTGTGCTGCTGTTCGGCGGTGCGGCCGTGGCCAAGGAAGCCGCGCCGATGGCGGCCGACCTCGAGATCGAAAAGCGCATGGTGGCGATCAGCGAGGAGCTGCGCTGCCTGGTCTGCCAGAACGAATCGCTGTCCGGATCGCATGCCGAACTGGCGCAGGACCTGCGTCGCGAGATTCGCACCATGATCGCCCAAGGCAAGACGGACAAGGAAATCCTCGACTTCATGGTCGCCCGCTATGGCGATTTCGTGCGCTACCGGCCGCCGATCAAGCCCACCACCTGGCTGCTGTGGGGCGGTCCGTTCCTGTTGCTGGCCGGCGGCATCGCCGCGTTGATCGCTTTCCTGCGGCGCCGCGCGAAGGATAGCGCTGCCCCCGTACTTTCCGACGACGAACGCCGCCGCGCCGCGGCCTTGCTGGACCAACCCAAGTCATGACCTACTTTTATCTTGCAGCGGCGACGATCCTCGTCGTCGCTTTGGCACTGCTGTTGCGTCCGTGGTGGCGTTCCGGGCGCCGTGCCGCCGGCGCCGACTCCCTGCCGGCACTGAATGCCGCGATCCATCGCGACCGCCTGGCGGAGCTCGAGCGCGACCACAGCAACGGCACCTTGTCGGCAGCGGACCTGGCCGAGGCACGCGAGGAATTGCAGCGCCAACTGCTCGACGATACGGCGACGACCGAAGTCCATGCGGCCGAAAACGCCAGCCGCAAGAGCGGCATCGTGCTGGCCCTGGCGGTGCCCCTGATTGCGGTGGCGGTGTATGCGCTGCTGGGCAGCCCCGCGGCGATGCTGCCCGGAGCGGTACAGGCGCAGCGCGCCACGGCGGACATGGAACAACTCGTCGTCAAGCTGGCGCAGAAGCTGGAACAGAACCCCGACAATCCCGAAGGCTGGGCCATGCTGGCGCGTTCCTACAAGTCGCTGGGCCGCTGGGACGACGCCGAACGCGCTTTCACCCGCATCGGACCCGAACTCAACAAGAATGCGGAACTGCTCGCCGAGCTGGCGGAAATGCTGGTGCAGAAGAACAATGGCTTCACCCCGCGTTCGCGCGAGCTGGTGCAGCAGGCGCTGCGCCTTGAACCCGGCAACATGCTGGCCCTGTTTCTCGGCGGCGGCGAAGCCTTTGACGGCGGACGTTATGCCGAGGCCGCGGCGTTCTGGCAGCGCCTGTTGCCGCAACTCGAGCCGGGCAGCGAAGATGCGCGCATGGTCGAAACCAGCATCGCCCAAGCCAAGGAGCGCAGCGGTGGCGGCGGCAGTCGGCCGGCGATCGCCCGCGGCGATGTCCTGCCCGGTGCCGTGGTGCCTCAGGACGAGGTGCACCGCGCTGTCGGCAAGGCCGCGGCGGACAAGGGTGCGGAGTCGAAGCCTGCCGCGACGGCAGCAGGCAAATCGGTCAGCGGCCGGGTCGAGCTCGCTGCCGAAGTCAAGGCCAAGGCCAGTCCCGACGATGTCGTCTTCATCTTCGCTCGCGCCGTCGATGGTCCGCGCATGCCTTTGGCGGCGCTGCGCGCGCGCGCGGCAGATCTGCCGATGGATTTTTCGCTCGATGACAGCCATGCGGTGATGCCTTCGAACACGCTATCTTCGGCGCAGCAGGTGCGCATCGAGGTCCGCATCTCGAAAACCGGCCAGGCTGCGCCGGGCAAGGGCGACCTGACCGGCAAGAGCGCCGCGCTCAAGCCGGGAGCCAAGGGTGTAAGAATCGTCGTCGACCAGATCGATCCCTGAGGCCGGCCCGCAGGCGGCAAGCCTGTCTGATCAGTTTATTGAATCGCCATAGGGCAAAAGTTCTATGGCGATTTTTCCTTGAACGGCTTTCCGGTTGATTCTGGTCAAGGCGGGTGTCTAGTGCAGGTTTAGGATGTTGCGTGTGCACAAAACCTTTGTTATGTAATGGTTATTGAACCACGGCGACCAAATCGGCAGCGCCCCCCAGTGCCGAGTCAGCGGAATCAGGCAATGAATATTTCCAGTGCCATCATCCACGCCCGTCCCGGCGACGTGGCAATTGTCCAGGCCGGACTGGCCACCCTGAATGGCGTCGAGGTGCATGCCGTCTCCCCCGAAGGCAAGCTGATCGTCACCATCGAAACCGAGGACGACGGCAGCAATGTCGCCACCTACGAACGTATCGGCCAGCTTGACGGCGTGCTGTCGGCGGCCATGGTCTATCACCAAACCGAATCTGAGCCATACAAGGAGATCTGAAATGAAATTGACGCGACGCGAATTCATCAAGACCAATGCCATCGCCGCAGCCGCCACCACCGCGGGCATCAGCATCCCCGGCGTGGCGCTCGCCGCGACGCCGCAGAGCCAGGACGGCGTACGCTGGGACAAGGGCGTCTGCCGCTATTGCGGCACCGGTTGCGGCGTGCTGGTCGGCGTCAAGGACGGTCGCGTGGTGGCCACCCAGGGCGACCCCGATGCGCCGGTCAACAAGGGCCTCAATTGCGTCAAGGGCTATTTCCTGTCCAAGATCATGTACGGCAAGGACCGCCTGACCAAGCCGCTGCTGCGCATGAAGGACGGCAAGTTCGACAAGAACGGCGAATTCGCCCCGATCTCCTGGGATGCCGCCTTCGACATCATGGCCGAGAAGGTCAAGGCCACGCTGAAGAATCCCGACCAGGGCCCGCGCGGGGTTGCCATGTTCGGCTCCGGGCAATGGACCGTTTGGGAAGGCTATGCCGCCGCCAAGCTGATGAAGGCCGGCTTCCGCTCCAACAGCATCGACCCCAATGCGCGCCATTGCATGGCCTCCGCCGTGGTCGGCTTCATGCGCACCTTCGGCATCGACGAACCGATGGGCTGCTACGACGACATGGAGCACGCCGACGCCTTCGTGCTGTGGGGCTCCAACATGGCCGAGATGCATCCGATCCTCTGGTCGCGCATCACCAATCGCCGCCTCACCGCGCCGCACGTCAAGATCCACGTGCTGTCGACCTTCTCGCACCGCTCCTGCGAACTGGCCGACAACGAACTGATCTTCAAGCCGCAGTCCGACCTGGCGATCCTCAACTACATCTGCAACTACATCATCCAGAACAATGCGGTGAACAAGGACTTCGTCGGCAAGCACGTGACCTTCGCACAGGGTGTTACCGACATCGGCTACGGCCTGCGGCCCAACCATCCGCTGGAACAGGTCGCCGGCAACAACGGCTACCCCGGCCCGGACGGCAAGCCCAAGGGCAACCCGTTGGCCGCCAAGCCGATCGATTTCGACGCATTCGCCAAGTTCGTTTCCGAATACACGCTGGACAAGGCGCACGAAATTTCCGGCGTGCCCAAGGACAAGCTGGAAGCGCTGGCCAAGGCCTATGCCGATCCGAAGACCAAGGTGATGTCGACCTGGACCATGGGCTTCAACCAGCACACGCGCGGCACCTGGGTCAATAACATGATCTACAACGTGCACCTGCTGACGGGCAAGATCTCCGAGCCGGGCAACAGCCCCTTCTCGCTGACCGGCCAGCCCTCTGCCTGTGGCACGGCGCGTGAAGTCGGTACCTTCGCCCATCGCCTGCCGGCCGACATGGTGGTGACCAATCCGAAGCACCGCGAGCTTTCCGAAAAGCTCTGGAAGCTGCCGGCCGGAACGATTCCGGACTGGATCGGCTACCACGCCGTCTTGCAAAGCCGCATGCTGAAGGACGGCAAGATCGGTTTCTACTGGACCTCGACCACCAACAACATGCAGGCCGGCCCGAACATCAACGGCGAAATCTATCCGGGCTGGCGCAATCCGAAAGCCTTCGTCGTCGTCTCCGATGTCTATCCCACGGTCTCGGCCATGGCGGCCGACCTGATCCTGCCCTGCGCGATGTGGATGGAGAAGGAAGGCATGTTCGGCAACGCCGAGCGGCGCGGCCAGATGTGGCGCCAGCAGGTCAAGGCGCCGGGTGATGCGAAGTCCGACCTGTGGCAGTACATGGAGTTTTCCAAGCGCTTCAAGGTCGAGGAAGTCTGGCCGGCAGAACTCGTCGCCAAGCAGCCTGAACTGAAGGGCAAGACGCTGTACGACGTGCTCTACGCCAACGGCCAGGTCAACAAGTTCGCCAAGGACGAGACGGCGAAGGTCAATGCCCACGCCTGGGCCGGCTACAGCAACGACGAATCCGAGGCTTTCGGCTACTACGTGCAGAAAGGCCTGTTCGAGGAATATGCCGGCTTCGGTCGCGGCCATGCCCACGACCTGGCGTCCTTCGACACCTATCACAAGGCGCGCGGCATGCGCTGGCCGGTGGTCGATGGCAAGGAAACCCTGTGGCGTTTCCGCGAGGGCTACGATCCCTATGTGAAGAAGGGCGAGAGCGTGCGCTTCTATGGCCACCCCGACGGCAAGGCGAAAATCTTTGCGCTGCCCTATCAGCCGGCAGCCGAAATGCCGGACAAGGACTATGACTTGTGGCTATGCACCGGCCGCGTGCTGGAGCACTGGCATACCGGCTCGATGACGCGCCGTGCGCCGGAACTCTACAAGGCCTTCCCCGATGCCGTGGTGTTCATGCATCCGAAGGATGCCGAGAAGCGCGGCCTCAAGCGCAACGACGTGGTCAAGGTCAGCACCCGCCGCGGCGAAATCCAGCTGCGGGTCGACACCAAGGGCCGCAACAAACCGCCGGAGGGGCTGATCTTCATCCCCTTCTTCGACGAGAGCCGCCTGGTCAACAAGCTCACGCTGGACGCCACTTGTCCGCTCTCGAAAGAGACGGACTTCAAGAAGTGCGCGGCCAAGGTGGTCAAGGCCTGAGTGCAATCCAGGGGCAATGGGGAGCCGTGGGCCTGATGCGCTGCTCCCCATTCATGGATCATGGACACCGAGAACAAACCCAGTGCCGCCGCACGCCGCCAGTTCCTTGCCGATACCGCGCGCATGGCTTGTGGCGTCGGGCTGCTCGGGCTCGGGCTAGGGCTTTATGCGCAGCATGCCAAGGCGCTGCCTCCGGCGGCGATCCGGCCGCCCGGCGCCTTGCCGGAGGCCGACTTTTCCGCGGCCTGCATCCGCTGCGGCATGTGCGTGCGCGACTGTCCCTACAACATCCTGCACCTGGCCAAAGCCGAAGAGCCGATGTCCACCGGCACGCCCTACTTCGTCGCGCGCCAGCTGCCCTGCGAAATGTGCGAGGACATTCCGTGCGTGAAGGCCTGTCCGACCGGCGCGCTGGACCACTCGCTGAAGGACATCAACAAGTCGAAGATGGGACTGGCCGTACTGGTCGACCACGAGACCTGCCTGAACTTCCTCGGCCTGCGCTGCGACATCTGCTACCGCGTCTGTCCGGTGATCGACCAGGCCATCACGCTCGATCCGCAGACCAACGTGCGCACCGGCAAGCACACGCTGTTCATCCCGGTAGTGCATTCGGATCACTGCACGGGTTGCGGCAAGTGCGAAAAGGCCTGCCCGACCGAGGTCGCTTCGATCAAGGTGTTTCCGCTCTACATGGCCAAGGGCCAGCTCAGTGCGCACTATCGCCTGGGCTGGGTGGAGAAGGAAAAGGCCGGCGGCAGCCTGGTGGCGCCGGAGGTCGAACACAAATACAACATGCCCGAGGGCATGCAGTATGAGCATGGCAAGGGACTGTCGGGCAGTTCCGGCGCCGTATCGCCGGCGCCGACTCCTGCCGCACCCGGCGCCTTGCCCAAGGCTTTGCAGGGGAACAAGCTGTGAGCCCCATTCAGACAAGTTCGGTGTCAACGTCGCCGACAACGCTGCCCCTGCGTCCCGGCGCCGAAGCCGTTACCGCCAAGGGCTGGCTGGCCGCGCACAAATGGCTGATCCTGCGCCGCGGCAGCCAGATCGGTATTCTGCTGCTGTTCCTGGTCGGCCCGTGGTTCTCGTTGTGGATCGTCAAGGGCAACCTGAACTTCAGCTACACGCTGAATTTCCTGCCGCTGGCCGATCCCTACGTGATCCTGCAGTCGCTGCTGGCGCGGCAGGTGCCGGAAAAACTCGCATTGACCGGCGCGGTGATCGTGCTGCTGTTCTACCTGCTGGTCGGCGGGCGCGCGTACTGCTCCTGGGTTTGTCCGGTGAATCTGCTGACCGACTTCGCCTACTGGCTGCGCGTGCGGCTCGGGCTCAAGGGCAGCGCCCACATCAGCCGGCCGACGCGCTACTGGATGCTGGGCATGACGCTGGTCGCGGCCGCGGTCAGCGGCAGCATCGCCTGGGAAATGATCAACCCGGTGTCGATGCTGCATCGCGGCCTGTTGTTTGGCCTCGGCCTGGCCTGGGCGGTGCTGCTGGCGGTGTTCCTGTTCGACCTGTTCGTCATGCGCCACGGCTGGTGCGGCCATCTCTGTCCGGTGGGCGCGTTCTACAGTCTGATCGGCAAACTGTCGGTGCTGCGAGTCAGGCTGCCAGCCCGTGCCACCTGCAACGACTGCATGGACTGCTTCGCCGTCTGTCCCGAACCGCAGGTGATCCGCCCGGCGCTGAAAGCCATCGCCGGCACGCCGCCGCTGATCCTCGAAGCCAACTGCACCAACTGCGGTCGCTGCATCGATGTCTGTTCGAAGGATGTGTTCGCCTTCGGCATCCGCTTCAATCCTTCCGTCGTAACCGTAACCGGCGTCCCGCATGCGGCGCCGAAGTGAACAACCGTCAATCTTGTCTGGGGAGTCCATCATGAAGAAATCCGTCACCATCCTTATGGCATCACTGCTGACCGTCATCGTCGGTTGCGCCAGCTACGAACCCCTGGTGTCGATGCGCGGCGCCGATGTCGCGGCACCTGACACAGCGCCGGAAGCCAAGGCCTATGTCGGCAAGCGGCCGGGCACGCAGCCCGTCGTGGCGCGCACCTTCAGTACCCAGCCGCCGGTGATCCCGCACGCGGTGGACAATTTCGACGAAGTGACCCTCGCCGAAAACCAGTGCCTGGATTGCCACGGCCCGGCCAACTACGTGAAGAAGAATTCGCCCAAGCTGGGCGACAGCCATTTCGTCGCCGGCACCAAGACCTTCGATGCCTCGCGCCATGTCTGCACCAGTTGCCATGTCGCCCAGGTCGATGCGCCGGCGCTGGTCGAAAACCGTTTCATCGGCAACCTCAAATAACCCTGCTTCGGGTTCGCCGAATGCGTGCGCAGGATATTGCGCCAATTCCGGCGAGCTTGTGAGGGTGAAGAATTTCTGCTTAAACCCGCAGCGATGGCTGGCTGCCCATGGCACGTTGTCCATGTGCTGGAAATGACATCAATGTTAATGGATCTGGATGATGGAAGTACTCAATAGCCGAAACGAAGTCGTAGCCAGAATCCGGAAGGAAGCCAACGCAGCCAGTACCGGGACATTGATCATTCGTTCCAGTGACAGCCACATAGCCATGCTGGGCTTCGTAAGCGGGGTGTTGGTGTCGCTGTTCTGCGAAAGTTTGCGCGGCTTCAAGGCCATTCCCCGGCTTGCCAGAATTGAAACCGGAACCTGCCAGTTTGACCATTCGCATCCTGCGCAGCAGCAAGACGACCTGCCGCCGATCGTCGAGCTGCTGGCGGTTCTGGAGTCTGGCGCTGCCGACTCACATCCTCCCAGCCGCGCTCCGGCGGTAAATATTTCCGCAGAAGCGATTGCCCGCATCGGGGTCATATCGATTGAATATCTTGGACCGATCGGCCCCATGTTTTGCAGCAACCTGGTCAAGACTTCCGGCGGATTGCACAGTATGGCTGCCGTCGAAAAGCTGATCGACACGCTGGCGAGCGAAATCGACGGTGACGCGCATCGCCAGCAGTTTCGCGCGGCGGCCCACCGTTGTCTTGACAAGTGAAATTGAAAGAGCGGGCAATTCCCACAACTATCGCAGGTCAACAAGGAGCAATTCGTGTTTAGCAAATCAAGTATTCAGGTGAAGTACTCGCTCATTTTTCTGACGGCGGTGGCGATGGTTCTCGGCGCATTCCTGATCGGCATGCAGAGCCTGAAAGTGCAGCAACTACGCAACGAGGCCATTGCCGTGGCGGAGCAGGTGGTGTCGTTTCGCGCCTGGATCGCCAATTACGGGGTGGTCTGGGTTGACAAGCAGCCTCCGGGGTTCGGGGATTTTCTGGGGAAAACGGAAGACGTCCATGGCACCGCATTTTTTTCGAAGAATCCGGCGTTGGCGACGCGTGAATTGTCGAATATCGTGAGCAAGTCGACGACGCGGGCGACATTTCGCGTGACCAGCGACCAATACAGAAACCCGATCAATGCGCCGGACGAATTCGAGAAGCGCTCGATTTCCCAGTTCAGATTGGATCGCAACCAGAAATATACCGAGACCTTCGACAACGGGTTTTACCGCTATACGACCCCGGTCTATGTGACGCAGGCATGTCTGCGCTGCCACGGAAATCCTGAAGACGCTCCTCCCGAGGTCATCGCCAAGTACGGCAGCGAGCGGGCTTTCGGCTACAAGGTTGGGGATGTGCGTGGAATCATCAGCGTACGCTTGCCCGATATCACGCTGCGGGAGGTAATGGGCACCTTTGTCAATCTATATACCATCGGATTGATAGTCATCGCCTTCCTGGTGAATTTCCTTTACACGCAGTTTGGCATCATCAACCGCCTGAGGAACTTGACTGCGAAAACCGTCAGTATTTCCAAGGGCCAGCTCAACCAGCAACTGCCGCTCGTCGAAAACAGTTCCGATGAAATCGACAAGGCAGCGCATTCGGTGGATATGCTGAGAAAGAGCCTCGAGGTGACCATCAAGCATTTCGCCTGACAGGCGTTTCGATAAGCCCTGAGCTAACGCCGACAGGCGTCAGCCGACGGCGATTGCGGCTACCGGGCAGGGCGCCACACAGGCGCCGCAGCCGGTGCATGTGGCGGCATCGACCTCAGCCAGCGGGGGGCCGCCGAGGCGCGGGCTGAAGCGGATCGCGGCGACCGGGCAGGGGTCGCCGCAGACCCGGCATTCGACGCCGCGCCTGGCCAGGCAGTTGTCAGCCACCTGTGCCTTGATGTTCCAGGGCGCTGCCTGAAGGTCGGCGCGCGGCAGGGCGCCATCCTTGCAGGCCGCTGCGCAGGCGCCGCAGAAAGTACATTCGCCGCGCTTGAAATCCACTTCCGGATAGCCCCGCACCACCACGATGATGTGCGTCGGGCAAACCGGCACACAGGCAGCGCAGCGCGAGCAGGCATCGACAAAACTGTCCTCGGGCAAAGCCCAGGGCGGACGCTGCGGCGTGCGGCGGGCCTTGAAATCGCCCCGCATGAATTGGCGTCGACTGACCATGAAAAGCGTTTTATGAACCGGGTAGCGGATTGTGCCTGCGGACCCGATCGAGTGCCAGCGTGTCGACACATTGCCGCGTGCCGCTTGACCTATATATATCGTCGAGCGTATATTAGCAAACGTGAATGCTGATCTCCTGTTCGATTGCCTGGCCGATCCCACGCGTCGGCGCATTCTTGCGCTGTTGGCGGATCAGGGCGAGTTGTGCGTGTGCGAGCTCACCGCCGCAGTGGATGACATCCAGCCCAAGATTTCCCGTCACCTCGGCGTGCTCAAGGAGGCCGGCATCGTGGTGGCCCGGCGTGAGGCTACCTGGATGTTCTACCGGCCCGTCGCCGCTTTGCCGGCATGGGCCGCAGCGATTCTCGCGGCGTTGCCGCAGAGTGCCGGCAAGCAGCTGCGCGCGGACCTGAAGCGGCTCAAAGACATGAAGGGACGTCCGCAACGCTGTGCGAGCCTGCGCGAGGAACGAGCGGCAGCGTGACACGGCGCTTACAAAATGTTGCGAATGACATATTGCGGACGGCGGCTTTGCCGCCTTGAATGAGATTGGGGCCGGCCAAAAGCCGGCGACAGGGAAGCAATCAACCAGAAAGGAAACATCATGAAAGCGAAATTCAGCAAGCTCGCACGAATTGCCGCATTGGCGGCTCTCGGCCTTTCCTTGGCCGTACCGGTTGCGGCACAGCCCGGCAGCGGGCAGGGCATGGGACCCGGCGCCGGCATGGGTCCGGGTCAGGGCATGGGTCCCGGCGCAGGCATGGGCCCGGGCGGTGGCAAGGGGATGCGCTTCAAGTTCGACAAAAACACCACGCCCGGCTGGACGCTGATGAGTCCCGAGGAGCGGACCGCACACAACCAGAAGATGCTTGCCGCCAAGACCTACGAGGAATGCAAGGCACTACAGACCGAGCACCATCAGGCGATGGAGGCGCGCGCCAAGGAGAAGGGCGCAAAGCTGCCGGCGCCGGGTGCCAACGGCTGTGACCGCATGAAGGCGCGCGGCTTCTTCAAGTAGGCGGCGGCCGGGTCATGCAGCGTCGCGACACAGCCCGCGTCTTGATCGCCTTCCTGCAGGCTTGGTCGCGGCCCGCATGAGCCAACACCCACACCATCACGGCCCGACTGCTTTCAGTCGGGCCTTTGCCATCGGCATTGCGCTGAACCTGGCCTTCGTCCTGGTCGAGGCCTTCTACGGCTGGCGGGTGGGCTCGCTGGCGCTGCTGGCCGACGCCGGTCACAACCTGTCGGACGTCGCCGGGCTGGTGCTGGCCTGGGTCGCCGCGCTGGCCGCGGGCCGCCTGCCCGATCATCGCCATACCTACGGCTGGCAGCGCGCCTCGATCCTGGCCGCCTTCGCCAATGCCGTGCTGCTGCTGGTGGCGATGGGATCGCTGCTCTGGGAAGCGGCCCATCGCCTGCAAACGCCGGCGCCGACCGACGGCGGCACGATCATGGCGATCGCCGCGATCGGCGTCGTGATCAATGGCGCCACCGCCGCGTTGTTCATGTCCGGCAGCAAATCCGACATGAATATCCGCGGCGCCTTCCTGCACATGGCGGCCGATGCCCTGGTCTCGCTCGGCGTGGTCGCCTCCGGCGCGCTGTATCTGCGCACCGGCTGGACCTGGCTCGATCCGGTCACCAGCATGGTCATTGCGCTGGTGATCATCGCCGGCACCTGGGGCCTGTTCCGGGGGTCGCTGCACCTGCTGTTCGACGGCGTGCCGGAAAGCGTCGTGCTCGCCGAGGTGGATGCCCTGCTGCGTGCCCTGCCCGGCGTGGCAGACGTGCATGACCTGCATGTCTGGGCCATGAGCACCACCGATATTGCATTGACTGCGCATCTGGTGATGCCCGGGGGGCCCCCGGGCGACGCCTTTCTCGAACACATCGGCCACGAATTGCACGACCGCTTTCACATCACGCATCCGACGATCCAGATCGAGTTCGATGGCATGGATCACGGCTGCGCTCCGCCACTGAATATTCCGACGACATGAACGCATCCAGTCCGCCCGTCCCCGTCAGTTTCCCGCTCATCGTCAAGACCTTTGCCCCCGGCTGGCCCGCCGCCGTCATGGGCACCGGCGCCTTCGCCCTGACCACGCTGCATTTCTCCCATCAAGTCCCCGTGCTGGCCGGGCCGGCGTGGGCCCTGCACTGGTTCAACCTGGCTCTGTTCGCGGCGATCAGCGTGCCCTGGCTGCTGCGCTGGATCATGGCCTGGCCGGCGGTGGCGATGAGCTTCAAGCATCCGGTGGCGGCCAATTTCTATCCGTCTTATGCCATTGCCCTGCTGGTGCTGGCCGGAGAATTGCGCAGCTTTGGCGGCCACGAGTCGCTGGCACTGGCGGCCTGGTGGATCGGGGTGGTCCTGCTGTTCGGCCTGACGCTGAGCGTGCTGATTTCGATCCTGCAGGGCGAACACGTCAATCTCGACCACATCACGCCCGGCATCTTCATCCCGCCGGTGGGGCTGGTGATCATTCCGGTGGCCGGCGCGCCGCTGCTGACCAGCCAGCCCGAGGCCTGGCGCGACCTGGCACTGACCATCAATGCCATCGGCCTCGGCTCCGGCGTCATCATGTACCTGGCATTGCTGGCACTGGCCTTCCATCGCTTCTACGTGCACAAGCGCCTGCCGCCGACGATGGCGCCGACCTTCTGGATCAATCTCGCGCCGGTGGGCATCACCGTGGTCAGCGTGCTGAACCTGACCGCTGCCACTCCCTTCGCCGGCGACAGGGCGTCCTATCTGATGGCGATGTTCCTGCTCTGGGGTTTCGGTGCCTTCTGGCTGGTGCTGTCCATCCTGTTTACCTGGTCGGTGAGGAAGATCGCGCCCTTGCCCTTTTCCCTGGCCTGGTGGGCCTTCACCTTTCCGCTCGGCGCCTTTGCGCTCGGCAGCCAGCGCCTTGCCGAAGCCACCGGGCTGGCCACGCCGCTGGCATTCGGCTGGCTGGCGTGGCTGTTGCTCGTCGGCATCTGGTCGCTGACGCTGGTCAAGACCATCGTCGGCGTGGCCAGCGGCAAACTGTTTCAACCCCATCCGTGAGCCCTTCGTCATGAGCAGGACATTCAAGATACTGGTGCTGTGCACCGGCAACTCCGCGCGCTCGATCCTCGGCGAGATGCTGTTCAAGCACCTCGGCCAGGGCCGCGTCGAGGCCTATTCGGCCGGCAGCAAGCCGGGCGGTGTGGTCAATCCGGTGGCGATCGAGACGCTGCAGAAGCACGGCGTACCCTGCGCGGGCGCGCGCAGCAAATCCTGGGATGAATTCGCCGTCTCCTCAGCGCCGACCGTCGATTTCATCTTCACCGTCTGCGGCAACGCGGCGCAGGAAACCTGCCCGGTCTGGCCCGGCCATCCGGCCACTGCCCACTGGGGCATTCCCGACCCGGCCCACGTCGAGCCGCTGGAAGCGCGGCGCGAGGCCTTCGAGGAGGCCTATCAGTCGCTCAGGAAGCGCATCGAAGCCTTCCTTGCGCTGCCGCTGGAAACCATGACGCCGCAGGAGTCGGCGCTGGCGGCACGCCGAATTCACACCGGGGAGTAGTCCATGTCAGCCCAATGTGAAGTCACCGCCAAGCAAGCTGCCGGCGCCCCTATGTCCACCTTCGAACGCTACCTGACGGTCTGGGTCTTCCTTTGCATCGTGATCGGCATCGCGCTCGGCCAGTGGCTGCCGGCGCCCTTCCAGATGCTGGGCCGCATGGAACTGGCGCGAGTCAATCTGCCGGTCGGCCTGCTGATCTGGATCATGATCATCCCGATGCTGGTCAAGGTGGATTTCGGCGCGTTGCACGAAGTCCGCAACCATGTCAAAGGCATCGGCGTGACGCTGTTCGTGAACTGGCTGGTCAAGCCTTTCTCGATGGCTCTGCTGGCCTGGCTGTTCATCCGCAACCTGTTCGCGCCCATGTTGCCGGCCGACCAGCTCGACAGCTACATCGCCGGCCTGATCCTGCTCGCCGCCGCGCCCTGCACCGCCATGGTCTTCGTCTGGAGCCGGCTGACCAGGGGCGATCCGCTGTTCACGCTGTCGCAGGTGGCCTTGAACGACAGCATCATGATCGTCGCCTTCGCTCCGCTGGTGGCCTTCCTGCTCGGCATCTCGGCCATCACCGTGCCCTGGGACACGCTGTTCACCTCGGTGGTGCTCTACATCGTGATTCCGGTAATCCTGGCCCAGCTCTGGCGCAAGTCGCTGCTGGCCAAAGGGCAGGAACATTTTGATCAAACCATGGAAAAAATCGGCCCCTGGTCGATCGGTGCGCTGCTGGCCACACTCGTGCTGCTGTTCGCCTTCCAGGGCCGGGCCATCATCGAGCAGCCGCTGATCATTGCGCTGCTCGCGGTGCCGATCCTGATCCAGGTTTTCTTCAACGCAGGCTTGGCCTACTGGCTCAACCGCGCGGTGGGCGAGAAGCACAATGTCGCCTGCCCCTCGGCGCTGATCGGCGCCAGCAATTTCTTCGAACTCGCGGTGGCTGCCGCGATTTCCCTGTTTGGTTTCGAGTCCGGCGCCGCGCTGGCCACCGTGGTCGGCGTGCTGATCGAGGTGCCGGTGATGCTGCTGGTGGTCAAGGTGGTCAATTCCAGCAAGGAGTGGTACGAACATGGCTGACATCGTTCTCGAATCGACCCTGACCTGTCCGCACTGCGGCCATGTCAAAACCGAAACCATGCCCACCGACGCCTGCCAGTGGTTCTACGAATGCGAAGGCTGCCACGTGCTGCTCAAGCCCAAACCCGGCGACTGCTGCGTGTTCTGTTCCTACGGCACCGTGCCCTGCCCGCCGATACAGGAGCATGGCAAGGGACACTGCTGCTGACTACCACCGGAGCGGCCATCGCCGTCCCGCCGGCGCCGACTTTCAAAGGAGCAACTCATGAGCGACACCCAGCAATTCTCTTTCACCCTCGAACAGCAGGAAGACTTCGCCTTCCTGATCCGCTTCGACCAGGACATCCCGCCGTTGCTGACCGACGAGCCGCCGCCGCTGGGCAAGGGTGCCGGGCCCAATCCCTCGCGTCTGCTTGCCGCCGGCATCGCCAACTGCCTTTCGGCCAGCCTGCTGTTCGCGCTGCGCAAGTTCAAGAACAATCCCGGCCCGATCACCACGGTGGTCACCGCGCACATGGAGCGCAACGAGGAAAAGCGCCTGCGCGTCGGCAGCGTCGATGTGATGATTCAGGTCGACTCGCCGGCCGACAGCCTCGAACATCTGGATCGCGTGCTCGACCAGTTTGAGGATTTCTGCGTCGTCACGCAAAGCGTGCGTAGCGGCTTTCCGGTGTCGGTCACGGTGCGCGATGGTGCCGGCAGGGTCATCAAGGGCTGATGGCGCAAGGATTGTTCGAAAGGATGGCAATGAACAGGATTTTCGGATTTGGCGAAACCGTCGCCGGCTACGACGTGCCGGTACTCAACGAGCGCGAGGTGCGGGCCGCCGCCGGCATCCTCTTGGTCTTTGCCATGATGACCTTCGCCAACGCGTGGTTCATGGGCAACTTCCGCCCGACCAAAATTTTCGTGATCGCCTTCCTGATCGACTTCACGATCCGCCTCTTCATCAACCCGAAGTACTCGCCGAGCATGATCGCCGGGCGCTTCGCGGTCAGCAAGCAGACGCCGGAATGGACCGGCGCACCGCAGAAGCGCTTTGCCTGGGCGATCGGCTGGGGGCTGGCGTTAACCATGCTCTGGCTGATCGTGATCCAGAACGTGATCGGGCCGATCAACATGCTGGTCTGCGCCACCTGCCTGACGCTGATGTTCTTCGAAAGCGCCTTCGGCATCTGCCTCGGCTGCAAGATCTACAACGCCTTGCCGAATCGCCAGGCGCAGCACTGCGCCGGCGGTACATGTGACATCGGCGAAGCCTTCACGCCCCACGCCAGTCAAAGAGTCGGCGCCGGCGGCACGGCGATTGTGTTGTTGTTCCTCGTGCTGGTCGGCGTCGTCGGTCAGCGCGGCTTTCCTGCTGCGGACGCGAGCGTGACCGCTGCCCCGCCAGCGGCGGCCGTTGCCGGCGACGACCGCTGCACGCCGCCGGCCTTTGCCGTGGCCATGGGCCACGCCGAAAAGTGGAAGCTGCACAACAACTGCAAATAGCGGGGCGCGCGAATTTGTAGGTGGTTTGGGTCACTGTTCCCGAAAGTTGGCAATGCGCAGAACTCCCGTCACCGGCCCGTTATGGTTTTGGCGTCCTGCAGCACGAATCCTGTCGATTGCTGCGGCGTACCAATTCTGATACACTTCGTGACATGGAACGGCAACCCATTCTTGATGTTCGATTCTTGCTGACGGAGGGCGGCACCGAACCAGTTCGCGATTGGCTGCGAACGCTTTCCGCGCCTGATCGGAAATTGATCGGTGGGGACATCAAGACGGTGCAGTTCGGCTGGCCTCTCGGCATGCCCTTGGTCGATCACCTCGGCGGCGACATCTGGGAAGTGCGGTCGAGGCTGGATACTCGAATCGCGCGAACGCTGTTTGCGACCGAAGGCAGCACGATGATTCTGCTGCACGCCTTCATCAAGAAGCAGCAAAAGACGCCCAAGCCCGATCTGGACCTGGCAAGAGAAAGACTGAAACAGCTTAGGGTCTGTTCACAACCATGCGCCGGTGGCGCCGGGATCAAATTGGGATGCGATGCAAGGCGCGGCGACGCCGCGATGTTGATACCTCGCCAGGAGCCGCAACGCCGCAGCGCGCCCAATTTGACCCGGCCCTTCGGGTTGAGGCCAGACGCGGCGTCTGCGGCGTTGTCGGACTTGGCAAGGGATTACCCTTGCCAGCGTCCTCCGCCTTGCATCCATCCGCGTCTGGCCTCAACGCCATCCGCCGCATGGTTGTGAACAGACCCTAGGAGGCGGAAATGAAGAATCCCCATGTCGGCAGCAACTTTGACGATTTTCTCGCGGACGAGGCCATGCTCGAAGAAGCGACGGCCGTCGCCGTGAAGCGCGTCATTGCCTGGCAAATCGAGCAGGAGATGACTGCGCAGAAACTCACGAAGACGGCCATGGCCAGGAAAATGCATACCAGCCGTGCGGCACTAAATCGTTTGCTGGACGAGACCGACACCAGCCTGACGCTGACAACGCTGGCCAGCGCGGCGGCGGCACTGGGTCGGCAGGTCAGGTTCGAGTTATGCCCCGCCTGAGTTGAATTGGCATCGCGATTGCCGATCGCGCCGCCCGACCCGCGGCAAGCAAGTCGTCATATCGTGACCGCTCGCTGAGAAGGTATTGCAGACTCAGGCACGTTTGCTGTTTTGTCGGCGCCGACGCCCGGCATTTTCGGCGACAATGCCGGCATGACACCCGCACAGTTCGTCGCCCTCTGGCAAAACAATCCGCTGTCCGAGCGCGCCGGGGCGCAGGGCCACTTCGACGATTTGTGCGAGCTGCTCGACGTGGACAAGCCGCGCGATCCGGACCACTACTGTTTCGAGCGCGGCGCCGGCAAGGCCAGCGGTGGCGAGGGTTGGGCCGACGTCTGGAAGCGTGGCCACTTTGGCTGGGAGAACAAGCGCCCGGGGCGCGACCTGCGCGCCGCGCTGAAGCAGCTCACCGACTACGCGCTGGAGCTGGAGAACCCGCCACTGCTGGTGGTCAGCGACCGCGAGATCATCGAGATCCACACCGCCTTCACCGGCTATCCCGACCAGCCGCGCCGCATCGCCATCGCCGACATCGGCACGCCGGAAAACCTGCAAACCCTGCGCTGGGTGTTCACCGAGCCGGAGAAGTTGCGTCCGGTCAAATCGCTCGCCGCGATTACCGAAGAAGCCGCCGGCCAGTTCGGCGCATTGGCCGAGACCTTGCGCCGCCGCGGGCTGGACGCGCAGCCCGTCGCCCACTTCCTGATCCAGTGCCTGTTCTGCATGTTCGCCGAGGACGAGGGCCTGTTGCCGCGTGGCATTTTTACCGGCCTGCTGGCCAAGGCCGCCGACGATCCGGCGCGCGCGGCGAACCGGCTCACCGCCTTGTTCAGCGCCATGCAAAACGGCGGCGACTACGGCGACGACACCATCGCCTGGTTCAACGGCGGGTTGTTCAGCACCATCGCCGTGCCGCCGCTGGAACGCGCCGAGCTGGCCGCCCTGCAGCGCGCCGCCGACATGGACTGGCGCAACATCGATCCGTCGATTTTCGGCACCCTGTTCGAGCGCGGCCTGAATCCGTCCAAGCGTTCGCAGCTCGGCGCGCACTACACCGACCCGGCCACCATCATGCGGCTGATCGATCCGGTGATCGCGCGTCCGCTGACCGCCGAATGGGAAGCTGCCAAGTCCGCCATCGTCAAGACTCTGAAGAAATCGAAAAAGCAGAACGACAAGGCGTACAAGGATGCCGCCGCGCTGTTCCACGGCCACCTCGAACGCCTGCGCAATTACCGCGTGCTCGACGCCGCCTGTGGCAGCGGAAATTTCCTCTACCTCGCGCTGAAGTCGCTGAAGGACCTGGAGCGCCGCGCCAACACCGAAGCCGAGGCGCTGGGCCTGCAGCGCCAGGTCAGCATCGAGGTTTCGCCCGCCAACGTGCTGGGCATCGAGCTCGACGCCTATGCCGCCGAACTGGCGCGCGTCACGGTCTGGATCGGCGAGATTCAATGGATGCTGCGCAACGGCTATCCGGTCTCGGCGCAACCGATACTGAAACCGCTCGACACCATTGAGCATCGCGATGCGTTGATAAGAGTCGGCGCTGACGAGACGGCGAAATGCGCGGCGACCGAAGCGGAGTGGCCGGCCTGCGATGCAATAGTTGGCAATCCGCCCTTCCTCGGCGACAAGGTGATGCGCAGTCAACTTGGGGCCGACTACACCGATACGCTACGCAAGTGCTATGAAGGCCGCGTGCCGGGCGGCGCCGATCTGGTCACCTACTGGTTCGAGAAAGCGCGGGCGCAGATCGCGGCAGGGAAGTGCAGTGCGACAGGACTCGTCGCCACCAACTCGATCCGCGGCGGCGCGAACCGCAAGGTGCTGGAGCGTATCGTCGACAGCGGCAGAATCTTTGAGGCGTGGGCCGACGAGGACTGGATCAACGAGGGCGCGGCGGTTCGCGTATCGCTGGTTTGCTTTGGAGCACCGGATGCTTCTATGGGCATGCTCGACGGTCAAGCCGCGTCGGCAATTTATGCGGATCTGACAGCCGGTGACGGACTGAATCTGTCGGCGGCGAAGCCCTTGCCTGAGAATGCGGGAGCGGCTTATCTCGGCATTCAGAAAACCGGCCCGTTCGACATTCCAGGCGACGATGCACGTGAGTGGCTATCGTTGCCGAACCCGCATGGCCGTCCGAATGCCGATGTGGTAAAGCCTTGGTTCAATGGCCTCGACATCACGCGCCGCAACCGCGACTACTGGATCATCGATTTCGGAACGGACATGCCGGAGGCGAGCGCCTGCCTGTATGAGGCGCCGTTCAACTATGCGCGGGAACATATAAGGCCGACTCGTTTAGGTAATCGAGTAGCGGACACCAGTGAATCTTGGTGGCTTTTTCATAGACCACGCCCAGCGATGCGCCGTGCCACTTCCAACATGTCACGCTTCATCGTCACGCCCGAGGTATCCAAGCACCGCGTCTTCGCATGGATGTCGCCGCCCATAGTTCCGGACAAGAATCTGACGGCCATCGCCCGCTCTGACGACGTCACCTTCGGCATCCTGCATTCGCGCTTCCACGAGCTCTGGTCGCTGCGGCTCGGCACCTCGCTCGAAGACCGCCCGCGCTACACGCCCACCACCACCTTCGAGACCTTCCCTTTTCCCGCCGGCCTCACGCCGCGCGACACGGCACGCGGGTCGCCGACCGGTCCGGCGGCCGAGGCCATTGCCGCCGTCGCCCAGCGCCTCAACGAACTGCGCGAAAACTGGCTCAACCCGCCCGAGTGGGTGGAGCGCATTCCCGAGGTGGTTCCCGGCTATCCCGAGCGCATCGTCGCCAAGCCCGGCCACGAGGCCGAACTCAAGAAGCGCACCCTGACCAATCTCTACAACGCGCGTCCGGCCTGGCTCGACAACGCGCATAAGGTGCTCGATGCGGCGGTCGCCGCCGCCTACGGCTGGGCCGACTACACGCCGCAGATGCCCGACGAGGAAATCCTGCGCCGGCTTCTTGCTCTAAACTTGGAGCGTGCCGCCCGTTCCAAAGGAGAAAACCCATGACCATCGCCGAACAAATTGCCCGTATCGCAGGCACCTTGCCCGAATCGCTGGCAAGGGAGGCACTGGATTTCGTCCGCTTCCTGCAGGCGCGCGAACGCGGTGAGTTCGCTGACTGGCAGCAGGCACAGACGGTTTCGCTTGCGCATGTGTGGGACAACGCCGACGACGAGGCCTGGAATGACGTTCCGCTCAGGTGACATCGTTCTGGTGCCGTTTCCCTTCACCGACCTTTCCAGCGCGAAGCGTCGTCCCGCCCTGCTGTTGCGCAACCTGGGCGAATTCGGGGACTGGCTCTGCCTGCCGGTGACGACACGGGCCGCCCATCGGGAAAGCCTGCCGCTGCGGGATGAGGATTTTGCCGACGGTGCCTTGGCCCTTTCAAGCTGGGTCCGGCTCGACCGGCCAACGCTGCTCAGCGAGTCGATCATGCTGGGCCGCGCCGCCACCCTGAAACCCGCCACGGTGGCTGGCATCCACCTTTCGCTGTGCCGCGCGCTGGGCTGCGGGCAACATGCGGTCATGGAAGCCGGGGCGGATGCTTACGAAAAGGCCGCCGGCCAATAGTGGCGCGCTGCCTCGTCCTGTCGCCGTCCCGCCGGCGCCGACTTTTGCTGCCAGGGCAGGATGACGTGACGTAGCACCGATGTGCTACAGTGAGCGGGTGTCTCAAGCTTTGGAGAAAACCATGTCCACGACCACCATACGCATGCCGGATGACCTGAAGGCCCGCGTCGCGGCGGCGGCGAAACGTTCCGCCACAAGCACGCACGGCTTCATTCTCGAGGCCATTGCGGAAAAGGCGGCGCAAGAGGAGCTGCGCGCCGATTTCGACGCGGTCGCGGAGGATCGCTATGCCAATATCGTTGCCACCGGAAAGACCATTCCGTGGCAGGAAATGCGTGGCTATCTGGAGGAGCGACTTGCCGGCAAGGCCGCAAAGCGCCCGGCAGCGCGAAAATTGTCGCGCTGACCATGTCAGGCATCGAATTGGCAGCGGAGATCGGGGACGATTTCGATCGCATCCTCGATCACCTTACTCAATATCAGGTTGAAAATCCCGGGCTGCGCATCCGGGAGATCATCGAGGCGCTCAACGTGCTGGAGCACAACCCCCTGATTGGTCGTCCCGTCAATAACGACAAGCGGGAGCTGGTGATCGGGCGTCGCGCGCACGGCTATGTGGCCCTGTACCGTTACGTTGCCAAGATCGATACCGTGTTTGTTCTTGCCGTGCGTAGCCAGCGCGAAGCAGGCTACGCCGAGCGCGGTGGCCAACGGCCATAAAGGGCGCCCATTTTTCTTGCTGACACGCTCCCGGGAGTGATTTGGCGAGAGCCGAACCTCGAACGCCGTGCCGCCGGCGCCGACTTTCGTCTGCGTGATTCCCGTCCCGCCGCGGCCGGCGTGCCGCGTCAGTCCCGCGGCGGGGAATCGATCTTCGCCGTGACTTCGCCGCCGGCGTAGATGTTCAGGTACTTGAGGCAGATCACGCGCAGGCAGGACGACAGGTTCTTGTCGTTGGCGACCAGGCAGCTGTCGAGCACCTGCTCGATCAGGCGCGGCACGGGCAGGCCGCAGTCCTGGGCCATGGCGTCGATCACGTTCCAGAAGGCGCGCTCGAGGGTGACCGTGGTGCTGTGACCGTGCAGGCGAAAGCCGCGCTTTTCGGGAATGAACTCGCTGATCTGCGCCGTGGTGCAGGCGTTGAACATGTGGTCGAGGATGCCCTGCGATTCCTGATAGATGGTCATTTCATTTTCCGGCCGCGTGGCGGCACGCTGGCAAAATGTTGGCAATAAATACTACCTCAGCGCGGCGGACTGCCGCAGAATCATTCCCACAACAAGGCGTCGGCGGCGCGGCATTGACCCGCAAGCCGGACGCACAAAGGAGGAAGACCTGCATGGAGTTTTTTCGCAAGACTCTGGACCCGATCATTGCGCTGGCGGCGATCGCGGTACTCGACATATTCATGTTCCTGCTGATGGGCGCCTGGACCGTGGGCGGCGGCGAGACCATGATGACCGGCCTGATGGCGCAGGCCGTGCTCGGCGACGAGCTCGATCGCATTCCCTTCTGGAGCGTGGTGTTTCCGCCCCATGCCGACTACTGGAAGATCTACATCAGCCTCGGCATGCTGTTCGGCGCCTTCGTCGGCGCGGTGGCGAGCAAGGAGTTCTACTGGCGCGTACCGCGCCATTTCTCTGAATGGGTGCTGATCACCATCGGCGGCCTGCTGATGGGCTTCGGCATCCGTTTGGCCTACATCTGCAACGTGTCGACCTTCTTCGGCCTGATGCCGGAAATGAACCTCGGCGGCTATCTGGCCATGTCCGGCATCATCGCCGGCGCCTGGGTCGGGTCGATGATCTACAAGAAACTTCTGGAGGGGGATGTATGACGCCCGTCGTCGAATGCCTGGTCGCATTCCTGTTCGGCTCGGTCGCCGGCCTGCTGATGCAGCGCTCGCGCTTTTGCAACACCGCCGCGCTGCGCGACGCGATCATGTTCAAGACCTACCGCAACACCAAGGCCATGCTGGTGGCGATGATGATCCTCACCGTCGGCTTCACCGGCTTCATGAGCGTCGGCGCCGGCCATCCGCTGCAGTTCGATGTTGGCCTCAATACCTTCGCCGGCCTGTTCCTGTTCGGCATCGGCATGGTGCTGGCCGGGGCGTGCACGGTGTCGACCTGGGTCAAGGCGGGCGAGGGCAACATCGGCGCGCTGTGGGCACTGATCTTCACCTTCGTCGGCATGTTCCTGTTTTCGCTGGTCTGGTCGGCGAGCTGGTGGCCGCCGGCGCCGCAGACCATGACCGGACAGATCAACGCGCCGGCGCTGCAGCTGGGCTTCGCCAATGCGCAGACGCTGCAGGACAAGCTGGGCGTGCCGGCCATCGTCTTCGGCCTGGTGCAGACGGCCTTCCTCGCGCTGCTCTATCGCGGCATCCTGCGCCGGGAAGCCGCCCAGCATGCCGAGCACGAGAAGCACCAGAAGGAACACCAGAAGAAAAAGGCGGCCAGGGCCGCCACTGTCGAAGCCTGACCAAGGGAGAAAACAATGGGACTGTTCGGAACGAAAAAGAAGGTCGAGGAAGTCGCTGCCGGCGGCGAAGCGACGCTTGCGGACGGCACGAAAATCGGCATCGCCCGCCGCGTCGATTGCCTGGGTGTCTCCTGCCCGCGGCCGCAGCTGATGACCAAGAAAGCGGTCAACGAAGTCGCCGTCGGCGACATCATCGAAGTGCTGGTCGACAACCCGTCCTCGGTCGAGGCGCTGCCGCCCTTGTGCGACGAGCTGGATGCGACGCACCTGGAAACGGTCAAGGCCGCCAACTGCTGGCACATCTACATCCGCAAGGACTGAGGCCATGTGGCAACGACTGCTCCTGCGTTTCCTCGTCGTACTCTCGGCGCTTGCCAGCGTCGGCGGCTTTCTCTGGATGACGTTTGCGCCGCCGCCGGGCATGAAGGCGACCAAGGACGGCGTGCCCTATTTCACGCCGCCGGTGATTCATCCCGTGACGGGCCAGCCGGTGCCGGTGGAAACCCTGGTGCAGCATTACAAGGGAGCCAAATGATGGGCCTGGATCTGCAAACTGTTTTCCACGGCCTGCTGTTCTGCCTGGCTTTCGGCATGATGTACCTGGCATTTTTCAGCGACTCGCTGTGAACGGAGACCGCGTATGTTGAATCGCACCGGCGTGATCTTCTGTTCCGTCAGCCTGGTCGTCACCGCCGTGATCTGTGCCGCCGGCTTCTCGCTGGCCGCCCTGCCGCGCGACACCGTCGCCGCGGCAAAGAAGCCGGCGCCGCCGGAAACCCTGCCCGAACTCGACCTGCCCGGCTTCGGCAAGGTAACGGTGATCGACCTGATGGGGTATTACATCGACAACCCGCCGGCGCCGGTCGGTGCTGGCGGCACGGCGCCCGCCGCGACGAAGCGTTTCGGCGGTTGCTGAGCATGCGCGCCGCCTTGCTCGCCCTTGTCTTGATCGCTGCACCCGCGTTGGCGGCGAGCGACTTTACCTACACGCAAAGAGTCGGCGCCGGCGAGACGGTGATCGACAGCCGGCCGCTGGCCGATTGCAAGCGCGCCAGCCTGCCCGGTGCACGCTGTCTGCCGGCTGAGGAATTCCTCGGGCCGCAGGGGCGGCTGCCGAGCGAGCGCGACATACTTTGGCTGCTCGGCACCGCAGGCCTGGCCGGCAGCGAAGCCGCGCTGGTCATCGGCCAGGATGCGACCGCGCGCGATTTTGTCGCCGGCCTGCTCTACCTCGCCGGGCAGAAAGCGGTGCGCGTCCTCACCGGGCCATTGCCGCGTTTGGCCGGCGGCGGCCAGGAACGCGGCATGGTGCGCAGCGCGGTGTGGACGGCGCCGATGCGCGATGACTTGTGGGTGCTGGGCGCCGACATCCTGCGCGAGAAGCCGACACTCGTCGCTGCCGACAGGCCCGCACCGGCGGCGGCCAATGGGGTGGTGGTCGCGGAGGATGCCTATCGGGCGATCGCGCGCTTCACCCGCTTGCGCGCGGGCGAGGGGCTTGCCGTTCGCGTCCATCCCGGGAGTCTGGCCCTGGCAGCGGGGAGGGCGCGCTAATGGACATCCTGTTTCATGTCGGCACGGCGGCGGGCGGGCGACTGCTGTATCCGTTGCTGCTCGCCGCAGCTCGCGCAGATTGCCGCGTCGGCGCATTCTTTACCCATGAAGGCGTGCTCGGCCTGCGCGACACCGACCTCGTGGCGGCACTCGCGCACGCTGAGCGTGCCGTGGTTTGTGAGGAGTCGTGGCACCGCTTTCTGCCGGAACTAGCCTGTCCCATCGAGGCCGGCAGCCAGACCACCAACAGCGCTCTGATGGGCGAAGCACGCAAGGTGGTGAGCCTGTGAGCGGGAACGGCGAAAAGACACTGCTGGTTCTGGCGCGGCACGACCACGCCGAGGCAATGCGCGTGGCCGCCGGTCTGACCATCTTCGGTCATCAGGTCGGCCTGGTGTTCATGACCGGGCCGGTGGCCGAGACCGCGGAAAACGCCGCCAATGCCGAACTGCTGGAACTGACCGGCATCGCGCCGCAAACCACCGTCGCCGAGATGGCCGACGATCTGCCGCTGCTCGATGCCGCGGCGCTGGCCGAAGCGATGACCGGCGCCGACATCGTGCTTTCCGTGTGAGGCGGACATGAACATCGTGCAACTGAATACCGGTCTGTTTCCCGATGCCCAGACCGTGATCGCCGCCCTGCGGCAGGCAGCGGCGACGCATCGCGTCGCCGTCGTCGATATCCGGCGTCTGGACCTGCAGCAAAGCGACTGGGACGGTGTCATTGCCGCCATCCTCGCCGCCGATCTGGTTGTCAGTACCTGAGCAATACCCGGCAGTACCCACAAAACCTGATGGAGGAGACATAAATGAAGAGCATATTGATGCATGGCGGCCGGTCGTTCGGACTGGCCGTGAGCTTGCTGTTTGGTTTCATCGGCACCGCCCTGGCCGCCGATCCGCTGGTTGACGCCGCGTGGGTCAAGGCCAATGCCGGCAAGCCGGGGATCGTGTTCATCGACTTCCAGCCCCCTGCCGATTTCATGCGCGGCCACATTGCCGGATCGGTCAATAGCAACTATGGCAAGGACGGCTGGCGCGAAGAGAACGCCAACAAGGTGCCGGACATGCTGCCGGCCAAGCTCGAAGTTCTCGCCGAGATGATCGGCAAACTCGGCATCGACAATTCCACCCATGTGGTTCTGGTGCCTCCGGGCATGTCGTCGACCGATATGGGTATCGGTACGCGAGTGTATTGGACGTTCAAGGTACTCGGCCATGACAATGTGTCGCTGCTGGACGGCGGCATGGCGGGATATGCCAAGGACAAGGCCAACCCGCTGCAAACCGGTGCCGCCAGGATGGAGCCCAAAACCTTCAAGATCAGCCTGCGCAAGGAAATGATTGCGACCGCCGACGACATCAAGAAAGCCAGGGCCGCCGGCGTACCGCTGATCGACAATCGTCCGGAAGACCAGTTCGTCGGCATTAACCGGCATCCCAGGGCAACCGCTAGCGGCACGCTAGAGGGTGCAAAAAATCTTCCCAACGGCTGGATGACGGTCAATGGCATGGGCGAGTTCCGCAAGAAGGCGCAACTCGAACAGCTCTACAAGCTGGCCGGCGTACCGACCAGCGGCGAGCAGATCAATTTCTGCAATACCGGACACTGGGCATCCGTCGGCTGGTTTGTTTCCAGTGAGTTGATGGGCAACAAGAAGGTCAAGCTCTATGACGGTTCCATGGTCGAGTGGACCATCATCAAGGCCGGTGCGGTAGAGCAGAAGGTCAAGATCTGATCGGTGCACATCCGCCTGCTACTCGTCGCCCTGGCGGCGGCCTGCTGTTGCGCCGCCGTCCAGGCCGCGGGAGAACACGAGCGGCGGCTGGCGGCCGAAGTCACCGTGATGGCGGGCGACGTGCGCCGCCTGATGGCCGCAGCAGGCGGGCCGCTGGAGCGCGAGGGGCTGGCCAGGCGCGTGAACGGGGCGCTGTCTTCGCTGCCGATGCTGCTGCGCCGGGCCAACGGCGATCCGCGCCCGGTGGTTGCGATGCGTGCCGCCAGCACGCGTGGTGACTGGCGCGGGCTTGCCGCCGCGCTGGCGACGCTGAAGCGGCAGTATCCCTTCGCTGCGCGAGCCCTGTTGCCCGTTTCACCCGGCCCCGAAATGCTGGCGCTCGGTGCCGTGATCCATGCAGCGACCTGTGCCGCCTGCCACGACAATCCTTCGGTGGCAGACACATTGCTGCCGGCGAAGAATCTCGCGGCGCAACTCAAGTCGATGTCTCACGAAGAATTCGCCGCCCGCCTGTGGCTCGGGGTGCGTGGCGACCGAACCACCGGCTTGCGCAATCCCTTCAGCGATGCCGAGCTTGCCGCGCTGATGGCGCTGTATTCGATGGCGGAGGGCGTGCGCTGAGCCGTGCTGCCGGCGCCGACTTTCAGCCGTCCTCGCCGGTTTCGCTGCGCATGCCCAGCTTGCGCATCTTCTCCCACAGGTTCTTGCGGCTGATGCCGAGTTCGAGCGCCGTATGGCCCATATGGTTGCCGCAGCGGGCGAGGGCGCGCGTCAGGTAGTCGCGCTCGACGCGAGCCATGTGCTCGGCCAGGGTCGGCGCGGCGACGTCGGAGGGCAGCAGCGCGACGCCTTCCTCGAAGAAGGCTTCGGCGTCGAGCACGCGGCCCTGCGCCAGGATGCAGGCGCGCTCGACGCAGTTCTTCAGTTCGCGCAGGTTGCCCGGCCAGGAATATTCGAGCAGCACCTGCTCGGCGCGCGTGTCGACCACGCGGCGTTCGCCGCCGTGCTCGCGCTTGAAATCGTCGAGGAAGCGGCGCAGGAAATGCAGGATGTCCTCGGGCCGCTCGCGCAGCGGCGGCACGCGGACGTGGATGACGTTGATGCGGTAGAACAGATCTTCGCGGAACGTGCCCTGGGCCACCATGCTCTTCAGGTCGCGATGCGTGGCGCAGACCAGGCGAAAACCGACCGGGGTCGAAATCTCGCTGCCGATACGCGTGATGCGCCGGTCCTGGATCGCGCGCAGCAGCTTGGACTGCATCGGCAGCGGCATTTCTCCGATCTCGTCGAGGAACAGCGTGCCGCAGCTGGCCTGTTCCAGCAGGCCCTTCTTCATGCGCGCGGCGCCGGTGAAGGCGCCCTTTTCATGACCGAACAGTTCGGTCTCCATCAGGCCTTCCGGCAGCGCCGCGCAATTCACCGCGACGAAGGGGCAGGCATCCTCGTCACGGGCGAGCCGATGGAACATCTCGGCCACGTGTTCCTTGCCGGCGCCGGATTCGCCGGTGATCAGCACGGCGCTGGCATGGCGCGCCAGCTTGGGCAGGCTCTGCTCGATGCGCTGCATGACCGGAGACACGCCGAGTTCGCCGGCCGGCACCGGGTCGGCGGTTTCGACCTCGGGCCGGATGATCTCGCGCACCTTCTCGACCAGACGGTCGAGGTCGAAGGGCTTGGTCACGTAGTCGGCGGCGCCGGCCTTGAGCAGCGCCACGGCGCGGTCGATGGTGCCGTCGCCGGTGATGAACAGGAAGGGCGGCGGGTCGGGGTGATACCTCTTGAGTTCCAGAAACAGTTCGCCGCCGTCGCCGTCGGGCAGGCGGATATCGCTGACCACCGCGCCAAAGCGTCGCCTCTCCAGCGCCTCTTTGCCGCTGACCCGGGTGCGCAGCCATTCGACCTCGAAGCCTTCGAGCTGGAAGCGGTCCAGCAGCGATTCGCCCATGATTTCGTCATCTTCGATCAGGCACAGGGGCAGTGTTTTCATGTTGCCTCCGGCAGCGGCAGGTCGATGACGAAGCGGGTCAGTCCCGGATGCGAATCGACGTCGAGGCCGCCGTTCAGTTGCTTGACGATCTGGTAGGTGACCCACAGGCCGAGGCCGTTGCCCTCGGCGCGCCCCGTGGTGAATGGTTCGAACAGGAAGGGCAGGCGTTCCTCGGGAATGTAGCCGCCGTCGTTTTCGACCACGATCATCAGATGCTGGTTTTCGACATAGGTGTTGCATTTGACGAAACCGCCCTGGTCGATAGCCTGTACCGCGTTCTGCAGCAGGTTCAGCAATATCTGCCGTACCAGGGTCGAACTCAGCGGCAGGGTATGGTCGATGTGATTGCTCCAGATGAAGTGGGCATGCTTCTTCTTCGCGGCGGCGGTGACCAGGATATGAATGTCCTCGATGTCGTCGAATGACATTGCCTGACTTGACAGCAGGGCTCCACGAAGGCTAAATCCGGCGTTCAACCGATAAGATCCCCCCACCGCAGGAGAAATCAAGAATGGCCCCCCCACTGGCCACACGCGAGGCCGTTCGCGAGCAGCGCTTCGGCGAACTCTGGAGCAACGATCTGAACGATGCGTTTGCCGACATCGCGCGCTATTACGACCGCGCCAACGAAATAGCGGCGCTCGGCCTGTGGAGCACTTTCCTCAAGCGCTTCATGCAGACCGTGGATATCCAGCCGAACCAGAAGGTGCTCGACGTCTGCGCCGGCACCAACGCCATCGGTTGTGCCCTGCTCAAGCGCGAACCGACGCTGGACGTGCATGCCATGGATCGCAGCGCCGAGATGCAGGCCGTCGGCCAGCAGAATGCCGCCGCGCTGGGCTTCCAGATCAAGAGCACGATCGGTGACGTACATGTGTTGCCGTTTCCCGACAACCATTTCGACGTCGTCACGCTGCAGTTTGCGTCGCGCCACCTGCGGGTGCGCGAAGTGTTTTCCGAGATACTGCGTGTGCTGAAACCCGGCGGCCACTTTCACCATTCGGACATGCTGCGTCCGCGCAATCCGATCGTGAAGAACCTCTACTATGCCTATCTCAAGACCTGCCTCAACTTCACCAGCCTGATCGTCGGCAGCAGTCCCGCCGCAACCCGCTTCAAGCAGTATTTCATCGACGCGCTGGACCTGTTCTATACCGCCGAGGAACTGTCGATCCTGCTGCGCGAGCTGGGCTTCGTCGAGGTGAGCGTGGACAAGGTGTTTCAGGGCATGATCGGCTTCCATCGGGCGGTCAAGCCGGTGGCCGGGAGTTGATCACACGGCGGACGGTAGGACAGACTTCAATCCGCCTCATCGCTGGCCAGCTGAGCCGACCCTGCAACGCCTCTACTCTTGGCCGACTGATTCGGCCCTACAAGGCTCAGCATCGTCGCTCAGCCCTGGGCCATTTCCGACTTTGCGCAGCTATTTCGTCAGCTTTCTGCGGCAGCCACGGAGTCCGGCGCCCGCACCGGGTTCTACCGCGAGCTCGCCGCATTTACTGCAAGCTTCGTGCGCATGGAAGCGGACCGGCAGAGCCAGCGTGGAGTTCCTGAGCCGATAATGGCCGGCAGCGTGCGAAAATCCACAGTGCCGCACTACAATCCGCTATACGGTCCTTGACTTGAATCAAGATGTCGATTTGTCATTGCAGCATTCTCCGCGGCTGGAATGACTCCGGCGCATGCGGCCTTCGACGAGGCTGCGGCCAAGGCGATGGCCAAGAGGAACGACTGCTTCAAGTGCCACGCTCCGGACAAGACCAAGAAAGGGCCGTCGCTGAAGAAGATCGCCGCCAAGTACAAGGAAAAGAAGCTCGGCGAGAAAGAGGCCATCAAGCACATGACCGAGGGCAATACAACATGGTGCAATGGATACTGTCGCACTGATCTGATGCAAGTCGCCGGGGCCCGTGAAAGGGCCCCGGCGGCATTTTCCGGTGCCGTCGTTCGCGGATGAGCCGGGTAGAAGAATAACGAGTAGCGGGGAATGTGAATCATGCGTACCAGTCAGTTTGCGGCGTGGATGGCGGCGGCAGCGGTCTATGTGGCCGGAACCCTGGGCAGCGGGCCGGTGTTCGCGGCCTCCGCCAGGGAAGCGGCCCCCGCCGTGGCGGTCAAGCTCGACAATGCCGGCTGCCAGCGCTGCCACGACGGCAAGAAGGGCAAGCTGGAAATGCTCGGCAGCAATGGCGAGAAGCGTCCGGTGCAGCCTGTCGTCCCGGACAAATACCGCAAGAGCGTGCACGCCAGGATGGATTGTGTTGCCTGCCACCTGGAAATCACCGACAACGTCACGCCGCACCAGATTGCCAAGGACGTCAAGAAGGCCGAGTGCGCGCAGTGTCACCTCGATCTCTGGGAAGAAACCAAAAAGCTCGGCAAGACCGCCGAGAAATCCCGCCTCGGCATCGTCGCCGACAACGTCGCGGCCTACAAGAAGTCATTCCACGCCAAGCCGGACAAGGATGATCCGACCAAACAGATGGCGATCTGCAGCGATTGCCACAACGTGCATACCTTCGACGTGCCGCCGCGCGGCACGCCCGAGCGCAAGGAATGGCACCTGACGGTACCCAATGTCTGCGGCGACAAGTGCCATACCGATCACCTCGAAGAGTGGAGCGAATCCATCCACGGCAAGGAAGCGATCGACAAGAAGAACCTGAAGACGGCGGTCTGCTCCGACTGCCATACCACCCACGACATCATCGGCAGTTCCACCGACAAGGCCAAGCTCTCCATCACGGTGAGTTGCGGTGACTGCCATCAGGACGCGTTCAAGTCCTACAAAGCCTCCTATCACGGCCAGGTGAATACCCTGGGCTACGCCTATACCGCGAAATGTTTCGACTGCCACGGCAGCCACGGCATCCAGCCGTCGAAGGATCCGAAGTCGCGGATGCACGAGAAGAACCGGCTCAAGACCTGCCAGAAGTGCCACAGCGGCAAGGAGGGCAAGCTGCCACTGGCGACTCCCGGCTTTCTCAGCTTCAGCCCGCACGGCACCAGCGACAACTTCGAAAAGTATCCGGAAATCTGGATCACGACGAAGTTCATGGCGAGCCTGCTGATCGGCGTCTTCATCTTCTTCTGGGCGCATTCCGGACTCTGGTGGTATCGCGAGTACATGGATCGAAAGCAGGGCGTGCACCATTGGCATATCCGCAGCGGCGACATCCCGGCGGAACAGCTGCCCTTCGGGGAACGGCGCGAGGATCTGGGCAGGAAGCACGTGCGGCGCTTCGGCCCGATATGGCGCCTGGCGCACCTCGCCTTCGCGCTCAGTGTGATGACCCTGGTGCTGACCGGGATGGCGGCCTTCTATCCCGAGACCGGCTGGGCCAAGTCCGTCATGGCCACGCTGGGCGGCCCGCGGACAGCCGGGCTGATCCACCGCGTTGCCGCCTTCACCATGCTCGGCATCTTCTTCATCCACCTGATCGCGGTGTCGATCAACATCGCGCGCAAGTGGCAGGACTTCAAGATATTTGGCCCGGATTCCTTCGTGCCGAACTGGAAGGACATGCACGACATCATCGGCATGTTCAAGTGGTTCGTCGGCAAGGGTCCGCGCCCGGCCATCGAGCGCTGGTCCTACTGGGAGAAATTCGACTACTGGGCGGTGTTCTGGGGCATGGCGATCATCGGCGGCAGCGGCATGATGCTGGCCTTCCCGCATATCGTTGCCGCGTATCTGCCGGGCTGGGTGTTCAACGTGGCGATGGTGGTGCACGGCGAGGAAGCCTTCCTCGCGGCGGTCTTCCTGTTCACGGTGCATTTCTTCAACAACCACTTCCGCCCCGACAAGCTGCCGCCGCCGGACGTGGTGATGTTCACCGGCACGCAGTCGCTCAACGAGTTCAAGCACGAGCACGCCGCGCAGTACCAGCGCCTGGTGGAAACGGGGCAACTGGAGAAGTACCTGGTCGATGCGCCGTCGAAGCCCTTCACCCTGGCCTCGAAGATCCTCGGCCTGGTGTTGATCGCCTTCGGTTTGGCGCTGCTGGTGATGATAGGCATCGGCTTTTTCGGCGGCGGTCACTGACGGCTTCCCGCTTCGGGGAATGTTTCCCCGAAGCGGGGGGCTTGCAGGCAGTGGGAATGAAGGCTGTGGTTCGTTCCAGCGCGAAACAAAGCTCGAATTTCATTGGCGCACGCTACATCTCTACATCTATAAGTTCCAGTAATCCGGAGCTGACTTACCGGGTTGCCCCGGGCAGGCTGAAAAGCGGAACCCGAGCAATCAGGTTCCGCTTTTTCTCTTATTGAATTTGTTCGGCGTTGCGCCAGCGCCGACTTCCGCAATTTCCCAAGGTTCTGCGTGGCGGCTCGGGCCGTGGGCTGCGCGCCAGCCTCAGTTGGCGTCGTAATAGTACGCTTTGTTCGGCACCGCCGCCGCCTCGGTATCCTTCATTGTCTCAAGCGAACGCGGCGGCTTGTCCCACCAGAGTGCACGTCCCTTCTGCTGTTCCAGTTTCTCCTCGGGATGCTTTTCCATCCATTCGCGCATGAACTTGGTGTGCTCGGATTCGTAGAGTGCCATGAGACTTTATATGGACGCCTCCCGTTTGCAAGGACGATTTGGTGTGTTGGGACAGATAGGCTGCAGTTTTATATCCGGCCTGTTGTGCAAGTCGAGACCTGCTGGCCCTGATGGAATCCGCTGACCCACGCCTCATTTCCTTTGAGGACTCGAAGTCCTTAACCTCATTCAGGCTTGGCGGGTCACGGTCTGACCTGTTTGCCATCACACTTTTTCGTACCTTCGCAACCTTTACGGCGTGCCGTTCCTTTCTTTCAAAGTGGTTGATACACGTTGTGCGCCAGCCCTACGCAGGCTGGCTCACAAACCCTTTCTGGTACGTCCGCTGATGGGCCAACAAGGCCCAGATCGTTCGCGCCATCTTGTTGGCCAGCGCCACGATCGCCACGTTCTGCGGTCGGCGCATGGCCAGACTCGTTGCCCACTCGGGCGGCTCCTTGCTGCTCGTCAGCACCGACCGTGCGCCGTGAATCAGCAGCGTTCGCAGGTAGCTATCCCCCCGCTTGCTGATTCCCAGCAGCCGGATTCGGCCACCTGTACCGGTCTGCCTTGGCACCAGTCCCAACCAGGCGGCGAACTCACGCCCTGACTTGAACGCCTTGGCATCGCCCATCGTGGCGACCGCCGCCGTGGCGGTCAGCAATCCAACTCCAGGAATCTCGACGATGCGCTTGCTGGCCGCGTCTTCCTTGAGCCACACCTTCAGTCGCCGCTCGATGTCACCAATCTGCTCGTCGAGTTGGCCGATCCTCGCCCACTGCTCGCGCAAGGTGTCGATCACCATCGCCGGCAGTCGATCCGATAGCCGCTGCAGCGCTTCGGCGATGCCTTTCTTGACGCCCGCCTTGCCTTGCGGCATGACCTCGCCGTATTCGGTCAGGAGACCGCGCAGTCCGTTGATCTGCGCGGTGCGAAACTTCACCAGCTGCTGGCGCATGCGGTGCAGCGCGAGAATGGCTTGCTGCTCCTCGGTCTTGACCGCGACCGCTTTGACGCCTGGTTGCTGGACCGCCGTCCAGATGGCGCGGGCGTCATGGGCGTCGCTCTTATTGCCACCGACGAAGGGACGTACCGCTTTGGCCGGCATGAGTTTGATCTGGTGACCCATGCTCGCGAGTTTCCTGGCCCAGTGCTGCGATCCGCCGCACGCTTCTATGCCGATCAGACAGGGCGCCCGATTGGCAAAGTGCTCCAGGAACTTCTCGCGCTTGAGTTGCAGACTCACGATCTCTCCGGTCTCCTGTTCAATCCAGTGCAGTTGAAACACCCGCTTTGCCGTATCCACGCCAACTACTGTTTTGCTAAGATTCATTTCGGACCCTCCGGTTTGCCTGTGAAGAACGTCGATTCTTCCACCTTGGGCACTTCGATGCCGTCGGCCCGCGAGGGTCCACCCCCCTTACCCATCCACTGCCGCAGACTTATCCACGGCGCCGGGCGCCGGCGGTCCCTCTATGACCAGAGGTGACCGGCGCGGTGGGTAAGTCGTGTTCAGCGCGCGGGGGTGGGAGGCGTCCATACCATTTCCTTTTCAGTGTGGATCGTTCAGTGTTTGGTGTCGACGTAGCGCGTGATGCGTACCACTTCCGGTATGCGCCGCAGCGCGCGCAGGATGCGGGCCAGATGGACGCGGTCGGTGACTTGCAGGGTCAAGAACAGGGTAGTGGCCTCGCCGGCGTCATCGTCCATGCTGATATTGACGATGTTCGAATCGGCTTCGGCGATTCCGGCGGCGACTCGCGCCAGCACACCGCGCAGGTTTTTGGCGATGACGCGGATGCTGGCGTCGAACATGCCGGTGATGCCGGGTTCCCATTCGACATCGACCCAGTTGCCGCGTTCGCTGCGCAGTTTGGCAATGGCCGGACAGTCATGGGTGTGCACTACCAGGCCGCGACCCTTGCGGATCAGGCCGACGATCGGGTCGCCGGGAATCGGCCGGCAGCAATTGCCGAGTACGACGGCGACGCCCTCCGGGCCGTGGATCAGGATGGCGTGCTGCGCGCGACTCTCGGTGGCGGCCCCGGGCGCGTCGGCCTCGACGCCTTCGGCGAGGCGCCGCGCGACGATGGCCGGCAGGCGTTTGCCCAGGCCGATTTCGGCCAGCACGGCCTTCTGCGAGCGGGCGCCCGAGGCGCGCTTGAAACGGTCCCAGGCCTGCGCCGGCAGCTTGGCCAGGGCCAGGCCGAGGTCGCGCAGGGCGTGCGACAGCAGGCGTTCGCCGAGCGCGGCGGATTCTTCATGCTGCTTGGTGTTGAGAAAGTGGCGGATTTTGGAGCGCGCCCTTGCGCTCTTGACGTAGCCGAGCCAGGCCGGATTGGGCGCGGCGTTGGGGGCAGTGATGATCTCGACGCGATCGCCGTTGCGCAGTTCGGTGCGCAGCGGCATGGTCTCGAAATTGATGCGGCAGGCGACGCAGCGGTCGCCGATGTCGGTATGCACGGCGTAGGCCAGATCGACCGGCGTCGAGCCGCGCGGCAGGGCGAAAATCTTGCCCCGGGGACTGAACACATAGACTTCGCTGGGGAACAGGTCTACCTTGACGTGTTCGAGAAACTCCGAGGAATCGCCGCTGGCGGACTGCAGTTCGACCAGGGACTGCAGCCACTTCGAGGTTTTTTTCTGCAGCTGGTCGATCGAGCTTTCGTCCTTGTACAGCCAGTGCGAGGCGACGCCGGATTCGGCGACGTGATGCATGTCGGCGTTGCGGATCTGGATCTCGACCGGCGTGCCGAAGGGACCGATCAGCGTGGTGTGCAGCGACTGGTAGCCATTGGCCTTGGGGATCGCGATGTAGTCCTTGAACTTGCCCGGCACCGGCTGGTACAGGGCGTGCAGCACGCCGAGCGCCAGATAGCAGGTGGGGCGGTCCTTGACGATGATGCGGAAGCCGTAGATGTCCAGCACCTGCGAAAAGCTCAAGTGCTTTTCGCGCATCTTGCGATAGATGCCGTAGAGATGCTTTTCCCGGCCCATGACTTCGGCATCGATGCCGGCAGCCGGCAGCGCCTGGCGAATCGCCTCCAGAATCCGGCTGACCACCTCGCGCCGGTTGCCGCGTGCGCCCCTGACGGCCTTGGCCAGAACCCGGTAGCGCAGGGGGTGAGCGTGGCGAAAGGCCAGTTCCTGCAATTCGCGGTACAGTGCGTTGAGGCCCAGCCGGTTGGCGATCGGGGCGTAGATGTCGAGGGTTTCGCGCGCGATCCGCCGCCGCTTTTCTGGCCGCATCGCGTCCAGCGTCTGCATGTTGTGCAGGCGGTCGGCCAGCTTGATCAGGATCACGCGCACATCGCGCGCCATCGCCAGCAGCATCTTGCGGAAGTTCTCGGCCTGGGCTTCCTCGAAACTCTGGTGCTCGATGCGGTCCAGCTTGGAGACGCCGTCGACCAGCTCGGCGGTGACCTGGCCGAAGCGCTCGGCGATCTGCTCCTTGGTGATCGCCGTGTCTTCCATCACGTCGTGCAGCAGCGCCGCGCTCAACGCATGCGGGTCGAGATGCCAGCCGGCCAGGGTTTCCGCCACCGACAGCGGATGCGAGATGTAGGGCGCGCCGCTGATGCGCATCTGGCCACGATGCGCGGCATCGGCAAAGACATAGGCCGCGCCGACGCGGACGATGTCTTCGGGCTTGAGGTAGGTGGCGAGCCGGGCGTTGAAGCGTTCCAGATCCTCGGCCAGATCGACCGGTGGATGCATGTCCGCCGAAATCAGCGGCGGCTCGTCAAGCGCCCCGGGCACCTGGCCGGGGTCAAGGGGGGCAACAGGGGGTGGCTGGTGTGGCAAGATCGCCGCCGTCACGTTTCACCCCGTGCGCATGAACTTACGTTTGGCTGCGGTTGAGGATTTCGACGCCGACCTTGCCGGCGGCGATTTCGCGCAGGGCAACCACGGTTGGTTTGTCGCGACCGGACTCGACCTGCGGCGTGCTGCCCAGGGTCAGCTGGCGGGCGCGATAAGTTGCCGCGAGGGTGAGCTGGAAGCGGTTCGGAATGAGTTTGATGCAATCATCGATGGTGACACGTGCCATGGGGTTCAGTCCTGATCAAGAAAACGGAATACGTCGGGGTGGCGGGCGCGCTGTCGCGGGAAACGCAGACGCGAAGCGCACACGGCGGCCTTGAGCTCGCCGAGCGCCACATCCAAGTCATTGTTGATTATAACAAAATCAAACTCGCCTACGTGGCGCATTTCACCCAGTGCGGCGGCCACCCGTCGCGCTATGACATCTTCACTATCGGCCCCGCGCCGCCGCAGCCGGTTTTCGAGTTCGGCGATCGACGGCGGCAGGATGAATATGCCGACGGCTTCGGGAAACTGCCGGCGCATCTGCTGCGCGCCCTGCCAGTCGATCTCCAGCACCATGTCGCAGCCTTCCTGCATGCGCTGGTCGAGCCAGACGCGGGACGTGCCGTAGAAATTGCCATGGACTTCCGCCCACTCGGCGAATTCGCCGCGTTCGCGCATGGCCAGGAAGCGCTGCACGTCGATGAAATGATATTCGCGACCGTCCTCTTCCCCGGTGCGCGGGGGGCGGGTGGTGAAGGAAATCGAGTGCCGCACCCTGGTATCTTCGGCCAGCAGGCGGCCGACCAGCGTGGTCTTGCCGGCGCCGGAGGGCGCCGCGACGATGAACAGGGTACCTGAGAGCATAGTCTTCCAAACTTGAGTTTGATCAATCCCGCATGGGCAGCGGTGTACTAGTATACGCGGCACATGTTCCGATCTGCACACTTCCGGCCGCATCGCCGCTCGCCCGTCTGGCTGCTCGCCATTGGGCTTTTCGCCATGGCGATGCATGTCTTTGGCAGTGCCGGCCTGATGCCGCGATCGGTGGCCAGCGGCGGCTTCCTGGCGGAGATCTGCACCAGCAAGGGTGTCAGCAAGGTTGATCCGGCGTCGCAATCGGGCAAGAGCTCGCTGCCCGACAGCAGCCACAAGGATTGCTGCACGCTCTGCGTCGCCAGTGGCGAGTCCCTGCCGGTCGACGCCGGGCTCGGCGTACCGCCGGCGCCGACTTTCGGCATGGTATTTTTTGCCGGCACTTCCCCCTTCTCCCCTGCATTTGCCCGGCTGTCGCATCCGCCGCGCGGTCCTCCCCCGGCCTGATCCCTGGAATTCCGCCGCTGCAGCGGCGGACCAAGTCGTGCCCGCATCGAGCGGGCGCATCGACGACTCACGAGGAGCAGGACCATGCATGCAATCAAGGCAGCACCGGCATCGGTGAAAGCGATGCCGACCCGAAAATTACTCAGGATACCGATCGGCGGGCACATCTACGCCGCGGGGGCGGAAGGTATCGCGTGGCGCGTGAAAAGCGGCGCCGTGCGCCTCGACCGCGTCACCCCCGAAGGCCACAGTTTTGCCGGCCTGGCGTTGCGCGGCGATGTCATCGGCGCCGAAACCCTGCTTTCCGGACATTACAGTTTCGAGGCATCCGCCATCGACGACTGCGAACTGACACCCTGGCTGACCGCCGACAAGGCGCTTTCCGACAAGAGCCTGCTGCAAACCTTGGCTGCCGCCGAACGTCGTGCCGCCGACGCGCTGGCGCTGCGCGCCGGCGAGGCCTTCGAGCGCGTGCGCCAGTTGTGCCTGCTGCTGGCGCGCGACCGCGACGACGGCCGCAAGGAAATCACCATCCCCGGTCTGCGGGACATGGCCGCGATTACCGATCTCACCGAAGCCACCGTGTCACGCGCCATGAGCCATCTGCGGCGCACGGGTATGCTACTGCGCCAGGATCGTCGTCACGGCCTGATGCTGATCGACTCCAAAGCCGCCTTCGCTCTCTAACCCCAGATGTGTCCAGCTAACACTACTTCCAAGGAGATCGCATGAAACGCATCACTCTCGCCGCACTGATTTTCGCTGCCTTTCCCGTGATGGCCCAGGTTACCGTCAAGGATCCCTGGGTGCGCGCCACCGTGTCGCAGCTAAAGGCCACCGGGGCCTTTATGCAGATCACCTCGGTCCAGGATGCGCGCCTGGTCGAAGTCAAGTCGCCGGTTGCCGGCGTGATCGAGATCCACGAAATGAAGATGGAAAAGGATGTAATGAAAATGCGTGCCATGCCGAGCGGACTTGAATTGCCCGCGGGCAAGGGTGTCGAACTCAAGCCCGGCGGCTATCACGTCATGCTGATGGATCTGAAACAGCAGATGAAGGAAGGCGATACCGTGCCGATCACGCTCGTCATCGAAGGCAAAGACAAGAAGCGCACCACGGTCGAGCTCAAGGCGCCGGTCAAGCCGCTGGCTACCGCGCCGAGCAAGATGGAACACGACCACAAGCATTGATTCGCCGGCAATTGCGCAAATGAGGCTCGCCACACGTCCCGGCCGCGTCACCGCCTGGATCGCGATTTTTGCGATCCTGCTGGCGGCGCTTGCGCCTGCCGTGGCGCGAGCCTGGCTGTCGCCGCAGCAGGCGATGCCGTGGACCGAAATCTGTTCGGTTGCGGGGCCGCAAGGTGCAATGGATGCCGCGCCGTTGCCCGGTTCCGGCCAGCACGATGGTGCGCTGTTCAAGCATTGCCCCTTCTGCCTGAATCACGCCGGGCAATTCGCGCTGCCGCCGCCGGCGCATGACCTGTTGCCGCCTGCCGCCGCCGGCAGCGAAGGCATTCCGTCCTCAGTCGCCATTTCAGTTCCGCGTTTCATTCGCGTCGCGGCTGAGCCGCGCGCGCCACCTGCCATCTCCTGATCGTCCCGGTCGCTTCCGGCCCGAGCCTTTGGCTCGGGTTCCGCCTCACTTCAGGAGATTCACATGTCTTGCTCTTCGCTGCCGCCCTCTGGCGCACGTCGTCCCATCGCGCTTGCGCTCGGCACAATGCTTTGCGCAGCCGCGCCATTCGTCCACGCCGAACTGGCATCACCTGCCACACTGCCCGAACTGTCCATCACCGCCAGCCAGCCGGCGGTTCCCGCCCATCTGCCGAATAGCGTCGAAGGCATCACCGCCAGGCAGATCAGCGAAAGCATCAACTCCGTCTCGTCGGCCGGAGCATTGCAGTACCTGCCCAGCATTCACGTGCGCGAGCGTTTCATCGGCGACGTGAACGGCGGTCTGGCGATGCGCATGTACGGCGTCAACTCCAGCGCGGAAACCATTGTCTATGCCGACGGGTTGCTGCTCTCGAACTTCCTGACCAACAGCTGTTGCCCCGGACCGCGCTGGGGCATGGTGCCGCAGGAGTCGATCGAGCGGGTCGATGTCATCTACGGGCCGTTTTCGGCACTCTATCCGGGGAATTCGGTAGGCGGCGTGGTACTGATGAAAACGCAGATGCCGGACAGGTTCGAAGCCCGCGCCAAGCTGGATGCCTTCACCCAGAATTTCAAGCTTTACGCGACGGATGGAAACTTTGGCGGCGCGCATGGCGCTGCATCGGTGGGCAACAGGATCGGCGACTGGTCATTCCGCCTCAGCGTCGATCGCCTGGACAACCGCAGCCAGCCGACGGATTTCACTTCCGCCACGGCCAAGACCGGCGCGCCGGCGGCAGCGGGGCAGTTCACCGTGGTCAGCGGCGCGCAGTTCGACAGCGACATCGCCAACCGGCCGCGCGTCATTACCGCCGCGACCAGCAGCGACCATACCGTCAAGGATGACGCCGTGATCAAGCTGGCCTACGCCTTCTCGCCCACGGTGCGTGCGACCTACACCCTGAACGTCTGGCAAAACAAGTCCGACAAACTGGTCGACAGCTATCTGCGCGACGCGGCGGGCAACACGATCTACGGCAGCAGCACGGCGGCCGGGCCGTATCGCTACCTGCGCATCGATGGCCGGGACTATTCGGTGACGGCGCCGAGCGTCAGCCATGCCGAAAGCGAATATCACCTGCACGGCCTGGCGCTGAAAACCGACAGTGGCGGCACCTGGGACTGGGAGCTCAATGCCAGCTACTTCAGGCAGAACAAGGATGTCACCCGCAGCTCCGCAGGCAATTTCGGCACCACCGCGAGCAACGACGCCAGCGCCGGAACCATCACGCTTGCCGACGGCACGGGCTGGCAGAACTTCGACCTGCGCGGCGAATGGCGACCCGACGGCAACCTGAAAAGTCGGCATCAGCTCAGCTTTGGTTTCCATGCCGAGACCTACCGGACCAAAACTGATCGATACACGCTTGCCGCGGGGAACTGGCGCAGCAGCGGTACGGCGGCATTGAACACCAATTCGCGCGGCCTGACCTCGACCCAGGCGATCTACCTGCAGGATGTCTGGCAGATATCGCCCGACCTGAAGCTGGTGGTGGGCGGCCGCCAGGAAAGATGGACGGCGTCGCAAGGCAGCAACTATGTCGCCGGGGTGAACGTCAGCTATCGGGATGTTTCGCGCAACGCCTTCTCGCCCAAGGCATCGCTGTCCTGGCAGGCATCCGCGGACTGGTCGCTACGCGGCTCGTATGGCCGCGGCACGCGCTTCCCGACCGTCGGCGAACTGTTCAAGAACGTCGGCATTACCCGCGTCGGCGGCGGCGCCGCCACGCCGGCCGAAATTGCCGGCTTTCCGGCGCCCTACAACACCGTGCTGACCAACAACCCGAATCTCAAGCCCGAGCTCGCCGATTCCTGGGAATTCACCACCGAGCGCTTTCTGGAAAATGGTGTCTGGCGCACCTCGCTGTTCGGGGAAGAGAAGACGGATGCACTCGTTTCGCAAAGCGACATCACGACCCTGCCGGGTTTCAGCATCAGCAGCGTGCAGAATATCGACAAGGTCCGCAGCTACGGCATCGAAACGGCCCTGCAGGCCAGCGACATCTTCGTGCGAGGCCTCGATCTGTCCGGCAGCGTCGCCTATATCCATTCCCGGATCGCGAAGAACAAGGCCAATCCGGGCCTCGAGGGTACCGAGTTGCCGCTGATCCCGGTCTGGCGCGCCGCGCTGATCGGCACCTACCGGGCATCGGACCGGCTCTCGTACAGCCTGGGCTGGCGCTACAGCGGCAGGCAGCACAGCGGCCTGTTCAACCCCACTACCGGCCAGTATCCCGACCCCAATCCGGACGTCTATGGCGGGCGCAGCAGCTTCAGCGTTTTCGATGCCAAGCTGCTCTACAAAGTGGCAAAGCACTGGTCGGCCTCGGTCGGCGTCGACAACATCGGCAATGCCAAATACTTCACCTTGTATCCCTATTCGCAAAGGACCTTCTTTGCCAGCCTGAAGTTCGACTACTGAGGATATGGCCATGAATGCACCAGCAATGCTGGTTTCCATGATGCTGCTGGCCGGGCTGCATCTGCCCGGCGCGCAGGCGCAGGAAGGACATGCGGCGCATTCGTCGCATGCGGCGGCGGCCGCTCCGGAGATGGGCAAGAAGACCGCACCGCGCCTCAGGAGCGCCCTCGGCAGCGGCGCGGCGATGGCGCCGAATGGCGACCTGTGGCTGGTCGGCCTGGATCCCGATGGCCGCCTGTTCACCCAGGTGAGCCCGAACCTCGGCCGCAGCTGGAACCCGCCGCGACTGCTCGACATCGGCAGCGACAAGATTTCGGCCGACGGCGAGAACCGGCCCAAGATCGTCTTCGGGCCGAACCAGCAGCTGGTCATTGCCTACACGCAGCCGCTGGCCAAGCCCAACACCGGCGAGGTTCGCCTGCTGCGCTCCGCCGATGGCGGCAAAACCTTCTCCGCCCCCGTCACCGTGCACCGCGATCGGCAGGTGATCACCCACCGCTTCGAGTCGCTGGCCTTCGATCGCAAGGGCGTGCTACATAGCGTCTGGATCGACAAGCGCGACCTGACGCTGGCCATGAGCAAGGCCGGCGAAACTTCGGGCAAGAGCCGCGTCTATGCCGGAGCGGCGATCTATCGCAACGAATCGCGCGACGGCGGCCACAGTTTCGGTCCCGACATCAAGCTCGCCGACCACAGTTGCGAGTGCTGCCGGATTGCCCTGGCTCCCGCCGCCGACGGCGGGGTGGTGGCGATGTGGCGCCATGTCTTTGCGCCTAACATTCGCGACCACGCCTTTGCCCGGCTAGGCGACGAGGCCGCAACGCCGGTCCGCGCCAGTCTCGATGGCTGGAAACTGGATGGCTGTCCGCACCACGGGCCGGCCCTCGCCCCGGCGGCACAGGGCGGCTATCACGCCGTCTGGTTCGGCGAAAGGGCCGGCCGCACTGCCGTCAGATACGGCCGGCTGGCGGCCGACGGCACGCCGCAGGGCGCGGCGCAGGAACTCCCCGACCCGCGCGCCGAGCATGCCGACATCGCCACCTCGGGCAAGCAGGTGGTCGTCGCCTGGCGCAGCTACGACGGCGCGCAGACGCAGCTCAAGGCCTGGGTCTCGGCCGATGACGGCGCGCATTTCATCCTGCGCGACCTGGCTGCCAGCCCGGAGCAAAACGATTACCCGCGTTTGCTCGTGACCACCGAGGGCATCCGGGTCCTGTGGCGCACTGCGAAGGAAACCCATGTCCTGCCTGTCATTTTTTGAGCGCCGGGTGCGCCCGGTGCGTCCGCTGCGCCTGCTGTTCCTGCTCGGCGGCCTGCTGGCTCTTGTCACGCCGGCCTCTGCGGCGCCGTCGGCGATCCTTCCCTTCGGCGCGGAGACCTGGAATGAACTGGGGCGCTCGCCCTGGCGACCGCTGGTGGTGGTGTTCACGACGACCGATTGCGGGCATTGCCCGAAGGTGATCGACGACCTGGCCGAGGTCATGCGCAAGGCCCGCTCCAGGGTGCGCCTGGTGGTGGTGGTGATGGATGGCGCCGGGCAGGAGGATGCGCTGCGCGCCGATCGCCACTATCGCTACGTCAATACCCTGTATGTCTTCGACGGCGACCCCGCGGCGCTGCGCTACAAGGTGAATCCGGCCTGGCGCGGCATGACTCCCTATGTCGCCTTCATTGCGGCGGAAGGCGCGCCGCGCTTCCACCTCGGTACACCGCCGCCCGCGGCCGTGCGCGACTTCTTGCGACCATAGGCCGGCACCATGGACATGCGTTCGAGTCAACACAAGTCGGTCGGCGTGCTGCTGGTGATGGCCTTGCACGCCGCAGCCCTCTGGGGGTTGTGGACTCACCGGCTGATAGCCTTGCCCGAAGACGCGACGACCCTGTTCGTCAATTTCATCGTACCGCCACCGCCCCGGGTCGAACCGCCGCCGCGGCGCGAGCCGCCCCGGTCCCGGCCCGAAGCACGGCCGCAGCCAAGCCGGCTGGTGGCCGAGGCTCCGCTCAACTCGCCCGCCGAATTCGCCGTGCCGCCGGCGCCGACTCCTGTCGTCGCCGCAGCGGTCGAGCCGAAGCCGGCCGGACCGGTCACGCTGGGCGCGGAACTCTCCGTGTCCTGCCCGGAGCGGACCGCGCCGAACTACCCGGTGCCCTCGCGCCGCATGGGCGAGACCGGCACCGCCGTGCTGCGTGTCGAGCTTGACGAGCAGGGCCGCGTCGCGGCGGCACGCGTCGCGACGGGCAGTGGCTTCGACCGGCTCGACGCCGCCGCGCTGGCCGCGGTGAAGACCTGGCGCTGCAACCCGGCACAACGCGACGGCCAACCGGTGCGCGCCGTTGCCCTGCAACCTTTCAAATTCGTCCTTCAAGGAAGCTGAACCATGGAACAAGCCGCATTGAACAACCTGGGCTTCGCCCACTTCCTCGCCCATACCGATGGCGTCGGCAAGCTGGTGCTCGGCACCCTGCTGCTGCTCTCGGTGGCGAGCTGGTATCTGATCCTGACGCGCGCGATTGAGAATACGCTGGCGCAGAGGCGCGCCGCGGCCTTTCTCGCCGGCTTCTGGGATGCCCCCTCCTTGCAGGACGTGCGCAGCGCTCTTGCCGCACAGCCGATCGACAATGCCTTTGCCGAACTGGCGCGGCAGGCCCTGCGGGCGGCCAGCGACAGCGAGGCGCACGCGCCGCACAAGCTCGCCGCCGCAGGCGGGCTCGGCGAGTTCCTGACGCGCGTGCTGCGCAACGGCATCGACCAGGAAGCCGCGCGCGCCGAGCATGGCCTCACCGTGCTGGCCTCGGCCGGTTCGGCGGCGCCCTATGTCGGCCTGTTCGGCACGGTGTGGGGCATCTATCATGCGCTGGTGCAGATCGGACTGTCCGGTCAGGGCACGCTGGACAAGGTCGCCGGCCCGGTCGGCGAGGCGTTGATCATGACCGCGCTCGGTCTTGCCGTGGCGATTCCCGCGGTGCTGGCCTACAATGCCTTCAACCGCCGCAACCGCATGTGGCTGGCGCGGCTCGATGCCTTCGCCCACGATGTCTATGTCCTGACCACCGTCGGCACGCCGGCGCGGAGGAAATGACATGGCGATCGGCAGTTTCAACGGGCGCGGCCATCAGGCGCCGATGGCGGACATGAACGTGGTGCCGCTGGTGGATGTGATGCTGGTGCTGCTGGTGATTTTCATCGTCACCGCGCCGCTGCTCACGCATTCGGTCAAGATCGACCTGCCGAAGGCATCGTCCAGCACCAACATTACCAAGCCCGAGCATATCGAGTTTGGCATCCGCGCCGGCGGCGAGCTGTTCTGGAACGGCGAACTACTCGCCGCCGCCGATCTCGGGCCGCGCTTTGCCGCCGCCGCGAAGCAGCAGCCGCAGCCCGAACTGCATATCCGCGCCGATCGCAATGCGCGTTACGAAAGCGTGGCAGAGGTGATGAGCGCGGCGGCGAAGGCCGGACTGACGCGAATCGGTTTCGTTACCGATCCGCGGCGGTCGGCGCGGAATCGCCGTCGCGCCAGCACCGACTTTCGGGGTCGGGATGGTCCACGAAGTGTTCGAATTCGTCCAGCGGCAGCGGGTGGCTGAAGTAAAAACCCTGATAGGCATGGCAGCCTGAACGCGCCAGGAAATCCCGCTGCAAGCCGGTTTCGACGCCTTCGGCGATCACGCCCAAGCCCAGGGTACGGGCCAGCGCCACCACCGTGCGGGCGATCGCCGCGTCGTTGGTATCCAGCTGCACGTCGTGCACGAAGGACTGGTCGATCTTCAGTTGTTCCAGCGGCATGTGTTTCAGGTAGGCCAGCGAGGAGTAGCCGGTGCCGAAGTTGTCCAGCGCAAAGCCGATGCCCGCGGCCTTCAACACCCGCATCTTCTCGATGATTTCCTGCACGTTGTGCACCAGCTGGGTTTCCGTCAGTTCGAGCTTCAGCCGCTGCGGATTCGCGCCGGTGCCGGCGATGGTCGCCAGCACCTCGTCGACAAAGTCCTTGTGCCGGAACTGCTGGGCGCTGACATTGACCGCCAGCGTCAGATGCGCGGTTGCGGGCCGCGTGGCCCAGGCCGTCAGCTGGCGGCAGGCGGTTTCCAGTACCCAGTGGCCGAGGGTTTGAATCAGGCCGGTGTCTTCCGCCAGCGGAATGAATTCCGTGGGATGCATCAGCCCGCGCGTCGGGTGCTGCCAGCGCACCAGTGCTTCGGCGCCGATCACCCGGCCCGAGGAGTCGACCTGGGCCTGGTAATGGATCAGAAACTGCCGCTCCGCAATCGCCTTGCGCAGGTCGGCTTCCAGTGCGGCGTGTGCCGTGACGGCTGCCTGCATTTCGGGGTCGAAGAAGCGCAAGGTGTTGCGGCCCAGCGCCTTGGCCTGGTACATCGCCGTGTCGGCGCGCTTCATCAGCTCCTCGACGGTGACTGGCTTGCTATCGAACAGGGTGATGCCGATGCTCGAGCTGCAATGGTGGCTGCGTTTGCCGCAGGCTTCTCCGTTCACGCCGATGTCGAGCAGATAGGGCTGGCTCAGCAGGGCCTGGATTTTCACCGCCAGCGCCTCGGCTTGCATCGCGGCGAGCTGGTCGCCTTCGCTGCCGTCGAGGTCCTCCAGCACCACGACGAATTCGTCGCCCCCCAGCCGTGCCACGGTGTCGCTCTGGCGCACGCAGGCCCGCAGGCGCGATGCCACCTCGACCAGCAACTGGTCGCCGACATCGTGGCCCAGCGTGTCGTTGAGGATCTTGAAATTGTCGAGGTCGAAAAACAGCAGGGCGCCATAGCGTCCGTTGCGCGCGCAGCCGGCCAGCGCATGGTGCAGGCGGTCGAGCAGCAGCCGGCGATTGGGCAGCCCGGTCAGATGATCGTAGAAGGCCAGCTGGGCGATCTCGTTTTCCGACGCCTTGCGGTCGGTGATGTCGGCAAAGGTGCCGACATAGTTGGTCACTTCGCCGTTGCTGTCCTTTACCGCCGTGATGCTGAGCCACTCGGGAAATTCCTCGCCGTTCTTGCGCCGGTTCCAGATTTCCCCCTGCCAGCTGCCGGTGCGGACTAGGCTGTCCCACATGGTTTCGTAAAAGGATGGATCGTGGCGGCCCGAGCTCAGCATGTGCGGTGTCTGGCCGACGGCTTCGTCGGCGGAATAGCCGGTGATTTCGGTGAAGGCGCGGTTGACGCGCAGGATGGTCTTGTTGGCATCGGTGATGGTGACGCCGTCCTGGGCCTCGAAGGTGGTGGCGGCGACCCGCAGATGGTGTTCGGCGCGGACCCGTTCCGAAATGTCGCGGATGGTGCCGCTGACATAGCGCTTGTCGCCGACCTCCCAGTTCGCCAGCGACAGTTCGATCGGGAATTCAGTGCCATCCTTGTGCAGGCCCTCGGTTTCGAAGGCCTTGCCGGCGACGCGCGATTCGCCGCCGCCGAGCACGCGGTTCATGCCCCTGAGGTGGCTGTCGCGGTGGCGATGCGGTATCAGCAGGGTCAAGGGCTGACCGACGACTTCCTTCTCCGGGTAACCGAAAATCGCGGCGGCCTGCCGGTTCCAGCCGACGATGTTGCCCCGGCTGTCGGCGGTGACGATGGCGTCGTTGGCCGACTGCGTCACCGCATGATAGCGGGCCGTGCTTTCACGCAGTATCTGTTCGACCTGCTTGCGCTCCTCTATTTCGCTCAGCAGCTCGCGGTTGGTCGCGTCGAGCGACGCGGTGCGCTCGCGAACGCGGAGGTCGAGGTCGCGTATGGATTGCTCGAGCAGCGCTTCCTGGCCGTCGATGATGCGCTGCGCGCGCCACACCAGCACGTATTGCAGGGCATACAGCAGGGCCAGCAGGCCGAGCACCGTGCCGATGACGATGGAACGGGTGCTGGCGAGTTGCGAGGTCAGGTCGGTGACGTCGCTGTAGATTTCGAACACCGCGACAATCCGGTTTTGTTCGTCGCGGAGCGGCAGATAGGTCGAGATCACGTCGAGGTTGGTCAGCGTTCCCTCGAAGGCGTCGAAGCTGTCCTTGTACGCCAGGCCGCTGATGACATGTCCGTTGCGGGCGGCGAGAAACCCCGGATTGTCGCTCTTGTTTTCGCCGGTTTGCGCCGGATCGCTGGAGAACGCGGTGAGGCCGGTGAGGGAATAGACCTTGACCTTGATGACTTCGGTGCCCTGCATCTGCCGTGACACCAGCTTGTAAAGATTGTCCCGTTCCGCCATGGCGCGCAAGGCGGCCGGCGCGGCGCTGTCGCTTTCCGCCACCAGGATGGAAAACTTGGGCCACAGCGAATTGGAGAGGGCGTGGGTCAGCGCCAGGTTGCGATCCTCGGCCAGGTGCGTCAGATCGCGCAGGGCCAGGTACTGATAGCTCCAGCCCAGCAGTATCGCCACGACGGCGGTACACAACAGGCTGGCGATGGAAAAATAGCGGGTGAGCGCGAAGTGCCTGGGCAACACCACATCTTGACCCTCCTGGCTCACTGCCCGTCCCCCCTCCGTTTGCTGCGTCGTTCGCTGCGGTCGGTTGCCGAAGCGGCATGCTGCGCGTTCAGGCAAAACCATGTAGGAGCGGATTATATGCCAGCCAGAAGCCTCGCCGCTGCTCCCGTTCCTTTGCTCCTGCGGCGAGCGGAGGCCTATTCCAGATTCTGTACCTGCTCGCGCATCTGCTCGATCAGCAGCTTGAGGTCCAGCGCAATGGCGGTGACCTCGGCCGAGACCGACTTCGACGACAGGGTATTGGCTTCGCGGTTGAGTTCCTGCATCAGGAAATCCAGGCGCTTGCCGACCGCCCCGCCTTTTTTCAGCACCCGATCGAGCTCGTCCATGTGCGTCACCAGGCGCGCGATCTCCTCGGCGACGTCGATCTTGGCGGCAAACACGCCGACTTCCTGGCGGATGCGCTCCTCGTCGAGATTTGCCACGGCTTCGCGCAGCTTGGTCGCCAGGCGTTCGCGGTAGGCGGCCAGCGCCGCCGGCAGCAGCGGTTCGGCGGCGGCGATGCGCTCGCGCATGCGGGCGGCGCGGTCCTTCAGCACATCGGCGAGTTTGGCCCCCTCCCGTTCGCGACTGGCAACGAATTCATCGAGCAGGCCGGCGAACAGTTCCTGCGCCGCGGACTGCAGCTGTTCCGTGCTCAGCGCATCGTCGCCCAGCACGCCCGGCCAGCGCAGCACCTCGGCCACCGACAGTGGGGCGGCCTGCGGCAGGGCCTGGCGCACGCTGGCGTCGAGTTTGCCCAGTTCGGCCAGCAGCGCCGGATTGGGCGTCTGTCCGCGCGCCGCGGCGCCTTGCGCCGGTTGTGCCTGAAGATAGCCACGCATTTCGAGCTTGCCGCGCGCAATGCGCTCGGTGATCTTTTCGCGCAGCGGCATTTCAAGGAAGCGCAGGTCTTCGCTGAGCCGGAAACCGATATCCAGATAGCGCGAATTGACGCTCTTGAGCTCGAAGTTCATCACTGCGCTGCCAAGGTCGCGGCTGGCAGCGGCATAGCCGGTCATGCTGTGGATCATGGTGGGGTGTCTCCGTTCCTGTTGCCGAAAATGAAGCTCCAGTGGAGGCCAGCCTGCACCTTCAGGTTGAAGCAGTTGTTTACAGCGAAGGGGCGAACAAGGAAAATCATGGCAGTATATCAACCCGTCTACCTTCGCATACCGTGTTCTCGCAGAACAATCAGGCACTTCCCCCCGGCTACGAACTGGAAGGCTATCGCATCGAGCGGCAGCTTTCGGTCGGCGGCTTTTCCATCGTCTATCTGGCGCACGACGTTACGGGGATGCCGGTGGCGCTCAAGGAATACCTGCCCAATGCCCTCGCGCTGCGCGGCGAAGGCCAGATCGTGCCGACGATTCCGCCCGAGTATCAGGCGGAATTCAACCACGGCCTGAAGCTGTTTTTCGAAGAGGGCCGGGCGCTTACCGGGCTGGACCATCCGAATGTGGTGCGCGTGCTGAATTTCTTCCGCGCCAACGAGACGGTCTATCTGGTCATGCGCTATGAAACCGGGCAGACCCTGCGCGACTATATCCGCGGCCATCGTGGCCGCCTCGGCGAGCCCTTCCTGCGCAAGATGTTCAGCGGCGTGCTCGACGGCCTCGGCGAGGTTCATGGCTGCGGTCTGCTGCACCTGGATATCAAGCCGGCGAACATCTGGCTGCGCGACGACGGCAGTCCGGTGCTGCTGGATTTCGGTGCGGCACGTTATGCCGTCGACATTGGCCCGCCCGAACCGCGGGCGATGTACACGCCCGGCTATGCGGCGCCCGAGCAGTATCACGGCAAATTTACGCTGGGGCCGTGGACCGACATCTATGCCGTCGGCGCCTGCATGTATGCGGCGCTGGCCGGCAGCGCGCCGCAGGCCGCGGACGAGCGCCTGGCCGACGACCAGTTGCTGCCCGCCCGCCAGCGCTGGGGCATGGACTACTCGCCGCGCCTGCTGGCGACCATCGACGAATGCCTGCGTCTCGATCCGCCGCGGCGGCCGCAACATGCCCGCGCCCTGCAGGCATCGCTGAATACCGACACGGCGGGTGACAAGCCGCCGGGTTCCTGGCTTTCCCGCATCGGTCTGCGCGGCTGGTAATGAGCTTCACCATCTACCAGGAAAGCCGTATCGGTGGGCGCGAGATCAATCAGGACCGTGCTGCATGGCTGGCGACCGAAGACTCGGTGCTGATGGTGGTGGCCGACGGCATGGGCGGCCACCTGCAGGGCGAGGTCGCGGCCCAGCTGGCCGTCGATACCATCACCGGGCGTTTCCGCAGCGAAGCCAAGCCGCGCCTCGCCGATCCGGCCCGGTTTCTCAAGGAGGCGCTGCTGCAGGCCCATGCGAGCATCGTCAGCCATTCCATCGCCTGCCACATTCCGACCCATGCCGCACCGCGCACTACCTGCATCGCCTGCGTGGTGCAGGATGGCGAGGCGCGCTGGGCGCATGCTGGCGATTCGCGCCTGTACCTGGTGCACGCCAGCGCGCCGGACAACGCCAGCGTGCTGCAAACCCGCGATCACAGCCTAGTGCAGCGCATGGTCGACGATGGCATGATCAGCCATGACCAGGCGGCCACCCACCCCCTGCGCAACCGCGTGTTCAGCTGTCTCGGCGGCAGCCTGACGCCGCACATCGAGGTGTCGCGCACGGTACCCTTGCAGGATGGCGATCTGATCGCCCTGTGCACCGACGGCGCCTGGTCGCCCCTCGGCGAGCAACTGGTGAGCCGGCTCAGGCGCATGCCGCTGACCCGCTCGGTGCCGAATTTGCTCGATGCCGCGGAGCACGCCGCCGGTCCCGGCGCGGACAACCTGACCCTGATCGCCATGCGCTGGACGGCGCCCGATCCCGATGCCCATACCGTCAATCTGCGGCTTGGGGTACTGCAGGAGCAGCATCAGGAACGAATTAGCGATGCCGACATCGACCAGGCCATCGACGAGATCCGGCGGCGCATGCCTTACACCCCCCACGGAGTTTCCCAATGAATCGCCCGCCCCAACGCCAGGATCGCTCTGCCGCCCAGTTGCGCAAGCTCGGGATCACCCGTCATTACACCCGCCATGCCGAAGGCAGCGTGCTGGTCGAGTTCGGCGCCACCAAGGTGTTATGCACCGCCAGCGTCGAGGAATCGGTGCCCGGCTTCCTGCGCGGCAAGGGTTCGGGCTGGGTCACCGCTGAATACGGCATGCTGCCGCGCGCCACCAACACCCGCACCGCGCGCGAAGCGGCGAAGGGCAAGCAGTCCGGCCGCACCCAGGAAATCCAGCGCCTGATCGGCCGCTCGCTGCGCGCCGTGACCGACCTCGCCGCGCTCGGCGAACGCCAGATCACGCTCGATTGCGACGTGCTGCAGGCCGACGGCGGCACCCGCTGCGCCTCGATCACCGGCGCCTGCGTGGCGCTGCACGACGCCCTGTCCACGCTGGTGGCCGGCGGCAAACTGGTGCGCCACCCGATGCGCGAACTGGTCGCCGCGGTGTCGGTCGGCATCGTCGGCGGCATCCCGGTGCTGGACCTCGACTACGCCGAGGACTCCGCTTGCGATACCGACATGAACGTGGTGATCACGGCCGGTGGCGGCATCATCGAGGTACAGGGCACGGCCGAGGGCGCGCCCTTTTCGCGCGCCGAGCTCGATACGCTGCTGGAACTGGCCGCGGCCGGCATCGGCGACATCGTCATGGTGCAAAAGTCGGCGCTGGCGGAACGGTGAAAAAACTGGTCCTCGCTTCCGGCAACGCCGGCAAGCTGCGCGAATTCGGCCAGCTGCTGGCGCCCTTCGATTTCGAGGTGCTGCCGCAGTCCGCCTTCGACGTGCCGGAGGCCGACGAGCCGCACGTCACCTTCGTCGAGAACGCCATCGCCAAGGCGCGCCACGCTGCACGGCTGACCGGCCTGCCGGCGCTGGCCGACGATTCGGGGTTGTGCGTCAGCGCGCTGGGCGGTGCGCCGGGCGTGTTCTCGGCGCGTTATGGCGGTGAGCCGAAGTCCGACGCGAAGAACAACGCCAAGCTGCTGGCCGATCTGGCCGGCGTCGCCGATCGCCGCGCCCACTACGTCGCGGTGCTGGTGCTGATGCGCCATGCCGACGATCCGCAGCCGGTGATCAGCGAAGGCGAATGGCATGGCCAGATCGTCGATACGCCGCGCGGCGCCGGCGGTTTCGGCTACGACCCCTACTTTCTGCTGCCCGACCGCGGCCTCACCGCGGCCGAACTACCGCACGAGGAAAAGAACCGCCTTTCCCATCGCGGCCAGGCCCTGGCGCAACTCATCGCCCGTTTGCGCGCCGGGGCGTGATCGCTATCATCCCGGTCGCCGCAGTGCCAGCGCCGACTGTCGACGGCAGCTCCGGCCTGACGGCGCCGCCGCCCCTGGCCCTGTATGTGCATTGGCCCTGGTGCGTGAAAAAGTGCCCCTACTGCGACTTCAATTCGCACGAGAGCCGCGGCGAACTCGGTGCCGACAGCGAAGCCGCCTATCTCGCGGCGCTGATCGCCGACCTCGAAGCCGCCCTGCCGCAGATCTGGAACCGGCCGGTGATCAGTGTCTTCATCGGCGGCGGCACGCCGAGCCTGATGCGCGCCGAAACCGCCGAGGCGCTGCTGGCCGCGATCCGCATGCGCCTGCCGCTGCATCCCGGCGCCGAAATCACGCTCGAAGCCAACCCAGGCACCGCCGAGACGGCGAAGTTCGCCGCCTTCCGCGCGGCAGGCGTCAATCGGATCTCGATCGGCGTGCAGAGTTTCGACGACGCCAGGCTCGCGGCGCTCGGCCGTATCCACGACAGCGCCGAGGCGCGGCGCGCCATCGAGATGGCGCAGCGCAACTTCGAGCGTATCAACCTCGACCTGATGTACGCACTGCCGCGGCAGACCCTGGCGCAGGCTGAACAGGACATCGCCACCGCCGTCGCCGCGGGCGTCGGCCACATTTCGGCCTATCACCTGACGCTGGAGCCGAACACGCCCTTCCATCACGCACCGCCACCGCTGCCCGACGACGACCTGGCGGCCGACATGCAGGAGATGGTCGAGGCGCGCCTCGCCGCCGCCGGTTTCGAGCATTACGAAACTTCCGCCTTCGCCAAACCGGAACAGCGCTGCCAGCACAACCTCAACTACTGGAGTTTCGGCGATTACCTTGGCATCGGCGCCGGCGCGCACGGCAAGCTGTCGAACCACCAGACCATCTGGCGCGAGGCGCGCCATCGCAATCCGCGCGCCTACCTGCAAGGCGCGGCGCGCGGCGACTTCATCAGCACCCGGCAGGCCGTCGCCAGCGCCGACCTGCCCGGCGAGTTCATGATGAATGCATTGCGTCTCAACGACGGCTTCCCGCTGCGGCTGTTCACCGAACGCACCGGCCTGCCGCTGTCGGTGATCGAAGAGTCGGCGCTGGCGGCACGGCGCGCCGGCCTGCTGGAGACGGCGGACGGCCGGATGCGGCCGACGGCGCAGGGCCGGCGCTTCCTCAATCGTCTGCTCGGCCACTTTCTGCAGTAAGGCAAGGCCGGCAGACGGGCTGCGGCTCGCCATCATTGTTGCGTTGGTATCGCAATTCGGGTGTCGCCGATCCGCGACATGAAATTCCCTTCAAAAACAGTCGATTGTCGTTTGGCAGCGGAATCCTGTCGTCGATTGGATGCAAGTCGCAGACAGGGTCTTTCGGCAAGCAACTGATTTCCATGCATTAAACGTTTGGTACGCGGCTTGCGATAGTTTGGAGTTACCAACGCAAGGAGAAATCATGTTGCCGAAGACCTCGTCCGTACATTTCTGGAGCGGCCTGGGCCATATCGCCAGCCATGCGGCCATCACCCTGCTGGCCCTCGGCATTGCCTTCTCGGTGCCGACCGCCGCCAGCTACATCCTGTTCAACTGGTGGCCCAAAGTCGAAGGCGATGCGCAGGCGCTGCTGTATACCGAACTGGGTTTTGCCGCGGTGCTGGTGCTGCTGTTCAACCTGGTCAAGATTGCCTGGGACTTTCGCGGCCAGGCGCGCATGAGCAATATCGCGTCGCTGATCTATGCCAGGGAAAATGACGACTGGCTGGCGCGCTGGGGCAAGGAACAGCAGTTCCGCCGCCTGCCCTGGAAGCGCGACGTCAACATCATGACCGTCACCGGCTACGGCACCTTTGCCGCCCCGGACAGCCCGATGCGCGACACGCTGCAGGAGTACTACGAAATTCGCGTGATGCTGCTCAATCCGGTCGGTTCGGGCGCGGCGGTCTATGCGGCAGCCCATGCCGATCCCGCCGCCGCCCTGGCCAATCTGCGGCGCGAGATCCGCGCCAGCATCGACAGCCTGCGACAGCTGCAGGCGGCGGGCAAGAACGTCACCATCCGCTTCTACGATGCCCCGCCCTTCTGGAAGCTGATCTTCACCGGCGAATATGTCTGGGTCCGCTGCTGCCACGACAGCCGCGATATCGACAAGTTTCCCGAATACGTCTTCGCCCTGCAGCCGGCCAAGCCCAACCGCGGCTTTTTCCCGGCCTTCTACACCTATTTCCTCAACTGCTGGAACAACGCCATCCATCCGGAATATGTCTTCGATACCGACGAACTGGTGTATCGGGACGTGCAGGGCGTGGAAATGCGCCGCGAGCCGTTTCCGGATTGTGCCGCGGACGAAATGGAAATTCACCCCGGGCTCGGCGTCTGCCCGCATTGACGGCGGCCGATCCGCCGCCAGGCGGTGCAAGATGTGTCACCATAACGTCCTCGCGATCGACCCGGATCGACCAGCAAGGAAACCAGAGCGTGACTGGTACAGCGGACAATTTCATCGAAATCGAAGACCTGCACTTTGCCTATGGCACGAACCAGGTGCTGAAGGGCATCCGGATGGCCATCCCGCGCGGCAAGGTGGTGGGCATTCTCGGCGTCAGCGGCTCCGGCAAGAGCACCATCCTCAAGCTGATCGGCGGCCAGCGGCGCCCGGACCAGGGCCTGGTGCGCGTCGATGGCCGCGTGGTACACGAGCTCGACAACGACGGGCTTTACCAACTGCGGCGCAAGATGGGCATGATGTTCCAGGCCGGCGGCCTGTTCAGCGACATGTCCGTATATGACAACATCGCCTTCCCGATGCGCGAGTTGACCGATCTGCCCGAGGACCTGATCCACGATCTGGTATTGATGAAGCTGCATGCCGTGGGCCTGCGCGGCTCCACCGAACTGATGCCCAGCGAGCTGTCCGGCGGCATGGCGCGGCGCATTGCGCTGGCGCGGGCGATCGCCCTGGATCCGATGCTGGCCATGTACGACGAGCCGTTTGCCGGGCTCGACCCGATCTCGCTCAACGTGATTGCCGAGCTGATCCGCCGCCTCAACGACGCCCTGGGCGCGACCTCGATCATCGTCACCTACGACGTTTCGGAAACCCTGAAGGTGGTCGACTATGCCTTCTTCATTCATGGCGGCGTGGTCGTCGCCGCCGGCACGCCCGAGGAATTGCAGAATTCGGCGGACCCTTCGGTGCACCAGTTCATCCATGCCGAGCCGGACGGGCCGGTGGCTTTCCACTATCCCAACCAGCCCTTCACCAGCGACCTTGAATTGAATCAATGAGCGCGATGCCCGCAGCGGGCCGCCGCCGCTTCGTCCTTCTCCTGCCGCTGCTTGCGGCACTGCCCTGGACGGGCCGCGCCAGCGCGGCGACGCCGACGCCGGCCCAGATGTTGGGCCCGTTTTACCCGCTGCAGCCCGATCCCGCCGCCGGCAACGACCTGACCACGGTCGACGGTCGCGGCCGCGCCCAAGGCACGCCGCTGAGCATCGTCGGGCGCGTGCTCGACACCGCCGGCCATGCCCAGGCCGGGGTTCTCGTCGAGATCTGGCAGACCAACGCCCACGGCCGCTACCACCATCCGCACGACGACAGTCCGGCGCCGCGCGACCCGAACTTCCGCGGCTACGGCCGCGCCACCACCGGCATCAGTGGCGACTACCGCTTCCGCACGGTAATGCCGGTGCGCTATCCGGGACGCACGCCGCACGTGCATTTCCGCCTCAGCCGCGGCGGGCGCGAACTGCTGGTGACGCAGATGTATTTGCCCGGCGCGGTGCGCGAAAACCAGCGCGACGGCCTGTTCATGGCGCAGCGCGATGCCGAATCGCGCGCCCGCCTGATCGGCGTGGAGCAGGCCGATGCGCCGGGTACGCTGCGCTTCGACATCGTGATCGCCGCCGGGGGCTGAGTTCGCCCACCGAAAGTCGGCGTTGGTGAGACGGCGCGCCGGCCTTAGTGTTCTTTGCCGTCGATGCGCGCCCGCGCCAGCAGCGGAATCAGGCGCACGGCGAGGATGCCGAAGCCGGCCAGCCAGCCGCAGGCGGCCAGCACCAGCCAGAGGGCATAAGCTGGCGGATGGATCTGCGGCGCGACGACGCGCAGCACGAAGGCGGCGATCATGAGCCACAGCACCAGCTTGTCGCCGGCATCGAACATAACCTTGCGCCCGGTGTGGCCCTTGGCGATGCGGATCAGCATGGCGGGAATGATCAGGCCCATGACGCCGAGGCCGAACACATGCATCGACAAGGCGCCGACCCAGGCCGGCGCGGCGACCTGGCCGAGGAACTCGACCAGCAGCTGTAGCACGATCGCGGCGTAGCCCAGATACATGATGCCGAGGTCGAGCCGGCGCAAGGCCAACTGCGGCTTCCAGAACAGCAGCCGGCCGGCCAGCAGCACCGCCAGCAGCAGCGACAGCCAGGCCGCCGGCAGCGGCGGCATGAAGCCGGCGCCGACCAGCAGCAGCGCGCACAACTTGATGCTGCGGTCCAGCGCCGCATGGCGCAGGATGTCCGCCTGGAAGATGTTCTTCATGAACTGGGTCAGGGTGCGCTCCAGCATGACCAGGAAGGCGACGCGAAACAGGCCGGTGGCCATGAGGACGCCGGCCTGGAAGTGGTCGACGCTCAGCATCAGGTGCTTGGCCAGCAGGAAGGCGGGCAATATCAGCAGGAAGAAATAGTTGTCGCGGTAGCTGTCGGTCTTGCGATGGCGCACCAGCGTCCACACCAGCATGGCGACGATAGCGGCCAGGAAAAGTTTGTTGGAGATTTCGAAGAGAGCGCGCGGCCAGTACGCGCCGAAGGCCATGCCCAGGCGTTCGACGAGCCAGGCCGTGACCAGGAAGATCAGCGGCGTGCCGTGATAGCCGCGGATCTGCACCCAGTTCTTGGTCGAGGTCAGCAGGAAGCCGCCGAGCACGGCCCAGCCGAAACCGAAGAACATCTCATGGGCATGCCAGCGCATCGCCGGGACTGCGGTTGCCGGTCCCGGCAGCACGCCGAGAAAAAACAGCACCCAGAGCAAGGGCAGGCTGAGCCCGGCTAGGCAGGCCAGGGCGAAGAAGGGCCGGAAGCCGACCAGCCAGAACGGATGCGTTGTGAAGGCCACGACGCGGTTAGCCTGCCGCCCGCGCGCAATTGCGCCCGGCGGCCTTGGCGCGGATGGTGAAATCGACCGGCACGCGCAGGACCAGTGCGCTCCACGGACGAAAGGATGGCGTCAGGTTGTAGAAGCGCTGGCTGCCGAAATACAGCATTGCCGCACCGCCCAATAGCAGCAGGTTGGCCAGCACCACCGAGAACACATCGGGGATTGCGCCGCGCGCACCGAACAGCACGGTGGCAACGAAGATCACCGCCGGTCCGGCCGCCCACTCGCCCAGGCCACGGATGCCGGGCGGAAAGCTGCGGCGCAGGAAGTACAGCACCGTGGCCATCAGCAAGCTCAAAACCCCGGAGACCGGGATGACCGAACGGACGTCGAGATTGAACATGTCAGGCCTTGCGCCGGAACACCACGTCCCACACGCCATGACCCAGCCTCAGGCCGCGCGTTTCGAATTTGGTCTGCGGCCGATAGTCCGGGCGCGGCGTAAAGCTGGCGGCAGTGTTCTGCAGCAGCGTTTCTCCGGAGAGTACCGCCAGCATCTGCTGGGCATAGTCTTCCCAGTCTGTCGCGCAATGCAGGTAGCCGTTCGGCGCCAGGCGCGTGGCGAGCAGTGCGACGAATTCGGGCTGGATCAGGCGGCGCTTCTGCTGGCGCTTTTTCGGCCAGGGATCGGGAAAGAAAATGTGTATGCCGGCCAGCGCCTGCGGTGCAATCATGTCGCGCACCACCTCCACGGCATCGTGCTGGATCACGCGCAGGTTGGCCAGTTCGCGCGTGGCGATTTCCTTCAGCAGGCTGCCGACGCCGGGGGTGTGCACCTCGATGCCGAGATAGTCGTTCTGCGGATGCGCGGCGGCAATCGTCGCCGTGGTCTCGCCCATGCCGCAGCCGATCTCGAGAATCCGCGGCGCGCTGCGGCCGAACACGGCATCGAGGTCGAGCGGCGCGGCCTGGTAGGCGAGGCCCCAGCGCGGCATGCCTTCCTCGTGGAAGCGGCGCTGGGCATCCGAGACGCGGCCCTGGCGCAGGACGAAGCTGCGAATGTGGCCGGCGCGGCGCTCTGCCGCGGCCTTGTCATCCATCCCGCTCATTCGGCGGGCCTGGGAACAGTCGGCGCTGGCGGTACGGCGACGATCTCGGGCAGGGTCTCCGCCTCGACGGTCCCGGCCAGCAGCTTGTCGAGCGCATAGCGCGGCCGGGCAATCGCTTCGGGCAGCGTGGCGCAGGCGGCATGCAGGGTCACTTCGCCTAGTGCCGGCTGGATGCTGTCGGCCAGATTCAGGGCGCGCGACAAGTCGGGCCACCGGGCCTGGTCGGCACGCGGTCCGAAATAGTAACGGGCGAGGTCTTGCACGATGATTGCGATCGTCTGCACCTGCTTCGCATGCCAGGCGGCATAGGCATCCTGGATCGGCACCGAATGTGCGGGCAGGTCGAGGCAGGCGGCGGCCAGCAGGGACAGGCCATGGGCCAGACCGAACAGGCGCTGGCGCAGCAGGATCTCCGGCTGGTCATGGGCGTAGCCGGTGCGTCCGGGCATGGCCTGCAGCACCGGCGCCGCGGTTGCGGCGGCGGGCGGCGCATCGTCGGCCTGCGCCGAACCGAGCAAGGCCGCCAGCAGGAGGCAGGCGAAAAACCGCCTCACTTGCTGCCTTGTCCACCGCTTTGGCCGATGAGTCCGCCGCTGGGTGAACTCGGGGTTGCCGCGTAGTATTTTTTCGGCATGCGGCCGGCGCGGTAGGCTTCGCGTCCGGCCTCGACCGCCTTGCGCATGGCGCTGGCCATCAGTACCGGGTCCTCGGCGCCGGCAATCGCGGTGTTCATCAGCACGCCGTCGCAGCCCAGCTCCATGGCGATCGCCGCGTCCGAGGCGGTGCCGACGCCGGCATCGACCAGCACCGGCACTCGCGTTTGATCGATGATCAGCTTCAGGTTCCAGGGATTGAGGATGCCCATGCCGGAGCCGATCAGGGATGCCAGCGGCATGATCGCGACGCAGCCGATGTCTTCCAGCATGCGCGCCTGGATCGGATCGTCGGTGCAATACACCATGACCTGGAAGCCGTCCTTGACCAGGGTCGCGGCGGCCTTGAGGGTTTCCGGCATGTTGGGGAACAAGGTCTGCGGGTCGCCCAGTACTTCGAGCTTGACCAGGGCGTGACCGTCGAGCAGTTCGCGCGCCAGGCGCAGGGTGCGCACCGCGTCGTCGGCCGTGAAGCAGCCGGCGGTGTTGGGCAGGATGGTGAATTGCGAGGGCGGCAATACCTCCAGCAGCGAGGGCTGGCCCGGCTCCTGGCCGATGTTGGTGCGGCGGATGGCGACCGTGACGATCTCGGCGCCCGAGGCGTCGATCGCGGCGCGGGTCTGGGCAAAGTCCTTGTACTTGCCGGTGCCGACCAGCAGGCGCGAGTGGTAGGCCTTGCCGGCGATGAGGAGACGATCTGCGTTCATGGGCTGTGAATCCTGAAGGGATGTTCAGCCGCCGCCCACGGCGACGACGATTTCGATGCGGTCACCCGCGGCGAGCAGGGTTTCGGCGTGACGGCTTTTCGCCACGATCTCGCCGTTGCGCTCCACGGCGACACGCTTTCCGGCCAAGCCGCGCGCTTCGAGCAGGGCGGCGACGGAGAGTGGTGCCGGCAATTGCTGCGGTTCGCCGTTGAGAATGATGTCCATTCGGCAATTTTACTTCAGCAGGCGGCGGCGAATCAGCGTCAGCGCAACCCAGAAGGCGACCGCGGCGACAGCCAGCAGGGCTGCGATGTGGCCGACTACGCCGGTCGGGATTTCGCCGAACAGCAACGGTCGTACCAGCGCCACGGCGTGGGTCAGCGGCAGCCAGGCCGCCACCGCCTGCACCAGCGATGGCAACTGGTCGGCCGGGAAGAACACGCCGCACAGCAGCACCATGGGCGTGATGAACAGCGTGAAGTAATACATGAAGAAATCGTAGGACGGCGCCAGCGCGGTGACGATCAGCCCCAGCGCGGCGAAGGCCAGGCCGGTGAGGAAGATCACCGGCAGCGCCCACAGCGCCAGCGGCGAGGCGATCAGACCCAGCACCGCGATCACGACCAGGATCGCGGCGCCCGACAGCGTGGCCTTGGCCGCCGCCCAGAGCAGCTCGCCGGCCATCACGTCTTCCAGCGTCACCGGCGCGTTCATGATCGCCTCCCAGGTGCGCTGCACGTGCATGCGCGAAAAGGCCGAGTAGAGCGCTTCGAAGGAAGCCGCATTCATGGTCGAGGCGCATACCGTGCCGGCGGCGAGAAAGGCGATGTAGGACACGCCGTTGATCTGCGGCAGCAAACCGCCGAGGCCGTAGCCGAGACCGAACAGGTAGATCATCGGATCGGCCAGGTTGCCCAGCAGCGAGGGAATGGCGAGCTTTTTCCAGACCAGGAAGTTACGCCGCCAGACGGCGAAGGCGCGCAGCGAGAGTTGCGGGAACATGACCATGCTAATCGCGCAGCTCCCTGCCGGTCAGCTTGAGGAACACGTCTTCCAGGTTGGCCGGCCGGTGCAGGGTGCGCAGGTTCGGCCAGGCGGCGAGATGGGCCAGCAGCGGGGCGGCGTCTTCGACATAGCAGAAGGCGGTTTCGCCGCTGACTTCGACGCGGCGTGAAAAGGCCTGGGCTTCGCGCTCGGCCCAGCCCGGCGCATCCTCGCCATAGACTTCGACCACCTGTGCCTCGATCTGGCCGCGGATCAGTTCGCGCGGCGCGCCTTCGGCCACCATCCTGCCGCCATCGATGATCGCCAGGCGCTGGCACAGGCGCTCGGCTTCGTCCATGAAGTGCGTCGTCAGCAGGATGGTCTTGCCCTGCGCCTGCAGGCGCTTGAGGCGTTCCCAGATCAGGTGGCGCGCCTGCGGGTCAAGGCCGGTGGTGGGTTCGTCGAGCAGCAGCAGTTCGGGGTCGTTCACCAGTGCGCGGGCCAGCGTCAGGCGCCGTTTCATGCCGCCGGACAGGGTGCGGATGTTGGCGTCTTCCTTGCCGGCGAGGCCGGCGAAATCCAGCAGCTCGGCTATCTTCGGGCGGATGGCGGCATCCTTCATGCCGAAGTAGCGGCCATACACGATCAGGTTTTCGGCGGCGGTGAAATCCGGGTCGAGGTTGTCGAACTGCGGCACCACGCCGATCTTCATGCGTGCTTCGCGCGCGTGCGCCGGCACCGGTTCGCCGACCAGGGTGATCTCGCCGGAATCGGGCGCGGTCAGGCCGAGGCAGCAGCGCAGGGTGGTGGTCTTGCCGGCGCCGTTGGGGCCGAGCAGGCCGTAGCATTCGCCGCGCCGCAGTTCGAAGTTCAGCCCGGCGACGACTTCGCGGCCGTCGTAGGACTTGTGCAGTGCCGCTACGACCAGCGGGCTCACGGATGCACGCCGGCCCAGGCGCGCTGGATGATGTCGCGCAACAGGTGCAGGCGGCGATGGAAGAAGTGGTCGGCGCCCGGTACCACGACCACCGGCAGATCCATCGGCTGGGCCCAGGCCAGCACGTTGGCGAGGCGCACGGTTTCGTCCGCGGAGCCGTGGATCACCAGGGTGTCAGGTCCGACCGCCTCGGTTTCGTAGTGACGCATGCCTTCGACAAACCCCGCGGCCGTGCCGACCAGCACCAGCCACCTTGCCGGGTCGCCGGCCGCGGCAAGGCGTTTGGCCAGGCGCGTGGTGACATAGGCGCCGAAGGAGAAACCGGCCAGATAGAGCGGCAATTGCACGCCCGATTCCATCAATACACCGGCATAGCGGGCACGCGCCCAGTCATGCACCGCCAGCACGTCGTCGGTCTCGGCATCGCCATGATCGTGTTCGCCCTCGCTGCCGCCGACGCCGCGAAAGCTGGGCCGAAGGGTGATGCAACCGCGCTCGCGGAAGGCCCGCGCCAGGGTGGTCACCACCTTGTTGTCGGCGGTGCCGCCGAACAGCGGATGCGGATGGGCGATCAGCGCGATGCCCTGCGGGTTCTCGTGCTCCTCGACGAAGACCTCGATCTTGCCGTCCGGCCCGTCGACCAGGACGCGTTCGTGGCGCGACATGCTCAGTCCAGCTTGAGGCGCTCGACGACGCGGCCTTCCACTAGATGCTGATCGATGATTTCGTCGATGTCTTCCTGGTCCACGTAGGTGTACCAGACCGCTTCGGGATAGATCACCATGACCGGACCCTCTTCGCAGCGGTCGAGGCAGCCGGCGGCATTGATGCGGACCTTGCCCGGCACTTTCTTGCCCAGCGCCTTGACCTTGTCCTTGGCGTAGGCGCGCATGTCGCCGGCGCCGTGGTTGTTGCAGCAGGTTTCACCTGCGGCGCGCTGGTTGGTGCAGAAGAACACGTGGTGCTTGAAATAGCTCATGGGGCAGGCTCTGGGCAAAGAAATGATTATAGGGGCGGCGGGTATTTGACCGCGTTCTTGGCGATCTTCTCGCGCGCCGCGTCGATCGGGTCGATGCCGAGCACATCGGCCAGTTCGGTCAGGTAGATCAACACGTCGGCGATTTCATCGGCGACCTCGGCGCGTTTGTCCGCGGCCAGGTTCAGGCTTTCCTCGGGCGTGGCCCACTGGAAGTGCTCGACCAGCTCGGCGGTTTCGACGCTCAAGGCCATGACCAGGTTCTTCGGCGTGTGATAACGATGCCAGTCGCGTGCGGCGCAAAACGCCCGCAGCGCATCGCGCAGGGTGGTGAGGTCAGTAATCGGGTTCATGTTTTCTCGGACGGTAAATCATCAGCCAGGGCAGGGCAAGGAATGGCCACAGCGAGGAAATCAGGCGCGTGAGGCCGTTGAAATTCAGGAACTGGCCGGGATTCCATACCTGCAGCGTGTTGTGCAGATAGGGATTTTCCGGCGCGACATTGACCATGACGGTAGCCAGCAGCAGCGCCAGCGCAGCCACGGCGCGCTGCAGCGGGAAGCCGAGGAAGGACGCGCACCACCATAGCGCCAGTCCGATGCCGATGCCGAGGCTGTTGCCGGGCGTGATCCAGCCCAGCGCCGCCGCCGGCCCCATCAGCAAGGCGTGGGCGGCGGTCTTGATCAGCAGCGCGCCCGCGAGCAGGCCGAGGGTCAAGCCGCGTGCGTGGCGGCGCAGCAGCATGGAAATGATCAGGCCGGCGGCCAGCAGGCCGGCGGCGGCGATGAAGGTTTCCAGATCGACGAAGCGTTCCGCCAGGAAGGGCTGCACCGGCGGCAGATCGAGCATCTGGCGCAGATTGCCGCTGCCGAACAGCAGCGCTTCGGGCGACAGCTGGGTCATAAGCCAGGCGGCAACCAGCAGTATGCCGATGTCCCCGCCGTGGCCGTGCATCATGAGCCGGCGGCGCAAGTCGGCGAGCTTGCCCTCGTCCAGCACCCGCGCGCCCCACAGCGCCCCGAGCCAGCCGCCGAGCAGGGTGCCGCCGGCATTGCAGGCGAGATCCAGATTGGACGGTACGCGATTGGGCAGGTAGTTCTGCAGTAGTTCCATGGTCAGGCTCAGGGCTCCGCCCAGTGCGGTTGCCAGCAGCCAGGCCGGCAGCGGCGCCAGGCGGCGGCGCCAGGCGGCGGCGCAGAGGAAGCCGAAGGGCAGGTACGCGATCAGATTGGTCGCCAGGTCGAAGGTGGTGTAGTAACGCGGCCAGGCCGCGCCGAGAAACCCCAGGGGATTGTTGCCGCTGTCGTGCCAGCCGGTCAGGGGGTAGAGGCTGGCGTAGATGATCAGCAGCAGGTAGCTGCCGGTCAGGTAGAGAGTCAGGTGGGTGCGCGCGCCGTTTGCCACAGGGCCGATTCTGCCGCCTTCACCGCCGGGGAACAAGGCTGCCGCGAATTGCCCGATCCCGGCGCTACCAGCGGCGCGTAAGGTTGCTCAGGTAGTTGGGCGGAAAGGCGTCGATCGCGATCAGGGTCTGCGCCAGTACCTGGCGTGCCGTTTCGGCCGTGAGCGACAGGCAGAAGCTGCGATCGCGCGGGCCGCCCGAGGTCAGGCCCACCAGGCGTCCCTCGGCGTCCACCAGCGGCCCGCCGGAGACGCCGTGGTCGCAGTAGTTGGAGGAAACCAGATAGTTCTGGCCGCCGCGGTTGATGATGCCGAGCATCGCGCCGGGCGAAAAGCTCAGGCGGCCACCGGCAAAGCCGATGTTGAAAATTGGCGTTCCCCTGACCAGCTGTGCGGCATCACCCATGACGGCCGGTTTGCCGTTGAGACCGGGCGCATGCACGACGCAGGCGTCCTCGGTGATCAGGAAGGCGGCCGCGGTGATCAGGGTTCTTGCGCCGGTGACCGCGCTGATCGCATGGATCGGCCCCTTGAGCACGTTGGGCGCGATGACGTGGCAATTGGTCAGCAGCTTGTCGGGCTCGACCACCACTCCGGTGCCGAAGCCGACCGCGCCGACGATGGCAAAGGTCGAGTCGGCAATCTTGAGCAGGGTCGCCGCATGCGGCGCGTCCGCGACCGAGCGCGGCAGGGTGCGCTGCGCCACCACCGGAGACTTCGGTGCCGCGGGCCCGGTCTCGACGGCAGGCGTGGGGGGCAGCAGGACGGCAATGTCCTCGCTGACGACGGAAGGCTCCACCGCGCTTTCGGCGACGGGCGCGGCGACGGGCATGGCCTGTACCGCGGCGACGGGTTTTTCCGCCGTGAGATGGCGCCAGGCCGGATAGGCGGCACCGAGCATCAGCAGCAAGACCAGGGCCGGCCAGCGCGAGCGCGTTGGCGCTGTCATTTCCGCGGCCTGCCGCCGGTCGCGCTGGCGGCGGTCGTAACCTGCGCGCTGGCGCCTGTCGTTCAGGACGTCGCGGGCATCCTGCAGGATGGCGAGCCGGTTGTGTTTCTCCTCGCTCTCCGGCTGGCTTTCGAGCGCCTGCCGGCATGACTCGTAGGCCTGTTGAATCTGCTCCGGGCTGGCCTTGTCGTTGAGTCCGAGAAGTTCATAGAGCGAGGGTTTTCCCGTCATGTCGGCGGCTCAGTGCCGGTGCTCCGCTTCGGCATGATGCGTCTGCGCCGCGGCATGGTGATGCAGGATCGCGTGCGGGTCGTGGCCCGGCAGGCGATGGCCGATCCATTGCGGCAGCAACGAGCCGGCGACCATGCCCAGGATCGAGACGCCGAGGCCGATCAGTTGCGGCGGCACCGGGCTGGCCTCGCCGATCATGACTTCGATCAACACCCAGGACAGGAGGCCGCCGAAGGTCGCCGCCAGTGCGCCCTGGGTCGTCGCGCGGCGCCAGAAGATGCCGGCGGCGAGCGGCACGAAGGCGCCGGCCAGGGTGACCTTGTAGGCGTTCTCGACCATCTTGAAAATCGAGGCCTCGGATTTCAGCGCGAAGCCGAGCACGATGCAGGTGAACACCACCAGGCAGCCGCGCATTACGCGCAGGAACTGGCGGTCGCCCATGCCCGGATAGAAGCCGCGCACCACGTTCTCGGCGAAGGTGACCGAAGGCGCCAGCAGCGTTGCCGAGGAACAGCTCATGATCGCCGAGAGCACGGCGCCGAAGAACAGCACCTGGGCGAAGATCGGCGTGTGCTGCAGCACCAGGGTTGGCAGCACCAGCTGCGTGTCCTTGGCCAGCAGCTCGTTGAACAGCGCCGGGTCGATCAATGTCGCCGAGTAGGCGATGAACATCGGCACGAAGGTGAAGCAGAAATAGATCGAGGCGCCGAGCACCGAGCCCCACAGCGCGATGTTCGCGCTCTTCGCCGAGGTGATGCGCTGGAACACGTCCTGCTGCGGAATCGAGCCGAGCATCATGGTCATCCAGGTGCCGAGGAAGGTCAGCCACAGCCAGGGATCGGGTGCCGGAAAGAAGTCCAGCTTGCCCGCGGCCGCGGCGTGGTCGATCACCGCCGTGGCACCACCGCCGACTTTGCCGCTGACGGTCCAGGCGATGAACAGCAGGCCGCCCATCGACACCGCCATCTGCACGAAGTCGAGAATCGCCACCGAGAACATGCCGCCGAACACCGTGTAGGTCAGCACGATGGCGGCGCCGAGGATCATGCCGGCATTTTGCGACACGGCGCCGTCGGTGACGACGAAGAAGATCAGGCCCAGCGCCTTGATCTGCGCCGCGACCCAGCCCAGGTAGGAGAGCACGATGCAGACCGTGGTGATGACCTCGACCGTGCGGTTGTAGCGCATGCGGTAGAAGTCGCCCAAGGTGATGATGTTGAGCTTGTAGAGGTAGCGCGAGAAGATGATGCCGGCGATGATCAGGCACATCGAGGAGCCGAAGGGATCGGCGACCACGCCGCCCAGACCGTCCTTGACGAAGGTGGCGGAGACGCCGAACACCGCCTCGGCGCCGAACCAGGTGGCGAACACCGTGGCGGTGACCACCGGCAGCGGCAAGCGGCGGCCGGCGACGGCGAAATCGCGCGCGTTATGTACGCGGGTGGCGGCGAACAGGCCGATGCCGACCGACACCATCAGGTAGAGAATGACAAACCAGAGCAGCATGTCAGTGGCCAGTATTCAGGGACGGAGAGCGGAGTATAAATGCCGCGCAAAGCAGCGGCAAACCTGCGTCTTCAGGCGACGGCGAAGGCCAGCGCGGCGGCGGCAACGGCGAAAGCCAGCCACAGCATCTGGCGCAGGGCGCGCACCTCGGCGGCGAGGTTTTCCAGTTCGGGACTGGGCGCCGGTGTGGCCGTCGCGGCCAGCGCTTGGTGCACCAGGCGCGGCAGCGCCGGCAGCATCCGCGCCCAGTGGGCGGCCTCGCGCTTCATGTTGTTCTCGAAGGCGGCCCAGCCCAGTTGCTCGCCCATCCAGCGTTCCAGGTAAGGCAGCGCGGTCTGCCACAGGTCGAGGTCGGGGTCGAGTTCGCGCCCCAAGCCCTCGACGTTGAGCAGGGTCTTCTGCAGCAGCACCAGTTGCGGCTGGATTTCGACGTTGAACTGGCGCGAAGTCTGGAACAGGCGTAGCAGCACGCGGCCGAGCGAGATTTCCTTCAGCGGTCGGTCGAAGAAGGGTTCGCAGACCGAGCGGATCGCCGCCTCGAACTCGTCGACCCGGGTCTCCTTCGGCGCCCAGCCGGACTCGATGTGGGCTTCGGCGACGCGCTTGTAGTCGCGCTTGAAGAAGGCCAGGAAATTCTGCGCCAGGTAGTTCTTGTCGATGTCGGAAAGCGTGCCGACGATGCCGAAGTCGAGCGCGATGTAGCGGCCCTTGCGCGGCCCTTCGGTGGCGACGAAGATGTTGCCGGGGTGCATGTCGGCATGGAAGAAGCCGTCGCGGAACACCTGGGTGAAGAAGATTTCGACCCCGGCGCGGGCCAGGCGCGGGATGTCCACGCCCTTTTCGCGCAGCGCATCGATCTGCGAAATCGTCGTGCCGTGCATGCGCTGCATGACCATCACGCTGGTGCTGCACCAGTCCCAGTACACCTCGGGCAGCATCAGCAGTTCGGAGTTTTCGAAGTTGCGCCGCAGTTGCGAACAGTTGGCGGCTTCGCGCATCAGGTCGAGTTCGTAGTGCAGGTATTTGTCGAACTCGGCCACGACTTCGCGCGGCTTCAGGCGCCGGCCGTCGGCCCAGAGCGTTTCGAGCAGGCTGGCGGCGACCTGCAGTAGCGCGATGTCATGTTCGATCACCGGCAGGATGCCGGGGCGCAGGATTTTCACCGCGACTTCGCGGCCGTCCGGCAGCACCGCAAAATGTACCTGCGCGACCGAGGCCGAGGCCACCGGTTCCCGATCGAAGGAGGCGAAGACCTGATCCACCGGCTTGCCGTAGGCCTTTTCCAGTTCGACCATGGCCAGCCCGGACGGGAAGGGCGGTACGCGATCCTGCAGCTTGGCCAGTTCGTCGGCGATGTCCAGCGGCAGGATGTCGCGCCGGGTCGACAGCAGCTGGCCGAACTTGACGAAAATCGGCCCCAGGTCTTCCAGCGCCTGGCGCAGGCGCACGGCGCGTGGGGCAGAGAGGTCGCGCCAGAACATCAGGCGCTGCGCGGCAAACAGCAGGCGGGTGCGCAAGCCGGGTTCGATCTCGTGCTCGAGCACGAGGCTGTCGAGCCCGTAGAGGTAAGCGACACGGGCGATACGGATCAGGCGGAAGATGCGCACAGGGGGCTGGGGCGGACGTTAAACGCAAAGTATAATTCACGGTTCATGGGAAACAGCCCGGAAGACCCCGAAAGACCTCGCGTACTCTCGTATATGACAGCCCCCAGCGCCCCCCCCCGCATTGCCTTCGACGTCCGCCAGCATCTCACCGGCCTGCTGCGCAAGGCACTGGCCAGCGTCGCCCCGGAGCAAAGCCTGGCCGAAATCATTCTTGAACGCCCCAAGCAAGCCAGTCATGGTGATTTCGCCAGCAATCTGGCGCTGCAGCTGGCACGCGAGCTGAAAACCAGTCCGCGCCAGATCGCCGAACGCCTGGTGCGCGAACTGCCGCCCTCGCCGTACGTGACCAAGGCGGAGATCGCCGGCGCCGGCTTCATCAATTTCACGCTGACCGCTGCGGCGCGGACTGCCGTGGTCGGCGCCGTGCTTGCCGCCGGCCCTGGCTTCGGTCGCGGCGCGGCGAAGAACGGCCGCACCGCGCGCCGCCTGCAGGTCGAGTTCGTCTCGGCCAACCCCACCGGTCCGTTGCACGTCGGCCACGGCCGCGGCGCCGCCTACGGCGCCAGCCTGGCCTCGCTGCTGGCCTTCGCCGGCTTCGAGGTGACGCGCGAGTATTACGTCAACGACGCCGGCCGCCAGATGGACATCCTCGCCGTCTCGGCCTGGCTGCGCTATCTGGAGCTGTTCGACGAGCCGGTGCCGTTTCCGCCCAACGCCTACCAGGGCGGCTATGTGCATGAGATGGCGGAACAGATCAAACAGGCGCACGGCGATCGCTACGTGCATCCGGCCGAAGCCGTGCTGGCCTGCCTGCCGGAAACCGAAGACGCCGAAGTTCGCCTCGACGGCCTGATCCTCGCCGGCAAGGATCTGCTCGGCGAGGACTGGGCCTACGTGCACAGCCACGTACTGTCCGAGCAACTCGCCGATTGTCGCGCCGACCTCGAGGAATTCGGCGTGCATTTCGACGTCTGGTTTTCCGAGCGCAGTCTCTACGACACCGGCATGGTGGCGCGCGCCGTCGCGGCGCTGGAAAAGTCCGGCCACATTTACACGCAGGACGGCGCCAAGTGGTTCCAGTCGACCGCCTTCGGCGACGAGAAGGACCGCGTCGTGCAGCGCGACAACGGCATCTACACCTACTTCGCCTCCGACATCGCCTACCACCTGAACAAGTTCGAGCGCGGCTTTGACAAGGTGATCGACGTCTGGGGTGCCGACCACCACGGCTACATCCCGCGCGTCAAGGGCGCGCTGAGTGCGTCGGGCGCCAACGCCGAGCGCCTCGACGTGACCCTGGTGCAGTTCGTCAGCCTGTTCCGCGACGGGCAGAAGGTTTCGATGTCCACCCGCTCCGGCGACTACGTGACGCTGCGCCAGTTGCGCGAGGAAGTCGGCAACGACGCCTGCCGCTTCTTCTACATGCTGCGCAAATGCGACCAGGCGCTGGACTTCGACCTCGACCTGGCCAAGTCGCAGAGCAACGACAACCCGGTGTATTACGTGCAGTACGCCCATGCCCGCATCTGCTCGGTGCTGGCACAGTGGGACGGTGACCAGGCAGCGCTGGCCGCGGCGGACCTGACGCCGCTGCAGCACGAGCGCGAATTCGCGCTGTGCGCACGACTGGCCGAATTCCCCGAACTGATCCAGATCGCGGCGCGCGACTATGCGCCGCATGCGCTGGCCTTCTATCTCAAGGACCTGGCCGGCGATTTCCACAGCTGGTACAACGCCGAGCGCGTGCTGGTCGACGACACGGCGACCCGCACTGCGCGCCTGGCGCTGGCCCTGGCGACGCGGCAGGTGCTGCAGAACGGACTTTCCCTGCTGGGCGTTTCGCAACCGGTGAGCATGTGACCATGAGTAAATTCGGCAAATTCGACAGGAATTCCGACAAGGGCGCGCGCGGCGCATCGAGACCGCAGGTGTCGCTGAAGAAGAGCGGCGGCGGCACGCTGCTCGGCGTGTTCATTGGCCTCGTGATCGGCGTCCTGCTTTCCTTCGGCGTGGTCTGGCTGCTCAACAAGTCCCCACTGCCCTTCCAGAACAAGTACGAAGGCGCGCCCAGGGAACGCCCGGCCACGCCTGGCGGTGCCGCCACCGCGCCGCAGACGCCGGCCGCGCTGCCCGGCAAGCCCGGCGACAAGGCGACCGAGCGTCAGCGTTTCGACTTCTACAACATTCTCGAAGGCAAGCAGCCGGCCGTGCCCGCCGCGCCCGCAGCGACGCCGGCACCGGCGACTGGGGCACCCGCCGCCGAGGCCAGGCCGGCAGCGGTGGAAGTCTTTTTCCTCCAGGTCGGTTCCTTCCAGAAAGCCGCAGACGCCGATAACCTGAAGGCCAAGCTGGCGCTGACCGGGCTCGATGCGACGGTGCAGGAAGTCAACATTCCCGAAAAGGGAAGCATGCACCGCGTGCGTGTCGGTCCTTTTCGCGGTACCGATGAAATGAACCGGGCACGTGCGCTGTTGTCGCAGAGCGGCGTGCAGGGCACCGTCATCAAGCAGAAGGAGTAGCGATGAGGGCATGGCGCGGACTTGTGGCGGTGCTGGCGACGCTGTGCCTGGCGACCGGCGCCGGCGCGGCGGACTTGCAGGAAGGGCGTGATTTCCGCGAGCTGAATCCGCCGCTGGCTCCCGACAAGACCCGGATCGAAGTCACCGAGTTCTTCTGGTACGGCTGCCCGCACTGCTTCGATTTCGAGCACATCCTCGCGCCCTGGGCCGCCAAGCTGCCGACCGATGTCAGCTTCCGTCGCGTACCGGCCATCTTCCCCAACAACAAATGGGCGCCGGGCGCAAAGCTCTACTACACGCTGGAAGCCATGAACCTGGTGGAGAAGATGCATGCCCAGGTGTTCAACGCGATTCACGTCGAGCGCAAGCGCCTCGATGATGAAAAGGTCCTGTTCGCCTGGGTGGCGAGCAAGGGCGTCGACGAGAAGAAATTCAGCGAAGCCTGGTCTTCCTTCGGCGTGCAAAGTCGCGTCCAGCAGGCGCGGGAACTGACGCTCGCCGCCAGGCTGACGGGCGTTCCGGCGGTCGTGGTGCATGGTCGTTACGAGGCGATCACGCCGGGCAGCTACGGCGAGCTGATCGCGCGGATCGATCAGCTGGTCGCGCGCGTGCGCGCCGAAGCGGGCCGCAAGTAGTCGCCCGGTGCGGGTCTTCATCACCGGCGCATCGAGTGGTATCGGCGCGGCGCTGGCGCGCCACTATGCCGCGACGGGCGTCACGCTGGGTCTGGCGGCGCGGCGCCGGGACCGACTTCTGCAACTGGCCGCGGAAATCCCGGGCAGCCACGTCTGCTACGCGCTGGATGTCGGCGATGCGACGGCATTGCAAACCGCAGCGGCCGATTTCATCGCCCACCACGGCTGCCCCGACATCGTGATTGCCAATGCCGGCGTTTCGGTCGGCACCCTGGGCGACGATGCCAGCGACCTGGCGGTGCTCGATCGCGTGTTCCGCACCAATGTCACCGGCATGGCGCAGACCCTGCAGCCCTTCATCGCCGCGATGAAGGCGCGCGGCAGCGGCCGCCTGGTCGGCATCGCCTCGGTGGCCGGTATCCGCGGCCTGCCGGGGGCGGGCGCCTACTCGGCGTCGAAGGCCGCCGCCATCGCCTGGCTCGAGGCCCTGCGCGTGGAACTGCGCGGTAGTGGCATCAAGGTGGTCACCATCGCGCCGGGCTACATCGCGACACCGATGACGGCGGTGAATACCTACCCGATGCCCTTCCTGCTGCCGGCCGACCAAGCCGCACGCCGCTTCGCCGTCGCCATCGAACGCGGCACCAGCTATACGGTGATCCCCTGGCAGATGGGCGTGGTGGCGAAACTGCTGCGTCTGCTGCCCAATCCCCTGTTCGATGCCGTCTTCGCCCGCGCCGGCAGGAAGCCGCGCGGCCTCGACTTGTGATGTCATTGCTCGATGCACTCGGGCGCGAGCACTTGCCGTTCGACGGCACGCCGCGCATCGTCAGCCTGGTGCCGAGCCTGACCGAGCTGGTCTGCGATCTGGGACTCGCCGCCTGCCTGGTCGGCCGCACCGGCTTTTGCGTGCATCCGCGCGAGGTGCTGCGCCGTGTGCCCAAGGTGGGCGGCACCAAGGACGTCAAGCTCGACCTGCTGCGGCAACTGGCGCCGACCCACGTCATCGCCGACATCGACGAAAACCGGCGCGAGGCGGTGGAGTCGATCATGGAATTCGTGCCGCATGTCGTCGTCGTGCATCCGCGGACCGTGGATGACAATCTGGGTTTGTATGCGTTGCTCGGCGGCATCTTCAGTCGCGAGCGTGAAGCGGCACGACTCGCCGCGGAGTTTGCCGCTGCGCGCAGTGAGCTCGCCGCCGTGAGCGCCGCATTGCCGCGCGAGGCCGTGCTCTATCCGATCTGGCGCGAACCCTGGATGACTGTCGGGCGCGACACCTATATTTCGTCCATGCTCGCCGCGGCGGGCTGGGACACGCTGCCGGCTGCGGCGGCAGACCGTTACCCGGAATTTGCCTGGGATGCGGCCTGGCTGACGAAGGCCGCGCGCGTGCTGCTGCCTTCCGAGCCCTATGCCTTCACGGCGCGTGACGAGGCCGAAGTTGCCGTGCTGGCGAAGTGTCCCGTCAGCCGCATCGACGGTGAGATGGTGTCCTGGTACGGCAGTCGCGCGATCCTCGGCTTGCGCTATCTGGCCGAACTGCGACGCCGGTCCTGCTGAGCGCCGTCCCGTCAGCGCCGACTCCCGGCTTTCAGCGCCCCGGCAGTTCCCGTCCGCGCAGATCGAACAGCAACACCTCTGAGTCGGCGCCGCCCTCGAACGCCAGTGTGCCCGCGTCGCGCACGCGTGCGCCGTCGCCGGCCTGCATGACGGTGCCGTTGACCTGCAACGCGCCGCGCGCGACATGGACGTAGGCGTAGCGTCCTGCTGTGACCTTGAACTCGGCGCGCTCGACGCCGTCGAACAGGCCCGCATACACCCGCGCATCCTGATACACGCCGAGCGCGCCGTCCTCGGCCTCGGGAGAGATGATCAGGCGCAGGTGGCCGCGTTTGTCCGCCGCGGTGAAATTCTTCTGCTGGTAACGCGGCGCGACGCGCAGGCGATCGGGCACGATCCAGATCTGCAGGAAGTGCACGCCTTCCTCGCGCGAGGGGTTGAACTCGCTGTGGGTGATGCCGCTGCCGGCGCTCATCATCTGCACTTCGCCGGGACGGATCACCGAGCCGGTGCCCATCGAATCCTTGTGCTCCAGCGCGCCTTCCAGCACGTAGGAGAAGATCTCCATGTCGCGGTGCGGATGGGTGCCGAAGCCCATGCCGGGCTCGACGCGATCGTCGTTGATCACCAGCAGGTCGGAAAAGCCGACCTGCTGCGGATCGTGATAGTGGCCGAAGGAAAAGGTGTGGCGCGAATCGAGCCAGCCGAAGTTGGCGACGCCGCGCTCGGCGGCCCTGCGCAGTTCGAGCATGTTCATCCCCTTCGGTCGTTGCGACTTCAGCGGTTCCAGCGTGCCGCGGTTTCCGCTACGCGGACGCCGAACAGGCGCGCGGTTTCCAGGTCGCCGGGCAGCGGACCTTCCTCGGGGCTGGCATCGGATGGGGATTGCGCCATGGCGCCGGCGAAGGAGCCGAGCCAGTTCACGTCGTTGCGCGTGGCGGCCTTGGTGTTGGCCGGCATCATGCCGGTGCCGACCCAGACCATGCCCTGCTGCATCGCCAGGGTGATCATGTAGTGCAGCGTCGACAGCTTGTCGCCGTTCATCGAGGCCGAGTTGGTGAAGCCGGCGGCGACCTTGTTCTTCCACTTCGAGCCGAACCAGGGCTTGGAACTGGCATCGGCGAAGCGCTTGAACTGCCACGAAGGACCGCCCATGTAGGTCGGGCTGCCGAACACGATGGCGTCCGCCTGCTCCAGTTTTTCCCAGCTACCCTCGGGCAACTGGCCTTCCGCATTGATTTCGAGCAGCTCGGCGCTGGCGCCGGCGACGCCGGCGGCGCCCTTCTGTACGGCCTCGGCCTGCTTGCGGGTGTGGCCGTAGCCACTGTGATAAACAACGACGGTGTGGGACATGGATATTTCCTCCGGTTGAGATGTTCGATATTGATGATGATAAATGCTAGAATTCTCTTGAGCAAGCGCTGAATAATCTTGAGTGTGATTGTCAAGTAAGGCAAAGTATCAGGCATTACAAGGTTGTTATGCGTGATATTTTCTGTAATCTATGATCGAAATAATCGAATATAAAACTCCGTCCCATGCTCAAGCTGACGCTCGACGCGATTGAAATCATCGACGCCATAGCCCGCGGCGGCTCCTTTGCCGCGGCGGCGGAGGTGCTGCACAAGGTGCCCTCGACGATTTCCTACACGGTGGCCAAGCTGGAAGAGCAACTCGGCTTCCCGCTCTTCGTCCGCCGCGGGCCGCGCGTCACGCTGACCGCGGCCGGTCGCGAGCTGCTGGACGAAGGTCGCTGGCTGCTGCGCTCGGCCGCCGACCTCGAATCGCGCCTGCGCCGCATCGCCACCGGCTACGAGTCGGAACTGCGCTTGGTGCATGACTCGCTGCTGCCGATCTCCGCCCTGGTCGAGGACATCCGCGCCTTCGAGGCGCTGGGCTGCGGCACGCGTCTGCGCATCAGCAGCGAAGTCATGACCGGCAGTTGGGAGGCGCTGCGCGAAGGCCGCGCCGACCTGGTGCTGGCGGTCGGCGATCCACCCGCCGGCTTCGCGCAGCAGGCCAAACGCCTGCGCGACATCGAGTTCATCTTCTGCGTCGCGCCGCAGCACCCGCTGGCACGCGTCGACCGCCCGCTGAGCGCTGACGATTTTATAGCGCACACGGCGATCGTCGTTGCCGACAGCGCGCGCCTGCTGCCCGCGCGCTCGATCGGCGTGCTGCCCGGGCAGTCGCGCATTACCGTGGCGAACATCGAGGCCAAGATCGCGCTGCAGATCGCCGGCCTGGGTTACGGCTTCCTGCCGCGCTGCCGCATCGACGCCGCGCTGACCCGGCGCGAACTGGTCGCCCGCGAGGTGGCCGAAGTGCGCGCCAACGAACCGCTGTGGCTGGCCTGGAGCCTCGACGGCGAAGGCGAGGCGCAGAAGTGGTGGCGGGCGCGGCTGCAGGCGCCGGGTGCGCTTGGCGCGCCGTAGCGCCAGGGCTGACTTTCATGACTCCCTCTCCGCTCGATCCCGCGCGCGAGCGCATGCTGCTGCTGACCCTGGCCGGCATCCAGTTCGCCCACATCCTCGACTTCATGATCATGATGCCGCTGGGCCCGATCCTGATGAAGGAACTCGCCGTCGGCACCCACGAGTTCGGCCTGCTGGTGTCCTCCTACACCTTCTCCGCGGCCTTCACCGGCCTCCTGGCGGCGATCTTCGTCGATCGCTTCGAGCGCAAGCGCCTGCTGCTGACCATGTTCGCCCTGTTTGCCGTGGCCACGCTGGCCTGCGGCCTGGCGCCGGGCTACTGGACGCTGCTGGCGGCGCGCGGCACCGCCGGCGCCTTCGGCGGCGTGCTGGGTTCGATGGTGCAGACCATGGTCGGCGACCTGATTCCCTTCGAGCGCCGCGGTCGCGCCAGCGGCACCATCATGTCGGCCTTTTCGCTGTCCACCGTGGCCGGCGTGCCGCTGTCGCTGTACCTGGCCAACCACTTCGGCTGGCGCTTTCCGTTTTTCTTCATCGCCCTGTTGTCCTGCGGCTTCCTGCTGCTGGGCTGGAAGATGCTGCCGGCATTGCGCGGCCACCTGCCCAACGCCATGGTCAGCGAGACCGAGCGCGCCCATCCGCTGGCGGCGATGGCGGCCGTGCTGCGCGATGCCAACCACTTGCGGGCGCTGCTGTTCATGGCCCTGATCATGGTTTCCGGCTTCAGCGTGATTCCCTACATCACGATCTACGTGACGGCCAATGTCGGCATTCGCCAGGAAGACATTCCGCTGATCTATCTGTTCGGCGGCACCGCCACCTTCTTCACCTCGCGCCTGATCGGCCGCCTGGCCGATGCCCACGGCAAGATCCGCGTCTACCGCTGGATGGCGCTGTGCTCGATGCTGCCGCTGCTGGTGCAAACCCATCTGTGGCCGGTGCCGTTGTGGCTCATGATCGTCTGGTCCACCATATTCTTCATCTTCGTCCCGGGGCGCATGGTGCCGGCCATGGCCATCGTCACCTCGGCCGTGCAGCCGCGCCTGCGCGGCACCTTCCTCTCGATGAACGGCGCCGTGCAGCAGCTGGCCTCGGGCGCGGCGTCTTATCTTGGCGGGGCGATGATCGCCGCCGATGCCTCGGGCCGCATCGTTGGCTACGGCAATGTCGGCTGGCTGGCGGTCGGCGCCACCTTCATCGCCATGCTGTTTGTCGGCCGGATCCACCTGCACGGAGCGACAGCGCCGGCCGTGAAGATGCCGTCGGCGTAGCGCCTACCTTGTTTCGCCGTCGCGCAACTGCAGGCACAGCGCGACCGTGCCCAGGTCGGTTCCCGTCTTCAGCGAAAAGCCCAAGTCGTGTGCCAGATGCTGCGAACGCCCCCGGAGGCCGGAGCATGTGCCGCGAATGTGCGGCGCGGAGGCGCCGCCTGCGGCTATTTTTTCAACGCGTCGCGAATCTCGCGCAGCAGCAGCACATCTTCAGGCGTGGCGGCGGGCGGTGCGGGAGGGGTGTCCTTTTTCAGCCGGTTGATCTGCTTGACCATGATGAAGATGATGAACGCCAGAATGACGAAGTTGATCGCCACCGTGATGAAATTGCCATAGGCGAACAGCGGGACCCCGGCCTTGGTCAGCGCGTCGTAGGTCATGGCGCCCTTGTAGTCCGCCGGTGGGTTCGCCAGCATGATGAAGAAGCTGGAAAAATCCAGCCCGCCGATGATCCGGCCGACAATCGGCATGATCAGATCCTTGACGATCGATTCGACGATCTTGCCGAACGCCGCGCCGATGATCACGCCGACCGCGAGGTCGACCACATTGCCCTTTATTGCGAACTCCTTGAACTCGGACACGATGCTCATGGTGATTTCTCCTTTGAAAAAAACGGGAAGGTCAGTGGCTGGATCAGGCGTGGTCGCCGACGAAGGGGTTGCTGCGGCGTTCCTCGCCGAAGGTGGACATTGGACCGTGGCCGGAGATGAATTCCACGTCGTCGCCCAGCGGCCAGAGCTTGTGCTTGATCGAGTCGATCAGGGTCTGGTAGTTGCCGCGCGGGAAATCGGTGCGGCCGATGCTGCCGGCGAACAGCACGTCGCCGACCAGGGCGAGCTTCGACGGAGCGTGATAAAAGACCACATGCCCCGGGGTGTGGCCGGGCGTGTACAGCACCTGCAGGGTTTCCTTGCCGACCGTGACGGTGTCGCCGTCCTGGAGCCAGCGGTTCGGCGTGAAGGCCTGCGCCGGCGGGAAGCCGAAGCTGCGGCTTTGCGCCACCAACTGGTCGATCCAGAAACTCTCTTCGCGTTGCGGACCCTCGATCGGCACGCCGAGGCGCTGCGCCAGTTCGCCGGCACCGCCGGCATGGTCGATGTGGCCGTGGGTCAGCAGGATCTTCTCGACAGTGACGCCCAGCCGCGCCGCGGTATCCAGCAGGTGTTCGATGTCGCCGCCCGGATCGACGAAGGCGCCTCTCATGGTTTCGGTGCACCACAGCAGTGTGCAGTTTTGTTCGAACGGGGTGACCGGAATGATGCGGTACTTCATGGGCAAGGCTCCTGGGCGCCGGGGCGGCGCACGATTTCAATTCTGTTGGGCGGCGATTTCCGCCAGGGTTTCGCAGGCGAGCGCCAGTTCCCGCTGCAACTGTTCGAGGATCCGGTCGGCGCCGGCGACGGATCCGGCGCGACCCATCCGTTCGAGTTCCATGCAGTGCCCGCGCATGCGCCGTGCGCCGAGATTTTCGACGCTGGAAAGATAGCGGTGGGCGAGGTCGGCCAGGCGCGCCGGATCGCCGCGGTGGATCGCGGCAGTCAATTGCTGCAGATGTTCCGGCGAATCGGCGAGGAACATTGCGATCAGTTCGGCAAGCATGCGCGGTTGTTGCGCATCCTGCAGGTCGCGCAGCTGCTCGATACGGCGCCGGTCGATCACCGGAGTCTCGTCGGACGGGTTCTCGTTGGCGGACGAAGGCGTCGTCACCCGCCCCTGGCAGACGGCCGTCAGCACGGCGCGGATCTGGTCGAGTTCGACGGGTTTCGAGACATAGGCATCCATGCCGGCGGCCAGGCATTTTTCGCGATCGCCGAGCATCGCGCTGGCGGTCATGGCGATGACCTTCGGCGCAGCCTCGCGGCCGAAGCGCAACTTGAGCCGGCGCGTGGCTTCGAGGCCGTCCATGTCCGGCATCTGCACGTCCATCAGGATCACGTCGTAGTTCTGCCGGTCCAGTGCGTCGAGCACTTCGATGCCGCTGGCGACGACGTCGGCGCGATAGCCAAGATGGGCCAGCAACTGCTGCACCACTTTCTGATTCACCGTGTTGTCTTCGGCCACCAGAATATCCAGCGGCAGGCTGTCGGCCAGCCTGGTCGCGACCGGCACCGGCGGGGACACTTCGGCAACCATCGGTGCGACCCGCATCGCGTGCAGCAGCACGTCGAGCAGCGCGGCCGGCTTGATCGGTTTGTTGATGTAGGCGGCGAAGGCGGCGCGGCCCATCTTGTCGTCCTTGGTGCGCTGGTTGGCCAGCGAGGTCAGCATCACCAGCGGCAGGGCCTGCGCGTCGCGATGCTTGCGGATTTCCAGCGCCAGGGCCAGGCCGTCCATCTCCGGCATGCTCATGTCGAGGATGCCGACGTCGAAGGCGTGGCCATGACGAATGAAATCCAGGGCTTCGATGCCCGAGGCCGCCGCCGAGGGCAGCATGCCCCAGATCAGGGCCTGCTTGACCAGGATGCGCCGGTTGGTGCTGTTGTCGTCGACGATCAGCACGCGCTTGCCGGCCAGCGCCGATGAATATTCCTGCAGGTAGCTGTTGGCCAGTTGCGAGCCGGCGGCTTCGGCGACCACGGTGAAATGGAAGGTCGAGCCACTGCCGACCTGGCTGTCCACCCACATGCGGCCGCCCATCATTTCGGTCAGGCGGCGGCTGATCGCCAGGCCGAGGCCGGTGCCGCCGTACTTGCGGGTGGTCGAGGCATCGCCTTGGGTGAAAGACTGGAACAGCGTCGCCAGCTGATCCTCGGCGATGCCGATGCCGGTGTCGCGCACGGCGAAACTGATTTCATGGCGCCGGTCGTCCAGCGCTGTACCGGAAACGGTGATCACGACTTCGCCGCGATGGGTGAACTTGATCGCGTTCGACAGCAGGTTGACCAGCACCTGGCGTAGGCGCGTGACGTCGCCGACCAGCGAGGCCGGCACGCTGTCGTCGAGGAAGTAGGCCAGGTTGATGTTCTTTTCGCCGGCCTCGGCGCTGATCAGGTCCATTGCCTCTTCCAGGCAGCGGCGCAGGTCGAAGGGAAAGCGCTCGATTTCCAGCTTGCCGACTTCGATTTTCGAATAGTCGAGGATGTCGTTGATGATGGTCAACAGGGCTTCGCTGCTGGCGCGCACGGTTTCGGCGTAGTCGCGCTGCTCGTCGTCGATCTGGGTATTGAGCAGCAGGCTGGTCATGCCGATCACGGCATTCAGCGGGGTGCGGATTTCGTGGCTCATGTTGGCCAGGAACATGCTCTTGGCCTGCATCGCCGCTTCGGCCTTTTCCTTCGCCGCCTGCAGCTCGCGTTCATGTTCGACGCGCGCGGTGATGTCGCGCAGGATCACGGTGAAAATCACCGAGTCCTCGGCCTCCAGCCGCGAGATCGAGGCCTCGGCTGGAAACTCGCTGCCGTCGCGGCGCATGCCGCTGATCGAGCTGCGTTCGCCCATTTTGCGGGCGATCGCGCCGGACTCGCGAAAGCCCTGCACCAGTTTGCCGTGGCCGGGCCGGAAGCGCGGCGGCAGCAGCAGGTCGATGGTCTGTCCGATGGCCTCCGCCGCCGACCAGCCGAAGATGCGCTCGGCGCCGAGATTGAACAGGATGATGCGCAACTCATTGTCGAAGCAGACCACAGCATCGTCGGCAATGCTCAGTATGCCCTGCAGCTGGGCAATGGTCAGATCGACAGCGCGCAAGCGGTGAGCCAATCGATTCTCCTCAGTGTGCCAGGCCGCGCCGGTATTGCACGGCTTCGGCGATATGCGAAGCACTCAGCGGCACGCCATCGGGTATGCCTGCCAGGTCGGCGATGGTGCGCGCCACCTTGAGGATGCGATGATAAGCCCGCGCGCTGAGTCCGAGTTGCTGCATCGCACGCTTCAGCAGGGCCGCGCCACCGTAGTCGGGCAGACAGTGCACCTCCACTTCGGCGGCGGACAGCAGCGCGTTGGCCTTGCCCTGACGCTCGATCTGGCGCGCTCGTGCGGCGGTCACGCGCTCGCGCACCGTGGCCGAGGCTTCGCCGTCGCCGCGCGCGGCAAGATCGGCTTCGTCGACCGCCGGCACGTCGAGCATCAGGTCGATGCGGTCGAGTAGCGGCCCCGACAGTTTGCCGCGGTAGCGCGCGACCTGATCGGGGGTGCAGCGGCATTTGCCGTTGCCGGCGCCGAGCCAGCCACAGGGGCAGGGATTCATCGCCGCGACGAGCTGGAAGCGTGCCGGGAATTCGGCGCGGCGCGCGGCGCGGGCGATGTGGATGTGCCCGGTCTCCAGCGGTTCGCGCAGGGCTTCCAGCACGCCGCGCTGGAACTCGGGCAGTTCGTCGAGGAACAGCGCGCCGTTGTGCGCCAGCGATATCTCTCCCGGCCGTGGCGTGCCGCCGCCGCCCACCAGCGCGGCGCTGGAGGCAGAATGGTGTGGGGCGCGAAACGGTCGCTGTTGCCATTGCGCCAGCTTGAAACTGCCGGCCAGCGAATGCACGGCCGCGCTTTCCAGCGCTTCGGCATGGGTCATCGGCGGCAACAGGCCGGGCAGCCGCTGCGCCAGCATCGACTTGCCGGCGCCGGGCGGGCCGCTCATCAATAATGAGTGCCCGCCTGCGGCGGCCACTTCGAGCGCGCGCTTGGCCTGCGCCTGCCCCTTGACCTCGGCCAGGTCAGGGTAGCGGGCAAAAGTCGGCGCCGGCGGCACGGCGAAAGGCACCAAATGGTCACGTTCGGCGAGGTGGGCGCAGACCTGCAGCAGGTTCCGCGCCGGCAGGATGTTCATGCCCTCGATCAGTGCGGCTTCCGGCGCGCTTTCCAGCGGCAGCACAAAGGCGCGCGCGGTATCGTGCCGCGGTCCGGCCGCGTGGCGAATCGCGGCACACATGGCCAGCGTGCCGCGCACGGCGCGCAGATCGCCGGAGAGCGCCAGTTCGCCGACGAACTCGTGGCTGTCGAGGGCGTCTGCCCTGAGTTGCCCGGACGCGACCAGGATGCCCAGCGCGATCGGCAGGTCGAAGCGCCCCGACTCCTTGGGCAGATCGGCCGGCGCCAGGTTGACGGTGATGCGTCGCTGCGGAAACTCGAAGCCGCAGTTCTGGATCGCGGCGCGGACGCGGTCGCGCGCCTCCTTGACTTCGGTGTCGGGCAGGCCGACCAGGGCGAATGAGGGCAGGCCGGCAGCGAGATGGACTTCGACCGTTACTTCCGGGGCCGCAAGGCCCGCCAGCGCCCGCGAGCGGAGAACGGCGAGCGCCATGAAGCCTTCAGGTCCGGCCGGGCGAGGGCGGGTTGCGGGATTCCAGTTCGGCGACGCGCGCTTCGAGTGCTTCGAGCTTTGCGCGCGTGCGGGTCAGAACTTCGCGCTGCACATCGAACTCCTCGCGGGTCACCAGATCGAGTTTGGTGAACAGGCCGGCGAGGGTGGCGCGTAGGTTCTTCTCGATGTCGCCGGCCGGTGTCGCCGCCAGCAGGGAGGACACCCGGGCGGACATTTCATCGAGTATTTTCGGATTGAGCATGGTGTTGGAGTGCTTTGGTTTGACGGGGAAAGTCTAGCACAGCGAGGCTGCAAGCCAGCCTCTGGTCTGTGTCTGCACCGCGATGGTGCGCTGCGCTTCCGCTGGGGACTCGGTTTGGTGCGCCAGCACCGATGCGATACCGCGAAAATATATCAACTTGTTGAATGTAAATGAAATTATTCGCTTGGCATGGTCTCTGCATAAAGCAAGCTGTAATTTTTCCATTCTTCCAAGGAGTCTTATCATCATGCGCAAAACCCTGATCGCCACCGCCGTTGCTGGCCTCGTCTCCCTTCCGTCCGTCGTAATGGCGCAGGCTGCTGCGCCAGCCAGTCCGCATACCTTCACCGGCAACGTCGGTCTGGTCACCGATTATCTGTATCGCGGCATTTCCCAGACCTCCGGCAACCCGGCGCTGCAGGGCGGCTTCGACTACGCCCACTCCAGCGGTTTCTATGCCGGCACCTGGGCGTCCAATGTCAGCTGGATTCAGGATGGCCTGAATGTGCCGGGCGCGACGCAGACCACCAGCGCCGGTCTCGAGATCGACGTCTATGGCGGTTACAAGGGTTCGATCACGGGCGACCTGGGCTTTGACGTCGGTTTGCTGACTTACAACTATCCGGGCAAGAACAAGACGCCGGGCGGCATCCTGAAGCAGGACACGCAGGAGATTTACGGGGCGCTGAGCTGGAAGTGGCTGACGGTCAAGTACTCGCATTCGCTGGGCGCGCTATTCGGCTGGGCCAAGACGCCGTCTGCCACCGCCAACGAAAAGACCTCGGGCAGCGGCTACCTCGAACTCAACGCCGCCTACGATCTGGGCGACGGCTGGGGTATTTCGGGTCACGTCGGACATCAGAAAGTCAAAGGCTACGTCGATGCGTCCTATACCGACTACAAGATCGGTGTGACCAAGGACGTCGGTTTCGGCGTGGTGGGCCTCGCCGCATCGACGACCAACGCCAAGGACGACTGCGGTGCCGTGATCGGCGGCGCCCGCACGGCTGCGCAAGAGCCCTACTGCTGGGGCGGTGGCGTAGGCGGTGCGGTGAATTACAACGCCGGCAAGAGCACCGCCGTGCTGAGTTTCAGCAAGTCGTTCTGATCGACAGATGAAGAAAGTTCCGTCGGCGACCCGGCCGGCGCCGGCGGAATGAAATGAACACTTACCCAAGCTCCTCCAATTTTTAAAGGAAACAGCCATGAAACTCGTCACCGCCATCATCAAGCCGTTCAAGCTTGACGAGGTACGCGAGGCCCTCGCCGCCGTCGGCGTGCAGGGGATCACCGTTACCGAGGTCAAAGGGTTCGGCCGGCAGAAAGGTCATACCGAGCTGTATCGCGGCGCCGAATACGTCGTCGATTTCCTGCCCAAGGTCAAGGTCGAAGCCGCTATCCGCGACGACCTGCTGGACCAGGTCATCGAAACCATCGAAAAGTCCGCCAGCACCGGCAAGATCGGCGACGGCAAGATTTTCGTGTTCGACGTCGAACAAGTCATCCGCATCCGCACCGGCGAAACCGGTGAGGAAGCCCTCTAAGCTCTCGGGAGACCTGAAATGAGAAAATATCTCGCAATCCTGCTGACGGCACTGACCGTCGGCCTCGCCGGCGGCGCCTCGAGCGCCTGGGCCGACGACAAGCCCGTGGCGGCGGAAGCCGCTGCTCCTGCCGCCGCTGCGGCTCCTGCCGCTGCCGCCGCGGCACCTGCGGCGACGCCGGTGCCCAACCGCGGCGATAACGCCTGGCTGATGGTCGCCACGGCCTTCGTCATCCTGATGAGCATTCCCGGCCTCGCGCTGTTCTACGGCGGCCTGGTGCGCAGCAAGAACATGCTGGCGGTGCTGATGCAGGTGTTCGTCATATTCTCGGTGATCAGCGTGCTGTGGGCCGTGTATGGCTACAGCGTGGCCTTCACCGAAGGCAACGCCTTCTTCGGCAGCCTCGACAAGCTGTTCCTGAAAGGCATCACGCCGGACTCGGCCGCCGCCACCTTCAGCAAGGGCGTGGTGGTATCCGAGTTCATCTTCGTCGCCTTCCAGGGCGCTTTCGCCGCCATCACCTGCGGCCTGATCGTCGGCGCCTTTGCCGAGCGCATCAGGTTCTCCGCGGTGCTGCTGTTCATGGTGCTGTGGTTCAGCTTCAGCTACCTGCCGATGACGCACATGGTCTGGTACTGGACCGGTCCGGACGCTTACACCACGGCGGAAGCCGCGGAGAAAGCCACCGCCACCGCCGGCTACCTGTTCCAGAAGGGCGCGCTCGACTTTGCCGGCGGCACCGTGGTGCATATCAACGCCGCCATCGCCGGTCTGGTCGGCGCCTACATGGTGGGCAAGCGCATCGGCTACGGCAAGGACTCGATGGCCCCGCACTCGCTGACCATGACCATGATCGGCGCCTCGCTGCTGTGGTTCGGCTGGTTCGGCTTCAACGCCGGTTCGGCGCTCGAAGCCAACGGCACGGCGGCGCTGGCCTTCGTCAACACCTGGCTGGCCACCGCGATGGCGGCGACCTCCTGGATGGTGGCGGAGTGGCTGGTCAAGGGCAAGCCCTCGATGCTGGGTGCCGCGTCAGGTGCCGTGTCGGGCCTGGTGGCGATTACTCCGGCAGCTGGTTTCGTCGGTGTGATCGGTGCACTGGTGATCGGCGGCCTGGCGGGCGTGATCTGCCTGTGGGGCGTCAATGGCCTGAAGAAGCTGCTCGGCGCGGATGATTCGCTCGACGTGTTCGGCGTGCATGGCGTCGGCGGCATCCTCGGCGCACTGCTGACCGGCGTCTTCGCCGCGCCCAGCCTTGGCGGCAGCGGCATCTACGACTACGTGGCGAACAAGGTCGCGGACAACTACGACATCATGGGCCAGGTCATGATCCAGGCCACCGGCGTCGGCGTGACCCTGATCTGGTCCGGCACCGTGGCTTTCGTCTGCTACAAGATCGTCGATATCTTCATCGGCCTGCGTGTGCCGGAAGACGAAGAGCGCGAAGGTCTCGACATCACCTCGCACGGCGAGTCGGCCTACCACAGCTGATTTACCTGCCCCCTTAGAGAGAAGGGGGCACCGCCGGGACTCCTCCTCCTCTCCCTGCGGTCCTTTATCGGGCGCCTATGCGGCGCCCGATTTTTTATGTCCGCGCCAGAGGCGCGGAGGGTATCCAGAGGAATCTCCGCGCGAATCATTTGCCGAAGGCGAGGCAGGGATCGGGGCGTTCCGCACGCGGGGTAAACCAGACGATGTCGTAGGGCGCGATGCCGCCGACGCGTTCGGTTTCGTACTGCGTCGGCGCCGTCCTGCCGGCGCCGACTTCGACAAGTCCGAGCGACAGGATACGGGTGCCCGGGCGGCGGGCGGCCAAGTAGAGCGGGACGCCGACATCGCGGCGGGCATGGCCGCGGCCAAGAATGAAGACCGCGCTGCGATCGATCGCGGCCAGCGCCGCATCGGCCAGCGTCGCATCGCGCAGGCGCTGGGCGCGTACCAAGCCGTCGCGCAGTTGCGGCGTGATCTGGCCGCAATGCGAAGCCTCGATCAGGCCGGCCATGTACTGTTGCCGCGTCTCGTCCCAGACCGTTTCGAGGGCCAGGCGTTGCGCTTCGCCGGCGGCCAGCGTCGCGTATCCCTCGCGCACTACCGGACGCGTCGCGCTGCGCGGCAGGTTGGCGGCCCGCAACGGAATCCGCGCCGAGCCGGCCAATGCCACCAGCGGTCGGTACAGCGCCCAATCCCAGCCGCGCATCAGCGGCGCCAGCTCCTTGCCGGCTTTGCGCGCCTCGTCGATCGCGGCTTGCTGGTCGTTGTCGAACTGTTCCATCAGCAGGGCCGGCCGCGCACCTGCAGTCAAGCGGGCCTGCAGAATCCTGGCCTGCAGGCGATGGTGCTCGGGGTTGTCATGGGTTTCGCCGAGCAGCAATACTTCGGCTTGGGCGGCGCGTCGCAGAAACTCGGTTTCGTCAATGAAGCCTTGCGCCGCGACATCCCACAGTCGTCCGGCCAGCGGATGGTCGGCATCGTGCAGGCTGCCGGGACGAATCTGGGCGCAGCTCGTCAGTAGAACCATGGCCAGAACGGAAAAGAACAAGCGTGGTAGTGCGCCGGGATGAATGGAGTGCATAGCCCATCATAGCAAGCAGCAGCGCTTGCCAGGTTCGCCGGCGCCGCAGCGAAGCTCCGCAGCGAGGCTGGGCAATCCGCGCGCGAGCGGGCTACTTGGCCGCTTCCTTGTCCAGCATGTCGAGAATTTCCCGTGCCGGGGTGATTCCCGCCTTCTCCGCCTCGCCCAGCCAGCGCCGGGCTTCGTCCAGGTTCCGCGGTGTGCCGCGGCCGGCGGCATAGAGGCGACCGGCGTTGAACTGGGCCGGCGGGAAACCGCTTTGCGCCGCCGCCAGGTAGTACTCGAAGGCGGCCTTCTCGTCCTTGGCCACGCTGCGTCCCTTTTCGTACAACTCGCCAAGATTGTTGCGCGCCGACGGTTCGCCCTGTTGCGCCGCCTCGCGGTAATACCGTGCCGCGCGTGCCGCATCAACCTTGCTCCCGATGCCCTCGGCATGCATCCAGCCGAGCAGGGTCTTGGCACTGGCGCGACCTTCCTTCGCGGCGCGGTCAAGGCGGGCAAAGGCGCATGGCGCATCGGGTGGCTCGGCCTCGAGGCAGATGCGACCGAGACGCTCGTTCGCCCCGACATGGCCGCCATCCGCGGCTTCGGTCAGCAGCACCAGGGCGCGTGCCGGATCGCTTTCCTCGATGCATTGTGCGTGGCGGAACTTGGCGCCGCCAAAGCCCTTGTCGACCGCCGCGGCAAAGTGGGCGCAGGCGCGCTCGACGCTGGCCGGTTCGAGCATGCCATGCAAGGCGAAAGCGCCGAGCGCGTATTCGGCGGCGCCGATGCCGCGTCCAGACATGGCTTCGAGGCCCGGCCGGGTATCGGCGAAGCGGGTCCGGACCTGCTCGCGGTAGGCGTTGAACAGATCGTCGTCGCCGCGCGACAGCGCGCGTTCCGCCGCGCGCGCGGCGCGCAGCGCCAGCACGGCGAGCTTCTGTCGCGACGGCGCGTCATCGGGATCGGCCCCCAGTGCGTTACGTAGTGTGGTGGCTTCGCCGCTGATGATCTCCAGCTCGGTCACGGGATCAATCTGCGCTGGCGCCGCGACTTTGGCTTTGGCTTTGCGTGCCGCAGCGTTCGGCCGGGCCGGTTTTGCCTTGGCTTTTTGCTTTGCGCTGCGCGTCTCGGTTTTGTTCGGTTTGGATTTTGCCCACAGAACATCGATGGGCAGTGTGACCAGCCCCAGGATCAGCCCAAGGCCGATGGCAATGCGGTAATATTGCTTTAAATCAAAAGGTAGTATCATGATGATGAAGTCATTTCTGTACTGCGGCGATGTTGGACGAAAAGCCGTTCTGGTAGGGATAATGGTACTCGCCGCGCATTCTGCCGTGGCGCAGACTGTCAGCGAGGATGCGGCGGAGGCGCTGGCCAAGGCGGGTAAATGCTTTCGCTGCCACTCGGTGGACAAGGCCAAGAAAGCTCCGTCCTACAAAAGGATCGCGCAGAAATACAAAGGCAAGGCCGATGCCGAGGCCGCGCTGATTAAGCATCTTTCCGGCACCAAGTCGGTCAAGGTCGAGGATGGCGGCGACGAAGAGCATGAGCCGCCTCCAGCCAAGGATGCCGCGGACTTGAAGAATCTGGTGCGCTGGATTTTGTCGCGGGGATAGTTTTCGGGCAGCACTCCGGCGAGGTGCCGCAACCATCGCGGGGCACCGCGTTCCGCAGGGTGCAAATGAAACAGGCCGCTGCAAGCGGCCTGTTTACCCCGGGCACGAGCGGCCTTACCAGCTCTTGACCACCGCCGAAACGCCGAACACGTGGTTGCTGTAGCGTGGTGCCGTTTGTCCGGTCAGCAAAACCTGAGTCGTGGCGGTCGGCGCGACGTTGTCGTAGGCCCAGTCGGCCGACCTCAGGTTCTCGTAGAGGTAATTGAAGCGCCAACTGAGTTCTTTGCTGTAGTCCCACTTGGCAAACAACTGCAAACTGTGCAACTGGTTCCAGCTATCGGGCATCGAGGTCTGGGCGGGGATCCCGGTTCCCGTAGACACCGAAGCCTTGCCCACTCCTTTGTTCAGCACATAAGTTCCGCCGAGATCCCAGCGCTCTTTCGGTTGCCATTTGAGGCCGAAGCCGACCGTGTTGTCGCGATTTTCCAGATCCACAAACCAATCACGCGTTTGGTTGCTCGCCGTGGTTGTGCTGCGAGTCCAACTTCTTCCAGCCTGTCTTGTCCCGGTCATCCCATAGCTCGCAAACGCAAACGTGGTCAGGTTTTCTTCCGGTTGCCACTGCACATCGAGATTAACGTTGGCCCCATCGGCAAGCGTGCGGCCCAGGCAACTGTCCGGCAGTGTTGCGGCCGTTGCGGCGGGAATGCCATTGGCGGTAATGGCACTGGCATCGGCAATGGAGTTGCAGTTCGGTCCCTTTGATTTTTGCCGATAAGTATCGACCGCCGTCTGCAGGCTGACGGTTTCCGAGGCCGTCCAGTTGCCCGACGCGCGAACCCGATCTTCGTTGTAATCGCTGTACATGAACGGACGCAAGCTCGGGTGTTCGTTCAGCGGTCGGGCGGCGAGAAAGGTCGGATCCCAATAGCTATTGCGGAACTCCACGTTGCGGTCGTACTCTGAACCGCGGCGCTGCGTGTAGATGTAACCGACGCTGCCAAGGAATTCATCTGAAATCGGTCGGCGAAGCTCGACTGACAATTTGTCCGTGTTGGTGAGATTGCGGTCCGCCATGTCCTTGTAGAGGGCGTCCTTCGTCGAGTAATTGACGTTCTTGCGTTCAAGGCCCGCGCGCAGAATCGTTCTTGCAGCGATCTCATAATCGCCATCAATGGCAAGCTTGTTCTCCGTCGTGCTCAAAGGCGTATTTCTGCGCTTCTCCTCGCCGGCTCTGGTGCCGCCCGCTTTCGCTATTCCATCGTGGCCCAAGTAGTCGTAGTTTGCTGCCGGTGTCTGGTTGTCGCTTTGATGATACTGATACGCCAGCTTGAGGTTCATCTTGTCCATTGGCTTGGCGGTCAGGGCGATATCCAGCAGAGTCTTGACCACTTTTCCATCCAGCGAGGCGCGCGGGGCGACGTTGCCCGCCGCGCCAGTCGCCAGGTTCGCGGAATAGGGCAGAAAGGACTCGTTCTGTCGGGCGATGCTGTACGAAAACTTGCTGGTCAGTCGCGTGCTCTTGGTGAGGTTGTAGCCGCCAGTGGCGTTGATCTGATGGAAATCATTGCTTGGCGCCAGCGACATCCGGGCGTCGGTCTCTCCGACGGTATTGGTAAACGGGTTGCGGACGTTGAATGATGCCAGGTTATTGTGATACTGCGAGTAGTTGTAGCCCAGAGAGAACTGTGCGACCTTGGTGGTGTAAGAGAGAATGGTATTGACCCGCCGGGTGCGGTCATCGATTTGATAGGGGACAAGAGCCGAAGCTTGGCCACCTAGCGCAGACCGTACTCCGGCTATCCGTGTGCCGTCGCGGTGGTCTTCGCGGTAGCTGACTTTCCAGTCCCAGTCACTTGTCGCTATTCCGTTCAATCCCAGACGGATGATGTCGCGCCCCTGCTGGATGCCGAATTGACGTAATCGCGGATTGATGGCTGCCGTATCCGCCGCAGTTTTTGCTTTGTATGCCGCCGGCAGGGTCAGATTGCTGGTACCCAGTCCGTCATGGATGAACGAGGCTGACTCCGTTTGCGATTTCTTGATTTGATCCAGGCTCAACGAAACATTCCACTTGCCCTGGATACCGCCCTCGGCCTGCAGTTTTCGCGAATCAAGCCCCAGCGTCGAGCCATACACATGCCAGTACTGCGCATCGTTGTTTACGTCGCGCGTGAGCCAGTTGAAGCCGGCAAGCGGGAAACCGCCCTTGTCGATCAGCCCTGAAAATTGACCGAAACGGAATGAATCCTTCGAGTTGTAGCCGACGCCCAACTCAACATAATTATCCGCCCAGCGCGACATGTCGGCGTCGCGAAAAAGCACGTCGGTATCGCGGAAGAGGCGGGCCGTCAGCACCGGATCGGCGTAGGCCGGAGCCACCGCCAGCGTGGCGAGGGCCGAGCATACCGCGAACCCGATGCGGTTGCGACGAAGAGGCGCGGTTTTGTTCTGGATCATGGCGTCACCTAGCGAAAAAGCGTGTTGGGATCAGCGCAACAACCGCGCGCCCGAGGGGTGGTTGCTGCCGTGAATCTTGTTGTGGCAGTTTGCGCAAGCACTTCCAAGAATTCGTCGCGCGTTGCCGGCGGCGCTTGCGCCGCCAGGCAAGGATTCGGCGCCAAATGCCGACTGGGAGTGTTGAGCTGCGACCATATGGCACTGCTGGCACAGATAGGGCATGCGCACTTTGAGCATGGGCGCATTGTTGGTTCCGTGTGGGTTGTGACAGTTTGTGCAGTCATCCTGGACGGAACGGTGCTCCCAAAGGAAGGGGCCGCGCTTGTCTGCATGGCATGTGAAACAGGTTTCGTTGACAGAGTTCTGCTGTAATGAGGCGCGCGTCGAGGATCCATGGGATGCGTGGCAGGAAGAGCAGGCGAAGAAGCCGGTCTTGGTCGGGTGCGTGGAAATCCGGTGCAGTTCGGCGCGGCGATCCTGGTGACATTCAAAACATACGCTGGCTTGGGTTTCGGCCACCATTACCGGGTCTTTGGAGGCATGCAAGCGGTGACAACTGGCGCAGGATTGCTTGGTTTGTTCGTGCTTGCTGCCTTGCCAGTGAGTGTGCGCCCCTGTTTCGTGGCACGCAAGACACGCGTTGTTTTGCGGTTCGGCGGGAGCCTTCTTGCCAAAAGTCACCGGTACCAACCCCTTCGTCCGCGGCTTTCTGTTGTGCTCGGTGAGGTCGCCGTGGCAACTGCCGCACATGGCGTCCTCGGGATTGCCGGTGATCGATTTGCCGGTGGCCGCCGGCGTGCGCGCATCGCCCTTGACGCCGTGCTTGGTCTTGGTGATGGCATAGAAGCCTTCGTGGCACTCGATGCAGGGCTTGGTTTCACCGCTTTCGGCGCGCGACCGCGCTTGTGGAGTGTCCGGACTTTTCGCCGCCTGGGCGAAAACGCTGCCGGCGAGTCCGCTGGCGATCATGAAGCCTAGGCCGAACGCAACTGCGCGACATTTCTGGATTGTCTGGTTCATATTTTGGTTCCGGCGATGCGTTTGCCCGATTTCCGGGTGGAATTTGCATCCAAGCTTGGATGACTCTTCGCCAATCTTCATAAACGACATTACTAAAGTCTTATTTGATATTGATTCAAACAGACTTTTTAAAAAATAACAACTCTTTTTTTGCTATTCCCCATTCGTCACAGGGTTAAAAGTGTTTCATTTTCGCAACACGAGTTTATGGCTCCGGTGTACGTTCTGCCCCGAATGAAAGCTGTTTATGAACAGGAAATTATGTGATTTGCTTAACAACTCACAGGAGACGTGCTGTGAGCGACCGCTGTCGAGAGCCCGCACACCGCATAAAGACGGGGGAACGCCTTCATGCGGCGGGACGGGAGCTTTTGAGACGCCCCCTATTTGTTGCGGGTGGCGATGTAGTCGGAAACCAGTTTGACTTCGCTGGCCTTGAGGTCGTCGGTGACGCCTTCTTCCTTGTGGGTCTTGTTCTTGGTCAGGCGCAGGGTTATGCATTCCCAGTCGCCCTTGTATTTTTCGTGAATCTGCTTCATCGGCGGCCCGGTCTTCTTCTGCACGTAGGCATGGCATTGCGGACAGCCGACGCGCTCGATGACGGCCTTGGCGTTGCCTTCGTCGACGGCCCCAATAGGTGCGCCGGTCGGCGCCGGGCAGGGCGGCAGGTCGGAACCGTCGCGGTAAGGGATTTTCTTCTTGCCGCCCGGTGCGGTCGCCTCGGCCTTGGGCGCGGGCTCGGCCTTGGCGACCACCGGTTCCGGCTTCTTTGCGGCCTGGGCTTCGGTTTCCTTCTTCTTCGCCAGCGCCTCGGCTTCGCGCTTCTGCAAGGCCAGCGCTTCGGCTTCTTTCCTGGCCTTGGCTTCGGCCTCTGATTTCTGAGCCGCCAGCGCCTCGGCTTCGCGTTTGGCCTTGGCCTCGGCGTCGCGCTTGGCCGTCGCCTGAGCCTCGGCCTCGCGCCGGGCCCGTTCTTCGTTTTCGCGCTTTACGGCATCGAGGGCAGCGGTATCCTTGCGCGCCTTGGCCTCGGCTTCGCGTTTGGCCAGAGCCTCTTTTTCCTGCTTCGCGGTGGCTTCGCGCCTGGCCTGTGTTTCGGCATCACGTGCTGCCTGGGTCTTCGCCTCCGCCTCCTGTTTGGCTTTGGCGGCGGCGTCCTTGCCGGCCAGTGCCTTGGCTTCGGCTTCCTGCCTGGCTTTGGCTGCAGCGTCCTGCTTGGCCTGAGCCTTGGCCTCTGCCGCAGCCTTGGCTTTTGCCTCGGCGTCGCGTTTGGCCTGGGCCTTGGCTTCGGCCGCTGCCTTGGCCTTGTCCGCGGCCTCCTGCCTGGCCTTGGCGGCTGCTGCGCGCTTCGCTTCCGGGCTGCCGGGCTTCGGTGCTGCGGCCTGTGCCGCCGCCTGTTCCTCGAAGGTGGTTGCGGCCAGCCACTCCGACATGGCCTTGATCTCTTCGGCCGAGACGGACTTCATCTCGTTGGCATGGCTGGGGGAGGCCGAAATCGCCGCGGAGATCTTGGCCGGATCGCCCTTCAATGCCACTTTCATGGTTTTGACCGAGGGCGCGGTGCTGCGTGCCTCGTAGAAATGGCACAGGGCGCAGTTCTTCTGCTTGAACAGCGTGCGGCCATTGGCGCCGGACTGTGCCTGTGCGGACAGCGCGGCCAGCGTCAGGGCGGCGAATGCGATGGCGACGCGCATTGGGGCCGGATTCGGTTTCATGATTTCAGACTCAGCCACCCTGCTTGTTGAAAAATTCCATGGCCTTGACCAGGCTGCGGCGCATGCGATTGAAGGCGGAGCTGAGCTGGGCGACTTCGTCGTCGCCTTTCTCGTTGAATTCCCCCATCTCGAAATTGCCCTTGCTGATTTCGTCGGCAATTGCCGCCATTTCGCTCAAGCGGCTGGTGATCAGCGCGGTCAGCATCAGGTTGAGGAGGATGAAAACGGCGACGAAGACGCCGGTGAGCGTGCCCATGAAGGTCTTGAACATGCGTTCGGCATTGGCGATCGGCACCGACAGCGGAACGCTGACGATCTGGGCACCGACAATCTCCTTGAGTTTCCAGCCGTAACCGTTGTCGCCGTAGATCGCGACCATTTTGGGCGGAGCCTTTTCCGGCGTGGTGTGGCAGCCAAGGCAGCCGGACTGCTTGATCTGGATCGGTCGCGCAAGGTAGAGGTAGGGGCCTTTCGAGGTTTCGCGTACTCCCCATTCCTGTTCTTTCGTGGCGTCGCTGCGGAAGCCGTTGATGATGCGGGCTTCCCAGTCTTCCGGACGGTGCTTGACGTTGGTCGGGTTCAGCGCGACTTCACGGTAGCCGTATTCCGGGTAGCGCTTCTGCACGGCTTCCATGACCTTGTTGGCGGCATAGGCCGGGATGCCCATCATGAGCATTTCCTCGTCCTCTTCGGTTTCCCGCAGATTCGGACCGACTTCATTGACGGCCCAGGTGCGCGCCGAAAGAATGGTTTCCATCAGCACGCCGGCATTCGACAGTACTTCGTCGCGGGCGTTGTCGTTGAGCTGCTGGTAGGAGAAGTAGCCGGAAGCGCCGAGCGCCATTCCGAACACGACCACCAGCATCGAATTGAATTTTCCTCTCAGCTTCATGAGCCGCCTCCACCGGGTTCTTTGGTGGCAAAGCCTATCATGACGGCCTTGCCGGTTTGTAGTGCAATGCCGCGGACCTTGCTCCTGCCAGAGTCGAGCCATGCGTCATGGTTTTATGCAAATCCGCGTACTGTAGCATATAGCCAAGGGCATATTTAGGCATAAACTAAATCTGGATAGGGGCGGCAGTGCAGATCGCCAACGGCGCCTGGCTGCATCCCAGCCGGCATACACAAGGAGGGTGGCAACAAGGTGTCTTCGCAAGTCAGTGCTCCCGTAACGACGACGGTTATCGCAATCGACATTGCGGGGGCGGATTCGTTCGAGGCCTCGGTTCTGGAAAATTTCGACCAGGCGGTGGTTGCGGCCCGGAAACTCGGGTTCGTGACCCAGGAGTCCGGCAAGCCGAACCTGACCCTGACCCTGGCTCCCGAGTTGGAGATAGGAAACATCCTTGAACAACTGGCCCAGGTCGCTGCCGGCTTCGATGCCGTGGCGACGCCTTTGCGCTTGCGCGGCATGGTTCATCGCGGCGTGGTTTTTCGTACCGAGGATGCGGGACAGGTCAGCTATGTCGGCTCCGCCATCCGCTCGACACAAAGCGCCTTGCGCCGGGCGCCGGCGACCGGCGGTTTGATGGCGACGCCCGATTTTTCGGCTTACGCCGCCAAGCTGCCCAAGCTCCCGTTCCGCCTGCAGGCGATCGGCGGCGGGGCTTTCGAGGGCATGAACCATATTGTTTTCGGCAGCATGTCCGTGGCGCCGCCGCGCGCCGGAAATCAGCTGCCGAGCGCCGATCCCGAGTTCGTCGATTTCGTCAAGCGGCGCCTGGCCGCGGAAATCGGTCCTTTCGCCAGCGCCTTGGTGGACCGCGCAATTCGTTCATCGACGGTAGCGGACCAGCTGGTAAGCTTATTGAGTCGGGATATCGACAATCCCGAAGCCCGCGTGCGTTTCGAAGACGAGATGCTGCAATACATCAAGGCGCGGGCCATCGCACGATAAGCATCGAACAAGCTTCCAGGGAAAGAAAATATGGGTTTTTTCAGTAATCTGCTCAATCAGTCGCAAGCGACCGCGTGCGTGCTGCCCGAAACGCATGCCGTGATTCGCCAGATGGTTTCCGTTCTCGGTTTCGATGTCGTCAGCTCGCCCGACTATGAGGCGCGCGTGGTGCCGGTGATCAATGCCGCCGTCGAATATTTCGATCAGCAGATCGCCGTCATCCCCGGGCCTCTGGACATTTCCGCGGCGCACTACATGCAGCATCCGCTGGTCCATGCGCTGTTTTCCGCACGCCAGGACATCGCCCACGGCATTGGTCGCAGCACGGATGTCAAGCAGTCGCTGGCCTTTCTTTCCGGTGCCGAGCAACCCGAGGCCTTTGGCTTGCTCGGCGTGCGCCGCTTGAAGGATTCGCCACAGGGCTTCTGCGAACACACCCTGCGCACTCTTGCCGCGACCGAATCCGGTGCGCGCCAGGGACTGCGCACGGCGGCCCTGATGCGCGCGGTGACCGGCTTCGGCGAGCACGTCGACAAGTTGCGGCACCGGGTCCAGCTGCCGCGTGCGGAATGGAATATCGAGAACCGTCCGGATCCGGCGTCTGCCGGCGGCGAGAAGGGGGATGTGGTTCTGGCCAGCGAGGAACTGCAGCCGGAGAAGCTGCTGAACGGATTGCTCGCCTGGCTGCAACGCCCGGCCGAACACTTGCGCGTCGAAGGCGGCTCCGGGCTTGGCGGGAGCCAGGCCGATCCGGCACGGCAGATCGAGACTTTGCCGGGATTGCGAACCCGCGATCGCAGGCGCTGGCTGGTCTGTCTGGTGCGCTTCCCGACCGCCGAGGGGGTCGCGGCGATCCACAACGAAGAGCGCCAGTACCGCTACATCCGCATCTGAGCGGCGTGGCGCCGCTTTCCTATAGTTCTGCCAGCGCGGTCTCGGGCGTGAGGATGCGAAACAGGCCGCGCAGCTTGTCGCGCCGCGCCAGCAGCAACAGGTCCTTGTCGGCCGTCACCAGCCAGTTTGCGCCACTGTCGCGGGCCAATTCGAGAAACTTCTGATCGTCGCGATCCTTGCAGCGCGGCAATGGAACTGCAGCGGCAGGCGGCAAGCCGTCATGATGGATGACGTGCGCCGCATAGGTCGCCAGCGCGTCCGACTGCCGCTGTTGCGTCAACGCGAACATCGGATAGCCCAGCACGCGGCGGAATTCGCCAATGCATGCACCATTGGTGATCGCCTGCCATCCGCCGCTGTCGATTCTTGCGCGCAGCGGGGCGAAGCGGCTGTCGGCGAATACGTAGAGCGACACGAGTACGTTGGTGTCGAGCACCACCCGCAGCGGTGACGCGGATGAAAACGCAGTTTCAGTGAAGGCTAACGCCAGCTTCATCGGCGCTAGCCTTCACTGAGGCTTCGCTTTCTTCGGCGCGTCGAGACGGAATTTGACGAAGGAGCCGGGCGCATCTTCCAGCGGCTTGAACTTGCCCTTGGCCGGATCGCGTGCCGGCACCTTTTCGTCGTTCAGCTTGGTGATCCACTTCTGCCAGTCGGTCCACCAGGAACCTTCATGCTGTTTGGCGCCTTCGAACCATTCGTCCGGGGTTTCCGGGCGGGCATCGTTGGTCCAGAAGCCGTACTTGTTGGCCGACGGCGGATTGACGATGCCGGCGATGTGGCCCGAGCCACCCAGCGCGAAGCGTATCGGTCCGCCCAGTGCCTTGGAGCCCAGATACACGCTGCGCCACGGCGCGATGTGGTCTTCGATGGTGGAGATGAAATAGGCCGGCGTCTTGACCTTGGACAGGTCGATCGGCGTGTCGAGCAGGGTGATGCCGCCCGGCTCGCGCAGTTTGTTGTTCAGGTACATGTTGCGCAGGTAGTAGCTGTGCATCTTGTAGGGCATGCGCGTGGAATCGGAGTTCCAGTACAGCAGGTCGAAGGGGAAGGGTTCCTTGCCCATCAGGTAGTTGTTGACCACGAAGGTCCAGATCAGGTCGTTGGAGCGCAGCATGTTGAAGGTGGTGCCCATCTCCGAGCCTTCCAGGTAGCCGCGTTCCTCCATCTTCTTTTCCAGGCTGGCGACCTGGCCTTCGTCGATGAAGACGCCGAGTTCGCCGGGAATCGAGAAGTCGAGCAGAGCGACGAAGAAGGTCGCCGAGGCGATGCGCTTGTCCTTCTTGGCGGCCATGTAGCCCATGGTGGAACCGAGCAGCGTGCCGCCCAGGCAGTAGCCGATCATGTTGACTTCCTTCTCGCCGGTCTGCTGGCAGACCACATCGATGGCGGTCAGCGCGCCTTCGGTCATGTAATCGTCGAAGCCTTTCTTCGCCAGCTTGGCGTCGGGGTTTACCCAGGAGATGACGAACACCGTGTGGCCCTGGTCGGTGGCCCATTTGATGTAGGAATTGCTCTCGCGCAGGTCGAGGATGTAGTACTTATTGATCCAGGGCGGGATGATCAAGAGCGGGCGCTTCCACTGTTCCTTGGTGGTCGGATTGAACTGCAGCAGCTGGATCATCTCGTTCTGGAAAATCACCTTGCCCGGCGTCGAGGCGACGTTCTTGCCCATCTCGAAGGCCGACGGATCGGTCATCTTGACGCGCAGCTGGCCGTCGCCTTCCTCGATGTCGCGCAGCAGGTTGTTGAAGCCCTTGAGCAGGTTCTGGCCGTTGCTCTTGACCGTCTCGCGCAGCACTTCCGGATTGGTCATGGCGAAATTCGACGGCGCCAGCGCGTCAATGAACTGGCGGGTGAAAAAATTCACCTTCTTCTGCGAAATGTCGTCGAGACCTTCAATGCAGCAGACGTTGTCATGGATGTGGCGCGCCGTGATCAGATAGGACTGCTTGATGAAATCGAACAGGAAGTGCTCTTCCCACTGCTGGTCGGCGAAGCGCTTGTCGCCCTTCTTCGGTTCGGCGACGGGTGCGCTTTGCATGCCCAGCATGCGCAGCGTCGAGTGCTGCCACAGCGAGAAGTAGTCCCATACCAGATTCATTTGCGCCTGCGCCAGCTGGTAGGGATTGGCCAGCATTTTGGCCATCATGTCCATGAAGGCCTGGGCGATGCCGAGGTCGTCGGAAGGCGCCGCAACGCCTTTCTTCATCTGGCGCTTCATGTGGTCGGTGATCAGGTGCGAGGCGCGCTGGGCGACTTCGGCGTAAGTCTTGGCGATTTCCTTGGGATCGGGCAAAGCGTTCTTTTCCTGCGCGGACATGAGAGCTCCTTGGGGCTAACAGGTGAAACGGATCAGGCCGTTTTCTTCGATGCGCTGCATCTTTCCTGTGTGTTCGAGATAATTCAAATGGGCGATGGCTTCGCCCATGGCAAACATGGTCTGGTGGGGATCCGGGATTTCCCGGTTGAACAGTACGCTGATCAGCTCGGCGGCGTTCTTCGGCGTGCCGCGGCAGGCGGCGATCAGCACCTCGCAGCGTTCCGCATGGTGCGCGTGCAACTGTTCGACGCGGGCATGCAGGCCGCGGAAAGGCCGGCCGTGCGAGGGCAGCACCAGGGTGTCTTCCGGCAGCGCGCGAAAACCGTCGATGGAATCGAGGAACAAGCCGAGCGGGTCGGCATAGGGAGTGCTGGCCATCACCGAAATGTTGGTCGAGATGCGCGGCAGCAGCATGTCGCCGGAAATCAGCACGCCGAGTTCGGCGCAATACAGGCTCATGTGCTCCGGGGCGTGGCCATGGCCGACGATGGTGTGCCACTCGTGGTCGCCGATCTGCAGCAGCTGGCCGTCGAACAGGCGCCGATAGGTGGCCGGGATGTCCGGCACGCCGCGCTTGTAGCCGTTGCCGCGCGCCACCAGGGCGTCGATGCGCGCCTCGTCGAGGCCGTGCTGACGAAAGAAATCGACCATGACGCTGATTCGGTAGCCGGCGATCTGCTCGACCATCATGTGCGCCGCCAGATACTCGCCTTGGGCGATCCACAGCCCGGCGCCGGTTTCCTGCTCCAGCCAGGCGGCGAGGCCGAGGTGGTCGGGATGGCAGTGGGTGACGATGCAGCGGCTCAGTCGGCGTCCCGTCAGCGCCGACTTCCAGGCCTCCTTGACCGGATCAAGGGCGAAGCCGGTATCGACCGCGGCATAGCCATCGCCATCGGCCAGCAGCCACAGGTTGATGTGGTTCAGCGCGAACGGCAGCGGCATGCACAGCCATTCGATGCCGGGTGCGACGGCCACCGCGACGCCGGGGGCGGGCGCGGTTTCGTGGGGGTAGGCGATCGGAGCGTTCAAGTCGCGTCTCTTTGCATCGATGGGGGAAATCTGCTTAACTTGCCGACTGGCGGTCTGCCATCTTATCCAATTTTCGGGACTTTATGTGCACTGCAGCATGGTGCCCATCCGAGCCCCCAGCGATGAACAATACTCAAACCATCACCGAACTGGCCCGCGATTTCGGCGTGACGACCCGCGCCATCCGCTACTGGGAATCCCACGGCCTGGTTTCTCCGGCGCGCGAAGGCGGCAACCGCATCTACAGCAAGCGCGACCGCACCCGGCTCAAGCTGGCCCTGCGCGGCAAGCGCCTGGGCCTCAGCCTGGCCGAGATCAAGGACCTGATCGACATGTACGACACGGCCGAGGACGAGTCCACCCAGCTGCTGTCTTTCCTCGGCGCCCTGGCCCAGCGCCGCGCCGCGCTCGAACAGCAGCGCGATGACATCCAGGCCGTGCTCAAGGAAATCGCCCGCTTCGAGCGCCAGTGCCGCGACATGCTCAAATCCGAAGCAACCGGGTCCGCCGCCGGCAACCGCAAGCCCGTACCGGGTAGTTGACGTTGACGTCAACGTCAACTACCATAGATTGAAACTGGCTGGAGGATCCATGCCCCATACCGCACGTCCAAGCAGCAATGCCTTCGAGCCGCGCAATCCCGACTGGGAACCGACAGTGCGCGGCAGCTTTGCCCGGCAGAAGGTGATGACCCTGATCGGCGCCGAAATGGGCGCGCTCAGTCCCGGCCATTGCGAAATCCGCCTGCCCTTCCGCGACGACCTGACGCAGCAGAACGGCTATTTCCACGCCGGCGTCACCAGCACCATCGTCGACAGCGCGGGCGGCTACGCCGGCCTGACCTTGATGCCGGCGGGCGCCGACGTGCTGACCGTGGAATTCAAGCTCAACCTGCTGGCCCCCGCCGACGGCGAATATCTGGTTGCCGAAGGCCAGGTGCTGAAGTCCGGGCGCAATCTCGTCATCACCCGCGGCGAGGTGTACGCCATCAGAAATGGCAAGGCCACGCACTGCGCCACCATGCAGCAAACCCTGATGACCATGCATGCCAAGGAGAAAAAATAGTGCTCGGAATCAACTTTGACCTCGGCGAAGACGTCGACATGCTGCGCGATGCCGTGTGGCAATTCGCGCAGAAGGAAATCCTGCCGCGCGCGGCCGAGATCGACCGCGTGAATGAATTCCCCGCCGACCTGTGGAAGAAGTTGGGCGACATGGGCCTGCTCGGCATGACCGTGAGCGAGGATTACGGCGGCGCCAACATGGGCTACCTGGCCCATATCGTGGCGATGGAAGAAATCTCGCGCGCCTCGGCCTCGGTCGGCCTGTCCTACGGCGCCCATTCCAATCTCTGCGTGAATCAGATCCGCCGCAACGGCAACGATGCGCAGCGCAAAAAGTACCTGCCCAAGCTGATTTCCGGCGAACACGTCGGCGCGTTGGCGATGTCGGAGCCGGGCGCCGGCTCCGACGTGGTATCGATGAAGCTGCGCGCCGACCTCAAGGGCGATCGCTACGTGCTGAACGGCTCGAAAATGTGGATCACCAACGGCGGCGATGCCGACACGCTGGTGGTCTATGCCAAGACCAACCCCGAGGCTGCTGCCCGTGGCATGACCGCCTTCATCGTCGAGAAGGGCTTCAAGGGTTTTTCCAAGGGCCAGCACCTCGACAAGCTCGGCATGCGCGGTTCCAACACCTTCCCGCTGTTTTTCGACGACTGCGAAGTGCCGGTGGAAAACGTCATGGGCGGCGAAGGCAACGGCACGCGCGTGCTGATGTCGGGCCTCGACTACGAGCGTGCCGTGCTCTCCGGCGGTCCGCTGGGCATCATGGCCGCCTGCATGGACGTGGTGTTGCCCTTCATCCACGAGCGCAAGCAGTTCGGCCAGAGCATCGGCGAATTCCAGTTGATGCAGGGCAAGCTGGCCGACATGTACAGCACGTGGCAGGCCTGCCGCGCCTACGTCTATGCCGTTGGCAAGGCCTGCGACCGTGGCGACGGGTCTGGCAAACACACGCGCACGCTGCGCAAGGACGCCGCCGGGGCCATCCTCTACTCGGCGGAAAAGGCCACCTGGATGGCCGGCGAGGCGATTCAGACCCTGGGCGGCGTCGGCTATACCAACGAATTCCCGGCCGGCCGCCTGTGGCGCGATGCCAAGCTCTACGAAATCGGCGCCGGCACTTCGGAAATTCGCCGCATGCTGATCGGCCGCGAACTCTACAACGAGACTATGTGATGAGCGCCGCCAAACGCGAGGAATGGCTGAAGCGCGAAGCCGACGTTCTGGCGCGGTCGAAGAGCCAGGGCATGCTGACGCTGGAAAATCTGCGCGAGTGCTCGGGGCTGGAGCTGTTCCAGAAGATGATCGCCGGCGAACTGCCGCGCCCGCCGATCAGCGACACCCTGGGCTTCTACCTGGTCCAGGCGGAAAAAGGCCACGTGGTATTCCAGGGTACGCCGCAGCATCGCCACTACAACCCGATCGGTTCGGTGCATGGCGGTTTCCACGCCACGTTGCTCGATTCCTGCGTTGCCTGCGCGATCCAGAGTACGCTCGACGCAGGGCAGGGCTACACCACGATCGAACTCAAGGTGAATTACATCCGCGCCCTGACTGACCGCGTCGGCCCGGTGCGCGCCGAAGGCCGCGTGATTCACTCCGGCAAGCAGATCGGCACCGCGGAAGGCAAGCTGGTCGATGCCGATGGCAAGCTCTACGCCCATGCCACGACGACTTGTCTAATTTTTAACGTCTGAAAATGAGCGGCCTTCTCGACACTTATCGCGGCACGGTCTATCCGTGGCATTGCGACCACATGAACCACATGAACGTGATGTGGTACGTCGGCAAGTTCGACGAGGCGACCTGGAACCTGATGTCCCACCTCGGCATGGGCGCGGCCTTCCTGCGCGAGCACCATCGCGGCATGGCGGCGATCGACCAGCGCATCAGCTACCAGCGCGAACTGCATGCCGGCGACACCGTGGCCATCCGCACCGGCGTGGTCGACGTCACCGACAAGAAGGTCATCTTCTTTCACGAAATGCGCAATGCCGATACCGATGCGGTGTCGGCCATCACGCTGCTGACCGGCATCCACCTCGACACCCGGACGCGCAAGAGCTGCCACCTGCCCAAGGCGGCAGCGGACAAGGCGCGCGCGCTGGTGGTCGCCTACGAACTGCCCTGGAAGTCATGAGCGACGCAGCGAAAGTCGGCGCCGGCGCCACGGCGATCCAAGTGCTCGGTACCGGGCATGTCGCCGAACTGGAACAAGTGCGCCAGTTCTTCCGCAATTACGCCGGCTGGCTCGGCGTCGACCTGGGCTTCCAGAATTTCGACGAGGAAATGGCCAGCCTGCCGGGGCGCTATGCTGCGCCCGAGGGGCGATTGTTCTATGCCACGGTAGACGGCAAGGGTGCCGGCTGCGTCGGCATCCGGCCGCTGGCCGACGGCGTCTGCGAGCTCAAGCGCCTCTATGTCGAGCCGACGTTTCGCGGCCTCGGCGTCGGACGCGACCTGGCCCTGGCGGCGATCCGCGCCGCGCGCCAGATCGGCTACCGCAAGATCATGCTGGACACCCTGCCGGCGATGCGCATCGCGGTGAAGCTCTACCGCGAACTGGGCTTCGACGAGGCGCCCGCCTATTACCAAACTGCCGTGGAGGGTACGCAGTTTCTCGCACTCGATCTCGAGAACTGGTCCGAGGACGCGATCAACAATCGCAGCCTGCATCACTTGTTCGACTTCAATCGCGCCTGGTCGAACAAGATGCGCGAAGTCGATCCGGATTATTTCGAAAAACTCTCGCATCTGCAGACGCCCGAGCTGCTATGGATAGGCTGCTCGGATTCGCGCGTACCGGCCAATGAAATCGTCGGCCTGCTGCCGGGCGAGGTGTTCGTCCATCGCAATGTCGCCAACGTGGTGGTGCACACCGACCTCAATTGCCTGTCGGTGATCCAGTTCGCCGTCGACGTGCTCAAGGTCAGGCACATCATGGTGGTCGGCCATTACGGCTGCGGCGGCGTCAAGGCAGCGCTCGACGGCGCGCGCGTCGGGCTGGTCGACATCTGGCTGCGCCATGTGCGCGACGTGCGCGCCAAGCACCTGCGCGAAATCGACATCCTGCCGCCGGAGGCGCGGCACGACAGGCTGTGCGAACTCAACGTGCTGGAGCAGGTCGCCAACGTCTGCCAGACCTATGTCGTCCAGGATGCCTGGCAGCGCGGCCAATCCCTGACCATCCACGGCTGGATCTACGGTCTCAAGGACGGCCTGATGCGCGATCTCGACATCACCGTCAATGCCGCCGACCAGCTTCCCGGCCGCTACACCACCGCACTTTCCACCTTGATCTGAAGGAACCGACATGTCCGACCCCATCGTCATCGTTGCCGCTACCCGCACGCCCATGGGCGGCTTCATGGGCGACTTTGCTTCGCTGACCTGCGCCCAGTTGGGCAGCGTCGCGATCAAGGCCGCCGTCGAGCGCGCTGGCATCAAACCGGAGCAGGTCGACGAAGTGATCATGGGCTGCGTGCTGCCGGCCGGCCAGGGCCAGGCCCCGGCGCGGCAGGCCAGTCTCGGCGCCGGCCTGCCGCTGGCGGCCGGCTGCACCACGGTGAACAAGATGTGCGGCTCCGGCATGCGCGCCGCGATGTACGCGCATGACATGCTGCTGGCCGGCAGCGTCGAGGTCATGGTGGCCGGCGGCATGGAGTCGATGAGCAACGCGCCGTATCTCTTGCCCAAGGCGCGCGGCGGTTATCGACTGGGCCATGGCGAGGTCAAGGACCACATGTTCCTCGACGGCCTCGAAGACGCCTACGCAAGGGACGAGAGAGGCGGGGCACGCCTGATGGGCACCTTCGCCGAGGACTGTGCCGGCAGCTACAAATTCACCCGCGAGGCGCAGGACGCCTTCGCCGTCGCCTCGACCACGCGCGCCAAGCAGGCCAACACGGACGGCAGCTTCGCCTGGGAAATCGCGCCGGTGACGGTCTCCGGCCGCAAGGGGGATGTGGTCATCGACAAGGACGAGCAGCCCTTCAAGGCCCAGCTGGAAAAGATCCCGACGCTGAAGCCGGCCTTCCGCAAGGACGGCACGGTGACGGCCGCCAACTCGTCGTCGATTTCCGACGGCGCCGCGGCGCTGGTCATGATGCGCGCTTCGACCGCCGCCAAGCTGGGTCTCAAGCCCATCGCCACGGTCGTCGGCCACTCCACCTTCGCCCAGGAGCCCGGCCTGTTCACCACCGCCCCGGTCGGCGCCATGAAGAAGCTGCTGGCGAAGAACGAGTGGAGCGTCGACGGCGTCGATCTCTGGGAGATCAACGAAGCCTTCGCCGTGGTCACCATGGCCGCGATGCACGACCTCAAGCTGCCGCACGACAAGGTCAACGTGCATGGCGGCGCCTGCGCCCTTGGGCATCCGATCGGCGCCTCCGGTGCGCGCGTGATCGTCACCCTGATCGGCGCGCTGAAGAAATACGGCAAGAAGCGCGGCGTCGCCAGCCTCTGCATCGGCGGCGGCGAGGCCACCGCGGTCGGCATCGAGCTGGCCTGATCCTGCCATGACCCTGCAGACCCTCACCTACACGACCGAGGGGCGCATCGCGCGCATCACCTTGAACCGCCCCGAGCGGCTCAACGCCATCGTGCCGGCGATGCCGCGCGAGATACGGATCGCCGTCGAGCGCGCCAATGCCGATGACGAGATCCACGTCATCATCCTGCAGGGCGCCGGGCGCGCCTTCTGCTCCGGCTACGACCTCAAGGATTTTGCCGAGGCCGACGTCGATACGCCCTGCACGCAGTCCATGCCCTGGGACCCGATGGTGGACTACCGCGCCATGAAGGGTTTCACCGACGACTTCTTCAGCCTCTGGCGCAGCCACAAGCCGACCATCTGCAAGGTGCAGGGCTTCGCCGTCGCCGGCGGCAGCGACATTGCGCTGTGCTGCGACCTCGTGGTGATGGCCGAGGACGCGCAGATCGGCTACATGCCGGCGCGCGTCTGGGGCTGCCCGACCACCGCAATGTGGGTCTATCGCCTCGGCGCCGAAAAGGCCAAGCGCATGCTGCTGACCGGCGACACCATCGACGGCCGCACCGCGAAGGACTGGGGTCTGGTGATCAACGCCGTGCCGGAAGCCGAGCTGGAGGATGCGGTGCTGAAACTCGCAAACCGCATGGCCGGCGTGCCGAAGAACCAGCTCATGATGCAGAAACTGATGATCAATCAGGCCTACGACAACATGGGTCTCGCCAACACCCAGATGATCGCCACGCTGTTCGACGGCATCACGCGCCACTCGCCCGAAGGCCAGTGGTTCAAGCATTACGCCGAGGAAAGGGGTTACAAGGAGGCCGTGCGCCTGCGCGACTCGGGTGAGCCGATTCCCGGCAGCAAGTCGTACAAGGATTACTAGGATGAAACCTGTCACGGAATTGCCGTTGGTGCGGGATCGGGAGGGCGGGACATTCTGCTTCGCTCATGTCCTCCGTCGGTGCCGTTCCGGCACCTCCTCCCCCTTTACTTCGCTGCGCAGAACGCCCCACCCTCCCGATCAGGTGACGCTGTTGCAGTGCGACGGTCGCAAGGCAAAAGCGTATTCCGCCAAGGATGGCGGGTATCCGTCTCCGGTAAGTAAAGGGGGAGGAGCAGGCGTAGCCTGCGACGGAGGACATGGACGGAGCCGGATACCTGCCGTCCTTGGCGCCCCCGTCCCCCGCCAATCAACACGGCATTTCACGCGTCTCGAAGCGCGCAAAGCACGGTGGAGCAACTGAGATGGTACTGAGCCCGGAACAGGAACAGATCCGCGATATGCTGCACGACTTTGCGCGCGAACAGCTGGCGCCCAAGGCCGCCGAGTGGGACCGCACTTGCCACTTCCCCCGCGAAGAGCTGCGCGCGCTGGGCGAACTCGGCGTCTGCGGCATGGTGGTGCCCGAAGAATGGGGCGGTGCCGGGCTCGACTACGTGTCGCTGGCCCTGGCACTGGAAGAGATCGCCGCCGGCGACGGCGCGATATCGACCATCGTCAGCGTGCAGAACTCGGTGGTCTGCGGCCCGATCAATGCCTTCGGCACCGATGCACAGAAAGAGAAGTACCTGAGGAAGCTGGCCAGCGGCGAATGGCTGGGCTGTTTCTGCCTGACCGAACCGCATGTCGGCTCCGACGCGGCGGCGATCCGCACCAAGGCAGTCCGTGACGGCGACCACTGGGTCTTGAACGGCGTCAAGCAGTTCATCACCACCGGCAAGAACGCGCAGCTCGCGGTGGTCTTCGCCGTCACCGATCCGGGCGCCGGCAAGAAGGGCATCTCGGCCTTCATCGTGCCGGCCGACACACCGGGCTACATCGTCGCCCGCGTCGAGGAAAAACTCGGCCAGCATGCGTCCGACACGGCACAGATACTGTTCGAAAACTGCCGCATCCCGGCCGGCAACCTGCTCGGCGCCGAGGGGCAGGGCTACCGCATCGCGCTGTCCAACCTTGAAGGCGGCCGCATCGGCATCTCGGCGCAGGCCGTCGGCATGGCGCGCGCGGCCTTCGAGGCGGCGCTGAATTATTCGCATGAGCGTCAGAGTTTCGGCAAGCCGATCTTCGAACACCAGGCGGTGAACTTCCGCCTGGCCGACATGGCGACCCAGATCGAGGTCGCGCGGCAGATGGTGCATCACGCCGCCGCGCTGCGCGACGCCGGCCGGCCCTGTCTCAAGGAAGCCTCGATGGCCAAGCTGTTCGCTTCGGAGATGGCCGAGAAGGTCTGCTCCGACGCGATCCAGATCCACGGCGGCTACGGCTACGTCAGCGACTTTCCGGTCGAGCGCATCTACCGTGACGTGCGCGTCTGCCAGATCTACGAAGGCGCCTCGGATATCCAGCGCCTCGTGATCGGTCGTTCGCTGTCCGCTTAAGGAAAGCCATGGCCGAATACACCCTGCACTGCTTCGCTCAGTCTGGCAATGCCTACAAGCCGGCGCTGATGCTGGCGGTTTCCGGCGCCGACTGGGAGCCGCGCTTCGTGGACTTTTTCAAGGGCGCGACCAAGACGCCGGAGTATCGCGCACTCAACGTCATGGGCGAAGTGCCGCTGCTGGAGCATCGCGGCAAGACCTACTCGCAGTCGGGCGTGATCCTCGACTACCTGGCCGATGTGCTGGGCAAGTTTGGCCCGCAGGACAACGACGAACGGCGCGAAATCCTGCGCTGGACGCTGTTCGACAACCACAAGTTCACTAGCTACACGGCGACCTTGCGCTACCTGCGCAATTTCGTGCCGGCTACCGATCCGGCGGTGCTCGCGGCGTTTCGCACGCGCGCCGAGAACGCCTGGAAAGTGCTCGATGCACACCTTGCAGGGCGCGAATGGGTCGTCGCTCGCCGTCCCACCATCGCCGACTTTTCCCTGGCCGGCTACGTCTTCTGGCCCGAGGAGATCGGCGTGGACTGGAAGGACTACCCGAACCTCCGCGACTGGTCGCAACGCATCGCCGGTCTGCCGGGCTGGCAGCATCCCTACCAACTGATGCCCGGCCACCCGCTAGCCGGCTGGGGAACAGGAGAAAAATGATGACAGACGCGAAACAGCCCATCACTTTCTGGTTCGATTTTTCCTCGCCTTATTCCTATCTGGCCAGCGAACGCATCGACGAGCTCGCGGCGAAACACGGGCGCAAGGTCAAGTGGCGGCCGATGATGCTCGGCGCCGCGTTCAAGGCCTCGAACATGCCTCTGCTGATCACCATCCCGCTCAAGGGCGACTACAGCAAGCGCGACTTCGACCGTTCGGCGCGCTACCTCGGCATACCCTACAAGTTTCCGCCGAAGTTTCCGATTGCCACGCTGGCTGCGGCGCGTGGCTATTACTGGCTGCACGGCCAGGATTGCAACAAGGCACGGGAATTCGCCCATGCGGTATTCCGCGCTTACTGGGTCGACAGCCGTGACATCAGCGAGCTGACCGTGGTACTGGAAATTGCAGCCGGTCTCGGCATCGATGGCGACGCGTTTACGGCGGCCATCGCCACGCCGGAAATCAAGGACAGGCTCAAGCAGGAAACCGATGCCGCGATCGCCCAGGGCATGTTCGGCGCACCCTATTTCATGGTGGATGGCGAGCCCTTCTGGGGCGCCGACCGCCTGCCGCAAATCGACAAGTGGCTCGCCACGGGAGGCTTCTAGTGTCCGTCATCAAATCCAGACTCAACGTCCGCAGCGAGGAGTTCAAGGCCAACGTCGCGGCGATGAGCGCGCTGGTCGCCGACCTGCGCGAGAAGACCATCGCGGTTTCCGGCGGCGGCTCGCCGGAAACCGCGGCCAAGCACAAGGCGCGCGGCAAGCTGCTGCCGCGCGAGCGCATCAACGCGCTGATCGATCCGGGCGCATCCTTCCTCGAATTCTCCGCGCTGGCGGCTTACGGCATGTACAGCGGCGACGTGGCGTCGGCGGGTGTCGTCACCGGCATCGGCCGGGTCAAGGGCGTCGAATGCATGATCGTCGCCAACGACGCCACGGTGAAGGGCGGCTCCTATTTCCCGCTGACCGTGAAGAAGCATCTGCGCGCGCAGGAAATCGCGCAGCAGAATCGCCTGCCCTGCATCTACCTGGTCGACTCGGGCGGTGCCAACCTGCCGACGCAGGACGATGTGTTTCCCGACCGCGACCACTTTGGCCGCATCTTCTTCAACCAGGCCAACATGTCGGCCATGGGCATCCCGCAGATCGGCATCGTCATGGGCTCCTGTACCGCCGGCGGCGCCTACATGCCGGCGATGTCCGACGAGTCGGTGATCGTCAAGAACCAGGGCACCATCTTCCTCGGCGGCCCGCCGCTGGTCAAGGCGGCGACGGGTGAGATCGTCAGCGCCGAAGACCTCGGCGGCGGCGACGTGCATACGCGCATCTCGGGCGTCTGCGATCATCTGGCCGAGAACGACCACCACGCGCTGTCCATCGCGCGCCGCATCGTCGGCAACCTCAACTGGCAGAAGCCGATGTCGCTCGACCTCGCCACGCCCGAGGAGCCGCTCTACGATCCGGCCGAACTGTGGGGCGTGATTCCCTACGACACGCGCAAGCCCTATGACGTGCGCGAAGTCATCGCACGCCTGGTCGACGGCTCGCGCTTCGACGAGTTCAAGTCGCGCTATGGCACCACGCTGGTCACCGGCTTCGCCCGGTTGCACGGTTATCCGCTGGGCATCGCCGCCAACAACGGCATCCTGTTCGGCGAATCGGCGCAGAAGGGCGCGCACTTCATCGAACTCTGCGCCCAGCGCGGCATTCCGCTGCTGTTCCTGCAGAACATCACCGGCTTCATGGTCGGCCGCAAGTACGAGAACAGCGGCATCGCCAAGGACGGCGCGAAAATGGTCACCGCGGTGGCGACGGCACAGGTGCCGAAATTCACCATGATCATCGGCGGCAGCTTCGGCGCCGGCAACTACGGCATGTGCGGCCGCGCCTACAGCCCGCGCATGCTCTGGATGTGGCCCAACGCGCGGATCAGCGTGATGGGCGGCGAACAGGCGGCCTCGGTGCTGTCGACCATCAAGCGCGACGGCATGGAGTCCGCCGGCAAGCAGTGGAGCAAGGAGGAGGAGGAATCCTTCCGCGCCCCGATCCGCGCCCAGTACGAGACCCAGGGCCATCCCTACTACGCCACGGCGCGCATCTGGGACGACGGCATCCTCGATCCGGCGCAGACGCGACGCACCCTGGGCCTGGGGATTTCCGCCTCGTTGAATGCCCCCATCCTGCCGACCAAGTTCGGCGTCTTCCGCATGTAAGGTGGAACCATGTACAACAACATCATTACCGAAATCGACCTCGGCGTCGCCATCATCACCCTCAATCGCCCGGAGCGGCACAATGCCTTCGACGATGCGCTGATTGCCGAGTTGTCGGATGCGATCGACCGCATGGCGGCCGACCCCGCCGTGCGCGTGCTGGTGATTTCGAGTACTGGCAAGAGTTTCTGCGCCGGCGCCGACCTCAACTGGATGAAGCGCGCCGCCGGTTACAGCAGCGAAGAAAACCTGCGCGATGCGCGCGCTCTGGCCGGCATGCTGCGGCGCCTGGCGCACTGCCCGAAGCCCACCGTGGCGCGCATCCAGGGCCCGGCCTATGGCGGCGGCGTCGGCCTGGTGGCCTGCTGCGACGTGGCGATCGCCACCTATGACGCCGAGTTTTCGCTGACCGAGGTCAAGCTCGGCCTGATTCCCGCGGTGATCAGTCCGCATGTCATCGCCGCCATCGGCGAGCGCCATGCGCGGCGCTACATGCTGACCGCGGAGCGCTTTTCCGCCGCCGAGGCCTATCGCATCGGCCTGCTGCACGAAATGGTCAGCGACGAGGAAGCGCTCGACGAGGCGCTGGGCGAGATCATCGACGCCCTGTTGAAGAACGGTCCGCGCGCCATCGCCGAGTGCAAGGAACTGATCCAGGCCGTGGCCTGGAAGCCGTTGTCCGACGCCATCCTGGACGACACCGCGCAGCGCATCACGCGCCTGCGCGCCAGCGAAGAAGGCCGCGAAGGCATGAGCGCCTTCCTCGAGAAGCGCAAACCGAACTGGATACAGGGCGCATGATTGCACCTTGCAAACCGACCTACGCCGGGGAGTGAGTCTTGAGCCAGTCCTTGAGGGCCGCATTCATTCGCGTTTGCCAGCCGGTGCCGGTGGCGCGAAAGCTTTCGACAACGTCCGCGTCGAGGCGGATGTTGACATGCGCCTTGGGGCGCTCTACCGGCGGGCGTCCCCGCTTGGGCCGGAGCAATTCCTCAGCGATCTTGGCGCCGAAAAGTTCAGGCAATACCGCCGCCGCTGGCTTGGCCTTGGCGAACTCCTCCGCGGTCCACTCGGGATTTTCGTCGTCGATGTGCGTGGGCGATGGTTTGCGACGTTCAGCCATAACGATTTACCTCCCTGCAGTTGGCTTTCCTGAAACTGATGACATGTACGGCTGTCGCTCGTGGCGTGAATACCATGGCGTAAAGCCGTTCTCCAATGTAGCCGAAGACACGATAGCGCCGCTCTCCGTACGCCATGCGCGTATCTTCGAGGATCACCGCCGAACTCCAGTCCAATTCAGCCACCTGGTCGAACGACAGGCCGCGAAGTGCGACGTTGGCCGCATTCTTGGCTGGATCATAGGTGATCTCCATGAGGATTATTGTATCCACAATAATTCAGTAGTGCAAGCGCATCACCGTTCCGCCAACGCCGACTTTTGCGCGATCAACCACAAAATGAGTCCAGCACCTTCTCTTTGCCACTCTTCTTTTGTGGAGGTTGGGTGACGTGATTGTTGAGTTTCACGACATAAGGGGACACAGCGATCACGACGCGTTTGTGGAATGGCGCATTTCGCATATTGATGAAAATAGTGGAAATGCTCGCGACGGATATTTCCTCGCCGTTCGAAAGAGCAACCGGGCGGAACTGCATACATGGGAGTGCCGGCAACGGTCTGCTGGTGGATCGAATTGGGGCGGGTTGTTTGGTACTCCGCCAAACCCACCTCCATCGTTAACCAGACAGCGCAAAGTTTGTTCCGACGGCCGAGCTGAATTACAGATGATGAGTTCAAGCGCCTTACAGATAGGCAGGACAAGGCGTATGAAATTATTGAAAACGAGCTTCCCGAACTCCGAGAAAAACTGATCAAGAGCATGAGGCTGACCGTAGGCGTTGCAGCTAGTGATCTCTAAGTTCCTTTGCTGCGCTTAACGGTGATGCGCGTCATATTTGCGCCGTCCCACCGGCACCGACTTTCATAGGATTGAAATAGCATGTTCACCAAAATACTGATAGCCAATCGCGGCGAGATTGCCTGCCGCGTCATCAAGACCGCGCGCCGCATGGGCATCCGCACCGTCGCCGTGTATTCCGAGGCCGATGCCGGAGCGCGCCACGTGCGCCTGGCCGACGAGGCGGTCTGCATCGGCGCGCCGCCGCCGCGCGAGTCCTACCTCGTCATCGACAAGATCATCGCCGCGGCGCTGTCCACCGGCGCCCAGGCCGTCCATCCCGGCTACGGCTTCCTCTCCGAGAACGAGGAATTCGCCGAAGCCTGCGCCAGGAACGGCGTGGTATTCATCGGCCCGCCGGTTTCCGCGATCCGCGCCATGGGCCTCAAGTCGGAGAGCAAGAAGCTGATGGAAAAGGCCGGCGTGCCGCTGACCCCCGGCTACCATGGCGACAACCAGGAAGCGGACTTCCTCAGGCAGCAGGCCGATACGATCGGCTACCCGGTGCTGATCAAGGCCTCGGCCGGCGGCGGCGGCAAGGGCATGCGCGCGGTGTGGAACTCCGAGGAATTCGCCGATGCGCTGGCCTCGTGCCAGCGCGAGGCCAAGTCCTCCTTCGGCGATGAGCATGTGCTGATCGAGAAATACCTGCAACGCCCGCGCCACATCGAGATCCAGGTGTTCGGCGACAGTCACGGCAATTGCGTGTATCTGTTCGAGCGCGATTGCTCGGTGCAGCGCCGCCACCAGAAAGTCGTCGAAGAAGCGCCGGCGCCCGACATGTCGCCGGCGCGCCGCGCCGCCATGGGCAAGGCCGCAGTGGATGCGGCGAAAGCGGTCGGCTATGTTGGTGCCGGCACCGTCGAGTTCATCGTGAATCAGGACGGCACGTTCTATTTCATGGAAATGAACACGCGGCTGCAGGTCGAGCATCCGGTGACCGAAATGATCACCGGCCTCGACCTGGTCGAGTGGCAGCTGAAAGTCGGCGCTGGCGAGACGCTGCCGCTGCAGCAGGAGCAGTTGGTGATCCGCGGCCATGCGCTGGAAGCGCGCATCTACGCCGAGGATCCGGACAAGGGCTTCCTGCCTTCGGTCGGCAAGCTGATTCACCTGGCACCGCCGGCCGAGACCCTGCATGTGCGCGTCGACACCGGCGTCGAGCAGGACGACGAGATCTCGCCGCACTACGATCCGATGATCGCCAAGCTGATCGTCTGGGACGAGACCCGCGAACGCGCCTTGGCGCGCATGCTGCAGGCCCTGGCCGATTACCGCATGGTCGGGGTGTCGAACAACATCGGTTTCCTGTCGCGCCTGGTGGCCTGTCCGGCCTTCGCCCAGGCCGATCTCGACACCGGGCTGATCGAACGCGAGCGTGCCTTCCTGTTCCCCGAAGTCGCCGAGCCGCCGGCCGAAGCCTGGCTGGTCGCGGCGCTGGCCGAACTGATTCGCGATCAGCAGTATGCCGCGGCGGAAGCCGTCGCCAGCGGCGATCCGTTTTCTCCCTGGCATGACCGCGACGGCTGGCGCGTGAACGGCAATGCGCGGCGCGAGATCAAGCTGCGCGCCGGCGAAAACGAAAAAATCATCAATGCCGGTTACGCCGGCGACAGCTTCACGCTCGAATTCGAGGGCCAGACCGTCGCCGCTGCCGGACGCTTCGGCGGCGGTAGCGAACTGCGTGTCGACCTCGGCGGGCGGCGCATCAACGCCACCGTGGTTGCCGCCAACGAAAAGCGCCATGTCTTCATCGATGGCGTGTGTTTCATTTTCGCCGCCATCGACCCGCTGTTCCATGCCGGCAGCGGCGGCGGCGCCGAGGGCGGGCTGACGGCGCCGATGCCGGGCAAGGTCATCGCGCTGATCGCTGCCGTCGGCACCCGGGTGGAGAAGGGCGCGCCGCTGCTGATTCTCGAAGCCATGAAAATGGAACACACCATCGCGGCGCCGGCTTCCGGAACGGTGAAATCCTTCCATTTCAATGTCGGCGAACAAGTGAGCGACGGCGCCGAGCTAGTAGAATTCGAGGTCGATAAAACGTAGCCAGAAAACAGAATGACCCTCCCCAGCAAAGTACGCATCGTCGAAGTCGGTCCGCGTGACGGCCTGCAGAACGAAAAAAAGCTCGTTCCCGCCGCGACCAAGGTCGAGCTGATCCATCGCCTGGCGGCGGCCGGCCTCAAGAGCATCGAGGCCACATCCTTCGTCTCGCCCAAGTGGGTGCCGCAGATGGCCGACGCTGCCGAAGTCTTCGCCGCCATCGAAAAGCTGCCCGACGTCAGCTACCCGGTGCTGACGCCCAACATGAAGGGCTTTGAGGCCGCGCTGGCCGCCGGGGCGAAGGAGGTCGCGGTGTTCGGCGCCGCCACCGAGTCCTTCTCGCAAAAGAACATCAACTGCTCGATCGCCGAATCGCTGGAGCGCTTCCGCCCCATCGTCGAGGCGGCCAAGGCGGCCGACATCAGGGTGCGCGGTTATGTCTCCTGCGTGCTCGGCTGTCCCTACGAAGGCGAGGTGCTGCCGCTGGCGGTGGCCGACGTGGCCAAGGCGCTGATCGAAATGGGCTGCTACGAAGTCAGCCTCGGCGACACCATCGGCGCCGGTACGCCGGAGCGCACCAAGGACATGATCGAGGCCGTCGCGCGGCGCATTCCGCTGAAGAAAATCGCCGGCCATTTTCACGACACCTACGGCATGGCCACGGCCAACATCTACGCCTCGCTGCAAATGGGCATCGGCATTTTCGACAGCTCGGTGGCCGGCCTCGGCGGCTGTCCCTACGCCGTCGGCGCCTCGGGCAACGTCGCCACCGAGGACGTGGTCTGGCTGTTGTCGGGCCTGGGCATCGACACCGGCATCGACCTCGACGCGCTGGTCGATACCGGCGTCTGGATTTCGAAGAAGCTCAAGCGCGAACCGGTCTCGCGCGTGGCGCGGGCGGTCCTCGCCAAGCGCGCGATGCTGACCGCCTGCGCGGAGTGATGATGCAAGCGGCGGGCGCGGCAGAAGGCGCCGTGGTGAATTCGCCCTGCATCAACGTCTGCAAAATGCAGGACGAGCTTTGCGTCGGCTGCTTTCGCACCCTCGACGAAATCGCGCGCTGGGCCAGCATCGGCGACGACGACAAGCGCCTGATCCTCGCCGCCGTGGCCCAGCGCCGCGGCAAGCCAGACGCCGGCCCTGGCGGCAAGGCGGCAACCGATGAAGCTGCCTGAGACTATCCAGGTCATCGAACGCGGCTGGCTGTCGTCGAACAACATCCTGTTCTTCGAAGGCGAATCAGCGACGCTGGTCGATGCCGGCTATGTCGGCCATGCGCCACAGACCGTGGCCTTGGTAAAGTCGGCGCTGGCGGCACGGCGCCAGCCGGCCACGCTCGGCCGCCTGATCAACACCCATTCGCATTCCGACCACATCGGCGGCAACGCTTCCCTGCAGGCGGCCTTTGGCTGCAGGATCGTGATTCCCGCCGGCATCGAGCGCATGGTCGCCGAGTGGGACACCGACGCCATGCTGCTCGACGCCGCGAAGCAGCGCGGCGAACGCTTCGCCCACGACGCGGTGATCGAGCCCGACAGCCAGTTCGAAATGGGCGGCATGGTCTGGCAGGCGCTGCCGGCGCCCGGCCACGACATGGAGGCGCTGATCTACTACTGCGCCGAACGGCGCATCCTGATCTCGGGCGACGCGCTGTGGCAGGACGGCTTCGGCATCATCTTCGGCGAACTGATGGGCAGGAAGGATGCGCTGCCGGCCACGCGCAGCACGCTGGAAATGATCGGCCGGCTCGCGGTCGACAGCGTGATCCCCGGCCACGGCGCGCCCTTCGCGGATTTCGATGCCGCCCTGGCGCGCGCCTTCCGCCGCCTCGAATCCTTCGAGGCCGATGCGACGCGCGTCGGCCGCAATGCCGTGCGCGCCTGCTTCACCTTCAACCTGCTCGACCTGCAGCGCCTGCGCGAGGACGAACTGCCCGCTTATCTCAAGAGCGTGCCCTTCTTCGACAGCGTGAACCAGCGCATGCTGGGCTTCTCCGACGAGGATTTCGCCTCCTGGCTGCTCGGCGAACTGCTCAGGTCGCGCTCCATCGAGATCAGGGACGGCTGGATCCTGCCGACCATGGCACCGTAGCGCCCGCCGCCGGTTTCAGACCTGGGGGAAGGCCGGGTTGTGTGCGACTTCCCAGCCAGGTTTTGCCCAGCTCGAAGAAAGCCATCGACGGTGGCGTCTCGATGCGCGGCAGGCCGAGGCAATCCGCGTAGAAGCGCGTCGCTCGCTCCAGATCGGCGACGCCAAGCGTGATCAGGCTGATGCGGGGTTCCATGCCGTCCTCCTGCGGCTCGCATTGTGCCAGCCAGGAAACTGCGGCGGGTTTCGTCGGTGCCGGCGCTGCGGCGATTCCGCCGGCAGCGTGCGGAAAGTTACTGCCGTGCCGGGCTTTTTGTTAGCATGCCGCTGCAGTATCGTCGCCTTGCCGGAAGTTGCGGCGGCAACATTCCCCATGCCTACGGAGGACTCAACGTGAAGCCATTGCCAAGCAGGCCTGCAGTATTGACCGGGGCGGTCTTGTCGGTTTTCCTCAACATCCCAACTGCATCGGCCGCACCCGAAGTGGCGACGCCCGCGGCGCAGGCCTGGATCGATATTGCGACCTTCTCCGGCATGGGCATGCCGATGGGTGGCATGGGTGGCATGGGCGGCGGTGCGGCCGGCGCACTCGGCGGCCTGTTCGGCGGCAAGGGCGGCAGCGGCGAAAACACTTTCGGCAACACCCGCACCATGAGCGCCGGCCGCTGGGTGGACGTGACCGTCCGCGCCCGCGCCAACCCCGGCCTGGAGGAAGCCCAGCAGGCGGTGCCGGAAGGCTTCCTGAGCCCGGCCTTGGAATTGCGGACGCCGAAGAATGCGCCGCCCGTCACGCGCGATGACGAGGAGGTGACGCCCGAGCCCCATGAAAAGCCCAGGGGGCGCATGCTGTTGTATTGGGGCTGCGGCCCGGCGATCCGTCCCGGCCAGCCGCGGGTGGTCGACATGGCGACCGCGTCCGCCGGCGACTACGCCAAGTTCTTCGTCGCGCGCAGCGCGACCCAGCGCGGCGCCCACAGCGCCGCCGGGCGCCCGGTGTGGCCGAGTTCGGCGGATGGCCGCATGGTGCCGGCCACGGCCTCGCTGGTGGGCGAGCACGCGTTTTCCGGCAAGGGCATTCCCGACGGTTTCCGTTTCAGGATACCGCCGGCCCAGGACCTGATGCCGCCCCTGACGCTGGAACAGACCGCCAAGGATGGCGTCACCGACCTGAGCTGGAATGCGATCGCCACTGCGCGCGCCTACTTCGTCTCGGCCATGGGCAGCAACGCCAAGGAAGACATGGTGATGTGGACCTCCAGCGAACTGGCGGATACCGGCTTCGGCCTCATGGATTACCAGACCAACGCCGCGGTCGATCGCTGGCTCAAGGAAAAGGTGCTGCTGGCGCCGACCACCACCAGCTGCAGCGTTCCCAAGGGGATTTTCGGCGAACACGGCGGCATGCTGCGCGTGATCGCCTACGGCGACGAACTGAACCTAGCGCATCCGCCGCGGCCCAAGGATCCGAAAGCCAAATGGGAGCCGGTGTGGGCGGTCAAGCTGCGCGTCAAGGCAGTCACCAGCGGCATGCTGGGGATGCCGGAGGCGGGGCAGGAGCGCGGCGACAGGCAGCGCGAGCGGAGCAAGCCCGCGGACGGCGAGGCGCAGGGCGTGCCGGCGCTGCCGCAGCCGATGGAATTGCTGAAGGGAATTTTCGGCCGCTGAACCGAGTCCGCCCGGCCGGGCCGGCACGCAGCAGCACGGGGAAGTTCCGCTGCCGAAAGGCTGCGCGACACTGCTCCTGCGCGCCGTAATCCGCTATCCTTTGGTCCATGCAAGTCGTACTCATCAGCGGTCTTTCCGGTTCCGGAAAATCCATCGCGCTCAACGTCATGGAGGACGCCGGCTATTACTGCGTGGATAACCTGCCGGCGCCCCTGCTTTCGGATCTGGTCGAGCACCTGCGCCTGGAGGGGCATGCGCTGGCCGCCGTGGCGGTGGACATGCGCGGCGGATCGAGCATCGCGGCGCTGCCGCCGCAATTGCGCAAGCTGGAATCGGAGGGCGTCACGCTGCGTTTCATGTTTCTCGATGCGCGCACCGAGGTGCTGATCCAGCGCTTTTCCGAAACCCGCCGGCGCCACCCGCTGGCCGGCGACGACGTGACCCTGGAGGAGGCCATTGCGCGCGAGCGCGAGGCGCTGGAAATGCTGGCCTCGCTTGGCCATCACATCGACACCAGCAACCTGCGGCCCAATGCGCTGCGCAACTACATCAAGGATTTTGCCGCGCTCGACGAGCGCAGCGGCCTGACGCTGCTGTTCGAATCCTTCGGCTTCAAGAACGGCATTCCGCTCGACGCCGACCTGGTGTTCGACGTGCGCTGCCTGCCGAACCCCCACTACGATCCGGTGCTGCGCCCGCTGACCGGGCGCGATGCCGAGGTGATCCGCTTTCTCGACGGGCAGCCGGAAGTGGCGCGCATGGAAGCCGACCTGCGCCGCTTCATCGGCGACTGGCTGCCGGCCTACATCCGCGACAACCGCGCCTACCTGACGGTGGGCATCGGTTGCACCGGCGGCCAGCACCGCTCGGTGTATCTGGCCGAGCGGCTCGCCGCACATTTCCGCGAATCGGCCCGGGTGCTGGTGCGGCACCGCAGCCTGGTCGAATGACGGAGCGGATTCCCGACGGATTGCGTGAACTGCTGACGCACGCCGCCGGCGCCGGCCATCTGCCCTGGCGCGCGCTGTTCAAGCCCGGCGACTGGCTGCTGCTGCTGTGCGCGGCGGCGCTGGTGGCGGCATCGTTTCCGCTGCTGTGGCGCGGCGGCGTGGCGGACCGCGCCATCGTCAGGCGCGATGGCCAAGTGGTCACCGAACTGGCCTTGAACCTGCCGCGCAAGTACGAAGTCACGGGCGCCATCGGCACCACCGTGATCGAAGTGCGGCCGGGCCGCGCCCGCGTGCTGTCGGATCCCGGGCCGCGCCAGTATTGCGTGCAGCAGGGTTGGCTGACGCGCGCCAATGCCGTCGCCATCTGCGCGCCGAACCACGTCACATTGCAACTCGCCGGACGCGGCGGCCAGAACGGCACTTATGACACCCTCAACTATTGAGCTGGCGGTCACCGCCGACGATCGCCGCATCGCGCGCTACGCCGCGGCGGCGATTGCGCTGACGGTGGCCGAGGCGGCGCTGCCGAGCCCGCTGCCCGGCATCAAGCCGGGGCTGGCCAACATCATCGTGCTGGTGGTGCTGACGCGCTACGGCTGGCGCGATGCGGCCTGGGTCAGCCTGCTGCGCGTGGTGGCCGGCAGCCTGGTGATCGGCCAGTTCCTCGCCCCGGGCTTCTTCCTCGCGCTGGCCGGCGCCTTGTGCAGCCTCGGCGTGCTGGCGCTGGCGCAGCATCTGCCGGCGCGCTTGTTCGGCCCGGTCTCGGCCAGCGTGCTGGCGGCCTTCGCCCACATCGGCGGCCAGATCGCGCTGGCCCGGGTCTGGCTGGTGCCGCATGACGGCGTGTTCTACCTGCTGCCGCTGTTCGCCACCGCGGCACTGCTCTTCGGCACCATCAACGGACTGGTCGCGGCGCGCTTGTTGGCCATGCCCGTGGTTTCACCCATTGCCGCGGCGCCTCCCATCAAGGCCGACTCATGATCATTCCCCTGTTTCCCCTGCAGTCGGTGCTGTTCCCCGGCGGGCGGCTGCCGCTGCGGATTTTCGAGCAGCGCTACATGGACATGGCTGCGGCCTGCCTCAAGGCGTCGGCTCCCTTCGGCATCTGCCTGATCGCTGCCGGCGAGGAAGTGGCCCGGCCCGGGCGCAAGCCGGCCGAGCCGCACGCGGTGGGCACCCTGGCCCGCATCGCCGACTGGGACATGCCACAGCTGGGCGTGCTCAACATCGTCGCCGAGGGCGGCGAACGCTATCGCCTGCAGCACCACTGGGTCGAGGATTCCGGACTGCTGCGGGGCGAGGTCGAGCTGATCACAAGCCCCGCCGTGCTGCCGGTGCCCGGCCCGTATGCGCGCCTGGTGCCGCTGCTGCGCGCCATCGTCGAGGGCATGGCGGCCGGCGCGCCGAATGCGCCGGCGCAGCCTTATCGCTATTTCGACGCCGGCTGGCTCGGCATGCGTTATGCCGAAGTGCTGCCGATCCCGATGCTGGCGAGGCAGAAACTGCTGGAGCTGGAAGACAGCATCGACCGCCTCGAAATCATTTATCGCTTCCTCGAAGGTAAGGGCTTGCTGCCCGATGCGTAAACCGCGTCGAGGATGGTCCTGACCGGCGTCGGCAGCGCGGCGCCTTCCAGCGCAGACAGTGGCAGCCATTGCCGGCCCGGCTCCATCGCGCCGGCCAGCGGGTTTACCTGCAGCAGCAGCGGCGCGATCTGCAGGCGGAAGTGGCTGAAGGCATGCACCAGAGTCGGCGCCGGCGACACGGCGAGTACCGTACAGTTGAAGTTGCGTTCGGCCCAAAGTGCCGCATCGGTTTCGGCGGGCAGTTCCGGCAGCGACAGCAGGCCGCCCCAGATGCCGGTCGGCGGCCGGGTTTCGAGCAGCACACGCTTGTCATCGAGCAGTACCAGCAGCGTGGCATGGCGCAGCGGAATCGCGCGGCGCGGTTTCGCTTCGGGCAGTTCCGCGGTGCGACCTTCGGCGCGGGCGACGCAGATATCGGCCAGCGGGCAGGCCGCGCAGCGCGGCTTGCTGCGCGCGCAGACCGATGCGCCGAGGTCCATCTGCGCCTGGTTGTAGATGCCGCCGTGGCGCTTTGGCATCAGTTCCGCCGCCAGCGCCCAGAGGCGCTTTTCCACGGCGCTGCTGCCGGGAAAGCCCGCTATGCCGAAGGCGCGACACAGCACGCGCTTGACGTTGCCGTCGAGGATCGGCGCATGGGCGCCGAAGCAGAAGGTGGCGATCGAATTGGCCGTCGAGCGGCCGATGCCCGGCAGTAATGCGATGACATTCGGATCGTGCGGGAACTTGCCGCCATGCTGCGACATGATGGCCTGGGCGCAGGCATGCAGGTTGCGCGCGCGGGCGTAGTAGCCGAGCCCGCTCCACAGCGCCATGACCTCGCCGAGCGGCGCGGCGGCGAGGTCCGCGAGCTGCGGAAAGCGTTCGAGGAAGCGCAGGTAGTAGGGGATCACCGTCGCCACCTGGGTCTGCTGCAGCATGATTTCCGACAGCCAGACGCGGTAGGGATCGCTGGTGTTCTGCCACGGCAGTTCGTGCCGGCCGTGGCGCTTGTGCCAGGCGATCAGGCGAAGTGAAATATCTTTCACCACCAAGGCACCAAGAACACCAAGTGGCACAAAGAAAGGCGCAAATAGAAAACTTGGTGCTCCTTGGTGTCTTGGTGGTAAAGCTTAGCCTTTGACCGGCTTCACGCGGCTTGCCGCCAGTTTTGCGCGTATGCGCGCTTCGTCGGTGGTGTCGGCATTCGCCACCGCGACGCCCATGCGGCGCTTCTTGAAGCTTTCCGGCTTGCCGAACAGGCGCAGGTCGGATTCGGGCACCTGCAGCGCATCGGCGACGCCTTCGAAGGCGATGCCCTTTTCCTCCAGCCCGCCGTAGATCACCGCCGAGGCGCCGGGCCGGCGCAGGCTGGTGTCGACCGGCAGGCCGAGGATGGCGCGCGCATGCAGCTCGAATTCGGAGAGGCGCTGCGTCGCCAGCGTCACCAGACCGGTGTCGTGCGGGCGCGGGCTGACCTCCGAGAACCACACGGCATCGCCCTTGATGAACAGCTCGACGCCGAAAATGCCGCGTCCGCCCAAGTTCGAGGTCACGGCGCGCGCGATGTCGCGCGACTTCTGCAGCGCGGCCGGCGTCATGGCCATCGGCTGCCAGCTCTCGACGTAATCGCCATTGACCTGTACATGGCCGATCGGATCGCAGAAGAAGGTTTCGACTTCTCCGGAAGCGCCGACCGCGCGCACCGTGAGCTGGGTGATCTCGTAATCGAAATCGATGAAGCCCTCGACGATGATGCGCCCGGCGCCGACGCGACCCGCGGCCTGCGAGTAGTCCCAGGCCTGCTGCACGTCGGCCGCGGATTTCAGCAGCGACTGGCCCTTGCCCGAAGACGACATCACCGGCTTCACCACGCAGGGGTAGCCGATGCCGCCATCAATGGCCGCCTGCAACTCCGCCAGCGAGTCGGCGAACTGGTAGGGCGAGGTCGGCAGGCCGAGTTCCTCGGCAGCCAGGCGGCGTATCCCTTCGCGGTTCATGGTCAGTTGCGCGGCGCGCGCGGTGGGGATGAATTCGGGGCGATGCCCGGCGACACCATCGCGCTCCATTTCGACCAGCGCGGCGGTGGCGATGGCCTCGATCTCGGGCACCACCAGGTGCGGCTTTTCCCTTTCGATCAGCGCGCGCAGGGCGGCGCCGTCGGTCATGGTCACCACGTGACTGCGATGCGCCACCTGCATGCCCGGCGCATCGGCATAGCGATCGACGCCGATCACTTCGCAACCCAGGCGCTGCAATGCGATAATTACCTCCTTGCCCAGTTCGCCGCAGCCCAGCAGCATGACGCGTGTGGCGGACGGAGAAAGTGGAGTGCCGATACGTTTGACGATGCCCATCAGGTGCTCCCGATAAATTGACGTTTCCCCGATTTTAGAGCCTGTTGACGAGTAGCCCCAATGAACCTGCAGTCCCCGCCTTTCATCGATACCCGCAGCTTGCGCGACGCGCTGGGCGAATATGCCACGGGCGTGGCTGTGGTCACCGCGCGTGCCCGCGACGGCCAGCCGATCGGCGTCACCATCAATTCCTTCTCCTCGGTCTCGCTCGATCCGCCGCTGGTGCTGTGGAGCCTCGGCCTGTCTTCGCCTTCGCTGGCGGTGTTCGAGGCCTGCAGTCATTACGCGGTGAATATTCTCGCCGCCGACCAGGTCGAATTCTCGCAGCGCTTTGCGCAATCGCAGAGCGACAAGTTCGCCGGCATCGTCACAACAGTCGGCGCCGGCGGCACGCCGCTGCTGCCGGGTTGCAGCGCCTGGTTCGAATGCCGCAACGAATTGCGCTATCCGGGCGGCGACCACATCATCCTGATCGGCCTCGTGGAGAATTTCGGCCGTGCCGAAAGAGCGCCGCTGATATTCCACGGCGGACGTTACCGCAGCCTCGCTTGACGCCGCACCCATCGTCCTCCCGCGCCGGCTGGATCGCGGTCGTCGCCGCGATCTGCATCTGGACCGGCTTCATCCTCGTCTCGCGCGCCGGCGGCAAGGGCGTGCTGACCGGCTGGGACGTCACCGCGCTGCGCTTCGGCGTCGGCGCGCTGATCGCGGTGTTCTTCCTGCATCGCGTGACACTGCCGCCGCTCAGGGTGATCGCGCTGTTTTCGCTGTTCGGCGGCATTGGCTATGCGGTGACCGTGTATTCCGCCTTCCGCATGGCGCCGGCGGCTCACGCCGCGGTGCTGATGCCGGGCGCGCTGCCCTTCGAAACCGCGGTGATCGCCTGGCTGTGGCTCAAGCAGGCGCCTTCGCGCGCGCAGCGCATCGCCCTCGGTTTCGTCTTCGCCGGCATCCTGCTGACCGCCGCCGACACCCTGTCGAACGGCTCACAGATCACCGGCCTGCAGATGGTCGGCGACCTGCTGTTCCTCTGCGGTTCGTCCTCGTGGGCCACCTTCACCCTGCTGCTGCGGCGCTATCCGATGCAGCCGCTGGCAGCGACGGTGACCACCACGCTGGGCAGCGCGGTGGTGTATCTGCCCTTGTGGTGGCTGTTCCTGCCGAGCACCCTGAATCAGGCGCCGCTGGCGGAAATCCTGATGCAGGCGGTGTATCAGGGGGTACTGGTGGTGTTCGTCGCCATGCTGCTCTACGCGCTGGCGGTGCGCCATCTCGGGCCGCAGACGGTGGCCCTGCTGATGGCGGTGGTGCCCGGTTTGTCGGCGCTGGCGGCCGTGCCGGTGCTGGGGGAGCCGCTGTCCCTTTTGGCGCTGGCGGGGCTGGCCGCAGTAACGGCCGGCGCCGTGCTGGGGGCACGGCAGGCCCCCAAAGTCAGCTAGCCGTAACCGGATTCAGTGGGCCTGAGGATTCCAGGAAAACAGATGACGCAGGCTGTTGCCGATCGCCGTCAGGGCTGAACGGGCAGCGCTGACCAATTTAGAACCGTAGGTGCTCACTTTCGCCAGGAACGCATCCTGAAGGCGTACCAGTTCAGCATTCCGCAATTGACGGGCTTCTTTTTCGATCGCACCAAAGTTGAGTGTGGGCATGGCAGTTCCTTTTGATATTGCGGTGCAACACCGCATGACTGCAATGTAATTACTATTTATGTGAATCACAATATCCTTCAATGGAACAACATTGATGAAAAATATTCCATAATAGGTCTATGGATCGTGCTGCCCAGATGACTGCCTTTGTCCGTGCCGTGGAAACCGGCGGGTTTTCCGCCGCCGCGCGGGAAATGGGTCTGACGCCTTCCGCCCTGTCCAAGTTGGTGACCCGGCTCGAAGACCGTCTCGGCGCCCGCCTGCTGCAGCGGACCACGCGCCGCCTGCAACTGACGACCGAGGGGGAGATCTTCTACGCCCGGGCGCGGCCGATTCTGGCGGCCCTGGGCGAAGCCGAGGCCGAAGTCGCCGAAGCCGGCGCCAGCCCGCGCGGCATGCTGCGCCTGTATTGCGGCTCGACGTTCGGCACGCACCAGCTGGCGCCGGCGATTCCGCGCTTTCAGGCGCGGCATCCCGAGGTCGAGATCGACATCACCATCAGCGACCAGCCCCTGGGCGCGACGCAGGAGGGCGTGGACCTGGCGATCCGCATCGGCCCGCTCGAGGAGTCGTCGCTGGTGGCGCGGCGCATCTGCAACCTGGAGCGGGTGATCTGCGCCGCGCCGGCCTATCTGGAGCGGCACGGCACGCCGCGCACGCCGGACGACCTGCAGCAGCACAACTGCCTGTGGATCACCAGCCTGCCAGCCCTGCGCCGCTGGCCCTTCGATACCGACGACGGCATTCGCGTGGTGCATGTCGCCGGCAATGTCGTCACCAACAATGCCGAAGCCGTGCTGCAACTGGCAATGGCCGGGGTCGGCATCACGCGCCTGTCCGACGTCGTGGTGGCCGATGCGATCCGCAGCGGCGCCCTGGTGACTATCCTCGCCGACTGGCACCACGTCGAGCCGGTGCCGTTGTTCGCCACCTATCCCAGCGGCCGCAACCTGTCGCCCAAGGTGCGCGCCATGGTCGATTTCCTGGTCGCCGAGTTCGGCAGTGCGCCCTGGCGCCAGGCGCGCGCCTGAACCCGGCGCACGACTGCGCGGCCGCGGATCGGAACGCGGTCGACCCTTGTCGTCGTCAGGGGCTATGATTCCCACTGGTGCCTTCCGAACCAGACCAAAATCATGCCGCCGCTACTGATTCGTCTAAGAAAGCCCGCGCTGATCATGGCGGGTGTCGTTACTGCGATCCTCGGCTTCGCCTGGCTGGCGCTGCCCGGCATCGTGCAGTGGCAGGCGGAAAAGTACATTGCCGAGAAGACCGGCCACCGCCTGACGCTGGCGCGGCCCGAGATCAATCCGCTGGCCCTGAGCCTGCGCCTGCGCGAATTGCGCCTGGTCGATGCGGCAGGCGCGCCGCTGCTCGGCTTCGGCGAACTCTTGGTCGATCTTGCGGCGGCCAGTCTGAGCCGGCGCGCCTGGGTGTTCGACGAGATCCGCCTCGACGGCCTGCATGCCAGCCTGGTCCAGCGCCAGGAGGGCGGCAGCAACTGGAGCCCCCTGCTCGATGCGTTGCAAAGCAAGGAACAGACGCCCGAGTCCAAGGGCCTGCCGCGCCTCGACATCCGCCGGCTGCGGGTAGGCGGCGCGCAGCTGGAGTTCGCCGATCGGCGCCTGACGCCGGCCTTCGCCACGCGCATCGAGCCGCTCGACCTCGAATTGACCGAGGTGTCGACCCTGCCTGATGACAGCGGCAAGTTCAGGCTGAGCGCGAAAACCTCGTTCGGCGCGCAGCTGGCGTGGCAGGGCGACGTCACGCTGAACCCGCTGGCCAGCAGCGGCCGCTTCGATCTCGGCGAAGTCGACCTGGCGCGCCTGGCGCCGCTGCTGCAGGACAAGTTGCCGATCGCGCCGCCGGCCGGCATCGCCGCGCTCGGCGCCGATTACCGCTGGAGCCGCAGCGCGGAAACGTCGAGCCTGAAATTCGAGCAGATTGCGCTGTCGGTTTCCGCGCTGCGCTTGCTGCCCGTGCCCGGCGCCGCGTCGCCGCAGCTGTCCGTCGAGCGCATTGCCGTGAAGGACGGGTACTTCGACCTGGATACGCAACAGCTCGCGCTGGGCAGCATCCAGCTGCAGGGCAATCGCCTCGATGCGGTGCAGGACAAGAAGGGACTGGTGCCGATGCTGAGCCTGGACGACATCATCCTGAGCGAGGCGAAGCTCGACCTTGGGCAGCGCCAGGCGACGCTGGCGGCGCTGGCGATCAAGGGCGGCGGCCTCAGCCTGCGACGCGACGCGCAAGGCAGGATCGATCTGCCCGCGCTGTTCGCCAAGCCCGGCACCAAGTCCGGCGCCAAGCCCGCAACGCCGGCGCCCGCCGAAAAGACAGCGACCGCCGAGAAGGCGGCGCCGTGGCGCTACCGCATCGGGCAGGCGACGCTGGCCGGATTCGCCGTCGCGCTGCGCGACGAGAGCGTGGCACCGGCCATCGCGCTGGGGCTCGGCAACATCGCCGTCGCGGTCGACGGCGTCAGCGAAAATTTCACGGCGCCGCTGCCGCTCAAGGCCAGCCTCGACGTGAGCAGCGGCGGCCGGCTGGAAGTTTCCGGCACGCTGACGCCGGCCGATGCGGCGACCGACCTGAAAGTGAAGCTCGCCAATCTTGCGCTGAAGCCGGTGCAGCCTTATGTCGCCAGGTACGCGGCGCTGGAACTGGTCGGCGGCCGGGTCTCGGCCGAGGGCCGGGTGACGCGCAATGCCAAAACCAGCGGCTATCGCGGCAGCTTTGCCGTGCGCGATCTGCGCCTCAACGAAGCCGGCACGCAGACTGTTTTTCTGGCCTGGAAGGCGCTCGCCACCGGCGAGCTCGAGTTGAGCCCGAACTCGCTCGGCATTCCCCTGCTGTCACTCGACGGCCTCGACACCAAGCTGATCATCGACCAGGACAAGTCGACCAACCTCAAGCGCGTGCTGCACCGGCAGGATGATGCCGCCAGCGCCGTGTCGCCGGCGCCGACTCCTGCAGCAGCTCCGGCGGCAAGCCAGACCGCAACTCCGGCAGCGGCACCAGGCGGCGCCGCACCGGGCAAGCCGGAGCCCCCGGGCTTCCTGGTCAACGTCGACCGTCTGCGCTTTCGCAACGGCGCGCTGTTCTTTGCCGACAACTCGCTGATGCTGCCCTTCGGCACGCGCATCCATGGTCTGCGCGGCTCGATCGTCGGGCTCTCGTCGAAGCCTGGCGCGCCGGGACAGGTCGAGCTCGACGGCGAGGTCGACGAGTTCGGCCTGGCGCGCGCCGTGGGCCAGGCGGATTTTTTCCATCCGACCGATTTCATGGATCTCAAGGTGATCTTCCGCAACGTCGAGATGACCCACCTGACGCCGTATTCGGCCACTTTCGCCGGGCGCAAGATCAATTCCGGCAAGCTCTCGCTGGAGCTCGAATACAAGATCAAGCAGCGCCAGCTGCAGGGCGAAAACCAGATCGTCATCGATCGCCTGGAACTCGGCGAACGGGTCGCGAGCGCGACGGCGAAGGATCTGCCGCTGGATCTGGCGATCGCCATCCTCAGCGATTCCGACGGCCGCATCGAACTCGGCCTGCCGATTTCCGGCAGCCTCGACGACCCGCAGTTCAGCTATGGCGCAATCGTCTGGAAGGCCATCACCAATGTCCTGACCAAGATCATCACCGCGCCCTTCCGCGCGCTGGGCGCGCTGTTCGGCGGCGGCGAGAAGCTCGACAGCATCGCCTTCGAGGCCGGCGCTGCGCGCCTGAGTCCGCCCGAGCGCGAAAAGCTGCTGCGCCTGGTCACGGTGCTCGACAAGCGGCCGGGCCTGACGCTGGCGGTGGGCGGTACCTGGAGTGAGGCGGACCGCGTCGCGCTGCAGGACCTGCAACTGCGCCGCAGCGTGGCCGAAAAGAGCGGGCAGGGGGCGGGCGAGAAGGGCGATCCGGGGCCGCTGACCACGCGCACGCCGAAAGTCCAGGCCGCGCTGGAAAGCCTCTATGGCGATCGCTTCGGCGGCGCCGAACTGGCGGCGCTGAAGGAGGGATTCCGCAAGGCCAATCCCGGGCAGCTCGAGGAAAGCCTGACCGGCAAGATGATGTCGCGCCTGTCCGGCCTGATGCGCGAGCCGCGCAGCCTCAGCGAAAGCGAAGTGGGCCAGCTCAAGGGCGCGGACTTTTATGCCGTGCTGTTCGAAAGGATGCGCGCCAAAGAGGTGGTCAAGGACGACGTGCTGCAGGCGCTCGCGACACGGCGCGCCGAGCACGCGCTGGAGCAGCTCAAGGCCGCTGGCGGGCCGGAAGCACGCCTGAGCCAGGGCGCGGCAACCAGGAGCGAGGCGACGGGCCGCGACATTCCGCTCAAGCTGGAAGCCGGCGCCGCGAAAAAATAGGCTCCGCGCAAGGGCTGCGCGCGCTAGGATCGCGTCCCATGGCTACCCTGATCCTGCATCCCGGCAAGGATAAATCCGTCCTGCGCCGCCATCCCTGGCTGTTCTCCGGCGCCGTCGCGCAGCTCGACGGCCGCGCCCGGCCGGGCGATACGGTCGATGTCGTCTCGCATGAAGGCCGGCCGCTGGCGCGCGCGGCCTGGAGCCCGACCTCGCAGATCCGCGCCCGGGTGTGGAGCTTCGATGTGGCCGAAACCATCGACCACGCCTTCTTCAAGCGCCGCATCGCCGCCGCCGTGGCGCGCCGCGCGGCCTTGCCGGAGCTCGCCGGACAGCAGGGCCTGCGCCTGGTGCATGCCGAATCCGACGGCCTGCCCGGCGTCATCGCCGACCGCTACGGCGACACCTTGGTGGTGCAGCTGAGCACCGCCGGCGCCGACAAGTGGCGTGCCGCCATCGCCGACTCCTTGCACAAGGCCACCGGCTGCGTGCGCATCTACGAGCGCTCCGACGTCGAGGTGCGCAGCCTGGAAGGGCTCGAAGCCGTCACCGGCTGGATTCGAGGTGCGGCAGCCGACGCGGAACTGGTGATCGAGGAAAACGGCGTGCGCATGACGGTGGATTATGTCGGCGGCCACAAGACCGGCTTCTACCTCGACCAGCGCGACAACCGTCGCCGCCTCGCCGAACTGGCGCGCGGCCGGCGCGTGCTCAACTGCTTCTGCTACACCGCGGGTTTTTCGCTGCAGGCGCTGGCCGGCGGTGCGCGCGAGGTGGTATCGATCGACAGTTCCGGCCCGGCGCTGGCCACCGCGCAGCGCAACCTCACGCTCAATCCACAGCTTGATGCGGCGCGCGCCATCTGGCGCGAGGCCGACGTCTTCGCCGAGCTGCGCAATTTGCGCGCCGGCGGCGAAAGCTTCGACCTGATCGTGCTCGATCCGCCCAAGTTCGCCCATACCGCCGCGCATGCCGAGCGCGCGGCGCGCGCCTACAAGGACATCAACCTGACCGCCATGCGCCTGCTGGCGCCGGGCGGCCTGCTGATGACATATTCATGCTCGGGCGGCGTCAGTCCGGAACTGTTCCAGAAGATCGTCGCCGGCGCCGCACTCGACGTTAGGCGCACCGCGCGCATCGTGCAGCGCCTGCAGGGCGCCGCCGACCACCCCGTCGACCTGGCTTTTCCCGAGGGCGAGTACCTCAAGGGCCTGCTGCTGCAGCTTGATTGATGCCGCGCCCTGTGGTCTCATAGCGCCCCCATGCGCCGCGTTCTGAATCCCTTCCTGGTCCTGTTGCTCTCGCTGCTGCTGCTCGGCAGTCAGCAGGCTGCGCTCGCCCACATGCTGGGCCACGCCGTGGCGCCGGCGGCGGCACAGGCGGCGACCGAGGTTGCGCAAGGGCAGGACGCCGAGCATGGCGCCGCGCTGGTGCTGTCGCATGTGTGCACCACCTGCATTTCCTTCGCCGGCGCCGACCTGGCGCCGCCGGCGCCGGTTCTGCCGGTGGCGTTCGCTGCGAACAACCCGGCGGCAGTGGCCGTCGCCGTAACGCCGGCGCCGACTTTTGCCTTCATCGCGGCGTTCCGCAGCCGCGCCCCGCCTCCGCTCTAAGAAGTTATCCGTAAATAGTATAATGTCGGTCCGAGCCGCCCGTTACGCGGCGATGGAGCGAGGTGATGGCAGCGAAAAAACGAGCCGCAGCAAAACGGGTGGCCTCATGGGTGGTGACCGACGA
>JAPTVL010000462.1 GCA_028065725.1 Betaproteobacteria bacterium
CGGTATTACCTACCCACTTCAAATGCCCGCAATCGGGGGCCGCATTGCCGGTCGAGAACCCCGAGGTGTGGGTTTACCAAGACGACTTCATCGACCCGCAGGAGGACGCATGAACACGCGCAGGCAAGTTGGCAAAAATTCTGCCAACTGGAACCCGAATTTTGCCAACTGGATTCAGTTGGCAAACGTCTGCCAACTGGAAAATCAAAAAAATCAATGCATTACAGATCAGTCGGCAAGTTGGCAGTTGGCAACGCCTGCCAATTTGCCAACTGAGCTAACACCATGTTTTTACTTACCTTTCGGGGATTTCCCAGTTGGCGAAAACTCCCTCCCCCCTTCGGGGGGAGAGGACCACGTCGTGTCCTCTCCCCCGACCCGAAGGGGTCTGCCCGGTTTGGGTGATAGGGGCCGAGAACCCGGTGCAGCGATCCTGAGCCTCGACCTCGGCACCCGGACCGGCTGGGCGCTGCTCGGCCGTGACGGCTCCATCACCAGCGGCTCGGAGTCCTTCAAGCCCCGGCGCTTCGAGGGCGGCGGCATGCGTTACCTGCGCTTCAAGCGCTGGCTCACCGAGGTCAAACAATCGGCGGACGGGCTGGATGCGGTGTACTTCGAGGAGGTGCGCCGCCACGCCGGAGTGGATGCCGCCCACGCCTACGGCGGCTTCATGGCCCAGCTGACCGCCTGGTGCGAGCACCACGGCATCCCGTACCAGGGTGTGCCGGTCGGCACGATCAAGAAGCACGCCACCGGCAAGGGCAACGCCGGCAAGCAGGAGATGGTGGCCGCCATGCAGGCCCTGGGTTTCCGGCCCGCGGACGACAACGAGGCCGACGCGCTGGCACTGCTGATGTGGGCGATCGCGACGCAGGAGGTGCCGGCATGAACGCGCCCAACCCCCACTATCGTTGTCCCCTGGGGCGCCTGCAACCGACTCGCCCGGACGTCGATGTCATCAAACGCGACGGCTGGCGCGACCAGGGCATCCTGGTGGTGTCGCTCGACGACGAGCGGCTGGACTGGATCGAGCGGGAGCTGGTGAAGCGCATCGGCGAGCGGCTCTACGGTCGCCTGGGAGACGGCCATGTGGAGCGTTGACGGCGTCGCCGAGCGCTTCCGGGAGGCCGCCCAGACCGCGCGGCGCCTGCCGCCCGTGCGCGTCCAGGGCTACTTCAACACCTGGCCGGCCATCCTGCGCCAGCCGTGGGAGACCTACTCCGGCGACGACGTGCTGTACCGCTTTCCGCCCGACCCGGCCGCCATCGACCGCATGGAGGAGACCATGCGCTGGGTGCTGTGGCTCACCGAGGAGCAGCGCCATCTCGTCTGGATGCGCGCCGAGGAACGGGGGTGGCGGGAGATCTGCCGGCGCTTCGGCTGTGACCGCACCACGGCTTGGCGGCGGTGGCAGAAGGCGCTCGACATCGTCGCCTGCCGTCTGAACGAGCAGACCCGCCGGACGGTGGCCAGCCTTTCATGAGTGAAGTTGCGGGTCGTTTCCAAAGCGATCCAAGCCATGCGTGCGGATGCGGAAAGATGCCGGTTTCGAGCCATTTTGGACGTGCAACACTTCACCCGTTTTTGCGCTAGGATTTCGCTAACCTCGCGAGAGAAGCATGTGCGAAGGCCACGGAGCGATCCGTGGCCTTCGTCGTTTCTGCCTTCGCGATCCGACCCGCCGAGCGCGATGGGTCCTTCCTGGCCGAAAAGCCATGCGGGGGGCGCGAGCGCGATGCTTTTCTAGCGTCAGAGTGCAAACCGGGGTTTGCACGGTTTGCGGTTTGCAGGCCCCATCCCTGGGGCCTGCCGCTTCGCGGCCAGCCTGCGGCTGTCCAAATCCGCTCCAGGCGGATTTGTGCACTCCCCGATACACATCACGAGCCCGCCCACGGTTCTCCGTCGGCGGGCTTTCCATTTCGAGGTTCCGATCCTGAACACGCTCAACGTCGAGTACCGCAAGGTCGAGACGCTGATTCCCTACGCCCGCAATCCGCGCACGCACAGCGACGAGCAGGTCGCGCGCATCGCCGCCAGCATCGCCGAGTTCGGCTGGACCAACCCGATCCTGGTCGATGGCGACCATGGTGTGATCGCCGGCCATGGCCGACTGCTGGCCGCACGCAAGCTGGGGCTGACCGAGGTGCCGGTGATCGAGCTCGCGCACCTCACCCCGGCGCAGAAGCGCGCCTATGTGATCGCCGACAACCGGCTCGCGCTCGATGCCGGCTGGGATGAGGCCATGTTGGCGCTGGAGTTCGCGGAGTTGGCCGACGCCGGCTTCGATCTGGACCTGACCGGCTTCTCTGCCTCCGAGATCGAAGGCCTGCTCGACCACATCGAGGAGACGGAACCGTCCGCCGATGAGGACGAGCGTGCGCCGGAAGGCGACGCGGACGAGGACGACGTCACGCCGCCCACGGTTGCGGTCACGCGGCCCGGCGACTTGTGGCTGCTGGGCGAACACCGGCTGCTCTGCGCCGACAGCAGCGACGCGGCCGCCGTCGCGCGCCTCATCAATGGCGAGCGCGCTCACCTGCTCTTTACCAGCCCGCCCTACGCGAACCAGCGCGACTACACCACCGGCGGGATCACTGACTGGAACGCGCTCATGCAGGGCGTGTTCGGCGCCGCCCGCAGCGCGCTGCACGAGGACGCGCAAATCCTGGTCAACCTCGGCCTCGTCCATCGCGACGGCGAGTGGCAGCCGTACTGGGACGGCTGGATCGAATGGATGCGCACTCAGGGCTGGCGCCGCTTCGGCTGGTACGTCTGGGATCAGTCGGTGACCGTGCCCGGCGACTGGGCCGGGCGCCTCGCGCCGCGCCACGAGTTCGTGTTCCACTTCAACCGCCAGGCGCGCAAGCCGAACAAGATCGTGCCCTGCAAGTGGGCCGGTCACGAGACGCATCTGCGCGCCGATGGGTCATCCACCGCGATGCGCGCCAAGGATGGCAAGGTCGGCGAATGGAACCACGCCGGACAGCCCACGCAGGAGTTCCGCATCCCGGATTCCGTCGTCGAGGTGACGCGCCAGCGCGGCCGCATCGGTGATGGTATCGACCATCCGGCCGTATTCCCGCTGGGCCTGCCGAAGTTCTTCATCGAGGCCTACACCGACGTGGGCGAGATCGTCTTCGAGCCGTTCTCCGGCGGCGGCACCACGCTGCTGGCCGGGCAACTCACCGACCGCAGGGTCCGCGCCATCGAGCTCGCGCCCGAGTACGTCGACGTCGCGCTGCGCCGCTGGCTGCAGCACCACCCGGGCATGGAGCCCGTGCTCGCGGCCACCGGCCAGCCCTTCGCCGAGGTCTCGGCCGAGCGCTTGGGCGAGACGGCGGAGGCGGCCGCGTGAACTGGTTCGCCGAGCGCATCGAGCACTGGCCGATCGACAAGCTACTGCCCTACGCGCGGAACGCCCGCCAGCACTCGGACGAGCAGATCGCCCAGATCGCGGCCTCCATCGCCGAGTTCGGCTTCGTCAATCCCTGCCTGGTCGGCGCCGACGGTGTGCTGGTCGCGGGCCATGGGCGGCTCGCCGCCGCGCGCAAGCTGGGCCTGTCCACCGTGCCGGTGGTGGTGCTCGATCACCTGACGCCGACGCAGCGCCGGGCGCTGGTGCTCGCCGATAACCGGCTCGCGGAGCTCTCGACCTGGGACGATGTGCTACTGCGCATCGAACTTGAGGCACTGCAGGACGAAGGCTTCGACCTCGATTTGACCGGTTTCGATGCCGATGCGTTGGCCGAGCTACTGGCCGGTGAGGAGCCAGAGCACGAAGGCCAGACCGAGGACGACGCCGTCCCGGAGATTCCGGAAGAGCCGGTGTCCAAGCCGGGCGACGTCTGGAGGCTGGGGCCGCACCGTCTGGTCTGCGGCGATGCGACCGCGGCAGAGGCCTACGCGCAGCTGTTCCCGGACGGCGAGCGGGCGGACATGGTCTTCACCGATCCGCCGTACAACGTGAACTACGCCAACAGCGCCAAGGACAAGCTGCGGGGCAAGCACCGTCCCATTCTCAACGACGCGCTCGGCGCAGGCTTTCACGACTTTCTCTACGACGCGCTGTCGCTGCTCGTTGCCCACACCCGCGGCGCGATCTACGTCGCCATGTCGTCGAGCGAGCTCGACACCCTGCAGGCGGCGTTCCGCTCTGCCGGCGGCCACTGGTCTACGTTCATCATCTGGGCGAAGAACACCTTCACGCTGGGCCGCGCCGACTACCAGCGCCAGTACGAGCCGATCCTCTACGGTTGGCCCGAGGGCGCGGAGCGCCACTGGTGCGGCGACCGCGACCAGGGCGACGTCTGGCAGATCAAGAAGCCGCAGAAGAACGACCTGCACCCGACCATGAAGCCGGTGGAGTTGGTCGAACGGGCGATCCGCAATTCGAGTCGTCCCGGCGACGTGGTGCTGGACCCCTTCGGCGGTTCCGGCACCACCCTGATCGCCGCCGAGAAGTCAGGGCGCGTGGCGCGCCTGATCGAACTCGACCCGAAGTATGCGGACGTGATCGTGCGGCGCTGGCAGGACTGGACGGGCAAGCAGACCACCCGCGAATCGGATGGCCTGGCGTTCGATCAGGCGGCGACTTCCTCCTCGACGATCTCGCAGTGAATCACGAACCCGGTCAGATAAGGAAGCCCGCGCGGGATACCGTAGTCCTTACTGGTGCGGCGTCCGATGGTCCATTCCATCCACTGCCGGGTGGCGGCGCGGATCGCGTCGTGGAGGGCATGGCCCGCATGCTTGCGGTTGAGGACTTCGTCCGCGAAGTGGCGTCCGTGGCGGCTGTCGAGGAAGGCCCGCACCGCTTCGAAGGGCTGTCCCGTGGCGTCGGAGATGGCGTTCATCGCGATGGGCCAGGCGGCTTGCGCGTGCGCGTCCATCGTGCCCCAGAAGCCCCAGGCTTCGTTGCGGGTGGCGGGGATCGTTTTGGCTGTGGTCATCGTTGTCTCCTTCGTTGATCGTTGCGACACACGTATGAACGCGCTGTTCGATCAGGAAGCCAAGCTCAATCTCAATCATCTCGCGTCGTCTGTTGGCGACCGGTTACGGCGGCCAGCTTGGCGCGGGCCGACGCGCTTTCCCAGTGGCAGGGTCCGTTGCCGTGCGCAGCCTCTTCGCTCCAGCGGGCCAGGATTTCGTCATCGCTCCAGCCCTTGGCGGTGAGGTAGGCGTAGTCGTCGGCGTCGTAGTTGCTGTGGGTGAGGATGGCGCGGGTGGGTTTCATGCTGTGCTCCTTGGCGTGGATGGTTGCGACACCCGTATGAACGCGCTGCCGGCGCGGGAAGCCAAGCGTTTTCTGCTTGGCTTCCCATTCCGCTCGAATCACGCGATCCGGTAGATGCGCTCGCCGCCCTCGGGCTTGTCCGAGGTGATGGTCAGCCCCAGCTTCTTCTTGAAGGCGTTGGCAAAGGTGCCGCGCACCGTGTGCGCCTGCCAGCCGGTGAGTTCGCAGATCTGGCGCACCGTCGCGCCCTCCGGGCGCCGGAGCATCGCGATGACTTGGGCCTGCTTGCTGTTCTCGCGGGTGCGGGGCTTGGTCTCGGCGCGCTGCGGTGCCCAGGTGGCTTCGGCGGCTGCGACCTCCGCCTCGAGATCCGTGTTTGCCTCCACCGGCGCCGGCGCGGGACGCGGGCGCCCCAGGGCCTCGTAACCGTCGGCGGCGACAAACCAGTCGGGACCAATGGTGGTGATCAGGGCCCGATTGCAGAGGCCGTCCAGCACCTTCTTGCGGGCGCCGCCTTTCACGTTGTCGGGGAACCACTCGATCTTGCCACCGGTGTGCTCGACGGCGTAGGCCAGGATGGCGTGCTGGGCGGGGGTGAGTTGGATGGTGCTCATTCGATGCTCCTTCGTGGTGGTTGATGGTGTGGTCATGAACGCGCTGTTCTCTGGAGAAGCCAAGCGCTTTCCGCTGCTTTCTCAGCCCTGCCGCGCGGCCTGCCGGCCCGCCTGGTAGGCGGCCATCAAGGCGCTCTTGACTGCCCAGACGCTGACCTCGTGGAAGTCCAGCCGGTCGCTGTTGCGGGTTTCCAGGGTGTCGATGAACAGGTGATCCAGCGCGATCTGCTGCAGCTGCCGGTCGATGTCCTTTTCGGCTTGCTCGGTCATGTGCTTCTCCTCGGGGTGTCGTTGATGGTGATGACATGAACGCGCTGTTCCCGAGCGAAGCCAAGCGGAATCCGAGCGGGACGGCGCCAATGCTTGATGGAGACCATGGGACTGTCGATTCGCGCCTACGCCCGCCACCGTGGGGTGTCGGACACCGCCGTACACAAGGCCATCCGCGCCGGGCGCATCACGCCCGAGGCGGACGGCACGATCGATCCGGACAAGGCCGACCGCGACTGGGCAAGGAACTCCGAGCCGCCCAAGGAGGGAACGGGCGCCAAAGCCGCGAAGGTGCGGGTGTCGGACGATCCGGCCCCGAACCTCGCCGCCGGGCTACCCGCGGGCGGCACGTCGCTGCTGCAGGCGCGCACGGTCAACGAGGTGGTCAAGGCGCAGACCAACAAGGTGCGCCTCGCCCGCCTCAAGGGCGAGCTGGTCGATCGCAACCAGGCCATCGCCCACGTGTTCAAGCTCGCGCGCACCGAGCGCGACGCCTGGCTCAACTGGCCGGCGCGCATCTCGGCGCAGATGGCGGCCAGGCTCGGCATGGACGCGCACACGCTGCACGTCGCGTTGGAGGCGGCGGTGCGCGAGCACCTCGCCGAGCTCGGTGAACTGAAGGTCCGCGTCGATTGATGAAACACATCCCTGTGTTTCACCCTGCCGGGCGCGCTGGCGCGCGTCCAAATTCGTTCCCGACGAATTTGTGATGGACGACTTCGTCTACGAGGGCTTCGACGCCATCGAGCGCGCCTGGCGCGAAGGACTGACGCCCGATCCGCTGCTCTCCGTCTCCGAGTGGGCCGACCGGCACCGGATGCTCTCCAGCAAGTCCTCGGCCGAGCCGGGCCGCTGGCGCACCAGCCGCACGCCGTATCTCAAGGCGATCATGGACTGCCTGTCGCCGACCTCGCCGGTCGAGCGCGTGGTGTTCATGAAAGGCGCACAGGTGGGCGCCACGGAAACCGGCTCGAACTGGATCGGCTACGTCATCCACCACGCGCCTGGGCCGATGATGGCGGTCTGGCCCACCGTGGAGATGGCCAAGCGCAACTCCAAGCAGCGCATCGACCCGCTGATCGAAGAGTCGCCGGTGCTCT
>JAPTVL010000150.1 GCA_028065725.1 Betaproteobacteria bacterium
CTTGAAGGAGATCACCGTCCAGAGAATGCGCTACACTTATCCACAGCCCCACCTATGACGGGCGGCTAAAGCCCCTGGGTAAAATTCAACGCGCACAGCTGGGTAGTTTTAAACGCGCGCCGACAGGCACGGCAGAGTTTTTCCTTCTTGAGGGGTGGAATGGTTGGATCAGCCCCCAAGTGCTCGCCCATCGCAGGGCGAATGGCGAGTATGCATATCAACAAGAAGTCGATGCCATTGATGCTCTACAGCGCTGGCTGAATAGCCAAGAGCACCAAGCTCGGTTGCGTTCGCTGGTTGAAGATCATAAGGAACGGCGGGGGAGAATCCAGGAAAAGCTGAACGGGCTGGAGAAGCTTGATTTTGTTCAGACGTGCCACGTGATGAGGCATATCCTCGACAATTACGACCAGGTTGCCAACGAGGTATGCACGCTGTCCTGAGGAACTGCTTTTAGACGTAGACCAGTCCTCCATGTCTCGTAGATGAGGGTCGCCGTAGGGCGCGAGCGGTAGTTCATCCAAACTGAGCCACTGCCCGCAACGGCTGGTCATCGGCCATTGCTGCCATTGCTGTACTGAGCAAGCGGCGTCTGCATTACGCCGTAAAGCTGACGGCGATTCTGGTCTAGTTGGATCCTAGCTGGCGCTCTTCGAGATGAAGAGCTCGGACAATTGATTTGCTGCCACCCTCATTTTTGGCAGGAATCCGATCAACTCAGGTAGTCCCATCCGCGCTGTGGCGGTGTGGCATACCAGCGCAGCCACTATTTTTTTGTCTGGGTTAATCACTGGGACCGCCACTCCAACCATCCCGCGAACGAACTCTTCCTTGTCCTCGCCGACCATTCTTTCTCGGAGTCGATCAAGTTCTCGGTCGAGCGCCTTTCGATCCGTAATGGTCCGTGGTGTCATCCTGGTGAGGACGAGCCTGTCCAATAGCTCTCGCCTTTCAAGAAGGTTCATTTGCGCAAGGAAGAGCTTCCCACCTGCGGTGCAGTGCAGGGGATGGCGCGAGCCCGGCACGATGTTCAGCCGTAATGGCTCCGTTGTTTCAACACGCTCAACGTGAATTACCTGATCACCATCCAAAGCCGTCAGGTTGCACGTTTCACCGAGTGATTGAACCAAGGAGCGAAGAACAGCCCGGCAGGTTCTCTTGAACGCATTGTTGCCGATAGTCTGAAGCGCCAACTGAGCCAAGCGTGGGCCTGGTATCAGTCCACGTTCCCCCACGAGTCGCATCAGGTGATTGCTCTCAACCAGGGTATCGACGATCCGAGCCAGTGTAGCCTTGGGTATTTGCAGGCGCATTCCAATCTGAGATGGGGTTACTGGCTGGGTGGATGACGAGACGAGTTCAAGTACCTGCAAAACACGAAGCGTTCTGGCTTCGTTGTCCTTCGTGCTGCTATCACTAATAGTGTCGTGGTTATTCTTCATGGCTCTACTTTTGAGACGAAAATTTATCTTTAGGTCCACAATTCAGCGAATACCAAATGATCGCTTGAGATCCCATCAGTGCATGTCTATTAATGCACATATACGGTTGGTTAGCAATTCTGGTTTGCATACCAACACCACTATAAAGATGAGGAGACCGCTGAATGCGCAATTTCGATTACGTGATCGTAGGTGCTGGCTCGGCCGGCTGTACGCTAGCGAGCCGATTGAGTGAAAGCGGAAAGTATTCTGTCTGCTTGCTTGAGGCAGGCCCGGCTGATCGGTATCCATGGATACACATCCCCATCGGGTACGGAAAGACCATGTTTCACAAGGTCTATAACTGGGGCTTTGAAACTGAGCCCGATCCGAATCTGAACAATCGTCAGGTCTATTGGCCACGAGGCCGCGTTCTTGGAGGTTCGAGCTCGATCAACGGACTCATCTACATCCGGGGCCAGAAGTACGACTACGACCTTTGGTCATCACTGGGCAATCCCGGTTGGAGCTGGGACGAGTGTTTGCCATACTTCAAACGGCTTGAGCACAATGACCTTGGCGAATCACAAACAAGAGGCGTCAATGGGCCGATGTGGGCGACTTCCGTTCCGAGCGGCGACAAGCTCGTCGATGCATTTATTGCGGCGGCTGGAGCTTGTGGAGTTCCTCATGTCAATGACTTCAATGATGGTCATCAGGAAGGTGTTGGCTATTTTCAGTTGAGCACCCGTAAGGGTTTTCGTTGTTCGACAGCCGTTGCCTATTTGAAGCCAGCTCGTAACCGGACAAATCTGACGGTCGAGACTGATGCGCAAGTGACTCGTCTTGCGTTCGACGGAAAGCGAGCCACCGGTGTGCACTACAACCAACGGGGCCAATCAATAGTGGTCAAGGCGAATCGGGAAGTTATCCTGAGTGCCGGTGCCATTCAATCTCCTCAGCTATTGATGCTCGCAGGCATTGGCAACGCAGATCACCTCAGGAAGCTCGGAATCAAATCCCGTCAGCATCTTCCCGGCGTTGGCGAAAACCTCCAGGACCACCTCCAGTTTCGATTGATGTATGAAGTGAGCCAGCCGATCACTATCAATGACCAGCTCAACTCGCTGTACGGCAAAGCAAAGATTGGATTGAAGTGGATTTGGAATCGATCCGGTCCTTTGGCCATTGGCATCAATATGGGGGGGATGTTTTGTCGGGCAGTTCCTGGAGAAAGCTCCACGCCCGACACGCAGTTTCATTTCGCAACCCTCTCGGCTGATCACGCCGCCGGTCAGGTGCACCCATTCTCGGGCTGTACCTATTCAGTTTGTCAGCTTCGACCGGAATCGCGCGGCACCTTGCAACTTCGTTCTTCAGACCCGATTGACTCCATGGCGATTCAACCGAACTACCTCTCGTCGGAGACGGATAAACGCTTTGCCGTAGCGGCCGTCAAGTTTGCGAGAAAAGTGGCCGGTTCCGCACCAATGAACCAGTACATGAAGCGAGAGTTTCGACCCGGTCCAGACGTCAAGACCGATGATGAAATTCTTGGCTATTGCCGCCAGTATGGGACAACAATCTTCCATCCTTCCGGCACAGCGAAGATGGGGCCTGCGAGCGATTCGATGGCGGTCGTTGATTCAACGCTGCGCGTTCATGGCATCGACGGCCTGAGAGTGGTTGATTGCTCAATCATGCCGACGCTGGTCTCCGGAAATACAAACATTCCCACGGTAATGATCGCGGAGAAAGCATCCGATTTCATTCTCGAAAGCGCACGCCGCGCATGACTACTTCAGAGGTCACCATGTCCGCATCAGTCCAAGAAAGTCCAATGAAGAAATATTCAAAGTATTCCGTACCCGCGCAGGCAATGGTTGATGCTTTCAAACGGTGCGGGATCGAATACGTGGCCACCGTTCCTGACATGGTTCAGATCGCGCTTCATCAAATCCTTGATGGGGGCGAATCAGGACTGAAGGTTGTTCATTGCACGACTGAGGATCAGGCGATCGAGGTTGCTGGTGGTCTGTACGCCGGCGGGAAGAAAGTAGCGGTGATCGTCCAGAACCAAGGATTGTATGCAGGCATCAACAGCTTGCGCGCTCTGGGCCTGGATTCGAAGGTGCCCCTGTTCTTTGTGATCGGGCAGTTTGGCCGCGAGTTTTCCAACTTGGGAAGCAATCCCCGCGACTCGAAGCGCAGAGTGGTGTTCCTTTTGGAGCCCTTGCTGGAAACATTGGGCGTCCCTTATTGGCGCCTTGAGGGTCCAGAAGATCTACCCAGCATCGAAGCGGCCTGGCGAGCCTCACGCGATCGCAGTGGTCCCACTGCATTGATCGTCGGCCATTTTGTTGGCTGGTAAGTCCCTCTGAACGAACCCGAGAAAGCCACGACCATGAAAACTCTCGACGCCTGCAAACTGCTTGATACCCATCGCGGAGACGCAATTGTTGTCTGCACCATGGGCGCAATGAATGCGCTCGACAAGCTGCCCCTCAATCCGCTGACTATGGCCTGTGTTCCCTTGATGGGAGGGGCCGCCTCTATCGGTCTTGGGCTCGCTCTGGCTCGGCCTGAACGCAAGGTTTTCGTCTTTGATGGTGATGCCAGTCTCCTGATGGAACTCGGTGGGCTGGTTTCAATTGTTCACGCCAGACCGAAAAATCTTTTCCATTTCGTTTTCAACAACAGCATTCAGTTTGCCGGCCTCGGAAATCTTGATACGCCGGGGGCTCGGCACGCCGATATGGTGGCAATGGCGACTGCGTGCGGATTTGAATCCTCGCAGCGCATTGCGACTCTGGAGGACCTGGTGGCAAAACTGCCATCAGTACTGGGTGGGCCTGCCCCGTCGTTCGTCGAGCTGGTAGTCGAATACGACAACCCTTCGCTCGGGACCGAGAATCCTGCCGTCGAGATGACTGACGAGCGGTTCTCCAGAATGGGCGACGAAATTCTCCGGATTCGCCGTCACCTCGGTTGCGACGCCGAGATTCGGGCCTGAAGATCCAAAGGTCAGGTATGCATCACCTTCCGGCTTGGCAGTTCGAGATGACGAACATTGCCTGGAATGTAGATTTGCTGGAAAGCAAGGGGAGCTTGCTGATGGGTGTACGAGCGAACCTCAAGCACCAAGCCAAATCGACCCTTGGCCGGCAGTTTCAGCAGCTTTCCTATCTCGGTCGAGAACTCCGTCGCGTGGATTTGCTGCGAAACGGAGAGCGTGGGGGCATTAAAGCGCTCTGCCAGAACGGTGCGAATCAACACCCGATTCAGTTCCTTCAGCGGCATGGCCAGGATGGCGCGAAATCGCTCTCCATCGATGAACAACTCGCTGAGGCAATCGAATTCACCAGATACATTGATGCGCCGACGAACGCGAATGAATTTTCGGGAACCGGTGAGAAAGGCGGCCCAAGGGCCGTCCGCCAACGTCGCCGTGCAATCCAGCGCCTCCGCATACACGGGCATCAGTGCCGAGCCATCATCGCCAATGAAGCGAAAGTGGAGGAGCTGTTCTGCTTGGGAGCTTGGACTGACAAACGTTCCATGACCATGCTTGCGCTGAACAACATTGTCTGCCGCGAGTCTGGTCAATGTCTTCTGGACCGTACCCAAGCTAAGACCTACGGCATCCGCAATATCCTTTTCCGGCGGAAGCTTGTCACCAGGCAACCAGTGGCCATCCGCCATCAGATTCAGCATCGCCCGACGCAGCCTGCTATGACGTGGCTCATCGCTCGTCGAAAGGCGCTCCAATGCGCCGCGTAGCCGCTCAAGTTCGTCGGCACTCCGCCTTGAGTCCCTCGTCGCACGCGACGAGCTAGGGTCCGCACCAATGCCAGCTATTGCACTTTTCATGGCGAGCATCTATAGTCCTTTAAAGCTATATAGCTTAAGAGGACTAGGGTAACTAAGCAAGTTCTCATTAAGCCAATTATAGAGAGGAGGCCATCGTGCCAATTGACATTGCACCAAGGCACTACAGACCAAGGTCCCAGCGAGGGTTCGCAACAATGACGATGCTGGCCGGAGTCGCGTCATTCTTGACGCTAGGCGCGGTATGGGGCGTGATCTGGTGGTTGAACCTGTTTGATCGAGGACTTTTGCCGGCGCCTTGGGAAGTTCTCAATGTATTGATTGTGCAGATGACTGAGAAGGAACTTTGGCTTGACATCCTCCTCTCGGCTCGGCGGGTTGTCGTAGGTGTGTTTTGCGGGTTGGCAATAGCGATGCCCGTTGGATTTATTCTCGGTTGGTACAAAACCGTTCGCGCATTCATAGATCCGGTCATCAACTTCTTCAGGGCACTGCCGCCAATTGCCTTGATTCCTCTGGTGATCGTCTATTTTGGTATAGGCGAACCCGCGCGCCTTTCCGTTCTCATCTATGCGGCGTTCTTTAGCAGCGTGATCGTGATCTACGAAGGGATCAAGATGATTCCGCCGATCTATATCCGTGTATCGAAGGCGCTGGGCGCTACTGATTTTGAGATCTTCAAACGGATCATCGTTCCGGCGGCCTTACCCCATGTACTTACAGCATTTCGCGTATCCACCGGCGTGTGCTGGACCACGCTGGTAGCGGCAGAACTTGTCGCCGCAGAACGAGGCTTGGGTGCAGTCATCGTAAATGGCCAAAACTTCTTTCAAGTTCCTGTGATCTTCGTCGGAATCATCATGATCGGTACGGTCGCAGTCATCATGGACCAGTTGCTGCACTATGCGACCGCCCATCTACTAACGTGGCAGGAGTCGATCTAATGAACACTCAACGTCAGGAAACGCGAGAGCGCGTTGTTTTCAAAAACGTCTCGAAAACCTACCACGGTGATCATGGCAGCGTGAAGGTTGTCGAGGATGTGTCATTCAAACTCGCCGAAGGTGAGTTCGTATCGCTCATCGGTCCGTCGGGCTGCGGCAAGACCACCATGCTCCAGATGCTGGCCGGATTTGTTACTCCAGACACAGGAAGCATCACCCTTGACGGCGCTGAGATCAAAGGCCCAGGAAGCGATCGAGGTGTGATCTTCCAAGAGTACGGTGTGTTTCCCTGGCTGACAGTCCAAAAAAATATCGAGTTTGGACTTTCACTGTCCTGCAACAAAAAGCTTGGATCAAATAGCAACGAAATCGTATCTCACTATCTCAAGCTGATGCACCTCAACGGATTTGAGAACGCCTATCCAAAGCATCTATCGGGGGGGATGCGACAGCGACTCGCTCTTGCCAGAGCCTATGCAGTGAATCCCAACATCCTGTTGATGGATGAGCCCTTTGGCGCTTTGGATGCACAGACACGGTTGGCATTGCAGTTGCAGTTGATGGAAGTGCTGACCGAGGAGCAAAAGACGGTGCTTCTGATTACTCATTCAGTCGAGGAAGCGATCTTTCTGTCCAACCGAATCTTGATTATTTCTGCACGTCCGTCGCGAATTCTTCGGGTCGTTGATGTGCCATTTCCCTATCCACGAACTCCGGAACTCACAGCAACCCCGGAATTTCAAAAGCTACGCCTCGAGTTGGAGGAGGTCAGTATGCAGCAATACGCGAAGCAGCAGGAGCTTGCAGCAGAGGAACAATAACCCACAAAGGAGAGATCTATGAACAACGTACCTTCACGTCGTAAAGCCCTTGGCCAAATGGCGGCCATGTCGGTTGCCCCAATGCTTGCCGCAAGTCCATTTAGACACGTCTATGCGCAAACGGCCAAACAGATTCGAGTCGGCTATCTGCATATTCCATCCTGCGACAGCCAAATGTGGTTGATGAAGGAACATGGACTCTGGGCAAAAGAGGGCCTTGACCCGGTTTTCACAAAATTCAATACCGGTATCGAGGGGTTCTCAGCGCTTGTAGGCGGTAGCGTCGACGTATTCTCCACTGGTGGAGTGACCCACAATTTTCCTGCACGTGGACAGGGAGTTGTGGTGTTGCCAAACACAGTTGAATGGGGTGGCCAGATCTTTGGACGCGCGGATGCGGGTGTTAATACACTTGCAGATCTCAAGGGCAAGAAGATCTCAACAACTCTCGGTACAACTGGTCAGATTTTCCTGCACACGGCGCTCAAGAGCGTTGGGCTCGACTCGACAAAAGATATCGAGATCGTCAGTCAGACCATGCCAAATGCGGTTACCTCTTACGTAACCGGAAGTATGGCTGCTCTCTCGACCTGGGTTCCGTTCAATCTCAGGGCGCGCGAGGCGAAAACGTCGAAGCTGCTTGCAGAAGCACGTCAGTTTGCGTCGAAGGGTGCCGGGTACGTCATTACGGCATATTCGACAAATAAGAAGATTCTCGAATCGAATCCCGATCTGATTCGTCGCTTGATCGCCGCTTGGGGGCCCGCCAACGAGATGCTTCGGACGAAGAAGGAAGAATCGATCAATACGCTGCTGACGAAGTACTACAAAGGCGAAATGGAAGCCGCAGACATGACTGCGAACTTCGGCGCCATGGACATTCTTGGCAACGGGGAGTGGGCCGGGAAAATGGCCGATGGAAGCTTTGCGGGAATGCTTGATTCGGTTACCAAACTGTTTGTTGAGTTTGGTGCAATGAAAGATCCTTTGCCGGCATCTAAGTACGCAGACTTCAGCTATTACACCGCCGCGTACAAGAAGTAGTTGCGGCCAGCACACGGGCAGCCGGAGGCGTCAGGCACGTATATGGTGTCGTGACGCCTTTTCAACTCAAATCCATTCCCTCAGGTTTGAATTGCGAAAGAGAGCCATGAAGTTAAACGAAGAAGAGAAATCAATCCTTGCTGGGGAGCAAGGACGCGTCGCCAAGCAGGCTATTGAGCATCAGATTCAGGTAGGTCGGTTTTTTGGCGCAGAAGATTTCGTACCTGTGACCCAGGCCCACATCATGGCCGATACCGAGAGTTTGGGAGAAGCTGGCGTCAAATGGCTGGAGAATTTGGCGGATTCTGGTGAAATGGGGGTTCGAATTCCGACCATCACGGATCCGCGTGGCACGGATTTCACCAAGGCTGACAAACTGGGCCAGGCGGATTGGATGCTCACTCTGGAACGTCGAGCGATCAATGCATTCCGGAGCCTGGGTGTCAGCATGACTGATACCTGCATCAACTACCAAACCGTTGTCGCCGCCACACGTGGCGAACATGTGGCCTTCGGTGACACCGGTGTCGTGATCTATACGAATTCGATTGGCGGCGCGAAATCGAACTTTGAGGGAGGTCCGTCGGCGTTGGCAGCGGGTCTGACGGGACGGACACCAAGATACGGCTATCACCTGGAGCGCCATCGGCAGGCAACGCTGCGCATTCAACTCGATTGGACACCCCGGGAGCTAAGCGACTGGGGCGCCCTAGGCGCAATTATTGGCCGCCTTTCAGGAAACTATTGGCAGGTTCCGGTGGTTGATGGATTTGACCGGTATCCGACTTCCGATGAAATCAAGCATTTCGGGGCGGCAATGGCCAGCTTCGGCTCGACGGCCCTGTTTCACTTGGTCGGTATCACTCCTGAGGCACACTCCCTCGCTGATGTAGGCGGGGATCAGCTGCCGATCGGACATCGGGTTGGTGAAAGCGATATCCGAAACCTGAAGAAGAGCTATGCCGCCGACAAGCAAATCGACATCGTCGTTTTCTCGGCCCCGCAACTTAGTCTGTATGAACTTCGAGACCTGGCTGGACTCTGCCAAGGCCGAAAATTTAAGCGACCGCTCATGGTTACCACCAGCCCTCAGGTCAAACCGGATTCGGATCGCTTTGGCTACACGGAATCAATTGAAGCAGCCGGTGGGACAGTATTGACGGGAATGTGCTTCTACCAGTCTTACGCCCGCGAAATGAGCGAGGCCAACGGCTGGCGCAGATTGGCTACGAATAGTGCCAAGCTGGTCAATATCTTGGAGGGCTACGGCTATGTACCGATGCTGGCCTCGATGAAGGATTGCGTTGATGCTGCTGAATTTGGAGAACTGAAATGACTACGTTGAAGGCGAGACATGTGATGGGGCAAAAGGTCACCGGAAAAGTGCTCGTTGCCAGTGACGGATTCTCGGCGAGGTACGACCTTGACCGCATCAACGGCGTATTCTCCCGCCCGACCCATAAACTCGCCGGAGAGTCGTATGTCGACAAGATCCTTATTCTCGATACGGCAAAAGGGGGCGTCGCGACCGCCTGGATGCTTCACGAGATGAAAGCGAGGAATATGGCGCCGATGGCCATCGTTCTTAATACGGTGAATACGATTCTGGCCCAGGGAGCAGCAATGGCAGGTATGACAATGCTTGCTGGCTTCGATCTTGATGTGACCAAATCGGTCGACAACGGATCGACGGTTGAGCTGGATCCGGATACCGGGGAACTTCGTGTTCTGAGCTGATCGAGGTTCCGAAAGATCGGCTAACGGTGCTCCGGCTGATATAAGTGACCCCTAAAGGGAAGCAGTTAGCAGGCTGTTGAAATTCTCAAAATATGACGCTCACCCAGATATCTTGATTTCGCTTTTAGCAAGAATCAGCTAAACGTCGCTGCTTCCCGCGCGCGTTGCCTTTTCATCTTGGTGCTGAACCCACTGCTATTGAACTCGCAGGCGAACAGCATCCTTCATCTAACGTTACTCAATACATTCCTGGCGGCATCAATATATGGGGCTCCACTCAGTTACCTGCCGTTGGAATCATCGAAACCGGAATGGCAGCAAAGGGCACATTGGGTGAGTAGCAATTTCCGAGAAGCTGTCGCTTGGATTTGTCACCCAGGATCTCTTTGGCGGTGAATTGATGAACGGCAGCAATACGCGTTGTTGCTGTCGTTCAAGCAGCAAGGACCCAATGGCCGTTCAGGCCGAGTACCTGTCATTCGACTGATAATGCCAACCAGATGTAGATAGGGTAGTGGTAGTCGAAATTGCGCTCTTTGAAGGTCAATACCGCATAGCCCTTCTTTGGGCCAGGGTGTCGATTGTCATGCGGTGTAGCGCGCACTGACGCGTGCAAGAGGAAATTTCCGGACACCCTCGATCGACTGCGATCTTATTCAGTTACTCGGAAGCGTTCGTCACTCGCTGATCGCGCCTTCGCAGTAACTTCAAGATCCAGTTGCTCCATCCACTCCTCCGGCGTCAATTGCTCACCCAGCAGAATGCATTGACGCTTGACCGTCGCGAAATCCCCAGGCGTCAGATCACGCATCAGCAGCAGCCGCTCTTCATAGGCACTTTGGACTTGTTTGGGCAGGGTTTTGCCGCCTAATCCTGTCTCATTCAAAAACATCGCCCAGCGCTGATCCAGCGTCAAGGGAAGAAACTCCAGCTTGAATGTGAATCGGCGCAATGCTGCAATGTCCAGCTGGGTATATAGATTCGTCGTACAGATGAATATCCCCTCAAAGCGCTCCATGCGCTGCAATACCTCATTAACAGTTGAAACCTCCCACTGGTGCTGACTGCGCCTCCGATCGCGCAGAAAACTGTCGGCCTCGTCCAGGAGCAGAATGGCCCCTTCCTCTTCGGCTTCGTCAAACGCCTCGGCAATGCGCTTTTCGGATTCGCCGAGGTACTTATCAAATAACTGGGACGCATGCTTGATCAGGATCGGGCGCATCAGCTGGGTTGCAATATGCTCAGCAAACTGAGTTTTGCCGGTTCCGGACAAGCCGTACAGACAAACGCTTGCCTGGGGACGCAGCGTGAGTGCTTTGAGGATCTGCGGCGCACCAAAACGCCCGGTGGCATTGATGAAGTCGAGACTGTACTGGGTCACGGGGATGCGCGCTTCGTCCTTGGTGCGGCGCTGCATGGCCTTCTGGCTGCGCATCGCAGCGACTACGACACGCCGACCGAACTCACTGCGGCTTTTATCGCCGGACAGTTCCGCCAGACGTCGGGCGGAACGCAATTGCTGTCCGGAAATGCCTTCGAGTCGGGCGAGTTCCACCTTGTGGGCCTTGGTTACCGGCATGGACGATATGAGATTCTCCACTGCCACCATGCGATCTGCCCGTGTGCCACGCAAGGCTTCCGCATGAAACAGGAAGTTTGCCAGCGTGTCCCGGTGCAGCCGGCTGGCATCCTGCGCGAGCCAGATCGTGGGGATGGGATTTTCGGTGAGGAGTTGCTCATCGATGGGTTTGGCGCTGTCGTCACCCTCGTCATCACTCAATCCAAAAAGTGCGAGCAGGCCGGATGCGGTGCGAGTGAGAATGGACGGGGCGCGGTCAATCACCAATACGGGGCGGGCGAAAGGCAGCGTATCAGCGGCAGACTTGAAGCGTGTTTTCTTAGCTTGTCGGGGGCGGGTCACGACCGGGTAATACTTTTCAGCGAGGACGGCATTGGCCAGCATGATGGCCGCCGGCTGATCCTTCTCGGGAATGTCGCCACTGAGGCTGAACGCAGTCCCGCCAACACTATCCACCACCCTATGTGCCAGATCGCGCTTGTCGACACCCGACTTGCCATAGATCAGGACGCTGATGCCAGGAGTCGTCTGTTTCAGGATGGCGCCCAGAATCTCCCAGTCCTCCTCAGGCAGTCTCGATACGCCGTCGGGGGACGCCTTGTGCACCATCGGCTGTATCAATGCCTGGAGGAAGGAAGATTCCTTCTTGATGATTAGGTCGGTCCAATAGTTCGACAGCGTTGGGAGACCATTGTCGGTGGCAAGAATCCCCGAGCTGGCGAGCTTGCCGTTCTTGGAGAGCGCCCTGGCCAGTTCGGCTTCGCTGACGTCGAGCATGGTGGTCCAGAAGACGGAGCGCCAGCGCCGGTGCTGATGCATCAATCGGGTGAAGACTTCCCAGGCAGGGATGATCGAGAACAGCAAGGCATGAATGAGCAGACGCCGCTCTACCGGGGTCAAACCGAGAAGATCGGCCAGGCGATGGAGCCGGCTGGATGGATTTTCTTCATCATCCCGGTTGGCATTGCTTTCGAGTGGCTTGTAGCGTTCCCACTCTTTCCGGCAGGTATCGCGATAGAAGGCAGGATTCTTGTGCTGCTCAAGGTGGATTTCCATTCCCTCAGCCAATTTGATGGCCAAATCGGCTGAAAGCGGCATGGGGATCTGCGTACGCAACGATTCCAGAAGCTTGAGCAGCGCCTGATGTGATTCGTAGCGCGTGCGCACCCGTTGAATGCGTTCCTGAATTTCGGCGGGCCAGTCAATCAGATCGGCGAGCGTTGCATAGTGGCTGGCGAAAAGGAGTTGCTCGTTAATCAGCGCGTTAGACAGGACGGCAGAGGCACCTGCGCGCAACGGCGCGGTGACAAGTTCAGGGAGAAAGATTTCCATGGCGGGCTCCACTCATAGCTTCAAGGCAGTTGTATGAAGGCTATCGTTAGTGAGGCTCATTGCGTGAGCCAGCCTAGCTTTGTGGTCGGCCATTTAGGAAACCAACGGACGGAGCAGGCGGAAGGGAATGACACAACGCGACAAGCGCAAGAAATTGCGCAAATAATCGCCCCATCTACCCTGCTCAAACGTTGAGCAGCGGAGGCTAAATTCACTGGTCAATCTTCAACGCGCACAGCGGCGTCAAATAATCAATTTTCAGTGAGCGTCAACAACCCTACCGCGAGATGGATTCGCGGATCCCCTCAAGACTATTACTCCTTTGGCACTGTCTGGATCGCATCGACCGATGGCACGCGCATCAACTTTGTTGCGTCGTCGATGGAGCCTTGCAGCCAGGTATCGACGTCGCCTAACTCAATCGCTACCACGCTGCGCTTGTCCTGCTGATCTGGCGGGAACTTCGGGTCAGGCCGATGCATGCGCAACATCAATGGGTGGTGATCAGCATTGATCGTGAGCATGGTGTAACTGGAAATCACCTCGCCGGTTTGCTTGTCGGTCCAGTCATTCCACAGTCCAGCCAATCCCCACGGCGCCCCATCGACGCGACGGAAGCTCCACCACACATTGCGCCCTGTCTCCCAACACGGCTCGTCGAACGACCAGGCCGGGATGATGCAGCGCTTGCCATGCAGCCACGACTGTTTGTAGGACGCCTTGGTCGCGATTCCCTCGAAACGGGCGTTGTTGGTCGAGTAAGTCAGCTTTGGCGTTTCGGCGAACCAGGGAATCAGCCCCCACTGCCCGACAACAAGCTGGCGCTCAGCTGCGTTGCCAGCGCGGCGAATGAACGGACCCTGTGCGCGCGGAAAGATTTCATCTGCCCATCGCGGTTGATTGTGCCTGCCGATGTGCCAATACCGCTCTATGGCTGCTTGATCCGGAGAGACATATCGATTGCACATGAAGGAATTTTAGGACTCGCGTCACTGTCACGCCAGCGATGGCGAAGTCTATTTCCGGGATCGAAGAGCAGACAAATATTGCGCTGCAAATAACTTGCCAATGCCTGATCCGGCAGTATCCTTCATCCTAAACGCCGACGGTCGCTAACTCTGTTACAGACTTTCTTCGACGCCCCAAAGGCAATCAGGCGGTTTGCCCCTGGTTGTTACAGACCACGAGATATTCTTGGAAACTCCGAAACCCGCGCCGTTGATGGAAGTCGATGTTACGGACTTTCTTCTGGATATCAATCGGTGATTGTTTTCTGACAATAGTCTCTTGAATCCAAATCAAGAGTCTTGAAATCTCAGAAAAACAAATAATTAGCACAGCTACGCTGGGACGGCGATTCAGGGGGTTGCGTTGGAAATGGTCACGCTTAATGTTGTTTGCTGGCGGCGAATGGCGTCAGCAATCACGAGATTGCACGGCGACTTGCCATCAGTCGCGGACAGGTGATCACGTGGCGAGACCGGTTTGCCAGTGGCGGGATGCCAGCGATCGGCAGTGATCGCCCTGGGCGCGGGCGAAAGCCGACAATTGATGCGGCAGAGATAGTGCGCATGACGACGCAGGAGAAACCGGAAGGTGCGACGCACTGGAGCACGCGCAAACTGGCCACGAAGCTGGGCATCTCGGATACCTCGGTGCTCAAGGTCTGGCGAGCCAACGGGCTCAAGCCGCATCTGGTCAAGACCTTCAAAGTGTCGCGCGATCCCAGGTTCGTCGAGAAGCTCGAAGACATCGTCGGCCTGTATATGTCGCCCCCCGAACACGCCCTCGTGCTGTGTTGCGACGAGAAGAGCCAAGTACAGGCGCTGGATCGCACCCAGCCGGGATTGCCGCTCAAGAAGGGCCGGGCGGAAACGATGACCCACGATTACAAGCGCCACGGCACGACTACCTTGTTCGCGGCAATGAGTACGCTCGATGGCTCCGTGATCTCCCGCTGCGCGCAGCGTCACCGGCATACGGAGTGGCTGGACTTCCTGCGCCAGATTCACCGTGAGACGCCAAAGGACAAGGCGTTGCATCTCATCTGCGACAACTATGCCACGCACAAGCATCCGAAGGTTATGGAGTGGCTGGAGAAGCATCCGCGGTTCCATATCCATTTCACACCGACGTCCGCCTCCTGGCTCAATATGGTCGAACGGTTCTTCCGCAGCATTTCCACAGACCGCCTCGAGCGCGGCGTGTTTCGCAGCGTGCCTGAACTGATCACCGCCATCGAGGAGTACATCGCCGTGCATAATCAGAACCCAAAGCCCTTCATCTGGACTGCCAAGGCCAATGACATTCTCCAGAAAGTCATTCGCGCCAACAGCCGCATCAGTTCAAAGAATAACGAAGCACTACACTAGCGAGGCCGCACATGGGACGACGTGACTTTGCACCCATTCACCCCGGTGAAGTTCTGCTGCACGACTTCATGGAGCCGATGGGGATTTCGCAATACCGGGTAGCCAAGGAAATCAGCGTGCCGCCGCGCCGCATCAACCAGATCGTGCACGGCGAGCGGGCGATCAGCGCCGACACAGCCCTGCGGCTGTCGCGTTACTTCGGCCTGTCCGATCAATACTGGCTCAACCTGCAATCCCTATACGACTTGCAGGTGGCGAAAGAGCAATTGCAGGAAACGCTGGACGCCATCGAACCGCTCGCCGCTTGATTTGCAATGTCGGACAGAACCGTCTTCGTGCTCGGAGTGACTCACGCGTATCAACTGTATGGCTTAAAGACAAGTCTTTGCGGTGAATCGTTTGCCTCCTTCCTGCATGACTTGTGTATTTCCCATGATTTTGATCTGCTGGCCGAAGAACTAAATCAAGAACCTTGACCTCATCGCCGCTGTGGGCCAGCGCTTTTCGGCCCTTCTACTTTCTTGGCGCGTCGTATGCGCCGCTGCTGGTCGCCGCCTGGCTCGGCGCCCTGCTCGGGTTCTGGCCACTGCCGAACGATGCCGTTCCGCTCAAGCTGCAGCACGGCCATGAATTCATTTTCGGCTTCGCCGCGGCCATCATCACCGGCATCGTGCTCACCGCGCTGCCGAGCTGGGCCGGTACCGAGGAGATTTGCGACGGTCGGCTGATGCTGCTGGTCGCGCTGTGGCTGGCCGGCCGCGTCGCTTTCTGGACCTCGGCCTGGCTGCCCGCGCCGCTGCCGGCGGTGGCCGACGGCCTGCTCTACGCCGCCCTGCTCGGCATGCTGACGCCGCAATTGCTGCGCGTGGGCAACCGGCTCTACCTGCTGCTGCTGCCCATCCTGCTGGCACTGTTCGCCGCCAATCTGCTTTACTACCATGCGGCGACCAGCGGCAATCACCCGCTCGCCGCGCAAGCGCTGCGCCTGGCGATTTACGCCATCGTCGTGCTCTACGTGCTGAAGGGCGGCGTGCTGGCGCCGATCTTCACCGGCAATGTGCTGCGCGAGAAAGGCCGCGGCGAGCAGGCGCCGTTCATCATGGGACTCGAAGCGGCCGGGCTGGCCGCCCTGCTGCTGCTCGCCGCCGGCGATCTCGCCGGCGCAGCGCCGGCCTGGACCGGCAGCACAGCCCTGGCCTGTGCCCTGCTCTATGGCTGGCGCAGCCTGCGCTGGCAGGGCTGGCGCGTGGCCGAGGTGCCGCTGCTGCTGGTCATGCACCTGGGCTTCGCCTGGCTGGTATTCGCCTTCGCTCTCAAGGCCGCCGCCGACCTGACCGGCATCGTCGCCGAAGCGACCTGGCTGCATGCCTTCACCGTCGGCAGCCTCGGGCTGATGATGCTGGGTCTGATGACGCGGGTCAGCCTGCGCCACACTGGCCGTCCGCTGGTGGTGCCGCGCGCCCTGCTGCTGGCCTATGCGCTGATGTTCGTCGCCGCCCTGCTGCGCCTGGCGGCCGGCGTGCATGACCTGGGCAATGCCGTGATCGGCGCCTCCGCCCTGCTCTGGGCGGCATCCTTCGCGCTATATTTGATGGTCTTCGCACGGAGCCTGGTGACGCCGAGCCTGCCTCGCAGCCAAACATGAGCATCAACATCGCCCACCTGCTGGCGCGCGCCGCGCGCATCCATCCGCAGCTCCCCGCGCTGGCCCGCGGCGGGCGCCTGCTGGCGAACTACGCCGAGCTGGGCGCGCGCGTCGCCCGCATCGCCGGCGGGCTGGCGGCGCGGCTGCAAGCCAACGACCGCGTCGCGCTGGTGATGAAGAACTGCCCCGCCTACCTCGAACTGATGTTCTCCTGCTGGCACGCCGGCCTGGTCGTGGTGCCGATCAACGCCAAGCTGCACCCGAAGGAACTCGAATTCATTCTCGCCGACAGCGGCACCCGCCTGTGCTTCGCCAGCAGCGATCTCTATCCGGCGCTGGCCGGGCTGGACGTCCCGGGCCTGGATGGGGTGATCGATGCCGACAGCGCCGCCTGCGCGCGGCTGGCCGACGCGGCGCCGATTGCCGTCGTAGCGCGCAGCGCCAACGACCCCGGGTGGCTGTTCTATACCAGCGGCACCACCGGCCGGCCCAAGGGCGTAATCCTGACCATGCGCAACCTGATGGCGGCGCTGCTCAACTATTTTTCCGACGTCGACAGGATTGCGCCCGGCGATGCCATCATCCATGCCGCGCCGATGTCGCACGGCTCGGGCTTCTACATGCTGCCCCACGTCGCCCGCGGCGGCCTCAACGTGGTGCCCGACTCGGGCGGCTTCGATCCGGCGGAAATCTACGAGCTGCTGCAGGTGCACCGCGGCATGACGATATTCGCCGCACCGACCATGATCAAGCGCCTGGTCGATCATCCCGGCGCGGATGACTGCGCCGGCCTGAAAACCATCGTCTACGGCGGCGGCCCGATGTACGTGGCTGATTGCAAGGCAGCACTCGCACGCTTCGGCAACAAGCTGGTGCAGATTTACGGCCAGGGCGAATCGCCGATGACCATCAGCTGCCTCGACCGGGCGCTGCATGCCGACACGGCGCATCCGCGCTACGCGGAACGCCTGGCCTCGGTCGGCCATGCCTTCACCGGCGTCGAGATCCGGGTCGCCGATGCCGACGACAATCCGCTGCCCACGGGCGAAATCGGCGAGATCCTGGTGCGCGGCGACACAGTCATGGCCGGCTACTGGAACAATCCCGCCGCCAGCGCCGATACCCTGCGCCACGGCTGGCTGCACACCGGCGATGTCGGCAGCATGGACGAGGACGGCTTCCTGACGCTGAAGGACCGCAGCAAGGACGTGATCATTTCCGGCGGCTCGAACATCTATCCGCGCGAGGTCGAGGAAGTGCTGCTGCGCCACCCGGCGCTCAGCGAAGTCTCGGTGGTCGGTCAGGCCGATGCAGAATGGGGCGAGATCGTGGTGGCCTTCATCGTCGCCCGCGGCGCGACGCCCGACAACGCGGAACTCGACGCGCTGTGCCTGGCCAACATCGCCCGCTTCAAGCGGCCCAAGCGCTATGTCGTGGTCGATGCCCTGCCCAAGAACAATACCGGCAAGGTGCTAAAGACAAGACTGCGCGAACTGCTGGTCTGAACTCCCGCACGGCAGAACTTCGCTCCGGACCGGTGCGATGCCGCAGGCCGCTGTTTTCACGCGCCCCGGTGGGGGAATCCGCCTGCTTGACGAAAGCGAATTGCGAATTATTCCGACCGGCAAAAAATGCTTATGTCCCGGTATGACAAATCTAATAGGCGAAGATTTCGCCGCTGCTAGACTAAAAAAATAAAAAAAGGGAGGGAGTACATGATGGGCATGCTGGACTGGTTCAAGGGCATTCTGCAAGGAGATGACAAATCCGCCACCGCGCCGGCAGCGTTACAACCGGGAGCGGATGAGAAGGGTGCGGAAGTCGCGGGCCTCAATTTCAAGACGGCAGTCGACGCCCACATGAAATGGAAAGTTCGCCTGGAAACCTATATCAACGGCACCAGTACCGAGCAGCTCAAGGTCGAGGTGGTGTCGCGCGACGACCAGTGCCCGCTCGGCAAATGGATCCACGATACGGGCGGCGAGAAGTTCGGCTATTCCGAAACCTTCTTCGACATGAAGGCTCACCATGCCCACTTCCATCGCTGCGCCGGCGATGTGCTGGCAGCGGCGCAGGCAGGCGAGACCGACAAGGCGACCAAGCTGCTGCAGGGCGGCGATTACATCAAGGCCTCGGAGCGGGTCAAGATGCTGCTGGCGCGGATGTTCATCATCGCCTCCGACGGCAAGGAAGCGATCGACTCCCACCTCAAATGGAAGGAACGCCTGCGCGCCTACATCAAGGGCGAAAGCCGCGAGGGACTCTCGGTCGACAAGGTTTCCCGCGACGACATGTGCCCCCTGGGCTACTGGCTCAACGGTATCGGCGGCGAGCGTTTCGGCAATACGCCAACCTTCGCGGTACTCAAGGCGCGCCATAGCCATTTCCATCGCTGCGCCGGCGAAGTGCTGAGCCTCGCCCAGCAGGGAGAACGCGAAAAGGCGCTGCAACTGCTGGAATATGGCGCCTATCCCGATGCCTCGCAGCAGGTGGCCGCCGCGGTCGTCAGCCTGTTCGAAGGACAGAAAAAAATCGCCGCCTGAACCCGGGACGCCGGTCGGATTTTCCCGGCCGGCGTCTTGATTTGCGACATCCCTGCCGCACCAAACCCGTTTCGGAGCGCCCGCTCATGCAGCCCGGCCCCAGAGAGATCGTCACTCCATTCCGCCCGATCCCGCTTGACGTGCCGGAGGGCATGAAGCCCAACGAATTCTTCAACAGCGCCGAAAACCTCGCCGACCTGGTGCACAACAACGGCCTGCTGCGGAATCCGGAAGGCCTGCTGCTCTACCGCAAGGCACTCGGCCACAGCAACGAGTTCGACTGCTCGATCATTTACGACACCTCGCAGGCCATCCTCGATCCGCTCGGCCGTCCGGTGCGGCGCACCCAGGTGCCGGATGCCGTGAAGAACGTCTGGAACCGCATGAACCAGGTGATCGTCGAGTTCATGCTGGAGCGCTATCCCGACCCGGCCCGTCACCTGGTGCTGGCCGGCGAAGCCAGCCTGGATGCCACCTGGCCGCTGACCTCGCCCGGCGTGCCAAGCATCCGCATGCTGCACAACCATTTCATCGTCTTCGATCTGCAGCAGTTGCGCGAAGCGCCGCCGGCCGACGCCGACAATCCGAACCTGACCGACGGCGGCCAGCATTCCCTGTTCCAGGCCCACATGCGTGACGTGTACCGCGCCTTCTTTGCCGAACTCGATCTGCAGATGCTCAAACCCTGCACCGAGCAAAGCGGCCGCCTCGCGCTGACCGGCTATCCGCAGGGCCTGCCGAGCTGGGAAGTCCAGGGCGGTGCAGCGGCACTCAAGGAGGTGGGTTTCTGGAAGGAATACGACATCCTGCTCAAGGGTTTCATCGACTTCTACCGCACCTTCTTCACCCAGGTATCGACGCGCAACGCGCCGCTGCCGCGCGACATTCATTTTCCCGAGAAAGTGGAAGCCCGGCTGCAGTTCAACAACGACTTCCTGAAAACGGCCAAGATGGTACGCGAGCGCTGCATCAAGGACGCCAGATATGCGAATGCGATCCGCTGGCAGCCGGCCTTCAAGCAGCTGATCTACCGCAACGACGAAGGCAGGCTGATCGTCACCATCAGCCAGAACTCGATCGGCAACGCCATCACCGAACTGCTCGGCGTGGTGGTCAAGCGCACGCCCGATGCCGGCGCCTATGCCCGCGCCGAGCCGGCGCTGATCGAGAAACTGCTGGAAGTGCGCCGCCGCCTGGTCGCGGCGGACCTCGGCGAGGGCATCGCCACCCCGCACTGGCCGGCCGCCTAGCAGCGCGATTTCGCCGTGCCGCCAGCGCCGACTTTCGGTCTGCGTAAAAATATGGTTCGAACTCAAACCGATTGTGCGCGCGGCAAGAATATCGGATAATTTTTTGTATACCGCATACACAGGAACCGATCATGACCGCCAGCTTTGCCAATCCCCTGCTCGCCACCCCTGCCCGCCCCCTGCCGCATGCCGTCGCCGTGATCGGTGCCGGCACCATCGGACCCGACATCGGCTACTACCTGAAGAGCGCCCTACCCGGCCTCAAACTATATCTGGTCGACGTCTCGCAGAAGGCCATCGACGCGGCGCTGCAGCGCTTCCATGAGTACTCGCGCAAGGCCGTGGCCCGCGGCAAGATGAGCCAACCCGATGCCGATGCAGTACTGAATAATCTGGTCGGCACGCTGAACTATGCCGACATCGCGGACTGCGACTGGGTGATCGAAGCCGCCACGGAAAACCTGGCGCTGAAACGCAAGATCTTCGCCCAGATCGAAGCCGTGGTCGGGCCCGATGCGCTGATCACCTCCAACACCAGTTCCCTGCCAGCCGAGCTGATTTTCTCCGAACTCTGGCACAAGCGCCGCGCCACGGTGACCCACTTCTTCGCCCCGGCCTGGCGCAACCCGGCGGTCGAAGTGATCCGCTGGGAAAAGACCGACCCGGCGGTGGTCGAGTACCTGCGCTGGGCCTTCTGCGTGACCGGCAAGGTGCCGCTGGTGACGGCCGACGTCGCCTGCTTCATGCTCGACCGCATTTTCGACAACTGGTGCAACGAATCCGCCCTGCTGCTCGATCGCGCCACCGCCACCGAGGTCGACAGCGTCGCCGCCGAGTTCGTCCATGCCGGCCCTTTCTTCGTGCTCAATCTGGCCCACGGCAACCCGATCATCACCGAGACCAACACCCTGCAGGCCGAGATGGAAGGCGACCACTACACGCCGGCACCGATCTTCCGCTCGGTCGACACCTGGGTCACGGTGCCGCCCGGCAAGCGCGTCGAGGTCGGTTCCGAGACGTCTCAGGCCGTGCGCGAACGCCTGCTCGGCATCCTGTTCTCGCAAAGCGTGGACATCGTCGACCGCAAGATCGGCGATTCGGCCGACCTCGACCTCGGCTGCCGCCTCGCACTCGGCTTCAAGAACGGCCCGCTCGACCTGATGCGCACCCTGGGCGAACCGACCAGCGGCCGCGCCCTGATGCGCCTGCGCAAGGAGCGCCCCGGCATGCCGATGCCGCAACAGCCTTTCGCCGACTACCAGGGCTTCCTGCGCCACATCCTGGTCGACGACCTCGGCGATGTCAAAGTCATCACCCTGCGCCGGCCCGAAGCCATGAACGCGCTGCACGACGAGATGAACGACGAGATCCTCTCGGTCATCCACCGCTTCGAGAACGATCCCAAGGTTGCCGGCTTCGTCCTCACCGGCTACGGCACCAAGGCCTTTTGCGCCGGCGGCGACATCGGCCGCTTCGTCGACATGCTGGGCGATGCGCCGGCCTCGGAACAGTACGCGCGCGACTGCTCGCGCCTGCTGGTGCATCTGGACCGGATGAAAAAGCCGGTGGTCGCGGCGCTGAACGGCATCGCGCTGGGCGGCGGCTTCGAACTCGCCGCGCGCTGCCACAGCATCGTCGCGCTGAAGCGCGCCTGGATCCAGATGCCCGAAGTCACGCTGGGTATCGTCCATGGCATCGGCGCCATGGTGGTGCCCTATCGGCGCTGGCCGCACGCCACGCCGACCTTCAACGCCATGCTGCGCACGGCGGAACGCCTCAAGGCCAGCCGCGCCCACGAACTGGGCATCATCGATGCGCTGGCCGACGACTACGAGCAGCTGATCGCGCTGGCGGTAGAGCGCGTCGATGCGCTTGCCGGCAAGGTCAGGCCGATCGGCGACGCGCCGGTCAAGGTCAACATCGAGCCGGTCGAAGCCCGCGCCGCCAGCGGCCAGGTGCTGAGCCGCGAATGCATCGCCCTGATGGAGCAGGCCATCCTCGAAGCCGCCGCGGCGCAAAGCTTCGCCGAAGCGCTGGAAGTCGGCTACAAGGCCTTCGGCCTCTCCGCCTGCATCGACAGCGCGCGCGAAGGCATCACCGCCTTCAAGGAAAAGCGCACGCCGGATTTCAGCAAGACGAAGTAGGCAGCGTTAGCGCTGCGTACGCACCCAGGCCTCGTAGCGCGCCCTGGTTTCGGCGTTGGGTGGATACAGCCCGGGCAGCGGGACGCCGGCCGCGACCTGGCTCATGATCCAGCCTTCCAGGCGCTCCTGCTCGACGGCCTCGGGGATGACTTCGTCCAGTAGCGCGGCCGGGATCAGTACCGCGCCGTCGGCGTCGGCCACTACGACGTCATTGGGAAACACCGCGACGCCGCCGCAGCCGACCGGCTCCTGCCAGGCGACGAAGGTCAGCCCCGTCACCGAGGCGGGCGCCGCGGTGCCCTGGCACCACACCGGCAGCTGCGTACCCATCACGCCTTCGAGGTCGCGCACCACGCCGTCGGTGACCAGCGCCGCGACGCCGCGCTTCTGCATGCGCGAGCAGAGAATGTCGCCGAAAATTCCGGCGTCGGTGACGCCCATCGCATCGACCACGGCGATGCAGCCGGCCGGCATGGCTTCGATCGCCGCTCGCGTCGAAATCGGCGAAGCCCAGGAGGCCGGTGTTGCGAGGTCTTCGCGCGCCGGCACGAAGCGCAGCGTGAAGGCGCGCCCGACCAGGCGCCGCGGCGCGGCATGCAGCGGCCGCGCGCGGCGGATCCAGACATTGCGCAGCCCCTTCTTGAGCAGCACCGTGGTCAGCGTCGCGGTGGTCACGCCGGACAGGATGCGGATCGTTTCATCATCCAGCGGCAGCGGATCGATACCCATCGAAATATCTCCTGTGTTCAATGCGGCAAGCTCAACTGTCAAATGCCGCCGTCAGCGCGGCGATCATGTAGGCGGGGTCATGCGCGCCGGCGCTTTCGCGCGCGCTGTGCATCGCCCACATCGGCGAACCGACATCGACGCTGGCGATGCCCAGCCGTGCGGCGACGATCGGGCCGATGGTGCTGCCGCAGCCCAGGTCGCTGCGATGGGAATACTGCTGGTACGGCACCCCGGCTTGCTCGCAAAGGCCCATGAAGCGCGCCGCGGTTTCCGCCCCGGTGCTGTAGCGCTGGCTGGCATTGGTCTTGATCACCGGCCCGCCATTCACCAGCACCTTGTGCTCGGGCTCGTAGGCCGCCGGGAAATTCGGATTGTAGGCATGCGCCATGTCGGCACTGATGAAGAAGCTGCGCGCCATGGCGCGCCGGCTGTCCTCGCCGTCGAGCCCCAGTTGCAGGCCGATGCGCGCCAGCACGTCGCCGACGAAGCTGCCGCCGGCGCCCGCCGCACTCTCGCTGCCGACTTCCTCGTGATCGAACAGCGCCGCCACGCAGGTGGCCGCCGGCTGCCGCGTCGCCATCAGCGCGGCCAGCGCGGCATGGCAGGAGGCCAGGTTGTCCAATTGGCGGCTGGCAATGAATTCCTGGTCCGCGCCCCACAGACAGCCGCCTTGCACGTCATAGGCCGCCAGTTCCCAGCTCAGGATGTCTGCCGCGTCGCGCTGTGCGGCGCCGGCCAGCAGCGCGCGCAGGCGGGTCCCGCCATCCTCGCCCTCGCCCAACTGGCCGAGGATCAGCGGCAGTTCGGTCTGCTTGTTGAGCTTCAGGCCCTGCTCATTCACCTCGCGGTTCATGTGGATCGCCAGGTTGGGCAGGCGCAGCAACGGCTGCCCGAAGCGCAGCAATCGTGTCTGCGGCCCGGTCACTGTACGCAGCACGACGCGCCCGGCCAAGCTCAGGTCGCGGTCGGTAAAGCTGGCCAGGATCGGCCCGCCATACACTTCCACGCCCAGGCGCAGCAGGCCGTCGCCGCCCAGCGCCGGCTGCGGCTTGACGCGCAGCCCGGGGGAATCGGTATGGGCGCCGACGATGCGGTAGCCGGCTTCCGCCAGCGGCCGGCTGCCAGTCACGAAGGCGATCAGCGAGGCACCGCCGCGCACCGTGTAATAACGCCCGCCCGACGCAAGTTGCCAGCGCTCGCCCTCCTCCAGCCGCATGAAGCCCTGCGCCAGCAATCGTTGCTCGAGACTCGCCACCGCATGCCAGGGGCTGGGACTGGCGTCGATGAAGGAGATAAGGTCTTGTGCGGCATTGCGGGCTTGGGTTGTCAGAGCCATGGCGGACAGAGAAGGAAACGGAATGGGTGAAGCATACAAGAGGAGCCCGCCTGGCGCTCGGCATCCTCGTTCAGGAACGAGACCACGGGGACCTGCCGCGACGGGCTGGTCATCGCTGCCTGCGCAACGGCCTTCGATGAAATCCTTTTCCCTGGGGCCGGCTATTCCTTCGGCTTCACCAACTCGGGATACTCCTGCGCCACCGTCGCCCCATCCTGCCGCCAGGCGTGGCAGCGCCCGATGAAGGCCGGTGCGTTCCTCGGCTCCCAGCGCCGCGGGTCGGGCTCGATGGCAATCTGACGGCCGATGCGGTCGGGCCATGAAGCCTGCATGTAGGTATTGGCCGCCTGCGTAACCAGTTCGCTGAGGTGGGTGCAACCGTCCTCGTTGCCCAGCCTTTCCTTCAGTGCCTTCGACAGGCCCGCGCCGATGCGCAGTCCGATCAGCTTGCGGTAGGACGCGTCGACGCCGCCGCACATCGGCCAGGGCGCAGTGCGGGTGTCGGCGCGGACATCCTTGATCAGATAGTCGTCGATGACCAGCGTCACCGACATGTCGTGCATGTGTTCGCCGGGACGCACCGGCGGCCGCGAGCGGAAGGGCACTTCCTGGCCCTTGAGGTCGGTCACCGTGGCCTCCACTTCGATGCAGCCGTCCTCGAGCCGCCAGGCGCGACAGGTGATGGTGCGCGTATGCAGCAGTTTGCGTTCGTCGTTATTTGCCACGATGGTCTCCGGTGGATGATGCCGCTGCGGCGTTGCGCAGCGCCGCCTGCAGGGCGCGAAAGGGCAGCAGCACGCATTTGTGCCGGCTGGGATAGGCGCGCGCAGGCTCGAACAGCGCCAGCTCGGGCCACTGGCCCGGCGCCGGCGTACCATCGCGCAACAGGTGTTCAAGGGCGTCGGCAGTTGCGGCAATGCCGGCTTCGTCACTGCCCGGCGCACGCTGGCCGACCAGCGAGGCGGCGGCGCGGCACAGCAAACAGCCCTTGGTCTGGTGGACGATGGCAGCAATGCGTCCGCCATCAAGCACAACCTGCATGCGCACCCGATCACCGCACAGCGGGTTGTCGAGCTTCGCTTCGCCAGTGGCGCCGTCCAGTTGGCCCTGGCCATGGGCGGCCTGGGCCATCTGCTTGATGGCCTCCTGGTAGAGGGCGCTGGCCTCGTTCATGCCAATGTCCGCTGCACTTCGACAAGGCCGTCGAGCAAGGCCCGGATATCGCCCTCGTCGTTGTAGAGCGCAATGCTGGCCCGCGTGCAGGCCTCGACGCCGAGCGCCGCCAGCAGCGGCTGGGCGCAATGGTGGCCGCCGCGCAGCGCTAGGTTTTGGCTGTCAAGTACCTGGCAGATGTCGTGCGGATGCAATCCCTCAATGTCGAAGGAAACGATAGGTGCCCGCGACGCGGCGGCGGCCGGACCCAGCAGGCGCAGTTGCGGGATGCGCTGCAGACCTTCGATCAGGAGTTCACACAACTTCTGCTCGCGGGCGTGAATCTGCGGCCAGTCGAGCGTCATCATCCAGTCCAGCGCCGCCGCCAGCCCGGTGGCTTGGGCGATGGGCGGCGTGCCGGCTTCGAAGCGCTGCGGCGGCGCGGCCCAGGTCGTGGTCTGCGGCGTGACTTCGGCGATCATGCCGCCGCCGCCGAGGAAGGGCGGCATCGCGGCGAGCAGTTCGCTGCGGCCATACAGCACGCCGACGCCGCCGGGACCGAAACATTTGTGCCCGGAGAATGCGTAGAAATCCACGCCCAACGCCTGCACGTCCTGCGGTCCGTGCTGCACCGCCTGCGCACCGTCGAGCAGGACCCGGGCGCCGACCTTGCGCGCGGCGACGACGATGGCGGCGACCTCGGTCCAGGCGCCGGTCACGTTCGAGCATTGCGTGACCGCAACGAGGCGGCAGCGGCTGTCCATGAGTTCCGGCAGACGCGCGAGGTCAAGTTCGCCGTCGGCGGTGACCGGGATCAGCGCCAGCTCGATGCCAATCCGCTCGCGCAGCAGCTGCCAGGGCACGAAATTGCTGTGATGCTCGGCGACCGAGATCAGCACGCGATCGCCGGCCTTGAGTGTATTGCCGAAGGCCTGGGCGACGAGATTGAGCGACGCCGTGGCACCCGCAGTGAATACGATCTCGTCGGCCGATCCCGCGTTAAGGAAGCGTGCCGCGCTTTGCCGTGCCGCCTCGTAGGCGCTGTCGGCGGCCTCGGCAAGACGATAGGTGCCGCGCATGACATTGGCGCGACTCGTGGTTTCGTGCGCGATCACCGCGTCGAGCGCCGCACGATGGATCTGCGCCGTCGCCGCGCTGTCGAGATAGTGCAGCCCGGGCGCGGCGGCGAGCAGCGGAAACTGGCTGCGCAACGAGAGAAGGTCGGCCTTCATCACAGCGGCAGGGATTCCAGTGCAGCCGGCGTGTCGACGTCGGCGAAGATCGCCGCGTCGTCGCAGGCCACGCCGTCGATCCGATCGGCATGACGCTGCAGCAATTCGCGCGCGCCGATGTCGCCCTGTACCTGCTGCATTTCGGCGAAGAATTCGCGCGGCCAGAGAATGGGATTGCCGCGCCGGCCTTGGCTCATCGGCACCACGATGTGGCCGCGCCGCGGATCGAAGGCGGCGACCAGGCGGTCGATGTGCCCGGCATCGATGCAGGGCATGTCGCCGAGCACCACCACCACCGCATCGGTGTCGGCCGGCAAGGCCTGCAGGCCGGTACGCAGCGACGAGGCCATGCCCGATTCGTGCGCGGCGTTGTGGGCGAATGCGAGGTCGAGACCGGCCAGGCTTTCACGCACCGCATCCGCGGCAAAACCGGTGACCACCACCACGCCGGCACAACGCGAGGCCAGCGCGGCGTTGGCCGCGCGCCGTACCATGGGCACGCCGCCGACCGGCTGCAGCAGCTTGTTGCTGCCCGCCATGCGCCGGCTGCTGCCGGCGGCCAGCACCAGCGCCGCCACGCGGCGGCCGGGGGCGATGCGCTGCGCCACGGGTTCCGCCGCATCGGGATCCTCTTCCGCCTCGGGCGCGCTGCGGATCAGGCCGCCGACGCCCATCGCCATGATTTCGGCGGCGCCCACGGGCAGGCCGGCCAGCATGCGCTGCAGCACCCAGTCGAGGCCGTTGCTGCGCCGCGAGCGAGCGCAGCCAGGCAGGATGATTACCGGCACGGCGCCGATGCGTGCCAGCAGCAGCATGTTGCCCGGCTCCACCGGCATGCCGAAATGGAGTATCTCGCCACCGGCGGCGACGATGGCGGATGGAATGGTGTCGGCGCGATCCTTGGGTACCGTGGCGCCGGCGATCATCAGCAGATCGCAGCCGGCCGCCAGGGCTTCGCGCAGGGCCAGTGCCACGGCCTCGCGCTGGTGCGCGCAGCGTTGCACCAGACCGAGGTGGGAGCCCAGATCCTCGATGCGGCGCCGGCTGCTGGTGACGGCGGTGGCGTAGTTCTTCGCCGGGTCGCCGGGCTGCTCGGTGACGATCAGCGCAGCGCGCTTTTCGGCATAGGGCAGCAAGCCCAGCGCCCCGCCCTGCCCGGCCTGTTCGCCGCAGCGGGCAATGACATCGGCGCCCACGGCGAGCGGAATGATCTTGACCGTGGCGACCACCGCGCCGGCCCGCACGGCAGTCAGCGGCGGCAGCGTGGCAACGGTAATGGTCTGGTCGATGCGATTGATCCGCCCGATGATATCGGCATCGATGGTGACCAGGCCGCGCTGCGTCGCATGCAGGTTGCAGCGCCCGGTGTAGGCGCGGCGGGCGACGATGCCCCCGCCTTCGAGCAGCGCGGCGACCGCTGCGGCCGCGGCGTCTTCGGCGAGGTCGGTGGCGGCGAGGCGAGCACCGTATACGCTGGCATGGCCGGCAGCGGCAAGAACCTGAAGGTCGGCGCTGGTGAGACGGCGCCCCTTCTTCATGGCGCCGCTGGCCACGCGCAGGCTGTGCGCCAGCAGCAGGCCTTCGCATTCCGCCAGCGGGAATTCGCCGAAGATCATGCGCCGGTTTCCACGCGCTCGCGCCGATAGCGGACCTGGATCAGCTCGGCGAGGATGGATACCGCGATTTCGGCCGGCGAGCGGCCGCCGAGATCGAGGCCGATCGGCGAGTGGATGCGGCCCGTCAGTTCGCCCAGTCCGGCGGCGCGCAGGCGTTCCAGGCGCTTTTCATGGGTGCGCCGGCTGCCCAGCGCGCCGATGTAGAACAGGGCGCTGGGCAGAGCCAGCTCCAGCGCCGGATCGTCGAGTTTGGGATCGTGCGACAGCGCGACCAGCGCGGTCGCGGCGTCGAGGCCAAGGCGTCCCAGGGCTTCGTCGGGCCACTCGTCGCTGAGCTGCACGCCGGGGAAACGTTCCGCCGAAGCGAAGGCGCCGCGCGGATCGATCACCACCACCTCGAATCCGGCTGCAGCCGCCATCGGCGCCAGCGCCTGGGCGATATGCACGGCACCGATGATCAGCAAGCGCGGCGCGGGCACATAGGCGCGCACGAACAAGCTGTCGCCACCGGGCAGCAGTTCGCTGCGCCCGGCGCGCAGCAGATCGCAACACAGGTCCAGTTGCTCCGCGGACAACTGCAGTTCGCCGGCACAGGCCTCGCCATCGAGCAGACATTGCGCGCCATCGCCCAGCCGCGTCACCACGGCCAGCGACTGGCGCAGACGGCGCGCCGCGGCGATCCGCTCCAGCGCCGCGCGCTTCATTCGACCGGCTCGACGAAAACCTGCACCCGGCCACCGCAGGCCAGCCCGACCTGCCAGGCCTGCTCGTCGCTGACGCCGAACTCCAGCAGCTGTGGGCGGCCCGAGGCCATCACCTGGGCCGCCGCGTCGATTACCGCGCCCTCGATGCAACCGCCGGAGACCGAGCCGATAAAATGCCCCGCCGCATCGACCGCCAGGTGGCTGCCTTCCGGGCGCGGCGAAGAACCCCAGGTGCTGACCACCGTGGCCAGCGCCGTGGGCTTGCCGGCAGCGCGCCATTGGCGCAGGGTTTCAAACAGGGAGTCGTCGTCGGTCTGCATGGTCGGCTTTCGTCCATTTCGGGCAGCGGGAATTCTCACACGGGCGGGATGGCAAAAAAACCATCACGCAGGGATTGACATTGGCTTGTTTGTTTGCATACAGTGTACCGTATCCGGTATTGGACTTGCCGACCGACGGCGTATGCAAATGTTCATTCGTCTTCGTCCCATCCCTGAACCAGGATTGAAGCGTAGCAGGCAATGCAGGTAAAACTGCCCAAGACAAATATCGAGGAGACAGAAACATGGATCAAACCCGCATCGTGCTTGACCAAAGTGAAATCCCGACGCATTGGTACAACATTGCCGCCGACCTGAAGAACCCGCCTTACCCGCCGCTGGGCGGCGACGGCAATCCGGTCAACCCGGAGCAGATGCTGGCGATCTTCCCCGACCCGGTGCTGGAACAGGAAATGTCGGCCGAACGTTGGATCCCGATTCCCGAGGAAGTGCGCCAGATCTACGCGCTGTGGCGCCCGAGTCCGCTGTGCCGTGCGCGGCGCCTGGAGCAGATGCTGGGCACCCCGGCCAAGATTTTCTACAAGTACGAAGGCGTTTCCCCCGCCGGCTCGCACAAGCCCAACTCGGCCGTGCCGCAGGCCTACCTGAACAAGCTCGCCGGCACCAAGCGTCTGATTACCGAAACCGGCGCCGGCCAGTGGGGTTCCTCGCTGTCCTTCGCCGGCCAGGCCTTCGGCTTGCCGGTCGAGGTCTACATGGTCAAGGTCAGCTACAACCAGAAACCCTACCGCCGCCTGATGATGCAGACCTGGGGCGGCGACGTGGTGGCCAGCCCGTCGGAGCGCACCAAGACCGGCCGCGACATCCTCGCCGCCGATCCGAACAACCAGGGCAGCCTCGGCATCGCCATCTCGGAAGCCATCGAAGCCGTCGTCTCGAATCCGGGCAGCAAGTACGCGCTGGGTTCGGTGCTCAACCACGTGCTGCTGCACCAGACGGTGATCGGCCTCGAAGCCAAGAAGCAGTTCGAGAAGTTCGGCGAGTATCCGGACATGATGTTCGCGCCCTGCGGCGGCGGCTGCAACTTCGCCGGCGCCGTATTCCCCTTCCTCGGCGATGCCGCGGCCGGCGACAAGCGTGCGCAGAAGATCCGCATGGTCGCGGTTGAACCCGAGTCCTGCCCGACCCTGACCAAGGGCGTGTATGCCTACGACTTCGGCGATGCCTCCGGCTTCACGCCGATGATGAAGATGTACACCCTGGGCCACGACTTCATGCCGCCCGGCATCCACGCCGGCGGCCTGCGCTACCACGGCGACAGCCCGCTGATCTCGCAGCTCTACCACGAGAAGCTGATCGAGGCCGTCGCCGTGCCGCAGAAGGCCACCTTCGAGGCCGGCGTCATGTTCGCCCGCGCCGAGGGCATCATCCCCGCCCCCGAATCGGCCCACGGCATCCGCGCCTGCATCGACGAGGCGCTGCGCTGCAAGGCCAGCGGCGAACCGAAGACGCTGTTCTTCAACCTCTCCGGCCACGGCCACTTCGACATGGCGGCCTACGAGAACTATTTCTCCGGACAGATGCAGGACTTCGCCTACTCCGATGCTGACCTTCAGGCCTCGCTGAAGTCGCTGCCGAAAGTGGACTGGCCGCCGAAGGCTGCCTGAGTCCCGACAGCAGCCGGATACATGGCAATGAAGAAGAGGGCCGTGGCCCTCTTCTTTTTTTGTGTCGGCAAGCGGCGCGGGACTGGCTTGCGCCGTATGGCTGTTGCGTGCCCTGAACTGACGCTCGTTCGTAGGGAAAGCAGACGTGCAACGACTGTTCATATGCAGCGTCGTGAAAGATAGAGCGGAGAAGGCGTAGTGCTGCACGCTACGGCGGTAAGCTACCGCAGCTTCCGGCCTTCAATCTCCCAGCAGTCCAAGCCGGTGATCACGACGGCTACCGGCTTGGGTGGCTCCGCGCCATCCTTGAGCCGCAGCCAGCCGCTCTCGATTTGCTCGGGACTCACAAGGTGAGTCTTGAAAGCATTCATAACGACGGCTCCGGTGTGCTCGTCCCGTAACCCCCGGATTTCGGTGATGGGCATCATGCCAAAGTAGCGCCGGCCTTCGACTAGGAGCGACACGGTAAGCGTTACCTGCACCTGCGTCCCGTAGCCATTGTCGACGTAAGGAGACACAGGAAATATCGGCACGTTTTCGTGCTCACCGACCTCGATAGGGTACTCGCCATTGTTCCAGCGGCTAACTGCCACGTCGACACAAGTGCCCAGCGGGTTGCCCTCGACATCATGCACCACGCCATCATAGAAGAAGCCGTTCTCCATCCGAAACGGCATAGGTCCGGTGACTTGAATGCCGAACCCCATCTTCGTGCCGCGAAACTCGCACAACACCGGCAGTGCCAACCCCTTCACTTGCCACTTGTGCGGCGCCGTGTCGATGGGACTGTAGATCGCCATCCCGAGTTTCTTGGCGAGCTTTTTCGCCGATACCGTGAATCCCTTTGCCGACACCAGGCAGCCCTGATGCGCGCGAACGTCTCTCACCATGCCGGCGAAGGATTCCACCCCTTTGACGTTAACCGGCCGCGCGTAGTCCTTGCAGTCGAAAATGATCCGCATCGGGAACTGGCCGATCTGCTGCTCTACCAGCACGTCTATTTGCCGGTCGGTCTCGCTGTCGTAACCATGGAGGGTTGCGTTATGCGTGACCGTAGTACCTGGCGCCAAATCCTTCTGGATATTGGCGATCAGCAACTCAAGCTGCTGCCATTCAGGACGCTCTTCAGCCACGATCTACCCGCTGACGAAAATCCTGGCCAGCTTTGAAGCGCACGGTACGCTTCGCTGGCACCTGCACCAGGGCTACTGTTGCGGGATTCCAACCTTGGCGAGCCTCTCGGCTGTAGATGGGCCAGGCGCCGAAGCCTTTGATCTCCACCCAGCCTCCAGTGCTAAGGCGACCCGCAATCGCATCGAGCAGATGATCGACGCAGATCGCTACATCAGGGGCATTCAAGCCTCGCGTGCGCTGCGCACGACGCTGTACAAGCTCAGATCGAGTCATAAGGCAGGGAGGATACCGACCGGTCAAGCCCCAAGCAACTGCTCGCACGCCGCCCTGGTCTTCGGGTAGCGCATTAGCATGTCCCATTTCAGCAGCGGATTGACTTGGATCTCGACGCCGTTGCCGCGCACAGCCACCAGGAACACTTGCGGATGTTTGCAGATCGGGTTTAGCGCAATCCGCGTCACGCCCTCGGGCGATTGCGTCTCCTGCGCCACCTTAGCCGTCAGTGCGTGCCAGTCTGGCGCCGTGAATGCTTCACCTCCCGCCACCGCCGTCAACAGCTTAGCTAAGAACGTATCCGCCTCGCCGCGAGTCACTTCCGGCAGCGACTGTATTACAGGAGTTGCCTTGCGTGGCACAGGCGGCAGCGGGAATTCATCAGGCGTACGCGCTGCGTCCTTTAGCTGCTGCTTGTGGCAACTTGGCGCCGTTTGCATTCCGACTTCAATCACGGCGACGTTGGCAAATACCAGCCATGCCTGAAGCCAACGAGCCGAACTGTGATAGCGGAAGCCAATCATGGGCATTGGATAAATTCACTTGCTGGCGGGATGTGCTCTGGATAGGATGGCTCAATTACATTGTCAAGTCACCGTTCCAAGGAGGAACACGTCATGAGCAACGAAAGCAAGTGCCCTTTTGCCGCACAGCACGGTGCCCGCACTACCGTCGCTGCGCAGTCGAACAGCGACTGGTGGCCGAAACAGCTGAACCTCAAAATCCTGCACCAGCACTCCTCCAAATCTAATCCGCTGGGCGAGGAATTCAATTACGCCGAGGAGTTCAAGAAGCTCGACTTGGCCGCAGTGAAGAAGGACCTGACCGCGCTGATGACGGATTCGCAGGACTGGTGGCCGGCCGACTGGGGCCACTATGGCGGCCTGTTTATCCGCATGGCCTGGCACAGTGCCGGTACCTACCGCATCTTGGACGGACGCGGCGGTGCCGGCCACGGCAACCAGCGTTTCGCGCCTCTTAATAGCTGGCCCGACAACGTCAACCTCGACAAGGCACGCCGCCTGCTGTGGCCGATCAAGCAGAAGTACGGCAACCGGATTTCCTGGGCCGACCTGCTGATTCTGGCCGGCAACGTCGCACTTGAATCGATGGGCTTCAAGACCTTCGGCTTCGCCGGCGGGCGCGAGGATATCTGGGAACCAGAAGAGGACGTGTATTGGGGTGGCGAGACCGAGTGGTTGGGTGACAAGCGCTACAGCGGCGAGCGTGAACTCGAAACACCGCTGGCCGCCGTGCAGATGGGCCTCATCTACGTGAACCCCGAAGGCCCCAACGGTGTGCCGGACGCGGTCGCCTCTGGCCGCGACGTACGCGAGACCTTCCGCCGCATGGCCATGAATGACGAGGAAACCGTCGCCTTGATCGCCGGTGGACACACCTTCGGCAAGTGCCACGGCGCGGGCGATCCGAAACTGGTCGGTCCCGAGCCCGAAGCCGCCCCCCTCGAAGCAATGGGCCTGGGCTGGAAGAACAGCCTCGGTTCCGGCAAGGGCGGTGACACCACCAGCAGCGGCATCGAAGGCGCCTGGACCTCGAACCCGACGCAATGGGACAACGGTTACTTTGACATGCTGCTCGGCTACGACTGGAACCTGGTGAAGAGCCCTTCCGGCGCCTGGCAGTGGGTGCCAGTGAGTCCGGCCGAGAAAGATCTTGCGCCGGCGGCGCACGATGTGTCGAAGAAGGTTACGACCATCATGACCACGGCCGATCTGTCGCTGCGCATGGATTCCGCCTACGCGCCGATTTCGCGGCGCTTTCACCAGGATCCGAAAGCCTTCGCTGACGCCTTCGCCCGCGCCTGGTTCAAGCTGACCCACCGCGACCTGGGGCCCCGCTCGCGCTACCTTGGCCCCGAGGTGCCGGCCGAAGAACTGGTATGGCAGGACCCGGTACCCGCCGTCGACCACCCGCTGATCGACGCGAAGGACGTCGCCGATTTGAAGGAGAAGATCCTCGCCGCGGGCTTGTCGGTTTCCGAACTGGTGGCTACGGCCTGGGCCTCGGCCTCGACCTTCCGTGGCTCGGACAAGCGCGGCGGTGCCAATGGTGCGCGCATTCGCTTGGCACCCCAGAAGAACTGGGAAGCCAACCAACCCGCCCAGTTGGCAAAGGTGCTGGCCGCGCTCGACGCTGTCCAGAAAGCCTTCAGTGGAACTGGCAAGAAGGTCTCGCTTGCCGACCTGATCGTGCTGGGCGGCTGCGCCGCCGTGGAAGCCGCCGCCAAGGCTGCTGGTCACACGGTCGAGGTGCCCTTCACGCCCGGCCGTACCGACGCGTCGCAGGAACAGACGGACGTCGAGTCCTTCACCGTGCTCGAACCCGTCGCCGACGGTTTCCGCAACTACAGCAAGGCAAACTCCGGCGTGCCGGCGGAGGAAAGCCTGATCGACAAGGCGCAGTTGCTGACGCTCACCGCCCCCGAGATGACGGTGCTCATCGGTGGCCTGCGTGCGCTCAATGCCAATGTGGGCCAGTCCGCCCACGGCGTATTTACCGAGCGGCCTGGTGTTCTCACCAACGATTTTTTCGTGAACCTGCTCGACATGGGCACAGCGTGGGCGCCGGCTTCGGAGGCCAAGGAAGTGTTTGAAGGCCGCGACCGCAAGTCAGGCGATTCGAAGTGGACCGCCACACGCGTCGATCTTGTCTTTGGCTCGAACTCGCAGTTACGAGCGCTAGCCGAGGTCTATGCACAGACGGATACGAAGGACAAGTTCGTGCGCGACTTCGTGGCGGCCTGGAGCAAGGTGATGAACCTGGATCGCTTCGACATGAACTGAAATTTCCGGGAGGTCCTGGAGCATCACTCGACCCCAATCGTGATGACATCCAGGACTCGTTTCGCACCATTCCAGGCTCGGCGGCAGGTCATATCTGATACCGGCGGTCGCACAAACTCAGTGCACGACAGGATGAAATGGGGCCCACTCTGAAGTCGAACTGCTCAAGTCGACCATTGAAGAAGAGCTTTTGAATGTCGGAGCCGGATAGCTGCAAGTAGTCACCGCGTGCCCTCGGCAAAGGGGTGCCGTACGCCGTTACCGCTGGGCATCCAGTTGGCAGGCAGCTTCACCTGGAAACTTCCCCTTGGCAAACACGAGTAACTCGGCCGCAAAAATTGTTGGAGCCTAAGGACACTCCGAGGAGTAGAGTGGGTGGGTGAGCGCCTCAGCTCAGGATGGGGCATAAACCGGAAACCAATTGGAATTCGTGCCGGCCGGTCGACACTCCGTGTTCCATTTCCATGAAAGGCTTGACATCCGATGGAATCAACTTCGCTACAGAAATACCAGGACATCATCGCTCAGTACACCGTCGAGTTTGGCGTGAAGATTCTGGCTGCGATCGCTTTCTGGGTCATCGGCCGCATGTTGATCGGTTTCGTCGTCAACCTCGTCCGTAGTTCGCTCGAAAAGCAGAAGGTGGACCCGACGGCCTTGCGTTACATCGGATCGATCATCACGGTGACTCTGAACGTCCTGCTGGTAATCGGAATACTCGGCTACTTTGGTATCCAGACCACGACTTTCGCAGCCCTGCTGGCCGGCGCCGGAGTGGCCATCGGCATGGCTTGGTCGGGACTGCTCGCCCACTTCGCCGCAGGCGCATTCCTGATCGTGCTGCGGCCGTTCAAGGTCGGCGATTTCGTGTCGGTTGCCGGAATTACCGGAACGATCAAGGAAATTGGCCTGTTCGCGACGAGTCTCGATACGCCGGATGGAGTCTTTACGACGGTTGGCAACAACAAAATCTTTGCCGACACGATCCAGAACTTCACAACCAACCCGTTTCGTCGCGTCGATCTCAAAGCACAGCTGGCCGGTTCGACGTCGCCGTCGGATGCGATCGCGCTGCTCAAGGAAAAAATTGCCGCAATTCCCAACGTCCTGGGTGCGCCGGCGGTAGATGCCGAAATACTTGAATTCAACCTCGTCGGCCCCGTGTTGGCGGTGCGCCCGTATTGCCACAACGACCACTATTGGCAGGTCTATTTTGACACCAACCGAGTGATTCGCGACAGTTTCGGTGCCGCCGGTTTTGCGGCGCCGATGCCGGCCCAAGTCATCGTCATGCAGGGCCAAAGTAACCAAGGCGGCTGATGGTCTATTGATTGACGAACCGGCGAATGGCGGGTTGCCCAGATTTCATCGTGTCACTAGCAACAACTACCGAAAGGATTTCATCATGGCTTTGTTTGATCAAGCTCTCAGCGCAGCAGGCAGTCTGGCGGGGCAACAGGACCAAAGCAGCAACCCACTCGTCGGCGTCATCATGCAATTGGTTAACAACCCCCAAACCGGAGGCTTGGCAGGACTCGTTCAGTCGTTCCAAAGCGGGGGCATGGGTGAAATCGTCAAGTCATGGGTGTCGACGGGCCAGAACCTTCCGGTCTCGGCAGAGCAGATCCAGAGCGCGCTCGGCAGCGAGCAGATAAGCAATCTTGCAGCACAGATCGGCGTCAGTCCTGACCAAATGTCAGGGCAACTCGCTCAATTCCTGCCGCAGGTAATTGACAAGCTCACGCCGGATGGCAACGTCCCGCAAGGTGGCGATCTGATGGCGCAAGGTATGGAGTTATTCAAGGGCAAACTATTGGGCTGAGGCTGAGGACATACTTGCCGTTCGGTCCATGCATCAGCGATCGTATCGAGCTTAAGGCAGGAGCCATGAGCGTAAAGTGGGAACGTGTGACCTGATCGATCTCTCGCGATGACCAATAATCATCGCGCAGGGGCTATGATTTTTCTCAACAACGAGGAGTATTCAAATGTCTGGTTGGTTTGAATTGAGCAAGAGCAGCGACGGGCAGTTTCGTTTTGTTCTGAAGGCAGGCAACGCTGAAACAATTCTCACGAGCGAGTTGTACAAGACAAAGCCTTCGGCCGAAAACGGTATTGCGTCGGTGCAAGCGAACTGCTCGGCCGACGAGCGGTATGAACGCAAGACTGCAGCCAACGGAAAGGTGTTTTTCAATCTTAAAGCGGCCAATCATCAAGTCATTGGCACGAGTCAGATGTACGCGTCTGAAGCGGCTCGCGATAACGGCATTGCGAGTACGAAGACCAACGGTTCGAGCACGACGATCAAGGACCACACCTAGGGAAACGCTGAATAAGTATCAAACACTGTGAACGATTTCTTTGTCATGGAGTCAGACAAAGAGTTGCGATCACAAGAGACGAGAAGATGAAGCAAATGACGCTGGCGGCAGTGAAGGGATTCGAGAA
>JAPTVL010000233.1 GCA_028065725.1 Betaproteobacteria bacterium
CGGCCGGGAATCGCGCGCCGTCATCACCGTCTCCGGCAAGGCGGTGGAGGTCCGCTGGTCGGCGGCGGCGGAGCGCATGCTCACCATGCGCAAAACCCCGCTCGTCGTCGAGCTCGAACTGGCGTTCGCCTGTATGGCGCGCAAGACGGTGCGGTTTGATGAATCCCCCACCCTGACCGCGCCTTCCGGTATCTCTATTCCGGTCACGGAAACGCTCGCGCTGCAGATCGTGACGAGCGTTCCGGACGCGTGCACGCCAGACGCTCTATCGGGGACGGTTCGAAACCCGGCGCTGCGTGAGTTTGTGCCCCGCTGGGTGCGGATCGACCACGTGAAGGGCGCCTGGGTCGGCGAGTATGGGTGGTAGGCCGAACCCTCCAGGACCGGGCCGGAGGCCATCTACCCGCTGATTAGGCTGAGACCCCGCTCATGCGTCGGAACCGGACCCGGTTTATAATCCCCCCGCGATACGCAGTACGATGAATATAAAACGGGGGAGGACGCATGGCGCGCGGCCAGGGGAAAGGGCAGAAGCACCATAATAATAGTGGCGCCACCATCGGTTTCGAAGCCCAACTCTGGGCTGCCGCCGACGCCCTGCGCAATCATGCGGCATAAACCATGGCCCTGAAGAAATCCGAACTCTACAGCTCCCTCTGGTCGAGCTGCGACGAACTGCGCGGCGGGATGGACGCCAGCCAGTACAAGGACTACGTCCTCGTACTGCTGTTCATCAAGTACATCAGCGACAAGTACGCAGACCAGCCCTACGCCCCGATCACCGTCCCCCAGGGGGCATCCTTCCGCGACCTGGTCGCCCTCAAAGGCAAGCCCGACATCGGTGACCAGATCAATAAGAAAATCATCGCGCCACTCGCCAACGCCAACAAGCTCTCCGACCTGCCGGACTTCAACGATGCCAATAAACTGGGCTCCGGCAAGGAGATGGTGGAGCGGCTCACCAACCTCATCGCCATCTTCGAGAACAAGGCACTCGATTTCTCCAGGAACCGCGCCGAGGGCGATGACATCCTGGGCGATGCCTATGAATACCTCATGCGCCACTTCGCGACCGAAAGCGGCAAGAGCAAGGGCCAGTTCTATACGCCGGCCGAGGTGAGCCGGGTAATCGCGCAGATCCTCGGCATCCGGAGCGCGAATACGGGTGCCGCCACTACCGTCTATGATCCGACCTGCGGCTCGGGGTCATTGCTCCTGAAGCTCGGCGATGAGGCCGGCACCGCCGTCACCCTCTACGGGCAGGAGAAGGACGTTGCGACGGCGGGACTGGCCCGCATGAACATGATCCTGCACAACAATCCTACCGCCCTGATACAGGGCGGGCATAGCACGCTGGCGACACCGCTTTTTAAGGACGGCGACACCCTCAAGACCTTCGACTACGTCGTCGCCAATCCACCCTTTTCCGACAAGCGCTGGAGCACCGGGCTCGATGCGCTCCACGACCGGTACGAGCGTTTCCAGCCCTTCGGCGTGCCTCCGGCCAAGCAGGGCGACTACGCCTATCTGCTGCACATCGTCCGCTCGCTCAAGAGTACCGGCAAAGGGGCCTGCATCCTGCCGCACGGCGTGCTGTTCCGCGGCAATGCCGAAGCCGACATCCGTCGCGCGCTCGTGCGCAAGGGCTATATCAAAGGCATCATCGGACTGCCCGCCAACCTCTTTTACGGCACCGGCATCCCCGCCTGCATCGTTGTCCTCGACAAGCAGGATGCCCAGGCTCGGAAGGGTATTTTCATGATCGACGCGAGCCAGGGCTTCATGAAGGATGGGCCCAAGAACCGCCTGCGCGCCCAGGACCTCCACAAGATCGTCGACACCTTCAACAAGCAGCTCGACGTACCCCGATACGCACGCCTAGTCTCGTTTGCCGAGATCGAGCAGAACGAGTTCAACCTTAACCTGCCCCGCTACATCGACGCCCAGGTGCCGGAAGACCGGCAGGATATCGAAGGTCACCTTAAAGGAGGCATCCCCGAGGCAGATGTCGAGGCGCTTAAGCCCTACTGGGACATCTGCCCGAACCTGAGAACTGCACTCTTCAAACCGAACCGCCCCGGCTATCTCGACCTTGCCGTGGAGAAGGGCGCCATCAAGTCCGCCATCTATGAGCACCCGGAGTTTGCTGCCTACATCGCCGGCATGAACACCCACTTTGCCGCCTGGCGCGATAGCGCATCGAAAGCCCTGAAAGGACTCCAGGTCGGCGTTCACCCGAAGGAGGTCATTGCCAGCCTCTCCGAGGGCCTGCTCGCCCACTACACGGACAAGCCGCTCATCGATAAATACGACGTCTACCAGCACCTCATGGACTACTGGGCGCAGATCCTGCAGGACGACTGTTATCTGATCGCGCAAGAGGGCTGGAAGGCCACCCCGTATCGCGTTATCGAAGTCAAGAAGAACAAGGAAGGCAAAACCACCAAAGAGGTGGACAAAGGCTGGGCCTGCGACCTCATCCCCAAGCCTCTCATCGTTGCCCGCTACTACGCCACGGAGCAGGCCGCTATCGACCAGATCACCGGCGAACTGGAACGTGTGGCCACCAAGCTCGCCGAGCTGGAGGAAGAACACGGCGGCGAGGATGGCGCGTTCAGTGAACTCGACAAGGTCAACAAGGCCAACGTTGCCGCACGACTGAAAGAAATCAAGGATGACAACGACGCGAAAGACGAAGCCACCGTCCTGACTGACTGGCTCAAGCTCAACACCGAGGAGGCCGATCTCAAGAAACGTCTCAAAGACGCGGAAGGCCAGCTCGATGCCCAGGCCTACGCCCACTATCCCAAACTGACCGAAGCCGAGATCAAGCAGCTTGTGGTGGACGACAAATGGCTCGCCGCGCTGGATCAAGACATCCACGGCGAAATGGACCGCATCAGCCAGGCCCTCACCCAGCGCGTAAAGGAACTGGCCGAACGTTACGAAACTCCGCTGCCCAGAATGGTCGGCCGCGTGGCGGAGCTGGAGGAGAAGGTAAACCGCCATCTGGAAAGGATGGGCTTCGCATGGAAGTGAAAGAGGCCAGCGCCAAGTATTCGCGCGCTACCGGATACAAGCAGACCGAGGTGGGGGTGATTCCAGAGGACTGGGAATGCGCCGCGATTGGCTCCGCGATTGACCTTTTGACCGGGTTCCCTTTTCCTAGCAGTGGCTATTCAAAATCTGGTGTACGGCTGCTACGTGGCTCCAACGTTAAGCGTGGCGTGACAGACTGGTCTGAAGACGACACCGAGTATTGGCCTGCGATTACGGCAGACATTCGCAAGTACATCTTGAAAGCTGGCGACGTGGTAATCGCCATGGATGGCTCGCTAGTCGGTCGTAGCTTCGCAATGTTGTCAAGCGACGACGTGCCTGCGTTGCTACTCCAGCGTGTAGCGCGAATTCGATCAGAGGCAATCGCTCAAAAGTATTTGAAGGCCTGGATATGTAGCCATCGCTTTACGGAGCATTGCGATGCAGTCAAGACGGTCACCGCAATTCCGCACATTAGCCCGGCCGATATTAAATCGTTCAAAGTCGGCCTTCCACCCACCAAAGCCGAACAAGAAGCCATCGCTGGGGCGTTGAGTGATGCGGATGCCCTCATTGAATCCCTGGAACAACTCCTTGCCAAAAAGCGCCAGATCAAACAGGGCGCCATGCAGGAATTGCTTACCGGGAAAAGACGGCTGCCGGGGTTTAGTGGGGAGTGGGAGGAACGGACGCTTTTCGAGCTTGCAGGAAGAAGGAAGGATCTCTTCGACGATGGCGATTGGATTGAATCGGAGCACATCACCGATAAAGGGATACGAATAGTCCAGACCGGCAACATTGGAGTTGGAGCGTTCGTCGATAAGGACGACAAGAAATACATTTTCGAAAAGTCATTCATATCTTTGCATTGCAAAGAGATCAGCCATGGGGATTTGCTCATTTGCCGATTAGCAGATCCGGCTGGCAGATCATGTGTCTTGCCTGATATTGGCGAAGCCAAGATTGTCACATCAGTGGATGTAACTATCTTCCGGCCACCAGCATCTGTGGCAAATAGGGTGTTTCTGACAAACATCTTCTCGACTGATCAGTGGTTCCGAGCGGTAAGCGATAGAAGTGGCGGAACAACCCACAAACGCATATCCCGCGGAGCTCTCGGCCGACTAAGAATCCGGGTCCCATCCGTAGCGGAACAATCCGCCATCGCCGCCATCCTTTCCGACATGGACGCCGAACTCACCGCGCTGGAAGAAAAGCTCGCCAAGGCCCGCGCCATCAAGCAGGGCATGATGCAGGAACTGCTCACCGGGAGGATTCGCCTCGTATGAAAATCTCCACCATTCTCGACCACATTGACAGCGGCCACATGGCTCTGCCCGAATTTCAGCGCGGGTATGTTTGGAATCGAGACCAGGTTCGCGGACTTTTCGCCTCGCTTTATCGCCGTCAACCGGTAGGCGGGTTACTGGTTTGGGCCACAGAATCCAACACGGCCGTCCATCGTGGCGAAGGGCCGCTCGCCGCTGGTGTGGTTAAGCTCCTGCTTGATGGCCAGCAACGCATGACCTCGCTTTACGGAGTGGTGCGAGGCAAGCCGCCTAAGTTCTTCGATGGAAAGGCACAGGCATTCACCGGACTACGCTTCCATCTTGGCACCGAAACCTTCGAGTTTTACCAGCCGCTGAAGATGCAGGATGACCCGCTCTGGATCGATGTCACCGAAGTGATGAAGAGGGGAACCGACGGGCTGGGGGAGTTCGTGACACGCCTGAGTGCACAACCGGCCCTAGCAGTGAAGGTCGGCGATTACGTTGGGCGGCTCAGCCGCTTGCTCGGTGTCACGGATGTGGATCTCCACGTCGAAGAAGTCACCGGAGCGGACAAGACGCTGGATGTGGTGGTGGACATCTTCAATCGGGTCAACAGCGGTGGCATCAAACTCTCCAAGGGCGACTTGGCGCTGGCGAAGATCTGCGCCGACTGGCCGGAGGCGCGCGATACCATGAAGGCCAAACTAAAGGAGTGGGCGAAGGCCGATTACCACTTCAATCTCGACTGGCTATTGCGCTCGGTGAACACGGCATTGACCGGTGAAGCGAAGTTCCAGTTTCTGCATGACAAGACGGCAGAAGAAATTCAGGATGGACTGAAGCGAGCTGTCAAACACATCGACACCAGCCTGAATTTTATCGGTGGGCGTTTGGGCTTGGACCACGATCAGGTCTTTTTCGGCCGGTTCGGTGTACCGGTGATGGTACGTTATCTCGACCAGCACAGCGGGCCAATGAACGCGGAGGAACGCGACAAGCTTCTGTTCTGGTTCGTGCAGGCAGGCATGTGGGGACGCTTCTCAGGATCCACGGAGTCGTTCATTGACCAGGACCTGGCGGTGCTGGAAGGTACGGATGGCGGACTGGACAAGTTGCTGGAGCAATTGCGTCTGTGGCATGGTGGACTGCGCGTTGAGCCAGGGCACTTCACCGGCTGGAGCCTCGGCGCACGCTTCTATCCCGTGCTTTATCTGCTGACGCGCATGGGTCAAGCCTGCGATTGGGGCACTGGATTGCCGCTTAAGTCGAGCCTGCTCGGGAAGATGAGCAAGCTAGAAGTACATCATATCTTCCCCAAGGCGCAGCTCCACAAACGGAAGTTCAAGCGCCCAGAGGTGAACGCGTTGGCGAACTTTTGCTTTCTGACCAAAGACACCAATCTCAACATCAGCGACCGACTGCCGGAGGAATATTTTCCGGAGGTGGAACAAGCGCATCCCGACACGCTCGCCTCGCAATGGATTCCAATGGACCCAGGGCTGTGGAAGATCGGGAATTTCCGTGATTTCCTCGAAGCCCGAAAGACATTGCTCGCATCTGAAGCTAACCAGCGCATGGAGGAACTGCTACACGGGGACAAGCGCTGGCTGGCAGGCCCCGCGGCGGCTACGCAGGCCGTAATAGCTGCCGGTGGAATCACTAGCGAGGAGGAAGAAGAGCAGCTCGAAGCCCTGAACGACTGGATAGAAGAGAAGGGACTGCCGCGTGGTGTTTTGGCCTACGACTTTTCCGACCCGGACACTGGCAAGCAAAAGGCAGTGTTCGACTTGGCTTGGCCTACCGGAATACAGGAAGAACTCAGTCAGCCGGTGGCTGTACGGGTTAATTCAGGCGCCGAGACGATTGCCATTGCCAGTCAATCTGGTTTCCGCTGTTTTACAACCGTTTCCGAGTTTCAGCGGTATGTGCAGACAGAGGTTTTGGCGGAGGAAGCGGGCGCGTGAGCACCATCGGCCAGCCCGAGCGTGCCACCCAGAACCGGGTCATCGCGCTCTTCCGCGATGAACTGGGCTACCGCTACCTCGGCGATTGGACCGACCGTGACGGCAACAGCAATATTGAGGAGAGCCTGCTTACCGCGTGGCTGACCAAAAGCGGCTACCCCCCGGCACAAATCGGGGTGGCCCTGCACAGGCTGCGCACCGAGGCCGATCACCCCAACCGTACGCTCTACGGCAACAACCAGGCTGTCTACGGATTGCTGCGCTACGGGGTGCCGGTGAAGATCGAGGCGGGTCAGGTCACGGAAACCGTCCATCTTATAGACTGGCAGCATCCGGAGCGGAACGACTTCGCCATCGCCGAGGAAGTGACGCTCAAGGGAAACCTTGAGCGCCGTCCGGACTTGGTGCTCTATGTCAACGGCATTGCCCTCGGCGTGATCGAACTCAAAAACAGCCGGGTCTCCATCGGCGACGGCATCCGCCAGTTGCTCTCCAACCAGATGCCGGAATTCAACGAGTGGTTCTTTTCCACAGTCCAGATCGTATTTGCCGGCAACGATTCCGAAGGACTCCAGTACGGCACCATCGGCACCCCGGAGAAGTATTTCCTCAAATGGAAGGAAGACGAAGCAGACGATAGCCGGTTCAAGCTCGACAAGTATTTGCTCAAGCTGTGTGAGAAGCGCCGCCTCATCGAACTCCTGCACGACTTCGTGCTGTTCGACGGCGGGATCAAAAAGCTGCCGCGCGCCCACCAGTATTTCGGCGTCAAGGCCGCGCAGGAGTACGTCAGCCAGAAAAAGGGCGGCATCATCTGGCACACCCAGGGTAGCGGCAAGAGCATCGTCATGGTGCTGCTCGCCAAGTGGATCCTGGA
>JAPTVL010000240.1 GCA_028065725.1 Betaproteobacteria bacterium
AGCGATCGGTGTTGTTGAGGCAGAAGATGTAATCGACTTCCTTCATGCCGAGCGCCTCGAGCTGCGGCGCCAGGTCCTGGTTGTGGTCGATCACCTGGTCCGCGCCGAGCGCGCGCACCCAGGCCGCCGATTCCGGCCGCGATGCAGTGGCGACCACGGTGAGTCCGGCCAGTTTTTTCGCCAGCTGGATCGCGATCGAGCCTACGCCGCCGGCGCCGGCGATGATCAGCAGGGTCTTGCCTGCATCCGCGCCGGTCTTGGATATGCCCATGCGGTCGAACATGCCTTCCCAGGCGGTGATGGTGGTGAGCGGCAGCGCCGCCGCCTCGGCAAAGCTCAGCTTGGCCGGCTTCCTGCCGACGATGCGCTCGTCGACCAGGTGGTATTCGCTGTTGCCGCCGGGGCGCACGATGCTGCCGGCGTAATACACCGCGTCGCCGGGTTTGAACAGCGAGACCTCGGCGCCGACGGCCTTGACCACGCCGGCGACATCCCAGCCGAGCACGCGCGGCGTTTTTTCGACCAGATCCTTGGGCGCTCGCCGCTTGGCGTCGACCGGGTTCACCGATATCGCCTTCACTTCGACCAGCAGATCGCGTCCGCCCGCCTTGGGCGTATCCAGTTCCAGGTCGAGAAAGGACTCGGGATCGTCGATGGGCAGATAGCGGTAAAGTCCGACGGCTTTCATGTTCATCTCCAGTTCATTGAATAGTGATCGAAGCGCGGCTGGCGAAGGGCATGCGGAATGCGGGCTGAGTTCGCACAGGTCATCGCGCGGCCGGAAATGCCGTGAGCAACCTGGGGCATGCGCTTCCGGCATCGATCTGCCAAACCGTGAGAATGCAGGGGTTCCTTCCGTCAGGCGACGGGCAATTGCATTTCACCGTGTAGCGCGGCCCATATTCGGTGTGCATTGCTTCGACCAAGGGGTTGCTGCGACCCTGGGTGATGAGCGCTTCTTGCAACGCAGTCCAGCTCGCGACGCTGAAACCGAACATTCCGAAGAATGTGGCTTTGCTCTTGCCGCGAATGTGGCGGGCGTTGAGGAGATAGTCAACAATCTTTTCCCGCGCCACGGTGGCGCAATGGCTGTTCGGCAGCTTCATTGCACGCTTATTTCAGCCAGGTCCGCATGACTTAGGGTGACGACCGATGTCGCACCGGCGGCGTCCTCCAATTCGACCGCATAGGCTTCTCCATGGTTGTAGACGGCGACAACCGCACCAACTGAGTCCTTGGCGAGGTGATGGCCCTCGACCTCGCAATCACGCAGCACGCGCACCATGGCATGCTCGGCGATTACGCGTCTGGCGGAATCCTTCGGCAGGATTGCGCGCAACTGCTCGCGCACGCCCCGTCCCTTGCCGTCCTTCTGGGTGGCGAGCAGGAACAGGTTGCCGCTGGCGTGCGCCCAGAATTCTCCGATGGCCCGCTTTTCCTGCGCATCGTCGTTGGTCTTGTATCCGGCGCCCTTGTACTCCACCACCAGCAGCCGCCCGTCGTTCAGTTCGCAGACAAAATCCGGATAAAAGCGGTCGCTTGCCGTCGGCAGCCAGAACGAATATTCCGGAAAGCGCGGGATGTTGCGCACCCAGTGGCGCACCTCGTCCATCTCGTCGATGGCGACGGCGCAGTGGAACTCGTGGTCGGTTTCCCTCGGTGGGGCATCCTTCAGGTCGCCGATCATGGCCGCGCCATAGTAGTGCTTGCGAAAGCGGTAGCGCCCCTCGTAATACGGCGGCCGCGCCGGATAGCGCCCGCGGCCGAACTCGAACGTGTAATCGCCGCTGACGCAGCCGCGCGGGTCGGGGCCCGCAAGCGTCAATTGCAATCCTGTCTTTTGCGCGTCCGCGCGCAGCGCCTCCAGGCGCTCGCGCACCGCATCGGCAAGCTGGTTGCGGTGTCGCACCAGCGCGGTCAAGGTATATTTGCGCTCGCGTTGCAGCCAGGTCAATACCTTGGCGAGCCAGGCGATTCTTTCGCTTTGTGCGATCCAGCGTTCGTGCAGCCGGTCATCGAGCCAGCGCAGCAGGTCGGCCTCAGTGACGTCGATCGGCACCAGATCGAGATTGACCGAATAGTGGATTTCCTGCTCGATCTTCAGGTGTCCGTCGCGGATGTCCACCAGGTAAGGATGGCGGTTTTCACTGGGCACAAAGCCCGCCAGGTCTCCGGGTTTCTCCGCCAGCGAAAAGCCCGCCAGGCCGAGCAGGGTTTCGCGCTCCGCGAGATCGAGTTCGCCTTGCGCGTCGCGTATGCACAGTAGCGGCAGCGGCCGGAAAGCGACACCGCGCTGTGCCGGCGCAGCCTGTGCCTCATGCCGCAATGCATAGCGCTGCAGCGTTCTTTCCAGTTGCGCGCGTTCCGCCTTGCTGCCGGCCGCGGCAAGCAGCGCTTCGCGTACCGGCGCTGCAGGCGGAGCGGCGAAGCTGACCGTCATACTGCCGTCGGCGCGCGGCGATAGGGTGACTTGTGCGGTCGATGCCAGCGCGGCCACCAGGGCCTGCGACTCGGGCATGACAAGTTCCAGCGTGGGCAGCACGGGCGCGACCGTGACGCCGGCATCGAACAAGGGCTGCGTGGTCGGGAAAATCGCCTGCGCCGCTTCCAGTTCCTCGAAGCCCATCGCAACCAGTTTGTCGGTCAGCTCGTTCGCCACGCGCGCCGTCTCGGCGCTGGCGATGTGGGCATAGGCGCGGTTGAGCAGTTCGCTCTTGCGGCTCGTGGCGTAGGGCATGCGCAGCACGCGCCCGAGCAACTGCTCCATGTCGCGGCTGGAACCGATTTTCTGCAGCGTGCAGAACACATAGGCAAACGAGCAGTCCCAGCCTTCCTTCAGCGCTTCGACCGTAATGACCATGTCGATGGGGCAGGCCGGATCGAACAGATTGATGCCGTCGAGTTCGCGCTGGCTGCCGGTGGCCACGGCAATGCGCTCCTGCGCCACATGCTCCTGCTCGATCAAATGCGCGCGAAGTTTCTCGACCGTAACCTCGCCCGCCTTGTCTTCGGCCTGGAACAGCACGATGGGCCGCACGTATTCGGCTTCGCCCAGCGCCTCGTCGGCGAGGCGCTTGCGCGTGAGCAGCGCGTCGCGCACGGCTTCCTGCCAGTTCGGATGCGCCTGCAGCACGATGGGCAGCTTGATCATCTGCTCGGCCTTCAATTCCTCGGCCGAGACGTGATAGAGCACATTGCTGCGGTTTTGGCCTTGGCGCAGCGGCGTGGCAGTCATTTCGATCAGCGCCGCCGGGCGCAGCCGCGCGAAGGTGTCGTACGAAAGCGGAGTGCGCGCGTTGTGCGCCTCGTCGATGATCACCACCGGACGCTTCCAGTAGAGCAGGTTGGCAAAGCTGCGCTTGACGCGGCCGAGGTCGGCGCGGCGCAGATAGGGCTGGGCTTCGAGGTCGCGCTCGCCGATGCGCTCCAATCCGGGCAGGTCGGGCGCACGCTCGAAATGCGGCTCGAATGCCTCTTTGTACGCGTATACGTCGCGCCCCGAGGTGTCGTCCACTCGAAGAGTCTGCATGGTGCCGACTACGACGATCGCCTTGCTGCCGAAGTCCTGCGGCCGCAGTTGTTCGCATTCGGCAATGTCCAGAACGCGCAGGCCGTCGAGACCGAAATGCTGCTGCAAGGCCTCGCGGTACGGGTGGCCGGGCTGGCGCAACGCGGCCAGCGTTTGCGTGCGGATGATGTTCGAGGGCACCAGCCAGAGTGCGAGCGGCCGATCCTGGCCGGTGAAGTGCCGCGCCGCCGTCGCCACCGCGTGCGTGCCGAGCAGTGTCTTGCCGCCGCCGGTGGGGATACGCAGGCAGACGTAAGGCGTGGCGCCGAAACCCTGCGCCAGGTAGGGCGGAATGCTTTCGGGCAAGACCTCCTGCGCAATCCAGGCCTTGTGGAATGCGGCATCCAGCGCCGTTTCGTCCTGCGCGCCGCGCGCAAAGTCGAAAAAATTCGCCAGCGCTCTGAGGGCCTCGGTCTGGTAGCGCTTGAGCGTCAGTGGCATGGGCTGTCCTCGTCAGCGAGCACGGATGTCGTAGGGAATCTGGCGGAAGCGCAGCTCGTTCGCACCGAGGCGCGACGCCGACAGCCGGCAGGATTCGCCGAACACCACCTTGGGTCCGGCATGCGGCACGATAGCGTTAATCGCCTGCAGCACCTTGCCGGTCAGCACATTGCCGCCAGCGGGCCGGCGGTCGCCGAGTATGCCGTTGTAGAGCAGGTAGTACGCCGTGCCTTCATGCACGCCGAGCAGAGGCGTGCCGCCGCGCGCACCCACTTTGTTGCGCTCCCAGGGCGTGCGCGTTTCCTGATACCAGACCCAGGCGGCGAGCGTGTCGAAGCCGATCGAGGGATCGATGCCGCCGTCGGGGAGAAAAGCCGGCTTGCCCAGCGTGGCAAAGCGGAATCCGCCGCCGCCTTTCCAGCCTACGGCTTCGGAAATGCCGCCTTGTTCGCCGTCTATCACTTTTTGCAGTCGCGGCAGGCAATGGGTCTGTGCGTGTTCGCCCATTTCAATGCCTATCCAGCGGCGGCCCATTTTATGCGCGACTGCCGCCGTAGTGCCGGAGCCGAGGAAGGAGTCAAGCACGATGTCATCGGTATCGGTGGCAATATGCACAACCCGTTCAATTAAACGTTCGGGTTTAGGCGTTCCAAATACGTCTGATCCAAATAGAACTACGATTTCCTTCTTTGCATCCTGAGTATGTCCGACCTCTTCATAGCTCCACAGCGTTTGTGGCACGACACCCTGCTTAACTTCGGAGAGAAACCTTTTTAGTTGTGGAATAGCACTCTTGTCTTTGCCCCACCAAATCCTGTTATCGGCGTCGAGAGCTTGGAATTTTTCCTTGGATATAGACCAGTATCGTCCATGAGGAGGCCCCTCGATAACTCGCCCAGAAGGACAAGCTACTTCATAGATGCCAAGGCTATACGGATTACGTGCCGACAGATCACTAGTTTTCCAGGGCCCGCGAGGGTCGTTGTCCCTGTTCTTGTAAGCTTTGTCTTGCTTGTTTGACCGTAACATCGCGTTGGGTACCCAACGATCGCTATTCTTCGCGTATACCAAAATATAGTCGTGATCCTCCGAGAAGTGCCGGGCAGTTGATTTGGGTGAATAGTTCTTTCGCCAAATTACGGAAGTCACAAAATTTTTGCGTCCGAATATCTCATCAATGGCAACCTTCAGATAGTGCGCTTCGTTATCGTCCATAGACACCCAAATGCTGCCATCCTCCGACAGCAGTTCGCGCAACAACTCCAGCCGCGGAACCATCATCGACAGCCACTGGCTATGTTCGAGGTTGTCGTCGTAATGCTCGAAGGCCGAGCGGGTGTTGTAGGGCGGATCGATGTAGATGCACTTCACGCGGCCGGCGAAAAAAGGCAGCAGGGCCTTGAGCGCGTCGAGGTTGTCTCCCTGTATCAGCCAGTTGTCCGCCGCCGGATCGCCGTGGACGCTTTGCGGCTCAAGCAGCCGGTAGGGAACTTGCGCCGCGGCCTTGAGGGCCTGAGCCTTGTTGAGCCAATCCAGAGTGGGCATGCGCGCCTTGTCGTGAGTCTATGCCGCCATTATAGGTGCTGCCCCAGCGCTTGCGCAGCGCCCCTGCAACCGGCCGAAAACGCCCGTCCTTACTGGATCTCCTGGCAGCCCCCACGCCTTCGCAACCGGTCGCACAAACGACGGGGAAGCATCACGGCTGAATCACCCGCGGCGAAGCGGCGATCTTGGCCGCCATTTTTGCCATCGCCCTGTCGAAGCTTGCGAAGCGCTCATTGCCTGCGCTCATGGCGAGATGCAGCGCGTCACCGAAGTCCATGTCGTCCTGGTACCAGCGCAGGGCGTGAAGAAATGTATCAATGGCGCGCGGCCGGATACTCGGCAGCCCGATGATGTGCCGCAACCCCTTGATGATCTCCGGTTTGCCGCAGTCGTTGATTTGCAGCACCCAGACAAGCTCGAGCCAGACGGACAGCGGAACGTCGATGAGCTCGCGTCCGGCGAGCAGGCGCGCGGCGGTTTTTGCCTGTTCGGGGTCGTCATTGAGCAGGTAGCGCGCGAGGACGTTGGTATCGACGGCGATCATCGCGACTTAGCCGCATCATCCCGAAGCTTGAGCATGGCGCCGATGCGCCGCTTCACCTCGGCATCCGAAAGCTTCTTGCGGCCCGGCTTGGACAGCATGCCCAAACCGTCCGCCACCTTGGTTGGCTTGATTCGCTGGGCAGGGGCGAGCATAAGCCCATCGGCGGTCGCAAAGATCATCAGCTCCGTGCCTGTCCGGATATGTCCCGCTTCCCGTAACGCTTTTGGAATCACAATCTGTCCCTTGCTGGATACCTTGACGGTTTCCATGGCCGCTCCTTCCAGGTAAGCCGAAAAGTAAAACGTGATGATACTACTGCGCGGGGAGAAAAAGCGAAAGCCCTCGAGCGTGTAGCCGCGCCGGCGCGCGACGCCCCGCCTGCTGCGCAGCTTCGATGCAATCGGCCGGAAACGCCCGTCCCTGCTGGTTCTCCTGGCAGAGACCTATTTCTGCCAGGCATCCTTCAGCGTCACCGTGCGGTTGAATACCGGCGCCCCCGCTTTGGAGTCCTTCATGTCGGCGACGAAGTAGCCGTGGCGCTCGAACTGGAAGTGTTCTTCCGGCTGCGCAGCTTTCAGCGCGGGCTCGAGCTGGGCGATGATGACTTTCTTCGCGTCCGGGTTGAGGTCCAGCAGGAAGTCCTGGTCGCCAGCGCCAGGGTGGGGTGATTTGAACAGCCGGTCGTAGAGCCGCACTTCGCACTGGTAGGCGTGCGCGGCCGAAACCCAGTGGATGTTGCCCTTCACCTTGTAGGTATCGGCACCGGGCGTGCCCGACTTGCTGTCGGCGTAGTAATTGCAGTGCACCGCGCTGACCTTGCCCGCAGCATCCTTGTCGCAGCCGGTGCATTCGATGACGAAGCCGTAGCGCAGGCGCACCCTGTTGCCGGGGTAGAGCCGGAAATAGCCCTTGGGCGGGACCTCCATGAAATCCTCGCGCTCTATCCACAATTCGCGCGAGAACGGCAGCACGCGCTTGCCCAGTTCCGGCTGCTGCGGATGGTTGGGTGCGAGGCACTCTTCGGTCGCGCCCTCGGGGTAGTTGTCGATCAC
>JAPTVL010000075.1 GCA_028065725.1 Betaproteobacteria bacterium
CGCCCGGTATTGCAGCGGCAGTTTCTCCTGCACCTTGCCGGCATGCGTGACGACGATGGATGCGCTGCTGAATGGGACGATCATTTCTTCCTCCGTCGCCGGTGCCGCAGAGGATATGAATTCGACATGTGACGCGCCCGTATCGGAGATTGCCGGCAGGCCTGGAAAAGTGCACAAGGCAGCCAGCGCTGCACGCGCAAAACGATGTTTCATCATGCTTGACACCTCCCATGGGCTCGTCGAAATAGGGATTCTAGCGACGCTAAATGACAGGAAGATGACGCGGGTTTTTAGCCTGGATGATGTTTTCCGCTGGCGAAGGACACAAAAAGAAATCGACGATCTTCAGGCAATGAACCCTAGCACCCGCCGAGAGCTACTTCGCTATCGAGAAGATTTCCGCGGCGTGCTGCCTGGGTTGCGTACGCTCTCCACCCAAATTCGCGATGAAGTAGTATCCCGGTTTACTGGGAGGGCTGAGTCGCTTTTGACCACCAATGTCACTCCACTATCTACTGACAAGCGGCTCGAATGGGAAGCGCAAGAAACAGGTCAGCTTCGATATGTTTCTTAAAGTGGTAGCTGCCCGATTCACGACCGTGACCGGGAAGGGCTGGAAGGCCCAAAAGTAGAAACCCGGTTCAGCTGTTCAAGATAGGCAGTTCACTCGTAAATCCGGTTACGCCGCATTCCCGTCGGCTCGCGCACCAGCTCGCCGTCGCTAAGGTCGATGTGCTCGGCTCGCGTTTCGGCTTCATTCATCGGGTCGCAATGTGTCAAGTTATTCGTCAAGCTGCCTTGACCTCATCCAGCAGATCGGGGTGGCGATCCAGCACCTTGAGCAGCTTCACCAGCGCCAGCGGGGGTTTGGTTTTTCCGTTCTCATAGCGTGAGAACGCATTGATCCCGCCGCCAAAAATTTCAGCCGCTTCGCGCTGATCCAGCGCGAGCTTCTTGCGAACGCTGGCAATGAATTCGGGGTCGACAATGGACGCGTTCACTTGCTTCGAGAAGTCGCGCATTTCGCGCATGACGCGATCCGATTCCGCCGCATCCAGAATGGACTCGGTACAGGCTGGGCAAAAGTCTCCGGTAACAGCCGGGATGGTCGTGGTCTCCCCTTTGTAGGTATGGGGTAGGTCGCGGGTGTCATGGATCAATTCAGCCGCGCCACAAACAGGACATTTCATGTTCATAACTCCTTGAAGGACACGATAAGCACGTCATCAATGACCATCAGTTTCAGGTACACATCACCTACCGATGTGCTCGGGCGGGGTATACGTCTTGCCAGATCGCATAATCGGCATGGGTCGTCATGCTTTTGTAAAAGTCTGATGGCGTGAGTGCCATCACCACCGCCAACATGCCGGGATAGTCAAACCCCAAGGCATCCGCCCCGGCACGCGCCGCATGCGTGGTGAGCACCTTGCCCGCCTCAACCAAGGCTTTGATAACGGCCAGCTTGCAATGAGGCGTGCGTTTTTCTATTAATTCAAAATTAACCTAGTTGGTTATATTTGGCAAGTTGGGTAATTGGTGCTGGATCACAATTCCTCCGCGAATACCTGATGCAGCAGGGATTCCTTCAGCTCGTCGAGGGCGGCGAGCTTGCGCCGGTAGAGAGATTCGAGGCATTGGGTTACTTCGTGAAGGGCATCGAGCTTTGCGGCTAATTCCTTTTGTTTCTTCACAGTGGGCAGCCATACCTTGTGGCCCATCAGCAAGTAATCATCCCCTATTTTTCCTGGAATGGCCCTAACCCCACGCTCTATAGTTAAAAAAGGGACGAGAATTTCAGGGGGGCGATCATGGGGGAGGCGCAGGAAATCGAACTGACCCGACACTCCTACTACGAGGCGAGTGTGACGCGGCCGCCGGCCTCTGCGTCACTGGCGGGGCGCGTCACGGCCGACGTGTGCGTGGTCGGCGGCGGTTATGCCGGTCTGTCGGCTGCGCTCGAGCTGGCGGAGCGGGGTTATTCGGTGGCGCTGCTGGAGGCGCAGCAGGTCGGCTGGGGGGCTTCCGGCAGGAACGGCGGCCAGGCGCTGGTGGGTTTCGGTTTCGCCGGGCAGGAGGCGATCGAGGTGCAATTGCACGCCGCGGATGCGCGCCGCGCCTGGGATATCTCGGTTGAGGCCCTGCGGCTGCTGCGCGCGCGCATCGACAAGCATGCCATCGCGTGCGATTACGTGGCCGGCCACCTGAGCCTGGCCGTCAACGCCAGAAAGGCGCGGGCGCTGGAGGCGTGGGTCAGGCATGTGGGGCATGCCTACGGCTATCCGCTGCAATTCATCGGCCCCGCCGAGGTGGGCGACTGGATCGCCAGCAAGCGCTTCCATGCCGGGGCTTTCGATGCGCAATCGGGCCACCTCCATCCGCTGAAATATTGTCTCGGCCTGGCCGCTGCGGCGCGGGCCGCAGCGGTGCGGATTTTCGAAAACTCGGCGGCCATCGAGATCGAACGCGGCGACAGTCCCGTCGTCAAGACGGCAGCGGGCGCGGTCGTCTGCCGCTTCGTGGTGCTGGCCGGCAATGTCTACCTGGGTGAATTCGGCAAGCGCGTTGCGCCGGAACTGATGCCGCGCATCATGCCGGTCGGCACCTATATCATCACCACCGAACCGATGGCCAAAGAGCGCGCCGATGCGCTGATCCGGCAGCGGGCGGCGGTATTCGACACCAATCTGGTGCTCGACTATTTCCGCCTGACTGCCGACCATCGGCTGCTCTTCGGCGGCGGCGAAAGCTACAGCACCGCGACGCCGCGCAATCTGGCGGGACGGATGCGGCAGCGGATGCTGGCGGTCTTTCCGCAGCTGGCGGATTTGCAGGTGCCTTACGTGTGGGGCGGTTTCGTCGATATCACCATGAATCAGGCGCCCGATTTCGGTCGGCTGGGCAGCAACATCTATTACCTGCAAGGCTTTTCCGGCCATGGCCTGGCGATGGCGGTGATGGCGGGCAAACTGGCGGCCGAGACCATTGCCGGGCAAGCGGAGCGCTTCGATCTGCTGGCGCGCATCAAGCATCATGCATTTCCGGGCGGGGCGCTGCTGCGCACCCCGGCGCTGGTGCTGGGGATGCTCTATTACCGGCTGCGCGAGCTGTTTTGAGGGGCGACAGATGATACCGGAAATCAAGCATGCGCATTTTCCCGGCAACCTGGTGATGGTGGGTTTTGGCTGCATCGGCCAGGCCATGCTGCCGCTGCTGTTTCGCCACCTTGAGATCCGGCCGCAACAGGTCAGGATCTTGGCCGCGAATGAGGGCAACGCCGCCATCGCCCGCGAATTCGGCGTTGCCTTCACGCGCCAGACGCTGACCAGGGAAAACTATCGCGCCGTGCTTGAGCCGTTGCTGGGCAAGGGCGATTTCCTGCTCAATCTTTCGGTCGATGTCGCCAGCCTGGCGCTGATCGAGTTGTGCCGCCGGCGCGACGCACTCTACCTGGACGCCAGCATCGAACCGTGGGCCGGCGGTTACACCGACAGGTCGAAATCGGTAGCGCAGCGCACCAATTACGCGCTGCGCGACGAGGTGCTGGCCTACGGGCGCGCCAACGGGCCGGGCCCGACCGCGGTGGTGACGCAAGGCGCAAATCCCGGCCTGGCTTCGATGTTCGTCAAACAGGCGCTGCTCGATGTCGCGCTGGATAGCGGCATCGCAGTGGGAAAACAGGCATGCCATGAGGACTGGGCCAGGCTGGCCCGCCGCCTCGGCATCAAGGCGATCCACATCGCCGAACGCGATACCCAGACTACGGCCCGGCGCAAGCAGCGCGGCGAGTTCGTCAACACCTGGTCGGTGGAAGGCTTCATCTCCGAGGGGCTGCAGCCCTCGGAACTGGGGTGGGGCACGCATGAGCGTCATTGGCCGGCCGACGGCGCGCGCCACGAATCGGGCTGCGGTGCCGCCATCTACCTCAACCGCCCCGGCGCCGCCACCCAGGTGCGCAGCTGGACGCCGCTGGAAGGGCCTTACCACGGTTTGCTGATCACTCACGGTGAGACCATCTCCATTGCCGATCACCTTACGCTGAGGGAAAACGGCGCAGCAGTCTACCGGCCGACGGTCCATTACGCCTACCACCCCTGTGACGATGCGCTCCTCTCGATGCACGAAATGGCGGGCAGGAACTGGCGGCCGCAGCGCAACCGGCGGATCATCCGTGACGAGATCGCCACCGGCATGGATGAGCTGGGGGTGCTGCTGATGGGCAACGCCAAGGGGGTCTACTGGTACGGATCGCGCCTCTCCATCGAGCAGGCGCGGCAACTCGCCCCCTACAACAACGCCACCAGCTTGCAGGTGGTCGCCGGGGTTCTGGCCGGCATGGTGTGGGCACTGCGCAACCCTCGCGCCGGCGTGGTGGAGCCTGATGATCTCGACTACGAGGCCGTGCTGGCGATCGCCAAGCCGTACCTGGGCGAGGTGGTGGGAGTGTATGGCGACTGGACGCCGCTGCGCGACCGAGGCCGGCTCTTCAGCGAGGAGCTGGACAGGGACGACCCGTGGCAGTTCAGGAATGTGCGGGTGACGTGAGGCGATGCCAACTGCTACCAGGCGGCGGCTGAAAACGTCATGGACTTGTTCCCCCGGCGCCAGATGACCTGGTCCTGATGCACGGCGAGCCACCATATTTGCCTCGCCGGGTGCGGCTTGGGCTTTGCGAAAGCCTGCGGCGCCAGCGTTACAGGCAACAAGTTTGGGGTTAATGGAGCGCTTACGATCATTCGCGATAAATGGCCCCCTTGAATTTTTCTGCATAGCCACTACTTAGATAGAGGTTTTCGCAATTGGAGAAAAAACAACATGACCGTAGAAGCACACAAGGAAACACTGGGTTTTCAGACCGAAGTCCGTCAGCTGTTGAAGCTGATGATCCATTCCCTCTACAGCAACAAGGAAATATTCCTGCGCGAGCTGATTTCCAATGCGTCGGATGCGGCCGACAAGCTGCGATTCGAGGCGCTTGCCGACGATGCGCTGTTCGAAGGCGATTCCAATTTGAAGATACGTGTCAGCCAGGACAAGGCAGCGCGCACCCTCACCATTTCCGACAACGGCATCGGCATGTCGCGCCAGGAAGTGATCGAGCATATCGGCACCATCGCCAAGTCCGGCACGCGCCAGTTCTTCGAATCCTTGACCGGCGATCAGGCCAAGGACAGCAATCTGATCGGTCAGTTTGGCGTGGGCTTCTATTCCGCTTTTATTGTGGCGGACAAGGTCACGGTGCTGACACGCCGCGCCGGCCTGGGCGCGGAGCACGGCGTGCGCTGGGAGTCGGCCGGCGAGGGCGACTACACGCTGGAAACGGTGGAGAAGGCGGCGCGCGGCACCGACGTCATCCTGCATCTGCGCGAGGGCGAGGACGATCTGCTCGACAGCTGGCGCATCAAGAGCATCATCAAGAAGTATTCCGACCATATCACCCTGCCTATCGTCATGAAGAAGGAAGAGTGGGACGCCGAAAAGCAGGCGCAGCGCATCACTGACGAGGAGGAGGCCGTCAACCAGGCGAGCGCGTTGTGGGCGCGTCCCAAGAACGATATCAGCCCGGAGCAGTACGAGGAATTCTACAAGCACGTGGCGCATGATTTCGAGGCGCCCCTAGCTTACACCCACAGCAAGGTGGAGGGCAAGCAGGAATATACCCAGCTGCTCTACATTCCCGCCCGCGCGCCATTCGACTTGTGGGACCGCGAGGCGCGCCACGGCATCAAGCTATATGTGCGCCGCGTTTTCATCATGGACGATGCCGAGCAGTTGATGCCGCGTTATCTGCGTTTCGTGCGTGGCGTGATTGACTCCAACGACCTGCCGCTCAACGTTTCACGCGAGATCCTGCAGCATAGCAAGGATATCGATGCCATCCGTGCCGGCTCGGTCAAGAAGGTGCTCGGCCTGCTTGACGATCTGGCGGAGAACGACAAGGAAAAATTCGGCAAGTTCTGGGGCGAGTTCGGACGGGTGATGAAGGAAGGCGTCGGGGAAGACCATGCCAACAAGGAGCGCATCGCCAAACTGCTGCGCTTCGCCTCCACCCATGCCGATACCGCAGACCAGACGGTATCCCTGGCGGACTATATTGGGCGAATGAAGGAAGGGCAGGCCAAGATATATTTCATTACGGCCGATAGTTTTTCCGCCGCCAGGAATAGCCCCCACCTGGAAGTGTTCCGCAAAAAAGGCATAGAGGTGTTGTTGCTTTCCGATCGGGTGGACGAGTGGCTGATGTCCAACCTTACCGAATTCGACGGCAAGCCGCTGCAATCGGTCGCCAAGGGTGAGCTCGATCTGGGCGGTCTCGAGGATGAAGCAGAAAAGCAGGCGCAGGAGAAGGAAGCGGCGGATTTCAAGGAACTCACCGACAAGGTGAAGGAAGCGCTTGGCGACAAAGTCAAGGAGGTCCGTATCACCCATCGCCTTACCAGTTCGCCGGCCTGCCTGGTGGTGGGCGAGCACGATATGGGGGGCAATCTGGCCCGCCTGTTGCAGTCTGCCGGTCAGGATGTGCCGCTGACCAAGCCGAATCTGGAAATCAACCCGCACCACCCGATTGTGCAGAAGCTGAAAGGGGAGGCGGGCGGCGAGCGTTTTGGCGACTGGAGCCACATTCTGTTCGACCAGGCGCTTTTGGTCGAGGGTGGGCAACTGGAAGATCCGGCCGGCTTTGTGCAGCGCCTCAACGGATTGCTGCTGGCAATGGCGGAAAAATAGCGCGCATAACCATGCTGGAAAAATGGCCGGAGCGGGCGTAGGCGCCCGCTCCGGTTTTTTTATGCGAGGGTAACTTTTTCCGGGGCTTCCCGCAGCGGGGTGATGTCGCCGACGTGCAGGCCGAATGCGCCTTGCCGGCGGTCTTCAAAGTAGTGTTCCAGGGTGTTGCGTACGCTCAGGAACGCCAGTTGTTCCCAGGGAATCTCTTCTTCACTGAACAAGGCGACTTCGAGGCTTTCCAGACCGGGCATGAAACTCCCGTCCAGCATGTGCCCGCGAAAGAACATGTGCACCTGGCTGATGTGCGGCACGTTGTAGAGCGCATACAGGGTGAGGATTTCGACCCGGGCGTGCGCTTCCTCGGCAGTTTCCCGCGCCGCCGCCTGGAGGGTGGTTT
>JAPTVL010000084.1 GCA_028065725.1 Betaproteobacteria bacterium
AAAGCCCGCTTGGACGCGGGCTTGGGTGACTTCATCGAACTTGGAATTAGTCGAAATGGGGTGGCGTCACTCGAACAGATCGCACAACGCATTGATATTAAATCATATTCATGGTGGTCATTTTCTCGAATACCCCCAAAAGTACCCCCAGCAGATATTCGTGCACTACTCAGTACAGACTCAATTCACGCGCCTGCGCGCGCAAGGCCAACAGGGTGCCATCGGTCAGCATCGCCGCTCGCACCCAGGGCAAGTTCTGGGTACACCTCAGCCTTGCCTGCGGGCGGGCGGGCGTGGACCGGGCGATGGACCGCCGGGTATTGTTCTCATGCGCGGATCGCCTTGCGCCTGCCGCGCGGCGCCGGGGTCAGCTCGCCGGCAAGCTGCTGGTACAGCTCGAACAGGAAGGCGATGCGGGCGGCGTCATCCTTGCCGCCCCGGTAGCCATAGGCAGCGTCCACGGTGCGGTCATTGGCTTGGTGGGCCTTGCGCAACTCGGCAGGCATGGCCAGCGGGTCGTACAAGTCAGCAAGTGTGGATTCCGGGTACAGCACCCGCGCGTCCAGGATCGCTTGCCCCGCCGCCTCGATAGTCTGCCGCTGCGCCTCGGTTGGCTCCGGCCACGGGAAGTTGTTGTAGACGATGCTGGCGGAGTACCGGTAATCGCTTTTGAGTCTGCCGCCGACGGCGCGCAGCCAAGCGTTATGCATGGTGCTGCTCAGCATGCCGAAGTGGTAGAGGGTGGCATCGGCGAGATAGAGAGCAGAGTTCGTTGCGATAACGTCCGAAACAAAGCCTATCGGCGCAAACAGTCGCCTTTCTGAACTAGTTTTAGGGATGAGCAGATATTCATGCGGAATCTGGGTTTCCCGGAAGTACGTCGGTTGATCCGCAAACATCTGCGAGGACTTGCTCGACAACCGGAATCTACGAACTTCGGCTGCCAGCTTCATCACCTCAGGCATGGCTCGGAGGTCGGCGGGAGATGCGCCCACAAGCCACAAGCAGTAGCGTTTGGCGCTGTTGATAAAGTCGTTGCCAGTGAGACACAGGCGGAACCATTTGGCACTTGCTGGTTCTTTGGCAACGAACGCCTCTCTATCCTTCTCGGTGAAGTTCGAGAGGATTCCATCGTCCAAAGGTGTGATGCCTTCCCACAGAATAGGCATAGCGCATAGTGGGCGGCTCCGGCGTTCCAGCAAGACATCGGGCGCATCGACGAGGTAGGGATTGATGTTGCGCGCCGGCAACGCGGTCGGCTCGGCCTTGATGCCGTCCGGGTAGGTGTAGAGCGTGCGCCGCGCGGGTTCGTGCAGGCCGAAGCCAACGATGACGCAATGCACCGCCGCCACGCCCTTGCCTTCGTTGCTCCACTGGAAGGTTCGATGCGCGAAGCGGATGCGCACGCCATGCCCCAGCAGCCAAGGCCACAGTACGCCCACCTGTTCGCCCTGCGTGATGCTGTTGGTGGAGACGAAAGCCACGTCGATGCGCGGATTCTCCGCGAGGAAGGCCGTGGCCTTGACGTACCAAGCGGCTACGTAATCAAGCACGCCGGCGCCTTTCACTTTCGAGAAGTGCAGCAACATGTCCGCTTTCTGCGATGCGGTTTGTTCCTTTTTGCCCACGAACGGCGGATTGCCCAGGATGTAGCTGCATTGTTCGGGCGGCAGCACGTCGCGCCAGTTCTTGTGCAGGGCGTTGGCGCAGACGATGGTCGGTGCCGTTACCAGCGGCACGGTCGGGCGCGTGGTGCCGAAGCGCTCGGCGGCCTCCAGGTTCATTTGATGGTCGGTGATCCACAGCGCGACGCGCGCGATGTGCGCCGCCGATTCGTCGATCTCGATGCCGTAGAACTGGTGCACGTTCACCCTGCACAGGGTCGATACGTCCAGCACGCCGCGCTGTTCGCCCCATAGTGCGGCGATCAGGTCCATTTCCAGCCGCCGCAGCTCGCGGTAGGCGATGACCAGGAAGTTGCCGCAGCCGCACGCCGGGTCCAGAAACGTCAAGGTCGGCAGCGTGTCGTACAGCGCCCGCAGCGTGGCCTTGGTGCGCTTGGGCGCGTGCAGCTCGGCGTGCAGGTCATCCAGGCACAGCGGATGGATGACGCGCAGGATGTTGCGCTCGCTAGTGTAGTGCGCGCCCAGCTCGCGCCGGGTGGCCTGCCGCTTGTCATGCGGGTGGTGTTGCTCCAGCACGCCTTGGAACATGGCGCCAAAGATGGCCGGGGATATGCCGCTCCAGTCCAGTTCGGCGGATTCCAGCAGCAGGGTGCGCAGGTCATGGTCGAAGGCCGGGATGCGCGCCGACTCGGCGAACAGGCTGCCGTTGATGTACTCGAAGGCGGCCAGGTCTTCGTCCAGCGTCGGCTGGCGCGCGTCGCGGGGCGTATCCAGTACTTGAAACAACTGCGTCAGCAGGGCGCCCAGGTCTTTGCCATCGGTGCGGCTGCGCTGCACCAGCCGGGCGAACTGGCGGTTTTCACCAAAGATACCGGTGGCGTCGGCGAAGAAGCAAAACAGCAGCCGGGTCATGAACACTTCAAGGTCATGGCCGATGAAGCGCGCGTCCAGCAGCGCTTGGTGCAGGCGCGACACCTGATAGGCCGCCTTGCGGTCGATCTTCGATTCCTCGGCGATCTCGGCGGGTTCATCCTGCAGCAGAAAGCTGAACCAGTCGGCGCGCTTGGCAAGCTGCCCCAGGGTGCATTCGTGCGTGGTATCGCTGCGCAGGTCGGTCAGCCGGAAGCGCGCGAAGTCGGACGTGATGATGTAGCGCGGGCGCTCGGCTTCGGGCAGCGCGGTGAAATAGTCGGCGGCCTGATTGAAGGCGGCGTCCAGGCTCTTGCCCCGGCTCTTGTGTTCGACGATCAGCAGGCCGGGCATGAAGCTGTCGATGAAGCCGTGGCCGCCGCCGATCTTCGCCACCTGCTTTTCGTAGATGGTGGCGGACTCAGGGCGGATGCCGAAGCATTCATAGAACCGCGCCCAGAACAGCTTGGCGTCGGCATTCTCGCGCGTCGCATCTCGCCACTGCTTGGCAAAAGCCGACAGGCGGCGGCGAACTTCGTTGCGCGTCAGTGCGGGCATGGGCGGCGGGGCTCCCAGGGCAGGCGGCATTATCAGTCAGTTGCGGCATAGATCAGCCTGCGCGCTGCAAAGCTTGCCTAAATCCACAGGCTAACAAGCACCTTACAGCCGCATACCCCGGCCCAGCAGGCGCAGCAGGTAGACGTTTTCGCGCTCGGCCAGTGCGTTGTCGCGCGCGCGGTAGCGCTCGAAGGTGCGCCTGCGCATGCCCTTGGGCTTGATCGGCTCGCCGAACAGGTCGCTGTAAGTGTCGCCCAACCTGCGGCGAATAGCCCAGCGCTGTTCGATGATGCGGTCGCAGCCGCCTATGCGCTGGCTGGTGTAGGTCGGACGCGGGCGGACAGCCTCGCGCGCGCAGAATCGATCGATGCCGTTCCACTTGTACAGGATCAGCGCGCGCCGGCCGGTCAGTGGGCAGTGCATGTACCAGCGGCGCCCGCCGTAGTTCAGCGGCACACTGGAAAGGCGCACCGGGCATTCCACGTCGCGCGCTTCATCGCCGCAGCGGTAGCGCAGCTGCAGTTCGCCATCCGTAGCGCCCAGGGTGGCGCGGTAACCCATGCTGGCGTAGGGCTTGCCGTCGCGGGTCCATTGCCAACTGCCCCACGTGGTGCAGCCCGCCCGTACCGCGCGGTACTTGAACAGGTCGGCCAGTCTCAGCCGCAGGGCCGACTCGATGTGCGGACGCCAGCCGTAGTTGCTCATGGGTCGGGCGTCTTGCGCGCGGTCGTAGTGGCATCGTTGCCGATCTTGCGGGCCAGCTCGTCGGTGATCAGCGCTTTGATGCGGTCGGCCAGGGCAACGTCGCCGTGCAGGCTCGGATAGCGCAGGCGCTCGATGATCGGTTGTGCCAGGCGCTCGGCCACGGGATCGCTGCCGTTCAACTGCTGCACCAGCACGGTCAGCGCGGATGGGGCCGGCGTCGCGGGCTTGCCGATCAGATAATGCGCCAGCCAGGCGCGGGCTTGGGCATCGCCGCGCTTGGCCGCCGCCAGGGTGGCCGCGACTACTTCGCGCCAGTCTTCGGGCGTGACGGTATCCAGCAGCGTACGCAAGTAGTCGGCTTCGACGCGCCGATGCGCTGCCGTGCCGCGAACGTAGGCCGCTTGCTCTTTACGCCGGGTCATGGTGTGTTCCCCATGTGCAGGGCGGTTGCGCGTTGCGTATTGACCGCCAGCACGCGCAGCGCTTTCCGCGCTTCGCTTGGTAATTTATAAAGGTGCACGCTGGGCGTGTCGATGGAATGGCGAAAAGCCTCATGACTGACACGCCGGCCGTGTCGATGGCTCGATCAATCGGATCGAATTGACACGCGGGGCGTGCCGAACTGACACGGCGGGCGGGCTGGGCGCGTGATTTTTCCGCTCGGCCCGAGCCAGCGGTGCGCTGGGCTGGCGCCACTTGCCGGAAGCCACGCGGGTCGCTGCGCAGTCCAGCTTGCCCTTGCATTCGTCGATCGCGTGCCAGGTCAGTGCATACAGGCTGCAGCGATGCAGGCCGCCCTGCCGGGTCTGCTCGATCATGCCGTAGTGCAACAGCTCGGCGAGCGCCTTGCCCAGCGTGTCGCGCGAGCGCCAGCCGCGAGCGTGCATCAGGCTCCACGTCGCACACTGGTCACCGTTATTGAAGCCTGTGAACTGCGCACCCAGGTCGCACAGCAGCTTGACCGCGTGCGCGGACAACAGTCTGTAGTTGGGCGAGTTCAGCACGGCGTGCGGCAGGCCGAAGTGGCTGCCACTGTCCGCGCGCCCCATCATCTTGCGGCGTGTGCGGGCCATGATGCGTCCCCGTGCCAGCTCGGGGTATCAGGCCGCGCCGCGATCCTGCGCGCCCTCGACGAAGGCCAGCAGATCGGCTCGCAGGTAGCGCACCAGTCGCAAGCCGAGCTTGCGGTAACGCGGGCCTTCACCGCGCCAGCGCCAGTTGCGCAGCGTCTGGACGCTGGCGCCCAGGATGGCGGCAGCTTCGCGTTCGTCTAGCAGGTCGCCGGGGCTAAGGGTTGCCGTGCACAGTGCAGGAGGTGTGGACAGTGCATGGTTGTGTGAGTTCATCGTGCTGCTCAAGTGAAGTCCGGGGACACCCGGACGGGCAGCAGAACCATATTGCTGGCACAACAACTAAGTAAGAGGTCGCAAGTTGCGCCGCGCTTGCAGCGAAATGCCCCCTAGCGTCCAAAGTGCAGCGATACGTATTCGAGCAGCGCCTGTTCATCCCCGGCATCAAAGAGCGCGGCTAGTTGCACCCTTTCCCTCTCCACCGCTACCAAGTCTTTAACAAGCCGGCGAATGTCCCTTTTCTCGACATGTTCGCCAAACACAGCTGCGGCAGCGTGCGTCAAAAATGCCACGCGACGCTCCCTAACCGCCGAATAGGCCAGTGCATCGAACAGAGCGCGAAGATATTTCGCACGTGCGTTGTGCCGGTCCGCTTTCGGTGTCGGAAGGACTTCGATGCTCGCGGCCATGGCTTTCAAAAGAAAATCGGCATCGGGAACGCGCTCACCCGGCGGGGTGGTCATTGCTGCCATCAAGCCGCAAGTGCCAGCCTCTTCGGTGTCTTTACCTGCTTGCAGCGCTTCCTTCCGTGCCAAAGCGCTACGCGCCCAGCGTTGCAGGCGTTGCGTTTGCACGAACTCTGTAACGGCGTCCTTGAACTTGCGGATCGACGGATCGCCTAGCAGGGCTTCCAGTTCAAGCGAATCGTCTACCAGCGCAGCCACGTGGGTGCGGGCTTCATGCAGCGCCTTGATTGCCCCTTTGCGGTGCTGCTTGAAAGCGCGCGTGCGGTCGCGCTTCCTTTCGCGTGCGAGTTCAGTCATGACGTCTTTAATGGCATGCCCGCAACTCAAGGTCCACTCAATCCCGCTTTGCTTGTCCGTGATCAGCTTCTTCATGTAGGGCCGCGTACGATCGTCGATAACGAGTGCGCACGTCGCCCATGTATGCAGTGCGCTGAACTGGTCCAGGGGACGCCTCCACGACACGCTCTGTGATGCTCGGAAGGCCTCGTAGAAAGTCGTCGCCGCAAACATGGGCGGTGCGAGTGCGGGTGCATACGCCTCGCACCATTCTGCGAGCGGGCCTCTAACCTCATCAAACCAGTCATTGGCCGTGGCTCTCATCGCATGCCTTCCTCGCGTCCTTCAGAGGATCGCCACGGCAGCCGGTGAAGGTGGCCGGTGTTCGGGGATCAGCCTAGCCGTGGCGAAACGGAATCAGGCGAGCGCATGCGTCTTGGCTCGCGCCGGTTTGCGTGGTGTCGTGGCCACCGTGAGCCGCAGGCCGAAAGCGCCCAGGATCGCGCCTAGCGTGTCCAGGCGCGGGTTGCCCTTGTCGGACAGTGTGCGGTAGAGCGTTTCGCGGCTCAGGCCCGTGCGGCGCGCAAGCTCGGCCATGCCCAGCACGTCGGCGGCGGTGCGCAGCGCAATGGGCAACGCGTGATGGTCGCCATTGGCCACGGCTTCGGCGAGGAAGCCGGCCAGGTCATCCGCGCGCAGAAACTGCGCCGCGTCGAAAGGGACGCTAGCGGCGGGCTTGGTAGTCTTTCCAGTAGTCGCGTGCATGTTCGATGTCCTTCGATTGCGTGCGCTTGTCGCCCGCGCACAACAGCAACACCAGCGCCGCACCATCCTGCCCGCAATAGACGCGGTAGCCCGGCCCGGTGTCGATCCGCAGCTCGAACAGCCCGGCGCCCAGCGCCTTCCAGTCGCCGCGATTGCCGGCCTGCATGCGCACGATGCGCGCCAGGATGGCTTGCAGCGCGCGGCGGTCACGCAAGCCAGCCAACCATTCGGCGAACGGGCTACGTCCATCGGCGGTTTGATACTGGCGGACCTCGACCGTTGTCATTGTAGCTTAAAAACTACGGTGCTGGTTTGCGGCGGATCGGCACCACGTCCGCGCCCTTGCGCAGCGTGTCGAGATAGTCGGCCCAGCGCTGCATCATGGCCTTGCGTTCCTTCAGGAACTTGGTGCGGTTGTAGCT
>JAPTVL010000507.1 GCA_028065725.1 Betaproteobacteria bacterium
TCGTCGACGCGGGGCAGATGCATGCGCTGTGCGACCGCGTGATGGCGGCCGTACCGCATGCACCGCCGGACGCGCCGACCGTCGCGAAGTTGACGCGCTTCCTCGACGACGTGTTCGCCCTCGCGCCGGACGTCTCGGCACGCGTGGAATGGATCGATCGCAACGTCACGCGCCTGTACCAGGGCCTCGCCACCTGGGTCGGTCGCATCGCCGTGCCAGCCGGCCGCATTTGCATCGAGGCCACCGCTGGGTCGGGCAAGACGCAGCTGGCGCTGGGCTTGCTTACCCGCGCAGCCGACGCGGGGCGGCGGGTAGGCTATGTGTGCTTCAACCGCCCGCTGGCGCTGCACCTGCGGCAGTTGCTACCCGCGCAGGTGGAGGTGGCGACCTTCCACGAACTGGCGACTCGGCTTTGGCGGTCGAAACGCGGAGAGCCGGATTTTGGCGACGCGGGGCTGTTCGCGGACATGGAAGCCTTGTACGTGCAGGAGCCCCACCAGCCCCAATTCGACGTGCTGGTCATCGACGAGTTGCAGGACCTGGACGCGCAGTGGGTCGACGCGATGCTGCGCGCCGTTCACCCGGGCGGTCAGGCCTACCTGCTCGGTGACGAGGACCAGCGACTGTTCGACGGCCGGAGCTGCTGGAGCGACCCGGGGTGCGTGAGTCTTTCCTGCCCCGACAACTTTCGCAGCCCGCGCAACATCACGGCAGCGATCCGCGCGTTTGGGCTGGCGAGCAAGCCCATCGACGCGCGTTGTCCGCTGGATGGGGACATGCCGGGTTTCCATGTCTGGAAGGATGATGATCCGGCGGGCATGGAGAGGACGGCGGAGGTCCTGCGCAGCTTGCAGAGCGAGGGTATCCGTCCCGAGCACATCGCGGTGCTGTCATTGCGTGGACTGGATCGCTCGGACTTGCTCAAGCGAGACGAGATCGCGGGGCTTGCTCTGCGCAAGTTCATCGGCTTCGATCGTCAGGGCAATGCGCAGTACAGCGAAGGCGCCTTGCTTGCCGACACGGTGCATCGATTCAAGGGGCAGGCGGCGCCCGTGGTGGTGATCACCGAGATGGATTTCGAAACGGTGAACGACTTGATGCGCAGGCGGCTCTTCGTGGGTTGGACGCGGGCGCAGTGGCGGCTGGAGTGCGTGATGAGTGAAACGGCGCAGACGGCCCTGGCGCGGCGGCTCGAAGGAGCTTGAGGGACCGTATCCCGCCGCTCAGCCTTGCTGACGGCCGGTCCATCGAAGTTCACACCGAAGCAGCAGGAAGTGGGTGTTGGCGAGCTCCCGGCACTTGTGTTGAAGTCGCTGCACGAAATCGCCGATCTGTGGTAGCTGGATCCGCGTGCGCGCCTGGTCAAGCATGGCGGTGGGGTCGAACTCCTCGTAGCTCTGCAATGCAGGCCATGCCATGGCCGCTGCGGCAACGCCGGACAGGTCGGACGCTGCCGGACGGACGGTGCCGAATGGCCCTTGCCGGGGAGGCTCCAGCGGACGTGTGATGCCCACCGATCCGGTCAGGCCGAGATCGCGGGCCAGACGGCCTCCAGCTGAAACCCGGCCGTCAGGTAGGCCTCGATGACGGCCTGCCGCTCCTCCAGAACCGCTTCGAGCCGTTGCCGGCGCTGCTGGTACGGCAGGCGCCGGTCCACCAACAGGGCGTAGGTTTCGTCGCCAATGATTTCCGGGAGATGGGAAACCCCGAACTCCTGGATCCTGTACGAATGTGCTCGCGGAAGGCGCTGGCGACGGCCTTGTTCCACCTGTTGCACAGCGCCAGCACCTCGGCGAGCGAAGCCTGCCATTGTTCCAGGCTGCGGCCGTTGTCGGTATAACGCCTTCGCAGCGGCGCGTAGCAAGCCTCACAAACAACGCTGGTGAAGGCGACGGATCGATCCTCGGGGTTTCGATCCGGATCCAGAAGATGGTCGAAAGGGTGAGGGTTGTCGCGCCGCCCCTCGACACTGAAGAATGCGGCCGGGGTGCCGAAGCAGATGGTTGACCCGAGCGGCAGGTGCATGTACGTCACGTAGCGGTACACGATCCGCCGGCAGTGGTGGCAGACGAAGGCGGAGGTCACCGACGCACTGCCACTCGAAGAGCCGACGGGCTCGGGACCCTGATCCGCGACCGGATCCGCCAGCGAGGGCGCTGGCAGGAGCAAAGGAGGCATGCTGTCTCTGTCGGTTTCGGGTGGCGATTGTGGGGTGCCGTTCAGGTGCGCTTCTTGGCAACAGGGGCTCGTTTGACCGAGCGATAGCGACTGGAGGCCTTTTGCAGCATTGCCTGTACCTCCGCACGCAAGTCGGGTGGTGCGACGACCTCCGCGGCCGCTCCATAGCCCAGCAGCCAGGCCTTGAATTGCGGCGAAACGCGAACGCTGGCCTGGAGTTCAAGGACCCCTTCTTCGTTCTGCGAGATCACGCGCTGGTCCGCGGCAATCGGTGCGTCAAGCAGCGCATGGCCGGCAAAGTCGAAGAATCGCAGCTGGACAGTGGCGTCGGTTCCTCCCAGTTGGAACGGACCCGACGCGATGTACGCATCGATGTCGAAGCCCGGCGGGCGCTCGACGGCGGCCTCCTTGACCTTCGCTGTCTGGATGCGGCTCACATGCAATACCCGAAGATTCGAGAATCGCGAAATCCAGGCGACCAGGTAGAGGTTCATGTCGCGGCTGACCAGGGCCAGCGGGGAGACGGTCATCTGGCTGGAGGCCCGCTGTGCGTTGCGATAATCGATCTGCAACTGCAGATCCTCATACAGCGCCCGGCTGACTGCTCGGGTCACAGCCCCGTCGGGAGTTGCTGCCGGAGCCACCGGGCGCGCCGCGATGATCCGCACCTTGTCGCGCAGCCACCCTTGTGCTCGCTGGTCATGCTCCAGGCGGCTTGCCGCTTCCTGGAAAAACGGCCCGAGGCTTTGCACCATCGCCTGCGGAAGCAACTGCCGCCCAAAGCGGGCCAACCAGGCGAAGCCCAGCGCCTCGTCCACGGTCAAGCCCATCTGGGCGCGTCGTGCGGTGCTGCGCTCGATGCTCCACCCGTAGGGTTTGCCGCGGTCGTCGCAATGCAGTGTGCCGAACCACTGGCCGTGATCGCGCAGGAATTCGAGGTCGCGCTCGACCGTGCGCTTCTCGACCGCGTAGCCCGCCGCGCGCAACTGCTCCGTCAGCGTCCTGGCAGCGACGGATGACGTGCCCTTGGCGGGTAGGCGCTGCAGGATTTCAATGCGACGCAAAAACGTCTGGGCATCCAGATTGGCGGCCAAGTCTGATCTCCCTGTGAACGAAACTCGAAGGCCGAGCCTGTTGGATGCTGCCGATCATCGCGAGCAGGCGCAGGGCCGGCCTCCGTGCAGGTGTGCCGTCGCAAGTCGAATCATCCCTCGCGGATGCGACAAGGATTGACGCAACCCTTGCTCATCATAGAGGCCTCGGCACGTCGGAAGTGCCACAGCCCACGAGGAGGCCGTCATGCTCAAGTTCGCCGGATACACCATGTTCGCGGCCCTGGTCGTTGCCACGGCTGTCGGGCTCGTCGTCGGTACGATAGCCGAGGCGGCGGCGGCGCCGTTTCGTGACGCATCGCGTTGACCGGAGGCTCCCATGTTTCTCTTGATCACAACCGCCGTTGCGGTGTTCATCGGCCTGTTCAAGGCCGCTGCGATTCTTCTCGGCGCAGTTCTCGGCGTCGGCTTCTTCGCTGCGCTTGTTGGACTGCTCCTTGCGATGCTGCTCAAGCAGATCGTCGAGTCCATCATGGAAGACTGGTGCGCCAAGAGCGCGAAATGATTCCTTCACGATGCCCCGTCTGAGCCCAAGATGAGCGCCGATCTCTCGATGCCGTCCTCCGAGCCGAACACCACGGATCCACGCGCCACGGCGCTTCGCAACAACCGTCGCCTGGCCCTCGGGCTCTTGCTGGCCGCCGGGCTGGTTTTCATCACGGGCGCCGCAGCCGAGGCCACTGGCCGGCCGTGGGGAGGATGGCTGAGGGCTTTCGGCGAGGCGGCGGCAGTGGGCGGCCTGGCGGACTGGTTCGCCGTGGTCGCCCTGTTCCGGCATCCGCTCGGCATGCGTTGGATTCCGCACACGGCCATCATTCCGCGTAACAAGGACCGGATCGCCACCAGCCTGGCCGAGTTCGTGCGAGACAAGTTTCTCGAGCCGGAAGCCTTGCTGCGCAAGCTTCAGGTGTTCGACCCCGCGGCTCGCCTGGCGCAGTGGCTCACGGATCCGGCGCGCATCGATGCGTTGGCGCGACAGGCGCAGCGTCTCGGGCTGGAAGCTCTGCAGTGGCTCGACGATGACGCGCTGCGGTTGGCCCTCAAGAACTTGCTTCTCGACGCCTTGCGAGGCTGGGATGCCGCGCAAAGTGCCGGCCAGATCCTTTCGCTGCTGACGCGAGACGGGCGCCATCAGCAACTACTCGACGAGGCGCTGGGGAAGCTGGGGGAGTTTCTCGGCCAGCCCGAGGTCAAGAAGCGCGTCTCCGACCTGATGGTCCAGTATGCGCGCCAGGAATGGCCGACCATCATCTCGCTGGTCGACAAGCTGAAGTCCGTGGATTCGATGGGCGATTACCTGGCCGACAAGCTTGCGCAGGCGTTGATGAATGAACTGGCTGCCATCCTGAAGCAGGCGGAGCACCCGGTACGAGTGGCGTATGACCTCAAGGCCCACGAATTCATCGAGCGGCTCCGCAGGCATCCTGTGCTTCAGGCCCGAGTGCGGGAGATCAAGCAGCGCACGATCGATCATCCGAGCGTCCAAGGCTATGTCGAAGGCCTGGTGCACGAAGTTCGGGAATGGCTGCGCCTTGATCTCGCTCGGACGGACTCGCTACTCGCCGGGCGCCTGCGAGATGCGCTCGCCGTGCTCGGCGCTCGGGTGGGAGCTGACCCGCAACTGCGATCGAGCATCAATGAGCACGTCGTCGGCACTGCGCAAAGGCTGGTGGAGAGCCTCCGCGGATCTCTGACGGAGCACATTGTTCAGACGGTGCGCTTGTGGGACGACGAGACGATGGTGCGAGAGCTGGACCTTGCTGTGGGGAAGGACCTGCAATACATCCGGCTGAATGGGGCGCTGGTTGGCGGCTTGGTTGGAATCTTGCTTCACAGCACGGCGATTCTTGTGCCGCTACTCCTTGCTGGGGCGCGCTGAGGAGGAAAAGGGTGTTCGTCCGCACTGCGGGAAGGCCGTTGGCATCCAGAGAATCCCTAATCTTTGCAATTCACTCTGGTCAAAGCCGTGAGTTCCGCTTAGATTGACCCCTGCCGAGTTCGATAGAACGATTATTACAGGCCCAACATTGGCGTTTGCGATCCGTGTGCGTTGACACTTGAGCCTTCGAATTGCCTCCGTTGGTGTACTGGGCAAATCCATCGTGGGTTGGGTTTTCGTAGCAATTTATAAGGGTAGAAAATAATGCCAACGAAGAGTGAAAAAGAGAATTTCGACGAGGCCTTTAATCGGGCTTATGAGGCCAAGGAGCCCGATTATAGTAAGCATATCAACATCGCCCTGGTTGGTAAGGTGAGCGCCGGAAAGAGCTCCTTACTGAACGCCATTTTTGATCGTGATCGAAACGACCCTATCGCAGCTGTTGGAGCGCATTCTGGCGTTACCACGAAAGTTATTCCCTACAAGCTTGGCAAGGAGGTATTAATAATAGATTGCCCCGGCTTGAGCGACGTGCGAGCGGAGAACAGTGAGCAAACGCGGGAATTTTTGAGATCGATCGATCTTGCGATTTTTGTTGTAACTGGATCGGCTGATGCGTCTCAGAAGGAAAATTTTGAAGATGTGAGGCGGACTGCCAAAAAAACGTTCGCCGTTCTGAATAAAGTTGATGAGTGGGATGACCTTGAAGACGAGGCTCTCAAGGCAGTCAAGGGGCAGTGGGAACAGGTGCTTGGCTTAAGCAAGCTCTACCCGACATGCGCCAAAGGCTACGATCCCAAGATGCGCAAAGATGCACCCATGGATATCAGAGGTGTAGTCGAGTTGCGAAAGGACATCGTTGATTTTTTGGAGCAGGAGGGAAAGGAGCTACTGCTTGCGCGTCACCTAAAATATAAAACGCGGTTCGCCGCTACGATAATCGCGACCGCCCTCGCCGCAGTTGCCGCTGAGGCGTTTTTGCCGGGTAGCGCAGCATATATAACTGCCACGCAAGTTGTTGCAATAACTGCGCTCTGCTACCTCTATACAGGCGAGGTGTTGAGTAAAACCTCGGTATTGGGATTGCTTCCTACGTTCATTGGTGAGTCGGTAGGCACTACCGTTTTTCTTTGGCTAAAGAGCTTTTTGCCGCCAACAGGTATTTTAGATTTGGCTGCTGCTTTAGTCGCTATTGTGATAACCTTTGCTATGCTCGCTGCCATTACATGGATGTTTGTGAATGGACATTCTCTGGACGAGCATGATTTGTTGGCCAAGATGTTCGGGCGATTCAGGGGGATTGGGTCGGAATTCAAGAAATTCGGGATTGATGATTTCAAAAATAAAGAGCGCTTAACCGCTACGATCGAGCGGTTGCTCAAGTCGGTCTGATGGCTAAAAGGAACGGCGGCCGCAGGCAGATGATCGGGAGCCCCACGTTGGCGGAAAAAGGGTGATGTTCAAGGAATGCGCGCCGGTGGACGCCGCGCTGATTGCAGCGCCGATCTCTCCAAGGATCGGCGCCAACACGTAGGGCCCCGGGGACACAACAAACGAAGGAGCAGGCTCCGCGCGCGACCTCCAGCAGATTGTCCTCTGACGCGACCTATGGAAAAAGTTGATTATTAATCAACGTGTTGCAATGGTGATTAGGATTTTTCCAGGTCAGATGAGAATTCCCGGGAGGGTCTTCTAATCCAAGATGCGCAACCCGCTGATCTGCCCGCTGCCGCTTTCGCAGTTCAGATGAGAACCTACAAGGCGCTCGACCCCGCCAGCGGCCCACCCCATCCGCCACCGCGATGGCCACCCCCGAGCAAAGCGCCCGCAGCAAGATCGACGCTTTGCTCGCCGCCGCGGG
>JAPTVL010000334.1 GCA_028065725.1 Betaproteobacteria bacterium
TGGATCAGCGGCAAAGGTGTCTGAGCCCCGCCCACAAAAAACCAATTAAAAACATCAAAGGCGGGGCGAGTTCTTTGCCGCCCACCCGGCGCGCTTGATTTTCGGGAATTCGGGGCTGTCGGGGTCTGACCGGGAGTGAGATAAATAAACACAGAGGAGTGCGATAAATGGGATTTGGCGGGATCAATCGGGACTTAGAGGAACAGCATCAATAATACGTCGTCCCACAGGGTGAGACAAAAAATCAGGGGCGGAATGACTCACCAAGAAAATCCGAACTCAGTCCCAGGATCATGACCTCGTCCTGGCCAGACAGACCCAAAAATTCACGGGCCGGAATATCGCCCCAGGGAATAGGCGCCCCGCTTTTTGTCGACCCAGCGTAGCCCTTCTTCATGCCGAATTGCTGGGCGGCTGCGTACTCGATAGGGCTTCCAACGATCAGCGTGCCAACCTCCTCTATTTTGTAGGCAATCATAGTAGACAGCGCGCCTGACTCCCCGATCAGGGGCTTCTTGCCGCCAAGCCGCTTCGCTCCTTTCTGGGTCAGGCCGCCGCCTTTCTTGCTGAATGAGCCTTTGTACTGTTTGAGATGGCCGAGCAGGGTAATGTCGGAGTTCTCAGCCCAGCGGCTACCGTCCGGCGCCGTCGATGTGGCAAATCGCTGTTTCGTTGAATCCACCAGCAGCTCGCCGATCTGGGCTATCAGTTGCCTTGGGTTTTCCGCCGAGGCTATCAGGCTGGCGAAGGCCTTGCGGGTTTCCTGGTCGGTGATTTCGACTGTGATCATGCGTCGCGCTCAAGATCCCGCTTCAGCATGGTGGCCAACGGCTTGGGCAAATCTGGCAATTTTGCAGAAAGTGCGTTGCGCATATGGTCGACCGTGGTGGCGCCGGGCTGGTAATCCCAGCCCTTGTCGATGCCTTTAGGCCGTCCATCCGGCTCCACACCGTCATCCTGCGCGGGCTCGAAGCGGCCGCCGATCCGCTCGCCAGCGGCGCGGGAGACGCCCACCACGTAGCACTTGCAGCCCCATCCATTCGGCGGATAGTGGCTGTTCCACCAGGGATCATCGGCGGGCAGGGCCAGCTTGTTCCAGCTCACGTGCAAGGGTCGGGGGCTGACCACCGAATCTGAATGCCGGTACATCCAGTGTGTGAATCCACCGTCGTTCAGCTGCGCCAGACGGCCGGCTGCGTAGCTGGTGGCCATGTTGGTGCGGTAAATCGTCCGGGTGCGCCAGTTGTACTCGCCGCGGTAGCTCCAGCCGTGCTTATCCACAATGGCGTCGAAATCCTTGCGGAAGGCCTGAATGCTCTTGCCCTCTGAAATTGCGCGATCCACCGCGACTGCGAAGTCGGCCAGCAGCTCGGCCTTGGCCGCACCAGCAACCATGAAACCCGTGTCGTGCGCGGATTTCCAGACATCGGTCCATTTCTCGGTTGGAATCAAGTTGCCCAGTTTTCCGCGAAAAAACGCGACTTGTTCGGCAAACGGTCGCTTGAAAACCGCGCTGATTTGCATCAGGCCTCCGACAGCGTGCCGCTCTCGCTGGCCACGTCAAAGCGCCCGGCCAGGTTGGCCGTGGCCATGCCCAGCGCCATGATCTGCTGCAGCTTGCTGCTGTCCAGCTCCGCGTATGCATCCAGCAGCCAGTCGCGCAGCTGCGCCAGGTTATCGGCCTTGTCCACCATCTCGCGGATATGGTTGATCAGGTCCTCGATCGCGGGTTGAGCCTGCTCTTCGAGGGCGTTCGCAAGCGCATCCTGGGTTTCCGGTGGGGCCAAGCGCTGCCCTGCAGGGGTGTATTTCAGCGCCGCCCGAGCAGCCGAAACCGGCGCGGGTGCAGCTGGTGTGGCCAGAACCTCCTCGCCGTCCTTTGCTTCGGGGATGCTGAGCTTTTCGTGTGCCCACTTGGCGGGAATACGCATGCCGATCCCGGTCAGTTTCGGCAGGCTTTCGGAAAACACGCCCAGATCCTCCACGTCGCGGAAATCGAACACCAAGCGCGGGCAGCGGCGGATATCGGAGAGGCCCTTGTTGATCGCCAGGATCGGGTAGATCAGGTCGCGCGTCAGCGTGCCCTGCAGCTGGCGCGCGTCGGACTTCAGCAAATCCTTGCGCACCTCGTTGTCCACCTCGGCGCCGGCCAGCGATCCCTTGCGCGCGCTGTCATTTCCGATTTGCTGCCCAAGAATAGCCTTGGAAATCGAGCGTTCCGCCCACTCGATCATTGCAATAAATGGCTCCTGGCTGCCCTTGGCCGCCTCCTGAAACTCGATCAACATGCCATCCGGGATGATGCCGGCGGCCGCGTGGCCGATGTTCACGACGGCATTCAGCAGCGTCCGGCGTTCGTCCTGCGTGGATCCGGACGGGTATTTGCCCAGGCGCAGCGGCAGGCCGTAGATCTCCAGAAACTCGGCCATATCGCGTGCCGCGTAGTTGCGGAACAGGTATGGCCACACCAGCACGCGGAAAAGACCCGAGCGCGCGATATAACCCGAGCGTGACTTGTGCTGATGCAGAATCCAGCCGAAGGGGTTGAGCGGCTCGCCGTCCATGTTGTTGCCGCGCAGTCGGATCTGCGATCGCGTTGCCTGGTCGACCGTAAACCACGACTGCGGGCGATGCTCGATCTTCTCGGGCAACCGTTCGCTTTCGATCCTGCCCCAGGTGATTTCAAGGCCAGAAAACCCGTGGCCGATCGCGGTCAACGCGTCCAGGACAACATCTTCCAAATCGGCAATCGAATCCAGACGCTCCCTGGCGTAGTCGGCCAGCGCCTTATCTGCCGCGCTGGCGTTCGGCGGCGGGTCCACGCGCCAGTCGATCGTCAGCAGCGCCCGCTTGCGCTTGCTCATGTCCGCGAAAATCTGGGTGTCGCGCTCCTCCATGTCCTCGAACAGATCAGACTGCGCGGTCAGGTCGCCCTGCTCGGCGCGGGTCATGATTGCATGTAGCTTTTGCGGCGTGATGCCGCGCGCCGGGTGGTCGGCAAACTCCTGATACAGGGAGGCCAGCCGCGCCGTCTGTGGCTCCGCCAGCGTCTTGCTCTCGATCGGGTTGCCCCGTGCGTCCAGTATTGCCATATCGCCTCCTACCAGCCTGCTTTCGCGTGGACGGGCATATCATCGTTCGCATCGCTGTCCCAGCGGTTGGATTTCGCGGGGGCGGCAGTGTATTCGATCATCGTAAATTGCGAGCGCGCCGCCCCGTGCATAAGCACTCCAGCCACCGCGCCGTCGCCGTGGCGCTGGCCGCCGTCGCTGCCCTTGTCGTGGCCGTCGTCGATCCCGGGAACGCCTTTTTTCAACACCACGCGGCGGTGATCAGCGATCCAGTCCTCGCCTGGCGGCGCCACAAAGGTCTTATCTTCGTAGGCCGCCTTATAGGGCGGGAAATACTCGCCATACCAGGCAGCCGTCAGCATCACCATCACCACCCGGCTGGCGCCGTATCGCTGCAGCGCCGCTTCGGCATGGCTCTGGCCGTTGCCGCGCGAGTCAAACCACGCCTGCTGCAGTAGCGGCAGCCGATCCAGAATGAAGAACATCACCAGCTGCTGCACGTCGAACGGGATATTGCGCAGCTCCACCACAAACGGCGGCCGCCACTTCGTGCCCCCGTTGTTCTGGCCAGGCACCATCACCGACAGGTCGCCAGAACGTCCAAAGTCCTGCCCATAGGCTGTTCGTCTGTCCTTCGGCATAGCGTCAAGCAGCGGCTTCAGCACCTCGTCGCACCACTGCGAGGCCTCGCGCAAGCGGTTCGGGTTCGTCACCCAGTCCGCTTCCTTCTGCCAGCGCACGATCGGGATCGAATCGTCCTGGCATTGCTCGATCAGCATCCGGCTGAAATACGCCCCGCTGCCTTTCTTCGGGATCACGCTCAGCTCTTCGTCGGCGTCGGCCTGATCCGGGTAGTCCGCATAGGCGGCCGCGCGATACTCGACCTCACCCTCTGCCGTCCATTCGATCCCGCGCACCAGGCACACCCGGCAATAGAAGCCCTCGCGCAGCGCATCGTCGAACGTTTCTTTGTGCAGCGACCAGTTCAGCTTGCCCGCTCGAATATCGCGGATCCACAGGTTGAACTGGTTGTCGTCTCCGTTGTGCGTGCTGGTGATCGAGATCCGGCCGCCCCACAGCCGGAACGCCAGCGCCGCCTTCACCACCTCCTGCAGGTTTGGGTGAAATGCCGCCTCATCGATGCGCGCGTGGCCCTGGCGGCCACGCCAGTTATGCGGATTGCTCGACAGCGCCTCGTACACATGGCCCGATCCGAACACCACCTTGTACGTCGTGATGTCCTTCTTCTCGTTCCGCAGCACCGCCCCTGAAGAGTCCGTCACCACCACGCTTTCCCGGTGCCGGCGCACGGAAATCTCCGACACCGCGAACCCGTAGGCCCGCGCAAACGTGGCCACGTCGCCGATGTTTTCGGCCGCCATGCCCAGGTTGTAGCCCATGTAGAACTGGTCCATCCCCTTGGTGCCGGGCCGCGACGCCTCCAGCGCGCCCTCGGCCGCATGGCAGCCCCACGAAAAGCCGATCCGGCGCGACTTCTCCCCGATCCGTACCGTGGCGGTGTCGGCGTGCCAGCGCGCCTGATACGGCAGCAGCACCATCGGAATTTGATCTGGCGTCAGCATTCGCATCCCGCGCGAGCGCTGCTTTTCCTCCACCAGTTCGAGCAAATCCCGCTCCTCGGTCTGAGAGAGCGGGACGGCCTGCTCCGAAACCTCGACGTTCAGGTTCTCATCCACCTGCGGCAACCTCAACGCCCAGGAACTTCGCACGGATCAGTGCCCATTGATCGTCGGTCAACCCGGCCTGGGCAACCACCTTTTCAGCTTCGTTTGTGGCGGCCTTTAGCACGTCAGCCCGCACCTTCGCCTGATACTCCTTCAGGTTCACGCTCGCCCGCGACAGCGTAGCAATGTTCTTTGCCGCCGAAGACAGCAGCTTCACCCGCTCAGCCGCGTCGATCTCCTCGTCAGCCGCTTCCTGCAGGTTCACGATCGTCTCGAACAGCTCCGTCTGCACCAGCGCGATCACCGCCTCGCTGCGGGCGTCCTGGTCGTCCGATGCACCCTCGGTCAGCATGCGCGCCGCTTCCGTACTGGCCTTGATCGCCGCTAGGCGGCGCTCGAACTTCTGGCCATAGCGGTGGATGGCGCTCTTGCTGATCTGGTATCCGCGCTGCTTCAGCTCGGCCTCCAGCGCCTCATACGCCGAAAAATTGCCCTTGATCAAGCTGCGGTCCAGCCAGGTGCGCACATCATCCGGCAGGGTGGACACGGCCTCACGTTTGGGCATGGCGGCTCACCAGTATTTCACCGGGCGGCCGATGCCCGGATCGCAGTCGACCGTGTATTCGGTGACGTCGACGCCGTATCGCGTGAGGTCGGAAAACCAGCGGCCGGACGGCTCCTTGCGCAGATCAACCAGCTCGCGGTCGGCCAGGTAATCCATCTCGCGGCGCACCTCCAGCGCGCTGGCGTCGGGGAACATGCCCTGCATCGCAGCCAGCACCAGCTCCTCGTAGGCGCCGATGGGCCGCGCGTTGTTCAGCACCAGCAGAATGTTCCAGCGCATCGTCTCGCGGCGGATTTTATTCGGATCGATCATGTCTCACGCCTTTCAGTTGCAGGTTCTGCAGATGCAGCGCCAGCGCATCGAGTTTCGCCTCGATCACGCTCTGGTTGCGAATAAAGTCTTCGCGCCGCACGTATTCCAGAGGCAGATCGCCGCGGAACTTCAAAAAATCGCGCTCCAAATTTCGCCAGGCATCCGATCCTTTTTTCTGGTCCTCCATCAGCGCGCGAAACCTATTGTCCCAGTGCACCGTGTTTTGCTCACGCGCCTGCTCCATGCCGTCGAACCGCGTATCCAGACGCTTGTCAATCTGCCCCAGAAGCAGGCGACCGGCGGTCCAAATCACCGAAACGAACATCGCCAGCAGCAGCACCAGGTGCCATATTTCTAGTTGTACAAAGCTCATCTCTGCCCCGTTATCCGCCTCATGCGCTCTTGTTTCTCGTAAAAATCGCGGCACTCCTCGCCGCAGAAAAGTTGGCCTTTCGGCAGCGGCTTGAAACAGCCGGGGTCAAGGCAATATCCCGTGGCCTTGAGACCGGGCGTAGCGCGCTGCTTCGCCACGCAGGCCTCGCGCTCGGCTTCGTCCAGTTGCTGCGCGCGGTCATAGACGTCGGTCATTGCTGGCGCTTGCCTTTGCGGTAAGCCCACGGCGGCGTTGGCTCGGCGTCCGCCCACAACCCGATGCCGGATTCGCGCGCGGCGCGTTCGGCGGTGGCGATGGCAGGATCTTTGAGATAGGCGGTATACGCCCAAGCCAGGCCGTTGCTCACCTGGTAGAGACTGGCGTCTACGCCACCGCACCGCACGCGGGCGATGGTACGGCCGTAGCGGTCGGTGGTGGCTGGCGTCACCTCGGCATCGGCGTTAAAGCACAAGTCCGACAGCGACTGTTTTGCGCGCTTGCCAAAGGCCTGTTTTTTCTCGGGCGCGTCGATCTCGGCCAAGCGGATCTTGTGCTGCGTGTTGTCGGCCAGCACCGTGAGTGTGTCGCCGTCCGCAACGCCGACCACCTTGCCGGTGAAGGGCGGCGAGGCGGCATCGGCTGGCAGGGCCGCGAGCAACGCCACAACTGCCAACCCACCCACGATATACCACAGCAGCGTGGCCGTTACCCATTTTTGCCAGACTCTCATACCCTCTCCATGTGGCGCCGCACCAGCCACGGCGCGAAACGCGGCAGGATGTGCGGCTCAAAATATTCCAGGTGGCCGCAGATTTGCGGCAGGCCGGCGTGGTTGGCCACGTCGATGTTGCACATTCCCTGGCGGATGCCGTCGGCGTTGGTGCAGCCGTCGTGGCCCATACTGCCCCAGGCGTGGCGAATGAACAGCCGCGCGACCCACACCACGTGATCACAGCGATTGTGGTACACGTCCGTCCACGTTGCCCCAGGCAATACCTTGTCCGCGTCCAGCGCCGGCGCGATCAGGCTCACCTTCAGGCAGCGCATCCCGTGCGTATGCATCGCCATCCAGGCGATTGCCGCGCCGTTGCTGTGGCATACCAGGTGATCGTCGGGCCGCACCAGCGCGGCCAAGCGGCGGGCGATGCCGGGGTTGCGGAAATAGGTCTGGATCGCGCTCACGAATCCGTATTCGAACACCACCACCTCGAAACCTGCGGCCTCGAAAAACGGCTGCAGCTGGCGGATGTGGCTGGTGCCTTCCTTCGCATATATCCCGTGGATCAGCACCACGCGCGGGCGGCTGGCAACGGCATCATTCAGGGCTTGTATAAGCGCCATCAGCAGGTCACCAGGTAGTCGCACTTCAATTCGATGCCGGCGGCGGCCGCTTCAGCCTTTGCCTTGTTGACGAACATTTCCACATGGCTGCGCACCAGCTGCGTGGCGGCGTCCATGTTCTCGGCCAGCGTCACTTCCTTTGTGAAGCGCGCGTTGATGTGCATGGACACCTTCCAGGGTGGGGTCGAATCGGCTGCGAGCTGGGCGATGTCAGGCATATTCGCCTCGCTCGAAAATCGCCCAATCCATGCGGCGGCGGTTCACCAGGCCGGCTGACTTTTGCTTGACCTTGTTGCCGGCCGCGTCGGTGACGGTGATGTACACCCAGCGGTCGAACTGCGCCGCAGCGCCGGCGAAGTCGCCCATCCGCAGCAACTTCAGCAGGGTGGACTGCTCAAGCCCGCGCAGGCCGACGTTGAAGGCGAAGCTCACCACGCCATCGAACTGGTGCTGGCTGAGCGGCACCTTGAAATTGCGGTTCACCCCGTCGAGGTAAACCGCGAACGGCCCCACGTCGGCTAGCAGCAGCGCTTCGGCCTGGTCGCGGGTGATGAGCTTGAGGGTGTCGAGTTCGTGCGAGCGGATCAGGTGGCCGTAGCCAATCGTCCATTTGCCCGCCTGGTCGCGGTAGCGCCGCAGGCGCAAGCTTTCGCGGCGCTTGAGGTAGTCGATGAGGGCTTGAGATGCACGCATGAGGCCAGTGTGGCCACGCGCGCGCGAGAGGTCTTTTAGCGGGGATTAAATTGTTATTCCGGCAGCAGGCTGCCCTGCCGCTTGGCCCGCTCGGCCGCGCCCACGCGCTTCACGATACGGTAGACCTGCTGCACGCTCAGGTTATATTCGCGCGCCAGCCAGTCGTAATTGCTGCCGTTGCTGCGCTGCCAGATTTCCAGATGCTGCTGGCTGATCTCGTAGCCCGTGCCCTTGCAGATATAGAGCAGCTGGCCGCCCCAGTGGCCGCGCAGGTGCTCGGCAACCTCGAACCCGATGCGCTCGGCATCGCTGTGCTCGGTGCCAATCGCCTGCAGCCGCTCGGCGATCTGCTCGGCCGCGTCCAGCAGGATTTCCGGGTAATTTTCCCGGTCGATGTTCAACGCGCCAGCCATTTTTTAAGCGCCTCGATCGCCTTCGTCATCTGCGCGCTGGACAGCCACTCAGGCCGCTCCGGCCAGCGGTTGCGCTTGAGCCACGATCCCAGCGCCGCGTCGCTCGGGTCGCGCACCTTGCCCGCCTCGTGCAGCTCGTTCCACAGCGACTTCACCAGCGCATCCTGCCCAGGGTGAACCGGCTTCTCGGCCTTCGCCTGCTTCGGCGGCTTCGGCTTCCAGCCCTTGGCCTTGAAGTGATCCAGCAGCGCCTTGCGGCCCGTCCAGTCGAGGTCTTTGCTCGACCGCACACGCGCCACCGACCACAGCACGTCGCGGTAGGTGGCATCGTCCAGACCGAGCTGGGTCTTGGCGATGTGGATCTGAGCGATCTCGGCGTTGCGCAGCTGGGTACCGTTGCGTTTGGCGAAGGTCATTTCAGTGATCCACCAGCTCGACGTACCGGTCCATAAACAGCTTCCTCGCCTCGCTCGGCGTCAGCGGGTTGAGGTACGCCTCAAGCGGGCTGACCCCGGCGATCGACGCCCACTCGTCGTCGTGGTCTGGCATCAAGTCGCGCTGCTCCGTGGAGAGCATCACGAGATCTGCCCGTTTAACCGAAGGTGGGATCCCGGCGACGCCAAAGTGATTGAGCACGGCGGCCTCTACCCGTCTTTCAATCAGTTTGTAATCCGGCAGCAATTGCTTCAGGGGGGCGGTGATGTCGCCCACGAATGCCTCGGCTGCGTCATGCAGCAAACCGGCGAGCGCGTCCTCAGGCGGCACGATCATCGACACCATGACGCTGTGCTGAGCCACGGAGTAGAATTTCTTGGTGTGCCCGCCAAACCTGCATATTTGAGAGAGCGCGTGCGCGATATCGACGATGCCGATCCGGCTCTCGCTCGGGGTGAGGAAGTTGAAATAGCTTCCGCCAAAGGTAAGGATGTCAGGTCTCATAGGTTCTCCAGTCAGCGAGGGCATACGCAGGTGTCTTCGCCGCAGTCGTGACACTCGCTATCAAGGTCATCCATTGCGGCATCCTGCTCGGCGATTTGCAGGCGCGTTTTTGCCAGTTGGGCTTCCACGGCATCAAGCGCATCCTTGTGCTCTTGGCAACCGTACGGCCCGCCGCCCAGGCGACCGCGGTCCATCAGGGTCAATACTGCTTCGAGGTTGGAAGAAAATGTACTAACCATCATTTCGCCGTCGCGGTGCTCGGCCACGACGACATTCGCGTTACCTGCATGCATTTCCAGTGACATGTTCTGCTCCTTGGGTAATCGTCCCGATGCCCCCGCGATCGCAGGGGCATGAGGCCGATTATTTGATTTCGAACAAGCTCGAGGTGATGGCGACAGCGGCGAATGTGAACCACCCCCAGCCATCCAGCTGCTTGTGCGCCAGATAAACCGCACCTGCAGCGAAAATGCCCCCAACCATAAATCGCAGAATCGTGACTGCGTCCATCACGCCACCGCGTCCTTCAGCGCCTTGGCCGCGGTGAACTTCACCGCCGTCTTAGCCGCGATCTTGATCTCCTCGCCGGTGGCCGGGTTGCGACCGGTGCGGGCAGGCTTGGCCACGGCCTTCAGCTTGCCGATGCCGGGCAGGGTCAGTTCGGTGCCGGGCATGATGAGGTGCGCCTGGGCGATGCCGCCCAGCGCGTCCAGCGCCTGCGATGCCTGCGCCTTGTTGAGGGCGCCGCGGGCGGCGATTTCGTCGATCAGGTCTTGCTTATTCATGGTCAGTCCTTTTATAAAGTGAGTGGGTGACGATTTCCGGCAGCCTTTCGCGTGTTCCCACGCCGGCGGCTCTTTGCTTTCTCCGTGTCGTCTGGTGGGGTTACATCCCGACCCCGGCCTGCGGTTACCTACAGCGGTTCCAAGATTCATGATTTCTTGAGGTAGACAATGAATCGCTGTTCTGACTGATCCCAGTAAACCTCATCGACCTGCTGATACTCATCCAGCCACGGCGCAAACATGAACATCCCCGGAAAGGGGGTGAACGGCACGTCGACAACGGCCGTGTTGTCCTCGTTTTCATCCGAGACCATGACCCGGTACAACGGATTCATGCCTCAACCTCGAACGGCACGATCACGAAGTCCTCGACGCCAGTGATGACGTTGATGCCGGCCACGCCGCGCACCGCATCCGGTTCGGCCAGGATCGCGTCCTTGTTCACCTCCTGCTTAGTGCGGATGAACCGGATCAGTCCCAGCTCGGCCAGAGCCGAGATCACGACGTCGGCTCCACGCACGCTCACGCTCGGCGGTCGCTGGCGCCACGCAACTTCGCCGGTGGTGAAGTTGGCGGTCTTGACCTTGCCGCCGCGCGTGAGGTCGTGGCGGTTGGCTTCGCACCACACCTGCACGCCGGCCTGCAGGGGGGTCATCATTTGTTTGATCGAGTTGAGCATGGGCTGGTAGCGCTCGGTGATCTCGGCGATGGCGTCGTTCATTTCGGCCTGGGCGACGGTGAGCTGGCGCTGCAGGTCGCCGATGCGGCGGATGTCGGCCGCGCAGTCGTCGATGGTCTGCGGGACGTAGGCCTCGGCCTGAATTTTGAGTCGGTTTGCTTTTGCCACGGTGGCGGTCCTTTCAGTGGTTACGTCGGTTGATGAGCTGGCGTGCTTCCGCGCTGAATCCCAGCTGGTCTTGCAGTACTTTCTCGGCGGCATCGAATCCGATGCTGGCGGCCATTGCCCCGGATATGCCGGCGACGAAAGCTCGCCAGAATTCGGGGTCGCAGTCGCTGCCACCAGCCGCAGCCGCGATTTGCGGGATGGCCTTGATGCTGATGAGCCGGCCGATTTCGAATGAGCCCAGGGTTGGCATGGCGGTCCTTTCAGGGGAGTTTGCTAATTTGCGCAAGTTGGAAAATCACGTCGGCACGTGCAGCTGCCCGAGCAGGTCGGGCATGGGGATGTTGGGCGCCTTCATGAACGCTATCCAGTGCGTCTTCTGCTGCTTGCCGCTCCGGTGTCCGATCAGCGGCTTCTCCGGCGTCAGTGCCAAAATCTGCGAAACCGGAATCTCGTCCTCGCACCACTTGAAAATCAAAACCCCTTCGGGCCGCAGCACGCGGAAGCATTCGGCAAACCCATCGCGCAGCATGTCCCGCCACTCGCCTTTCAGCGTGCCGTATTTCAGCCCAACCCAACCCGTCGCCCCATTCCGCTCGAAGTGCGGCGGGTCAAAAACCACCAGCGCAAACGCCTCGTCCGGGAAAGGCAAATCCGTAAAGTCCGCTTGGTGGTCAGGGTCAATCACCAGTTCGCGGCTTCCGCCCTTGCTCGAAACATCGGGCAGTGTGTGGCGCTCGCGGCGCTTATCCACAAACACGGCGCGGCTGTCCTGGCGGTCAAACCAAAACATCCGGCTCCCGCAGCAGGCGTCAAGGACTGGCGGCAAGTCGCCCAACACGGCGGTCAAGGCCGACCCGCCGCAAGCGGCTTCGTTTTGGTGTTGCTGGTCGTTCAAGTGTTCTCTCCTTCGTTCGGTTCGTTGGCGGCGGTCGGCTTACCTGGGGCGTTGCGCAGCCGGCTCTCCAGCTGCAGGCTGTGCATCGCGCGGTTGCGCAGGAACTGGCAGGTTTCCTCCAGCTCCTCCGGGGTGGCGGCGATGAAGTAGCCGGTTTCCGGCGTGCCGCACACGGCGACGCCTGTGCTGCGCAGGGCCGACACATGGGTGCGAATCTGGCGCGGCGCCACGCCCATCATTCGTGCCAGGGTGTCGACGGCGATGCCGTTGTGGCGGCCGGTATGGTGCGACAGGATGGTGAGCAGATCCGATGCGGTCATGCTTTTCCTTTCACGATTTGTTTGGCAGCGGCCAGGGTGGCGGCGATGGTTTCCGCGCTGGCGCGGGGCTTTTCCGGCTCGGGTGCGGGTTCCGGGCGCGGCGCGTGGCCGCCCACCGGGGTATGCCCGCCCCGCCCCGCTTCGCGCTTGGCCTCGGCGGCCTGCTCGGCCTTGTGGATCTGGCCGACGATGATTTCGAGCAGGTAGCCGTGCGATTTCAGCGGCAACACCAGGCGGTCGCGGCTGGCCAGGATGCTGTCGATCGCGGCCACCCACACTTCGCGCGGTGCGGCGTAGACGCGGCCGTTGCGGGTGATGCGCGCCTCCATGATCATGGGGTTTAGTTCGGCCAGCAGGCTGGCCACACGGTCGAAGCTGAGCTGGCGCTGGGCCGGGCGAAACAGCGCCAGGTAGCGCAGCACCGCGCCGGCAAACGGGCCGGACAGCGCCGCCAGCTCGGCCAGCGCGGCGCGCGCGCCGTCGTGTCCCACCAGGCTGTCGAGGCTGTTGACGGAGCCGCATGCGGGGCAGACGAGTTTCACGCGGCATCCTTTTCGTGGTGCTTGCACACGGCGTTGGGGTGGGTGAAAAAGCTGCCCTTGGTGCAGCGCAATTCCGGGCGGTTGAAACGCAGGCCATCGCTCACCTCTGCGTGGAGGCAGTTGGTGCAGCGGTCGCGCAGCGTGGGGTGCTGCCAGCCCATCGCGTGCTTGAGGTTGTCGATGCTGCTCATGACGCCTCCAGCACATCGTGTGCGGCTATCACCATCAGCGCCAGGCGCTGCGCCTGCTCGCGGCTGAGAACCACGGTGTCTTCGTTTTCCGCCGCGAGGATCTCCAGGTCGCCGTCCTGATCGATCCACCAGCGCGGCTGCGGCATGGGCACGATAGGCATCGGTGCGCTCAACTGCTCTCGGCTCCTGGCGAGCATGGCGTCGGCCAGGCGTGCGGCGCTGGCATCAACGTCCATGCCGCGCAGCACCATCGTGCCGTCGGCTTTTTCTTCGGCAATCTGCAGGACGAACGGCGCGACGCTGCCGGATTCGCCCAGGATGGGAATGTCGACCACGGGCAGCGGGTCCGGGTCGGACTCGGCAGCGGGCCGGATGCCGGTGATCGGCGCATCGGGCGCGCGCCGAGCGCTGCCGGCTGCGCCGTCCAGGCTGAGTCCGGGGTCGGCGGCGGGCCGCCCCGCCTTGCCGGCCGGCGCTGGGGTAGCGGTGCCTTTGGCCAGAACGTAGCGGGCGCGGCCGTCGCCTTCCACCCGTTCAATCTTTTTGGCGGCCTTGAGCTGGAATATCGCGTTGCTGACCTGTTTCATTTCGTCGGCCAGGGTGGCGCGCTCGTAGATTTCGCCGCCGTCGAGCGGCGCTGTGGCGCGGCCGAGAATGAACAGCACTTCGTCCCTGAGTGATTTGTGTTCGACGGTCATTTTTCAGCCCCTTTAACGAGGCTGTTGGCGTGGGCCTGGTAGCCGGTGCGCTCGATGAACTTGATCAATTCGAGCGCGCCGACGGGGTTGAACACCAGCCGCGTGGCGCCCTGCTCGATGATTAGATTGGCGCGGCTGTCCACCATGTAGACGGTCGGTTCGATTTCAGGTGTGGGCGTCATGACGGTTTCTCCTCGGGTTCGGCGGCGGCGTAAACGCTGGGCGCATCGTCGGACAGCACGGCCTCCAGCAGCGCGTGGCAGCGAATTGCTGCCACGGCGGCATCGGCCTTCTCGGGCGATTCGTCGGGCAGGCGGTTCTTGATCCAGTCGAGCAGCGCGATCGCATCGGCCAGCTCGGCGATCTGCGGCTGGGTGATGGTGTAGGTTTTCATGCGGCCTCCATCGGGATCACCCAGCGGATTTCCACGCCGTAGCGCGTGGCGGCCCAATGGCTGGCGCTATTCTGGCGCGCCACCTCCACGCCTTCGAGCGCGTCGCACTCGCTGCTGTACGACACCAGGATGCGTTTGTTGCGCGAGCGGCGGCGTCCACGGAGATGATCTTGAGGCCCAGCTTGTCCACCAGCTCGACGGCGCTGAGCAGCATGCGCGTCTCGTCGTGGATGCCATCGTTGAGCGGGCTCACGGGGTCGCTGAAACGGCGCGGGTGGAATATCGATGGAATGTTTTGCGATGCTCGGTTGCTCATGTTCATAGCTCCTTGATCAGGTTGGCGTCGACGCGGGGCTGGCCCAGATCGGCGGCGAGGTTGAGGCTGCGCACCACCAGGCGGTTTACCGTCAGCGGGTAGACCATGCTGATCATGTCGCGCGATGTTTTGCCGGGGCGGGTGAGGCGGCTGCGGATGCCGTCGCAGGCATCCTTGGTGAAGATGGCGTCGAACTCGGCGCCCACGCGCTTGAACTTCAGCCGCAGGTAGTCCTCCAGCACGTTGTCAAGCGGCATCAGCTCGGCGATCTCGCAGCGGCGGATCACCTCGCGAGCCTCGAAGTTGCGGCGCTCATCCAGCTTGGCCTTCAGCTCGGGTTGGCCCACCAGGATGATCGCGAGCAGCTTCTTGAAGCCGTCCTCCAGCTCCCAGAATCGCTTCAGGTACTTCAAGGTGCTGATGTTGAGGTCGTGGGCTTCTTCGATGATCAGCACGTGCGAGTTGCCGGCGCGGCTCGATTCGGTGAGTACGCGCTCCACCAGGCGCGCCTGCGCCTCCAGGCTGCGCGGAAACTTGGCGCCGGGGTTGAGGTCGTCGATGATCGCGTGGGAGATCGCGCTGGCGGTCAGCACGCCCTTGTCGATGCTACGTGGCTGCACCGCCACCACCGGCAGGCCCTCGCGCTGGATGCGGTCGAGCAAGTCGCGGCGCAGCGTGGTCTTGCCACTGCCCGATTCGCCCGCCACCGCGACGAAACCACCGTGGCGCGCGGTGGCGAACAGCACCTCGCGGATGTAGCGCTGGTCGGTGCTGAGGAACACGTCTTCGGGGCCCTGCACGTCGTCGGTGAAGGGGTCGCGGAACAAGTTGAATTGTTTCTTGGCTTGAGGTGTCAGCATTTCGGTTTCCACAGGGTCGATGTCGGGTTGATGCGCGCGGGCGTGCTGCCCGCTGTGGCATCCCTTGGGGTGCTTCGCGTGATAGATGTCGTCCGGGTCGAACTCGAACGCTGTCTTGATCAACTCCGCCGGCACGCCCAGGCTGAACAGGAACTCGTTCGTCTGGCGGATGATTTCCTTGCGCGGCGTGAGCGAAGGCCAGGTGTTGCGCACGATCAGGTCGGCGGCGGCGGCCAGCGACAGCGGACGGCCTTTCACGTAGCCCTCGGTCTGGGTGATGGCGCGGGCATAGGCGCGCTGGTCGACGCCGTAGTCCATGAGAATGCCTTTCAGCTTCAGCGGCATGTGCGGCTCCAGGTCAACCTTGCAGGCGAGTCTCGGCATGACGGCCTCCGCTGCAAGTGGTGTGGTAAAGTTTCACGGTCGTATCTCCTCTAAAAAGTGCGACAAAAAAACCCGTCAGGGCGGTTACACAGCGGCGTCCGGCTCCACCCGGACGCCGTTTTCACACCAGCCTTAGCCCGCCAGCGGCAGCCACAGGCCTGATCTCTTCCCGGCCCTGCAGCAGGGTCAGCATGGTTTCCAGTTCGGCTTCCGGCACGCCGTCCGGCCAGGTCTCGCGCACCAGGGCGTTCTCCTCCGGCTCCAGCCCGCGGCCGATGCGGCCCACCGCCCAGCGCATCGCCTCGATGTGGCTGTAGGACCTGGTCTCGATCTGCACCGGCGTCGGCACGTTGAGCTGGGTGCCGCGCTTGGGCAGGTAGGTGGGGAGCGAATCGCTGAGGCTGATGTAGGGGTCGATCCGGCCGTCGAACGGCACCGTCTTGCGGCCCTTGGTCTGGGTCTCCGACGAGCCGGCGATCAGCGTGTCGACCTCCTTCGATGCCGCCTGGGCCGGGGTGACGGCATGGCGCTTGAAATCCTCGCCGAACACGTTGGCGTCAGTGCTGTAGCCCCACTCGTCGCGCATCACGCGCTCCACGATGTGGAACACGTCGTGGCCGTTCTCGCCGCGCATCACAATCTGCGCCGAGTCCTCGCGCCACGGGTTGCGGCACACCAACACCTTCTGGCCGTTGCAGATGCCCGGCACTGGGGTGAGGTCGTATTCGTGGCCGGCCCAGCTCACGCGCAGGAAATCGTTCACCTTGCGCTCGATCGGCGCGGTGCGCGCCAGCTCGCGGCAGATGTCGAGCGGCGGGGCGATGCGCAGTTGCTCTTCGCGGATGCGGCTCCAGGCGCCGTAGCGGGTCATGCCGTGGCGGCTGTGCCGCGCTGTGGCGTTGTAGTTATGCATCCAGCGCGTGGCGGCGGCGTTCAGCTCATCGAGCGAATTGACCGGACGCAGCGCCAGCGAGCCCTCGAAATCCCGCTCGATGATGTCGTGCGACTTTTCGACGGCACCCGTGGCGCGGGCGTTGCCCGGCAGGTGCCAGCGCAGGTCGATCTGCAGGCCCTTGCACAGGTTCTTGAACACCGCGCTGGTGTTGGCGCAGCCGGGGTCGACATACATCATCCAGGGCACGCCGTAGAACGGATACGACTCGCGCTGCTGCAGCGAATTGAGGAAGATCGAGGCCACGTTGCTGCCCGACTCGCCGCCGAACACGTATTCCAGGTAGATCGCGCCGGTGCACTTGTCCACCACCGAGTAGCGCCACACCCGCTCGTTCTCCACCTTCTTGAAATTTCCCGGCTTGTTTTTTTCGAACACCGCCGCGTCCATCACCGCCAGCCCGCCCTTCGGCAGGTAGTACAGCACGCACAGCGAGGCATCCAGCATCCATACGTGGTTCGGGTGTTTCGCCGCCATTTCCACCGCCGGCGCCGGGGCCGACAGCGTGTCGAGGTCGAGCCCGTGCACCTGCAGGCCGCGCGCGATCGCCGAGATCGATAACGGCACGATCTCGCCGCTGGCCTTGTCCACCCGCGTGGCGGCGATCTCCCGGTTGGCGCGCAGAATCGCCACCGCCTTTTCCAGCGAGGCCAGGCGCTTGCCCGTATTGCGGGTATGAGCCCGCAGGTAGGCGGCGATCATCACGGCCTCGGCGCGGGTCAGCGCGGTGGTGCCCGCATCGTCCCGGCGCTTGCGCTCGTCGCGGTGCGCCACCTTGGCCAGGTGGCGCTGCAGCGTGGCGTGCGACAGGTTCAGCTCGGCGCAGGCCGCGGCGTAGATCGGCGCCTTCTGGCCGTGCGGTGCCATCCGCGCGGCGCGCGCGATCTCGCCCAGGCGTTCCACCAGCGCGGGGGTCAGCATCAGGTCAGCCCTGGCCAGCACCGGCACGCTCCCAGACCGGGGTCGAGTCGCCGTCCGGCCCTGCCTTCAGCAGCCCGAAGTCGGCGCGCAGCACGTCGCAGGCCAGCTCAATCTGCGTGATCAGCCCCAACATGAATTCGGAATGCTGGCCGCCGAATTCGGCCAGATGGTCGAAGGCCTTGCGCAGGTTGGCGCTCACCGCATGCTCAGCCTCGAAGGCGATGCGGTCGGCTTCGTTGCGGACCTCCAGCGCCTCCTCGTCCGGCGTGGTGGTTTGCACCCGGCGCTTCAGCTTGTGGTTCTCCTCCTCCAATTCGTTCAGGCGCTGCTCCTTCTTGCGCACCACCTGGTCGCGCGCCTCGGCGGTGTCCTTCGCCTCGGTAGCCTCGGCCTGCAGCGCGGCCTTCTCGCTGGCGTGGCGCGCGGCCATTTCCTGCAGCAGGTCGATCACCTGGTCGCGGTCGTCGGCCGCGATCGCCTGCTTGATGATGGCCTGGTCGTCGGCGGGCAGGGCCTTGAGAGCGGTGTAGTCCTTCTGGCGGAATCCGATCTGCTCGGCTGTCTCGTATAAATCCGCGCCAATCAGGTGGTAGTTCGACGCCATCTCCTGCACGCGGCGGTAGCTTTTCTTTAAAAAGCGCTCGCAGAATTCGCCCAAATCTGCGACGCGTCGCAGATTTCCGTCCGTATCACGAAACTGAATCGAGCGATAAGCCTTGTTTTCCTTGAGTTTTAGGAAAGTCTCAACAATGGCCTTTTCTGCGACCGTCGCAGAAAACAGCAGGGCTTCTATTTGACCAATGGTCTTCGCTGCCTCGAACGCCGCCTCGCGCTCGAGGTCCTTGGTTTCCTGCTCCTCGGCCAGCGTGAGCGCGTGCCCTGCCGGGATCGGGCCGGGCTCGGCGTGGATTTCTGCGGGTGAATGGGCTTTGCGTGGCATGGTCTCTCCGGGTTGGGTGGGTCAGATGTCGCGGCCGTAGCGCTGGCGGGTTTCGTCCAGTCGTGCGGCTGCGCGTTCGAGGTAGCGCTGGTGCGCGGTGGCTATCTGCACGATGCGCGGAGCCAGGCGCCAGCGGTCGGAGTCGGGCAGCTGCTCGGCCAGCCCGGCCTCTTTCAGGTTGTGCAGGTCGCGGAAGATGTTGTTCTTCTGGCTCTTCGGGTCCTTGCCGGCGCGGGTGGACAACGCCTTGACGATCTCCATCATCGAGACGCCGTCCACCTCGTGGCCGGCCAGTGCCATCTGCACCGCCAGCAGGCGCTGCTGCGCCGCGCAGGTGTACTGCGTCTTGCGCTCGGATTCGGGCATACGTTCACTCATGGTTGTCCAGATCCAGTTGGGGTTGGTGCGAGCGCGCGACGTTCTCGCGGTGCCAAGCGAGCGCCTCCAGTGCGGTGTTGATCTCGCTGGCTACCTGGTCGGCATCCATCGACCCCGAGGCAAAGCCCAGCAACGCGGCCACAGCGGAGTTAAGCGTGCCCTGCAGGCGGTGCACGTCCTCCACTTCGGCCGGTCGGCCGTGCGGCATCTGAATCAGTAGCAGGCCGCTGCTGTGGGCCAGCCAGCGCGTGATGAAGTCGCAGCCGCAGGCGTGCTGGAAGGCGTGGATCTTCTTGCCGGGGATCGAGCCGTCGCGCAGCCAGCCGTACACCGTCCAGTGAGATTCCTCGCCCGCCAACTCGGCAATGCGCTCCACGCTGCGGCGGTGCTTCTCCAGCGCGTAGTCCTTGCACAGTTCGATCGCTTCGCGCAGCGAGCGCGGATTGACCGTCCTCCAATTCCGGCGGCTCATTGCGCCCACCCCTTTGCGAGGTATCCACAAACAAAGTCTGCGTTTGCGCCTATGCAACAGCGTGTCAGTGGGTAGAATTCGCTCATGGCTCAGTTGGCCTTTGAGGTGGCGGGGGTCATGGACTCGATCTCGTCCGCGATTCGCGCTGCACGCAACAGGCGGGCAAGGGTGTAGAGGCTGCGAGGGCAGCCAGACAGGGACAGCTCGCGGTTGATGTGCGCACGTTGCTGGCCATTGAAGGCGGCAAGCATGATCGCCGTCTGGGCGTGGGGATGGGTTGGGGTGTGGTGCATGGTGGCTCCAGTTGAGTGGGTTGATCAGGCGGCCAGGGAATCGTCCGCGGTCGACTTGATGCCGGCGGCGACCAGGATGTGGTGCGACGTGCCGAAGTTGCCCTTCAGCGTGCCGGACAGGGTGCGATAGACGATCAGGCGGTCGAACCCGTTCTCGTCCGCCCATTGGCCGATGGTTTTTCCCTGGGCGCGCAGGCGGGCTTTGAATATCGCTGCGGTCATGGTGTGCTCCTTGTTTTTCATGCGGCGGGCGCTTTTTTGTTGAATGTCAATTGCACTTGTTTTGGGTGTGGGTTCAATTTGAATTGAATGTATAGGTTCATATTGAACCTGTCAAGGGAGTTTTTGAAAAAATGTCGAAGCGAGAAAACCTGGTGGATCACGTGCTCGACCGCATGGTCGAGGCGGTGCTGGGCGAGAACGCCCACTTCAAGAGTCATGCGGAAGCGCTAGGCATCCCGCAGGACACGATCAAGACGTGGAGGCGGCGTGGTGCCGTGCCCGCTGGCTACCTGAGCAACTTCGCCAGAGAGTGGAAAGCGTCAGTGGACTGGCTGCAGTACGGACCGGAAGGCAAAGTGGTGTTTGGAGGTGAGCCCGAGGCGCACCAGGTCGCGGGAAAGGTCACGCACGATGGCATTAATGCGGACGAACGCAAGCTCCTGGAGAACTATCGCAAGAGCCCGGCCGAAGTGAGGGAAGCGCTGCAGCTGGTGGCCAGCATCGCGTCGCGTCCACAAGCGGCGGGCGAACATGCCGTCAAACCGCCGCGCGCCAGGGTCATGCGCGGCGAACTGCCGCACAGAAAGTTCAAGCCGCCTGTAGTTGTCAGTGGAGAGCCGGCGCAGGCGCCTGCACGCGCCAGGAAAAAAAGGGGTGATACTTGAGGCCTCCGTTCCAACTCATCCAACTGCACCCATCGGACGACCTGGTGGAAACGCTTGAGTACTTGCTGCAGGAGGCGCGCACAGGCCGCATGATCGGTCTGTGCTACGGCGCCATCCTCAAGCGCCGCGCCTATTTCGTGGATGCGGCCGGCGAGGCGCACCGCAACCCGATGTTCGGAGTGGGGATAGCCAATGTCCTGGCGTACGATTTGATGGAGCGCGCGCGAAAGTGCGACAAGGCGGCGTGAGCCATGTTTGATGTCTCCCTGGTTGTGCGCGATCCGACTCCCGATGAGGCGCGCATCAGCGCATTGCTGCGCGAGTCAACCACCCACAAGCAGGCGAAGAACCACGACGCGGCGATCGCCTGTCTGCGCGAGGCCTATCGGCTGATGGAGAGCGTCGCAACCGTCTGGTCATACAAAGACTGGTTCAGGTTGCCGCGCTGCTTGCATCTGGCTGGGCGGTTCGGCGAAGCGATTAGCGAGTTGCAGCAGCTGCATGATGGCCTCGCAGACTACGAGGCGCGCAGAGCGTGTGCCGGATTCGTCCCGATGCCGAAATCGGTTCAGGCGAATATCCGCCGCTTGATCAAGAACGAAATGGCGATCACCACAGAGCGGGAAGCAAAAGCCAAAAAACGCGCCGATAAAAAACAGCCAATCTGAGGCGTTTAAATCCCACCCGACGACCTTGGGGTCGTCCGTTCAATTGAAAATCGATTTGTGATGGGGTTTGTGGCCTCAAAGCGGCACCCCATGACAAGGATGAGGATGCTTCAGCGGGGGGTGGGGGTGACTTGCTGCATCGCGGCCTCGATCTCTGCCACGGTTTCCGGTGACCCGGAGCCACTCCCGTAAAAGTTAAACGCGGTTAAAAGACCGCCGCCGATCTGATCTCTATCGTGGCGTCATGCATGTCGCTCACGCCGCCCTTTCATTTTCCATCACGCCTGCCGGGCGCGAGATCCAGCTCACGCCCGCCGGGTTGTTTCGTGCCCGCGATGGCCGCCCGCAGAATCTGCCGGGCTGGAAAATCGACGCCGCCATCGCTGCGCGGGTGATCGCCCGCGCAGCTGCCCGCCAGACCCCCTTCGTAATCGACTACGAGCACCAGACGCTATACGCCGAAAAGAACGGCCAGGAGGCACCGGCGGCCGGCTGGTTTGAGGGAAAGAATCTGGAATGGCGTGAAGGGCAAGGCCTGTTCGCCACCAACGTGGAGTGGACGCCCAAGGCCAGTGCCTACATCGAATCGAAAGAATACAAGTTCATCAGCCCGGTGTTCAGCTACGACAAGGCCACCGGAGAAGTGCAGCAGATCGATCTGTCTGCGCTTACCAATAACCCCGGCCTCGACGGCATGCAAGATGTCGCGGCGCTGGCGACTGAGTTTTTCAACCGCTCGGCATCCGGGCAAAGCCACCACAACCAAGAGGATCAACCCATGAAAGCAATCGCCGTATTGCTCGGGCTGGCCGCAGACGCGAGCGAGGCGGACATCACCGCCGCCGTCACCGCGTTGACGACCAAGACCGCTGAGCAGGAAACCAAGATCGCCGCGCTGACGACTGAAACCGCCACGCTCAAAACGCGCCAGGCCGAAATCACAGCCCCCGACCCCGCCAAGTTCGTGCCGGTGGAAACCGTCACCGCGCTGCAGGGCCAGGTGGCCGCGCTGACCACGCGCCTGAACGACACCGAGCTGGAAGATGTGGTCCAGGCCGCACTCACCAGCGGCAAGCTGCTGCCGGCGATGGAAGCCTGGGCGCGCGAGCTGGGCAAGAAGGATCTCGCCGCGCTCAAGACCTACGTCGAGAAAAATCCGGCGATTGCCGCGCTGAACGGCAACCAGACCAACGGCATCGCCCCCGGCGACCAGGGCGATGCGCTGTCCGCCGACGCGCTGAAGATCACCCAGATGATGGGCAACGATCCCACCGCCATCCTCAAAACCATGAAAGGGGAATGACATGGCTCTCGTAGCTGACCGCAATACTCAAATGAAGGACGGCGAGCTGATCGCCATCCCCGTCGCCGCTAACGCCAAGATCTACGCCGGCGCCCTGGTGGTGGCCAACGCTGCCGGCTACGCTGCGCCGGGCTCTGCCGCATTCAGCCTGATCTACCTGGGCCGCGCCGAAGAGTTCGTGGACAACACCGGCGGCCTGGATGGCGCCAAGACCGTCCTGGTCCGCCGCGGCAAGGCATTCAAGTACAAGAACAGCGGCGCCGACGCGGTGACTCAGGCCGAGCTGGGCCGGCCATGCTACATCGCCGACGACGAGACCGTGGCCAAGACCAGCGGCGGCACGCGTTCCGTCGCCGGCATCGTGGTCGGCGTCGAGACCGATGGCGTCTGGGTGGCGCCGGCGACGCGGCTCGAACTCTCCGTAGCCGCCGCGCTCGACTTCGCCGCGATCGCCGCGGCCGCCAGCGCCGACCTCACCATCGCCGTGCCAGGCGCGGCCGTGGGGGATTCGGTGTCTCTGGGGCTGCCTGCCGCACCCGCTGCTGGCCTTGTCTTCCAGGCTTTCGTTTCGGCCGCCGGCACGGTGACAGTGCGCGCCACCAACATCACCGCTGCCGCGGTGGATGCGGCCTCCGCCACCTACCGGGCGACGGTGCTCAAGGCCTGACCCTGTTCCATAGGAGAAAAAATCATGCTCATCAATAAAGCCAACCTCTCGATCATCTTCATCAACCTGAAGACGATCTTCAACAACGCGTTCGCCGCCGCGCCCAGCCAGTGGAACCAGACCGCGATGCTGGTGCCGTCCGGCTCCAGCCAGAACGATTACAACTGGCTGTCGGCCTTTCCGCGCATGCGCAAGTGGATCGGCGAGAAGGCGGTCAAATCGCTGGAGGCTTTCAAGTACTCGATCGTCAACGATGACTGGGAAGCCACGGTGGAGGTCAACCGCAACCACATCGACGATGACCAGCTGGGTATCTATGCCCCGCAGGCGCAAATGGCCGGATTCTCGGCACGCCAGTTGCCGGACGAGATCGTGTCTGACCTGAAAAACAACGCTTTCGCCAGCCTGTGCTACGACGGCCAGTTTTTCTACGACACCGATCACCCGGTGGCGGGCGCCAGCGTCAGCAACAAGCTCGCGGTTGCGCTGTCGGTGGCCACCCCTGCCGCAGCAGCTGCCAGCTACGGCGCGGCGCGCACCGCGATCATGAATTTCAAAGATGATGAAGGTCGCCCGCTGGCGCTGATCCCCAACGTGCTGGAAGTGCCGCCCGCGCTGGAATCGGTGGCGCTGACGCTGATCAACTCGGACAAACTGAACGACAACTCGCCGAACCCCTACAAAGGCACTGCGACTGTCCTGGTCAACCCGCGCCTCACCAGCGCCACCGCATGGTTCCTGCATGTGACCAACATGCCGGTCAAGCCCTTCATTTACCAGGAGCGCAAGGCCCCGGTATTCGTCGAGCAGACCGACCCGCAGGCGGACGATGTGTTCAACCGCAAGCTGTTCAAGTTCGGTGCCGAAGCGCGCGCTGCCGGCGGCTACGCCTTCTGGCAGATGAGCGTGGGCAGCACCGGCGCCTGATCGTAGTAGCAGGTTGATTCATGGGGCTGGCGAAAGCCGGCCTCATCGGTAAACCGGCTCACCCGGCCCGCACACGCGGCCACCCAACCACCAGGAGCACGATATGGCCAAAGCCAAGCCCCACGTCCCGAATACCCCCAGCGAGAGCGCCGCGTCTACCTCCGCGCCGGAAACAACGCAAGAACAAGCCGGCGCGGTCCAGACGCAGGATGAACCCGTGCTGTCCGGCGTCAACGGCCACGATCCCATCATCGGCTTGCGCATCACCAGCCAGCGCGAAGGCTTCCGCCGCGCCGGCCGTGCCTGGGGCCGCGCGCCCATCGAGATTGCGCTGGCGGACCTGAGCGACGACGAAATCGCCCTGCTCAAGGCCGAGTCCATGCTCACGGTTGAAGAGATCACCCTGTGACCTATGCCACCCAGGCCGATCTCGAAGCGCGCTACGGCGCCGAGGAGGTGCTGCAGCTCGCCGACCGCAATGGCGACGGCGCGATCGACGCCGGCGTAATCGACCAGGCGCTGCTTGATGCCGACGCCGAGATCGACGGCTACCTGGGCAGCCGCTACCAGCTGCCGCTGGCAGCGGCACCCCAGGTCATCAAGGTCTACGCCTGCGACATTGCGCGCTATCGCCTGTACGCCAGCGTCGCCACCGAGGAAGTGCGCAACCGCTACCAGGACGCGATCAAGTTCCTGCGCCTGGCGGCCGAGGGCAAGGTGATGATTGGGCCGTCCGCTAGCGGGGCCGCGCCTATCGAGGCCGGCGGCGCCGAGATGCATTCCGGCGGCCGCGTGTTCGGCCGGGAAGGCGGCTACTGATGGGCGTGATCGCAGCGGTCGAATCCGCCATCCTCGCCCAAATTGAAACCACGCTGGGAAACACCGTGAAGGTCAAGCAATCGCTTGGCGGCTCCTGGACGCTGGACGCCCTCAAGCAGGCGGTGCAGAAAGCCCCAGGCGTGTACGTGGCGTTTCTCAGCGGGCGCGGCAATCCCAACCGGGACGGCTACCTGGACGGCAGCTTTGTGGTCTACGCGGTGACCAAGGGTCCCGTGGAGCCGCTGCGCCGGCAGGGCACGCCGCGCGTGATCGGCGCGTATGAAATCGTCGAGCGCATGGTGCCCGTCCTGTCCGGCCTCACGGTCGCCGACATCGGCACGATCAACGTGGTGGACGTGACCAACCTGTTCAAGGAAGCCACGTTCGAGCTGGGCGGCACGGTTTACGGCATCGCCCTGGCGCTGCCCAACATGCCCATGACCTACCAGGCCAACCTCGCCGGCCTGGCGCCGTTCCTGCTGTTCCATGCCGAGCATTCCCTGGTGGCAGGCGAAGACGAACCCGCCGCCATCGACGAAGTACACCTGCCTCAATAGGAGATGAAATGAGCGCACGAATTTACGTCAAGCCCGCCCTCGATGCCGATGGCAATCCGCTGTGGGTGCGCCTGCCCGACCGGCCGATGGAGTTCCTGCCGGCCGAAGGCGACCTGGTCGACCGGACTCCCACGTGGCTGCGCCGCTTGCGCGACGGCTCCGTGATCGAGGCCAAACCCGTTAAACCCACCAAGGAGTAAGCGATGCTGCCCTTCAACGATATGCCCGCCAACCTGCGGATTCCGGGCGTTTACATCGAGTTCGACAACTCCCTGGCGGCACAGGCCGCGCAGGAATTCAAGGTGCTGGTCGTCGGCCAGCGCCTGGCCGCCGGCACCGTGGCCCAGGGCGTGCCCACCCGCGTGACCAACGAGGCGCAGGCCGATAAATTTTTTGGCCGCGGCTCCATGCTCGCCGAAATGCTGCGCGCGATGAAGGCCAAAGACCGCTTCATGGAAACCTGGGCGATCGCGCTCGACGACCTCGCCGCCGGTGTCGTCGCCGCAGGCTCCGTCACGTTTGGCGGCACGCCCACCGTGGCCGGCACGCTCAACGTCTACATCGCCGGCAAGCGGGTGCAGACTGGCATCAGTGCCAGCCAGGCCAGCACCGCCATCGCCACCGCCTTCGCCGCTGCGGTCAACGCCGATACCAGCCTGCCGCTCACCGCAGCGGTGGACGGCACCAACCTGAGCAAGGTCAACCTCACCGCCCGCCACAAGGGCGAGGCGGGCAACACGCTGGATCTGCGCCTCAACTACTACGGCGAGTCCACACCCAATGGCATGACGGTGGCGATCGGCGCGATGGCCGGCGGCACCGGCAATCCCGATGTGAACACCGCCATCGCCGGCTTCGGCGACGAGTGGTGGAACTGGATCGTGATGCCCTACACCGACACGGCCAACATGGTCGCGCTGGAGGCGGAGCTCACGCTGCGCTGGGGCCCCACCCGCCAGAAGGGCGCGCGTGCGTTTGCCGCCTACCGCGGCGCGCATGCGGCCACCGGCAGCTTCGGCTCTGGCCGCAACAGCCCGCACGTCACCTGCATGGGCACCAATATCGCGCCGCAGCCGCCCTACATCTGGGCCGCGGTCAACGCCATCGCCGCGGCCAACCCGCTGGCACTGGACCCGGCTCGCCCGCTCAACACCATCGAGCTCACCGGCCTCATGCCGCCGGCGGTGGCCGACCGCTGGGACGACGACGAGCGCAACCTGCTGCTGTGGGACGGCATCAGCACCTACAAGGTGACCAGCGACGGCCGCTGCCTGATCGAACTGCAGATCACCATGTACCAGCTCAACGCATCGGGCCTGTCGGACGTCAGCTACCTGTTCATCAACCGGCCCGAGACGCTGGAACGCATCCGCTTCGAACAGCGCGCGCGGGTGTCGGGCCGCTTCCCGCGCCACAAGCTGTCCGGCGATGCCAACGCGCGCTTCGGCGCCGGCCAGCCCATCGTGACCGACACGGTGATCAAGGGCGAGCTGCTCGCGCTCTACCAGGACTTCATCGGCAAGGGCTGGTGCGACGATCTGGCGGGCTACAAGGCCAGCCTGATTACCGAGATCGACACCGCCAACGGGCGCATCAACTGGAAGGACGAACCGCGCCTGATCGGCCCGGCCAACGTCTTCGCCGGCCTCGCCCAGTTCCGCATCTGAGGAGTGAAACATGAGTGACCAAATCACCGGCCGCGCCACCATCTACATCGATGGCAAGCGCATTCCCACCGAGAACAAGGCCAAGCTGATGCCAGGCGGCGCCAACCGCAAGGAGGAACGCCACGGCGGCAAGACCTATTACGCCGAAGAGGAAGTTCCGCCCGGTGTCGAGTGCACCGTGCTGCACACCGCCGATGTGGACATCGTGGCGCTGTCCGGCATCGTCGGCGCCACGGTCATCTTCGAGGCCGACACCGGGCAGAAGTACGTGCTGCGCGGCGGCTTTGTCACCGGCCCGGCCGAGCTCGATGGCGACCGCGTCCAGCTCAAGATCGCAGCCGACTCCTGCGACCGGATGTGAGCATGGCCTCCATCAATCTGACCCTGACTCACGGCCTGCTGGTCGGCACCGACACGCTCAAGGACGTGGTGCTGCGCGAGCCCACCGCCGGCGACATCATCGAGGCGCAGGAAGAATCCGAGAAGCTGGTCTACGCAGTTGATACCGCCGGCGACCGCATCGTGCCGACGCTGGTGGCCAGCCCCACGATGGTGGGCGTGCATGTGCTGCGCCGGCAGATCGTGAAGATCGGCAACCTCTCCGGCCCGCTTGAGCTGGACATGATCAAGCGCCTGCACCCGGAGGATTTTGGCCAGTTGCAGGCCAAGGCCGACGAGCTGGACGCCGCTGCGAACGCCGAGATCGCGTCCCGCGAGGTGACGCAGCGGGGGCGAGATGATGGCGACGGCGCTGGCGCTGGATAGCGTTACGCCTGCCCTGCTGCTGCGGGGTTTTCGCCTTGATGAAATACGGCAGCAGTCGCTCAGGCGGCTGCTGCGCACCCTGGACCACATGAAGCCCGCCCAATGAGCGAACTGCGCACCGGAATAGTTCTGACCCTTTCGGGCAACCTGGAAGCCCGAGCCAAGCGCTATGGCCAGGCGCTCGACGGGTTCAGCCGTCGCGGCCAGCGCAGCATGGCGGTGCTGCGCCGCTCGATGGACGTGATGGGCGCAGGCCTCGACCGCCTGGGCAACCGTTATACCGCGCTGCTCTCCGGCGCGGCTGGCGTGGGTGCGGCCAAGATGGTGATGGATCTGGAAATGCGTTTCACGCGGCTGGGCATCCAGGCCAACGCCAGCGCTGAACAGGTGGCCAAGCTCAAGCGAGAAATTTACGAGGCGGCGCAAGCGCCCGACGTGCGCATCGATCCGGGCGAGATCACCTCGGCCATCGAAGCCATCATCGAAAAAACAGGCGACCTCAAATTCGCCGAAGCCAACATCCGCAATATCGGTCTGGCCATCCAGGCCACCGGCGCCGGCGGCCAGGACATCGGCGAGATCCTCGCCGAGTTCCAGAAGATGGACATCAAGAGCCCGGACAAGGTGCTGGAGGCGCTCGATCTGCTCAACGTGCAGGGCAAAGAGGGCGCGTTCACCCTGCAGAACCTGGCCGCGCTTGGTCCGCGTGTCATCACGGCCTACACCTCCACGGGGCGTAGTGGCGCCGAGGCGCTGCGCGAAATGGGCGCAGCGCTGCAGGTGATCCGCATGGGTACCGGGTCGAGCGAGATGGCGGCAACAGCGTTCGAAGCTGTTCTGCGCACGCTGGCAGACCCGAAGAAGATCAAGGATCTGGAACGGCTCGCCGGCATCAGCGTGTTCGATCCGAAGAAACTCAAGGAAGGCCAGCGCGTGCTGCGCCCGATCAACGAATTGATGACGGAAATCATCAAGAAAACCAAGGGCGACAAGGTCAAGCTCGGAACGATCTTCGACGCCGAGGCGGTGCGCGCATTCAACCAGGCGGCGGGGGAGTTTCAGCGTACTGGCCGGCTCGACAGCCTAGAGAAATTCATGTCCGTGCATGCCGACGGCACCGCCACCACGCAAGACTCGGCGCGCGCCGCCAAAACAGCCAGCTCCGCGCTGACCAACCTCTACACCGCGTGGAAGAAATTTGCCGACTCGGAACTGACCGGCCCGATCCAGTCCCTGGCCGACCAGCTCAATAGCCTGGAGCCCGGCACCGTTGATCGCTGGATGAAAGTGGCCAAGTGGGTCGCCATCATCGGCGGCGGCCTGATCGTTGCACGCAAGGTCTTCAAGGCTGGGCAGGGGGTCGCCGGGATGCTGGGCGGCAAGGCTGGCGCTGCCGGCGCCGCCGGCGCGCTGGGCGGCATGCCGCTGCCGTTGCCGGTCTACGTGGTCAACAAGCACATGAGCCTGACGCCGGATGCCTGGGGCGGCGGATCCAAGGGCAGCGCAAAGGCGGGTGCCGGCAAAGGACTTCTGGGCCGCGCTGGAGGACTGTTGGCAACAGGTGCCAGAGTGGCTGGTCCGCTCGCGGCCGCGGGTGCCGCCGGTTATGGTGCGGGCACGCTGATCAACAAGACGTTGCTGGAAGGCACCAAGGCAGGCGACGTCATTGGACGCAGCATCGCGCAGGTGCTTGCCTTGTTCGGCAGCCAGGATGCGAAAGATTCACTGGCAACTGAGCGCGCCGCTCAAAGCATGGGCCAGGCGGCTGAAAAAATGGCAAACGCCAAGGCCAGGGTAGAGATCGAGATCAAGGGCGCGCCGGCCACGGTGCGGTCGATGCGCTCCAACAACCTGGACATGGACGTGTCGTCCGGCCTGACGATGGTGGGGAACTGATGCTACTGACGATTCATCATGTTGGCCATCTTTTCGCGGGCGGCATCCTTTACCCACGCATTGTAGAGGTAGGACCACATGATAACGAAGGCAATCGGGTAGGACCACCAAGGGAGCAGATCCCAGGTTCCGTAGGCAAATGCGCCTGTGCCAACAACGGCCAGGATGGTCGCCTGGACGGCAATGCGTTGCGTTGTGTTCATGATTTCCTCTCCCTTCAGAGTTTACAGCCTAGCATATGACCTGGCGCGATCGCATCCAATCCAACTCCGTCGATGGCCAGCCTTTGCTGGGCAGCTTCCGTGGCGCGCGCTTCGTGGTGCCGGAAAACGACCTGGAGTTCGGTCGCCGCAAGCAGGTGCACGAATACCCCAAGCGCGACACGCCCTATGTGGAGGATATCGGCCGCAAGGCGCGCCGCTTTAGCGTGCAGGTGTTTGTCGACGGCAGCATCACGGCCGATGGCGATTACATTCCGGCGCGCGATGCGCTGATCGCGGCGATCGAGGAGGCCGGACCCGGCACGCTAGTGCATCCGTGGTATGGCTCGCTGCGGGTGGATGTGGTGGAGTCCAGCGTGCGCGAGTCCACCCGCGAGGGCGGCCGCGCCGCCTTCCAGCTCGCATTCGTCGAGGCGGGCGAGGCCATTTTTCCAACGGCCACGGTGCAGACGGCGAGCCAGGTGGAGGCTGCGGCCGACGCCGCCCTGGAGACCGTCCAGGCAGACTTCGAGCAGGCCTGGGACGTGGACAAGCTGCCCGGCTTCAGCCTGGCCGAACTGGCGGCGGAGATTGATCGCACCCTGGCCGAGGACGAGCGCTGGGTGGCCGGCGCGGTGGATTCGGTCGCGGCCCAGATCCGGGCGCCGGGCAACATGGCGGCCGCCCTGGTCGGCGCCGTGCGGCGCCTGGCCGATGCGACCAGCGCGCCGCTGCGGGCGATCTCACTGTACAAGACGCTGTTTGGCGCCGGGTCATCGAGTCCGGCTGTCCCCACCACTACACCCACGCGCCGGCGCCAGGCAGCATCGACCGCCGCCCTGCATGCCGCTGTGCAGCGCAGTGCGGTGATCGAGGCCTGCCGCGCATCCAGCCGGGCCGGCTATATGTCCCGCGACGATGCGCTGACCGTGCGTGCCAGCCTGCTCGATGCGCTGGATGACCAGATGGAAGCCGTCGACGCGGTGGCCGGCGCGCCTGTGTCGGATGATGTTTATCAGGCCCTTGCTGCGCTGCGCGCTGCCGTGGCCGAGGATCTGCGCGTGCGTGGCGCGCGGCTGCCGGAACTGACCACCATTACGCTGGGCGCGCCCATGCCTGCGCTGGTGGTGGCGTACCGGGTGTTTGGCAACGCGGCGCGCGATACCGAGATCGTTGAGCGCAACCATATCCGCCACCCAGGCTATGTGCCGGGTGGCCGTCCGTTGGAGGTGATCAATGGATGATGTGCGCCTGGTGATCGGGACCGAGGTCCACGCCGGCTGGACGGAGATCCGCGTGATGCGCTCGATCGAGGCCGTGGCCGACACGTTTGAGTTGACGCTGACCGAGCGCTGGGCGGATGGCGATGAACCCCGCCCGATCCGCGCGGGCACGGCCTGCGAGTTGTGGATCGACGATGAGCGCGTGGTCACGGGCTACGTGGACGAAGTGGCGCCGGGCTACGACGCGCAAAAGCACACGGTAACCGCGTCGGGCCGCAGCAAGGCCGGCGACCTGGTCGACTGTTCGCTTTCCGGTACCCAGCAGTGGAAGGGCCAGACCCTGCTCTCGATTGCACGCGGCCTGACCAAGCGTTTCGGCATCGAGGTGCGGACAGAGGTCGGCGCCGGGGAGGTATTCCAGGTCGAGGCGCTGGAGCCAGGCGAACCGGTGTGGGATTTCCTTGAGCAGCTCGCTCGCCGCCGCGCCGTGCGCATCGTGAGCCTGCCGGACGGCAACCTGCTGATCACCCGCGCTGGCACAAGCCGCATCGCCACACCGCTCACGCTGGGCGAAAACATCTTGCGCGCATCGGGCGAATTCTCGCTGCGCGAACGCTTCTCGGATTACATCGTGCAAGCCCAACAGTCCGGCGGGGATGAGAACAACGGCGGTGCGGTGGCGCACGTCAAGGCCCGTGCCGCGGACGCCGGCGTGACGCGCTATCGCCCGACCGCGGTGCTGGCCGATGGCCCCGGCACCACGGCCGACGCCAAGCGCCGCGCCGAATGGCAGCGCAACACCGCATGGGGGCGTGGGCAGGGGGTGGTTTATACCGTGAACGGCTGGCGCCATGCCGATGGCCTCTGGGCGCCAAACCGCCTGGTGCGTGTGGACGATCCCTGGCTTGGCATAGCCGGAGATCGCTTGATCATGTCGGCGCAGTTTTCTCTCGACGAACAAGGCGCCCGCACCGAATTGCGCGTGATGCCGCGCGAAGCGGCCGACCTTGTGAAACTGCCCGATCCAAAAAAATCAGACGGAGGTGGCTGGTGAACATGCACACAATTAACCGCATGCTGGCACCGATCAAGCGGCGGGTGCAGTTCATCGCCACCCGTGCCGTGGTGCACCTGGTCGACCCCACACGTCTGCTGCAGGAGATGCAGGTCGAAGGGCTGGCGTCCGAGGTGCTGGACGGCATCGAGCACGTCGAGCCATACGGCTACACGGCCAACCCGCATGCGGGCGCCGAGGCGATCCTGCTCTCCCTGGGCGGACGGCGCGGGCACACCGTCTGCATCGTCGCCGCCGATCGGCGCTACCGCCTCAAGGGTCTGGCCAAGGGCGAAGTGGCGCTCTATGACGACCTTGGCCATCAGGTGCACCTGACGCGCGCCGGCATCGTGATTCGCGGCGCGGGACACCCCGTGACGATCACCGACATCCCCAAGCTGCGTGTGGAGGCCGACATCGAGGCGACTGGCCAGATCAAAGACCTGTGCGACCTGGGCGGAAAAACCATGTCAGGCATGCGCACCGCCTACAACGGCCACACCCACCCCGGCGACTCGGGCGGCACCACCGGCACGCCGAATCAGGAGATGTAAATGACCGATATCGCACTGCGCCTGATCAAACGAGGCCCGTTCAAGCCGCCCGCGATCGACCTCGCCCTGGACGGCTACGACCTGGCTACCGAGGGAGGCTTGCACACGGCCGTGATCGTGAGCCTGTTCACCGACCGCCGCGCCGAATCCGACGATGAAATCCCGGACGGCAGCGGCGACCGCCGCGGCTGGTGGGCCGACCCGGCGCTGGGCTCACGGCTCTGGCTGCTGGCCCGCGCCAAGGAAACGCCGGACACCCTGGCCCGCGCCCGCGCTTACGCCATCGAATCCCTGCAGTGGCTGATCGATGACGGCGTGGCCACGGCTGTGGACGTGACGGCCGAATGGACACAGCGCTTCGTCGTCGGCCTGCGCGTGGTCATCACCCTGGCCGACGACAGCCGCTTCGACGATGTTTTCAACTATGACCTGGAGGCCGCTTAAATGGCGTTTACCCGCCCGACCTTAAGCAAGCTCATCGAGCGTGCCCAGTCCGACACCGAAACCCGCCTGCCTGGCGCACAGCCCAGGCTGCGGAATTCCATGCTCGGCGTGCTGGCCCGTGTGCATCCTGGCGCCAACCACGGCCTCTACGGGCACCTCGACTGGATCGCACGCCAGATCATCTACGACACCGCCGATACCGAGACGCTGGATCGCGCGGCCGGGCTCTGGCTGCAGGTGCCACGCAAGGCGGCCGTTGCTGCGGCTGGCCCGGTAACGTTGACAGGCACCACTGGCTCGATCGTCCCGGCCGGTACCCGGCTCGCGGCCGCCAATGGCGAGGAATACGAGACCGCCGCCGAGGTGACGCTCGCCGCCGGCACCGCCACCGCCCAGGTCACCGCGCTCACCGCCGGCCAGTCCGGCAACCTCGCTGCCGGCACCGCGCTGGCCCTGGTCTCGCCCATCGCTGGCGTCAACGCCCAGGCCACGGTTGCGGCCGGCGGCCTGGTCGGCGGCGCAGACCAGGAAACCGATGCCTCCCTGCTGGCCCGGCTGAAGGCCCGCATCCAGCGCGCCCCGCACGGCGGATCGCGTGATGACTACATTACCTGGGCGCTTGAAGTGGCTGGCGTCACCCGCGCCTGGTGCTATCCAAAAGAGCAGGGCATCGGCACGGTCACCGTGCGCTTCGTCCGCGACGATGACGCCAGCATCATCCCGGACGCCGCCGAGGTGGCGGCCGTGCAGGCCTACATCGAGGCGCGCTACCCGGTAAATGGGGACGTATTCGTGGTCGCGCCCATCCCGATTGCACTCAATCTCACTATCCGGCTCACGCCCAACACCAGCGCCGTGCAGGCCGCCGTGCAGGCTGAGATTGCAGACCTGCTGCGGCGCGAGGCCGAGCCGGGCGGCACCATCCTCATCAGCCATATCCGTGAGGCCATCAGTCTGGCGGCCGGCGAGACCAACCACGTGCTGACCATCCCTGCTGCTGACGTTACCCACACCACCGGCCAGATCGCTGTCATGGGGGCCATCACATGGGCCTGAACGCGGCCGACTACCTGAGCCAGCTGCAGGCGCTGCTGCCGCAGGGGCCGGCCTGGCCGCGCGATGCGGGCGCCACGCTCACCAAGCTGTTGCAATCGATGGCCGACGAGCTCGCCCGCGTCGACGGCCGCGCCGCTCAACTGCTGGAGGAGGCCGACCCACGCACCACCCTGGAGCTGTTGCCTGACTGGGAGCGCGTCGCCGGCTTGCCCGACCCCTGCAGCGCTGGCATCGCCACCACGCTGGCCGAACGCCGCGCCGCCCTGGTCGACAGGCTCACCGCCGAAGGCGGAGCGAGCAAGCCCTATTTCCAGGGCATCGCCGAGCGCCTCGGCTACCAGGTCGAGATCGAGCGTTTCAGCCCGTTTATCTGCGGCCTCTCCCGTTGCGGCGATCCGCTCAACGGCGCGCCCAGCGTCCGCCACTACTGGCGCGTCCGCGTCATCGGTGCTCGGCTCACCCAGTTTCGCGCCGGCGCCAGCCAGATCGGCGACCGCCTCGGCAAGATCACCCGCGCCACCGACCTGGAATGCCTGCTAACCAGGCTGGCGCCGGCCCACACCACCGTCATTGTTGCCTACGAAGGAGCTTAAAAAATGAAATACACCCCGCCCATCGGCGGCGCCGCCAACGATCCCTACGTCGATGCCAATCCGGCCACCGGCGTCGAAGGATCGCCCGTGCCGGCCGCCGCCATCGAGCATCCCCAGCGTGAGATTGCCAACGTCATCACCGGCGCCGGACTCACCCCAGACGTTGGCGACCTCAATCAACTCTATCAGGCCATTCAGCGCATCGCGGTCGGGGGTGATTACAAGGCCAGCGTCCGGGCAGCCACAACCGCAAACATCGCGCTGACGGCATTGCAGACGGTGGATGGCGTAGCGCTGGCCGCCGGTGACCGCGTGCTGGTCAAGGATCAGACCGCAGGCGCTGAGAACGGCATCTACCTCGCCTCGGCCAACGCGTGGACACGTACCACCGACGCCGACGCCGCGGGTGAACTCACCTCTGGCACCATCGTCCCGGTCGAATCGGGCACCCTGAATGCCGACACCATATGGATGCTCACCACCGATGGCGCCATCACCATCGGCACCACGGCGCTGAGCTTTGTCTCCACGGTGGTAGGCGACGCGAGCACAACGGTTAAGGGCAAGGTGCAGCTCGCCACCAGCGCCGAGGCGCAGGCGCTCACCGACGCGCTCAAGGCGCTGACGCCGGCCACGTTGGCGTCAGCGCTGAAGGGCACGAATCAGGGATTGGCGGGGAATGGGTATCAAAAACTTCCGGGCGGGTTGATTATTCAATGGGGATCTGTGGCAGGGTCTGGTAGCGCTGTGACTTTTACTTACCCCATAGCATTCCCAAATAACGTTTTTCAGGCTCTTGTTGGCGACGATTACTCCGGCGCCCAGTACAACGCAAACATCGGGCCATCAGCTATTACAACGACCAAACTGGACATTTCGTCAGGCGGCCCCTTGCCATCTGTTCAACTTAGGGTTTTGGTTATCGGAAACTAGGGAGAGAACATGTTTTACTCAAAAACAACGGGCGGTTTTTATGACCGAGCAATTCACGGCGACAAAATTGCGGCCGACGCAGTCGAGATCACCAGCGACGAGCACGCCGCATTGCTGACTGCGCAGTCCATCGGCAAGCGCATCGAGGCGGACGCCAACGGCTACCCGGTCGCGGTCGATCCGCCGCGGCCTACCCTGGCCGAGGTGCAGGCCTCTGCGCTCGCGGCCATCGACGCCGCCGCCGCCGCCACTCGCGCCCACTACATCACGACCGCAGATGGCCAAGCCGCCACCTATCTGCTCAAGGCCGCCGACGCTGACCGCTACAAGGCCGCAGGCTACCCTGCAGCGCAGATCGCCAGCTATCCCTGGGTGATGGCCAAGGCTAAGGCGATGACTGCTGTCCCGGCCGCCGCCGACTACCAGGCCGCAGCAGACCTCATCATCTCCACGCGGGATGCCTGGGTTGTTAAAGGCGCGGCCATCGAGGAGGCGCGCGAGCGCGGCAAGGCGGTCGTGGCGGCAGCGGTGGACGTGGCTGGAGTGGAGACAGCACGCGCAGCGGCGGTGGGTGAGCTTGTGGCGTTGTGATTTGAAGTAGGGAAAAAAGAGGAAGCGACCAGCAACGTGTTCGAGCACGACGCTGACCACCGCACCCGCAGACTGCTTGCGAGATTGGCCCAAGGCTCCCCCACCACGCGCGTGGCGGGGCGGAGTCTACCGGAATAATTTAACGCGAGAAAGGCAGCAAATGCAGGCAAATCCCGTGATTCCCTGGCTAGGTGGCAAACGTCGCCTGGCTGACCGTCTGATCCCCCTATCCCCCCAGCATGAATGCTACGTCGAGCTGTTCTGCGGCGGCGCCGCGCTCTACTTCATGCGCCAGCCCGCCCCGGTCGAAGTGCTGAACGACGTCAACGGCGACCTGGTCAACCTCTACCGCGTGGTTCAGCACCACCTCGAGGAGTTCGTCCGCCAGTTCAAATGGGCGATCAGCTCGCGCCAGATCTTCAAGTGGCACCAAATGACCGAGCCGGAAACCCTCACCGACATCCAGCGCGCCGCCCGGTTCTTCTACCTGCAGCACCACGCCTTCGGCGGCAAGGTCTCCGGCCAGAACTTCGGTACCGCCACCACCGCCCCCATGATCAACCTCTGCCGGATCGAGGAAAACCTGTCCGCCGCCCACATGCGCCTGTCCGGCACCAACGTCGAGCACCTGCCCTGGGACGCCTGCCTCAAGAAATACGACCGCCCCCACACCTTCTTCTATGCCGATCCCCCGTACTGGCAGACCGAAGGCTACGGCGTCGATTTTGAATGGGAACAGTACGAGCGCCTGGCCACCGCCATGCGGGCCTGCAAGGGCAAGATGATGCTGTCGATCAACGACCACCCCGACATCCGGGCAGCATTCGACGGCTTGGTCATGCACGACCTCGGTATCAAGTACAGTGTGGCCAACGCCCACGGTCAGCCAACCGAGAGCCGCGAGCTGGTCATCACCAACTATCAGCCGGACGTAATGGGAGGATTGTTTTGAGGCCGGGGGCTTTACATGTAACGTCTCACACAGTAATGATTCGTTCTACTGTGTGAGACCGATGCGTTTCCCGTTTATCTCACTCTGAGCCGCAATTTATCGCGCGGCGCTTCAGGGGTCGCCTTCTTTTGGTTCCTTTTCTTGGCGAGACAAGAAAAGGAACTAGCTGCCGGGCTACCCCCGGCCAATGGTCCGCAGCCTAGCGAAATCCTCCACTACTGTT
>JAPTVL010000063.1 GCA_028065725.1 Betaproteobacteria bacterium
TGTCCTTGGGCAGGATTTTCGTCTCCAGCAGCAGGGCATCGTCGGTCGGCACGATCTCCACGATTTCCTTGCCCGGCTGCAGCACGCCGCCCACGGTGGTGACCAGCAGGCGCTTGACGGTGCCCTTGACCGGCGACTTGACGCTGGCCTGCTCGACCCGGTCGGACAGCGCCGTGCTGCCTTCGGAAAGGCTGTTCAGCTTGGCCACGGTCTCGCCCAGTTCGTTGCGCATCTCGTTGCGGAAGGTGATCTCCTGCTCCTGCACCTTGCGCGACGCTTCCGAGATGGCGGACTGCAGACGCACGATCTGGGCCGAAGCCTGATCGCGCTCGCCGCGGTAGCGGCTGACGTCGCGCTCGAGTCGCAGCAGCTCCACGTCCGAGACCGCGCCGGACGCCGCCAGCGGCCGGGTCATCGTCAGTTCGCGGGCGGTGAGGTCGTAGGCCTGCGCCGCCTGTTCGCGGCGTGAGCGTACCTCGACCAGTTCCTGCTGACGCTGCGCCAGCTGCTGGCGTGCAATGCCGATCTGGGCCTCCAGTTCGCGGCGCCGCGCGTCGTACATGCTGCGCTCTTCCTCGACCAGCCGGGGGTCTTCCTGCATCACCTCGGCAGGCAGCTGGAACGGCGTGTTCTCGGCCAGCGCGCGCAGGCGTGCGGCCTTGGCCAGCAGCGCGAGATACTGCACGCGGTTTTCGCGCAGCGAGGAGACGAAACGCGTCTTGTCGATGCGAAACAGCAGTTGACCGGCCTCGACCGCCTGGCCTTCGCGCACCAGGATGTCGGCGATCACGCCGCCGTCGACCGCCTGCACCACCTGCACCTGGCGCGAGGGGATCACCTTGCCGGTTCCGCGCGTGACCTCGTCCACGGTGGCGAAGGCCGCCCACAGCACGCCTACCAGCAGAATGACCCCGATCAGGCGTAGCAGATAGCGTGCACGCAGGGGGTCCTGGTCCAGCCGCGCCCAGTCGGCATCGGCCGTCCAGCCGAGCGACTCGTCCGGACGCGGCGGAATCCAGCGGGCAAACAGGCGGTCCAGCAGCGGCCGCGCATGCTTCGACCAGCCTGCGGAACCGTCGGCGAAGCGGGCGATGGAGGCGAACAGGCGGGCTTTCATGCGGCTTTCCCGATGCGGCCCTGGCGCAGGGCCTCGACCACCTGCGCCTTGGGACCGTCCGCCACGACCTTGCCGGAGTCGATCACGATGATGCGATCGACCAGATCCAGCAGCGAGGTGCGATGCGTCACCACCAGCAGGGTCTTGCCGGCGGCAAACGTGCGCAGCCGCTGCTTGATTTCCTCTTCGCTGGAGTGGTCCATCGAGCCGGTCGGCTCGTCCATCAGCAGGATCGGCGGGTCATTGATGGTGGCGCGCGCGATGGCAACGGCCTGGCGCTGGCCGCCGGACAGCGATTCGCCGCGCTCGCCTACCGTCATGTCGAAGCCCCGGGGGTGGCTGTTGACGAAATCGAGCAGGCCGCCGACCTGCGCGGCACGCAGCACGGCAGCATCGTCGGCAGTCGGCGCGGAGATGGTCAGGTTGTCGCGCAGGCTGCCGTAGAACAGCATCACGTCCTGCGGCACATAGCCGATGTTGCGGCGCAACTCGGCTGGGTCGAGCTGGCGCAGGTCGGCACCATCCACCAGCACCGCGCCCGAGGTGGGCTGGTACAGGCCCAGGATGAGCTTTTCGAGCGTGGTCTTGCCGGAGCCGACGCGGCCGAGAATCGCCACGTGCTCGCCGGCGCGGATCTTCAGCGAGACGTTGCGCAGCGCGGCATGGTCCTGGCCGGGGTAATTGAAGTCGACGTCCTTGAACTCGATGTCGCCGGTGAAGTGCCGGCGGGTGACGAAATTCGAATCGGCCGGCCGTTCGACCGGCTGCTGCAGGATGTCGTCCAGCGACTTCAGCGCGGTCGCCGCGTTGTGGTACTGGGTGAGCAGGCCGGCAATCTGGCCGATCGGCGCCATCGCGCGCGACGCCAGCATGGTGCTGGCAATCAGTCCGCCGAGCGTCAGAAGGCCGTCTGAAATCAAATATACGCCGACCACCACGACTATCACGTTCACCAGTTGCTGGACCCACATCGCGCCGTTGATGGTGGACGACGACAGCAGCCGCAGCTGCGCGCCCACGCGCGACAGGAAGGCCGCGCTCGATTCCCATTTGCGCTGCATCACGCTCTCGGCGCCGAGCGCCTTGATCGCTTCCAGACCGACCAGCGATTCGACGAGCGTCGCGTTGCGCATCGCGCCGGCGCGATAAGTGGACTCCGACAGTTCGTGCATCTTGCTGTGCACGGTCAAGGCATAGGCCACCACCAGCAGGATGCCGAACACGATGGGCAGGATCAGCGGCCAGGCAATCCAGCCGATCACGACCAGAAAGATCAGCGCAAACGGCAGGTCGATGAAGGCGGTCACCGTGGCCGAGGTGATGAAGTCGCGGATCGTTTCGAAGGACCGCAGGTTGGCGGCGAACGAGCCCGCAGACAGCGGCCGGTTCTCCAGGCGCAGGCCCAGCACGCGCTCCATGATGTAGGCCGACAGCCGCACATCGACCCGGCTGCTGGCCAGGTCGAGGAAATAGCCGCGCATGCTGCGCAGCACCAGATCCGCCACCAGCACGATCACCAGTCCGATGGACAGCATCCACAAGGTTTCGATCGCGCGGTTGGGCACCACGCGGTCGTACACGTTCATCGTGAACAGCGGCAGGGCGATGGCGAACAGGTTGATCATGAACGCCGCCAGCAGCACGTCGCGGTACAGCGGCGTGTTGTCGGCCAGGGTGCCCCAGAACCAGTGGCGGTGCTTGACCCGGCCGACCTCGGGGGTGCGCGCGTCAAAGCGGAACTCGGGTCGCGCCAGGATCGCGTGGCCGGAATAGCGGGCCGCCAGTTCGTCGCGGGGCAGCAGGGCTTCCGCTTCACCCAGTTCGGGAAAGATCAGGCGGGCGGTCCGGCCGTCGTCCTGCCAGCCCAGCAGCACGCAGGCTTCCTCGCCGTCGAGTAGCAGTACGGCGGGAAACAGGGCGGGGTTGAGCCCTTCGAGCGGTTTCTTCACCACATTGCTGGTAAAGACGGCGCGCTTGGCGGCGCGGCGGAACAGGGACGGAGTGAGGCGGTTGTCGACCAGCGGCAGGCCATCGATGGCAGCCTGGCGGCTCAGCGTGCCGCCGTGCGCATGCACCACCACGAGCAGGCATTCGAGCAGGGTGTCAGGCGCCGCGGCAGACAAGGAAGCGTCATCACGGGGATTCCCGGCAGGCGTGAAGACGTCCGAAGCGTCGCTAAGCGCTGGATTGTTGTTCAAGATGACTCTACGGCAAGCTTGGCTCGCAGCCCTGAAATGGTCGATTTATTGGTGTCTTTAACGGTTTTTGGCCTGGTTTCTTTAATAGGCCAAACCAGCCTCGACCCATCGTGGCCGTCATTTCGAGGAAATCCAGTTGTTGCGGACAAAAAAAGGCCCGGTCAAATGACCGGGCCTTTGAAAATGTGGTGCGCCCGAAGAGATTCGAACTCCTGACCCCTTGGTTCGTAGCCAAGTACTCTATCCAGCTGAGCTACGGGCGCTTTAAAGGTTGCGCATTATACGCAGTTTTTTGCATCAATGTCAGATGCAAAAATTCATAATTTGGCGGAGACGGAGGGATTCGAACCCTCGATGCAGGTTTAAGCCCGCATGCTCCCTTAGCAGGGGAGTACCTTCAACCTCTCGGCCACGTCTCCGAACCGCCGCGCATTGTATCGGAATGCGCAGCGGAAAGCCACCTTGCAGGTCGTTTAAGCGGTGGCCTTGTCGAGTTCGAAAGCCTGGTGCAGCGCGCGCACTGCGAGTTCCATGTACTTGTCCTCAACCACCACAGAGATCTTGATTTCCGACGTGGAGATCATCTGCAGGTTGATGTTTTCCTTCGACAGGGTTTCGAACATCTTGCGCGCGATACCGACGTGAGAGCGCATGCCGACGCCTACGATGGAGACCTTGGCGATCTTGTCGTCGCCGGTGACTTCGCGTGCGCCAATAGCTGCGGCATTAGCCTTGACGATGTCCATCGCCTTGGCAAAATCGTTGCGATGCACGGTGAAGGTGAAGTCGGTGGTGTTTTCGTGGCCGACGTTCTGCACGATCATGTCGACGTCGATGTTGGCGTCGGCGACCGGGCCGAGAATCTGGTAGGCGATGCCGGGCTGGTCGGGCACGCCGACCACAGTGATTTTGGCTTCGTCACGGTTGAAGGCGATGCCGGAGATGATGGCCTGTTCCATGGAGTCGTTTTCCTCGAAGGTGATGAGCGTGCCGTCGCCTTCGTCCTGAAAGCTGGACAGCACACGGAGTTTTACTTTGTATTTGCCGGCGAATTCAACCGAGCGGATTTGCAGCACCTTGGAACCCAGGCTCGCCATTTCGAGCATTTCCTCGAAAGTGATGGTTTTCAGCCGGCGCGCCTCGGGCACGATGCGCGGGTCGGTGGTGTAGACGCCGTCGACGTCGGTGTAGATCTGACACTCGTCCGCTTTCAATGCCGCGGCTAGCGCGACGCCGGTGGTGTCCGAGCCGCCGCGTCCCAGGGTGGTGATGTTGCCCTGTTCGTCGACGCCCTGGAAACCGGCGACCACGACCACGTGGCCGGAATCCAGGTCGGCACGCATCCTGGCCTCGTCGATCGACAGGATGCGTGCCTTGGTGAAAGCGTTGTCGGTGAGGATGCGCACCTGCGCGCCGGTATAGCTTTTCGCCTTCAGCCCCAAATCCTTCAGCGCCATCGCCAGCAGCGCAATGGTGACCTGCTCGCCGGTCGACACCATCATGTCCAGTTCGCGCGGGTCGGGGCTGGCCTGAATCTGCTTGGCCAGCCCGATCAGGCGATTGGTTTCGCCCGACATGGCCGAGAGTACCACCACCACCTGGTGCCCGAGCATCTTGAATTTGGCGACGCGTTCCGCCACTGCGCGGATGCGTTCGACGTTGGCGACCGAGGTGCCGCCGTATTTTTGTACGATGAGTGCCATGGTTTTAGTTTGTGAGTTAAGCGCGGGATTTTAAAGGATTAGCGCGTAAACAGGGCAATCGACTCCACATGCGCCGTATGCGGGAACATGTTGGCGACCCCGGCTGCTTCAAGCCGGTAGCCCTTGACGTGCACCAGCACCTCGGCGTCGCGCGCCAGCGTGGCGGGGTCGCACGAGACGTAGACGATGCGATGGGGTGCGCCGCTGTCCGGCAGGGATTTGACGACTTCGATGGCGCCGCTGCGCGGCGGATCGATCAGCAGCTTGTCGAACTGGCCGAGGGCGGCGAATTTTTCCGGCGTCATCTCGAACAGGTTGTCGACCGCGAAGCGGGCGTTGGCCAGATGGTTGTGCAGCGCATTTTCGCGTGCGCGGGCAACCAGTTCGGCGCTGCCTTCGATGCCCATCGCTTCGGCGCCGCTACGGGCGATGGGCAGGGTGAAGTTGCCCAGCCCGCAGAACAGGTCGGCGATGCGTTCGTCGGGTTGCGGGCTCAGCAGGCGCAGCGCGCGGCTGACCAGGGCGCGGTTCATGGCGACGTTGACCTGGGTGAAATCGGTGGGCCTGAACGGCATCACCAGGCCGAATTCGGGCAGGCTGTAGCTGAGTTCCGGGGCGATGTCGGGCCAGAAGGGGCGCACGGTGTCCGGCCCCTTGGCCTGCTCCCAGATCTGGACGCGATATTGTTCGGCAAATGCCCGCACTTTGGCGACATCGTCGTCGGTCCAGGGTTCGAGCAGGCGGAACACCAGGATGGTGACATGCTCGCCGACGGCCACCTCGATCTGCGGGATGCGGTCGGCGTTCGACAGCATTCCCATCAGACCGCGTAGCGGCTGGATCAGCGCAGAAACATCCGGGGTAAGTACCTCGCAGCTCGCCATGTCGGCGATGTAGCTGGAACGCTTTTCGCGGAAGCCGACCAGCCCGCCACCCTTCTTGTCGACCCAGCGCGCGGACAGGCGTGCGCGCGTGCGATAGCCCCAGCTCGGGCCGTGCAGGGCGGACAGCATCACATCGGGTTTGACCTTGCCGATGCGGGCGAGGTTGTCTTCCAGCACGCGCTGCTTGGCGGCCACCTGGGCGCTGGCTTCCAGGTGCTGCATCGAGCAGCCGCCGCAGCGGCCAAAGTATTTGCAGCGCGGCTCGGTACGCTGCGCGCTGGGCTTGGGGATGGCGACGGCGTTGGCCGAGTTGTACTTGGCGTGCTTGCGGTAAATCGAGATTTCCGCGCGTTCCCCCGCCAGCGCACCATCGACGAAGGTGACCTTGCCGTCGACGCGCGCGATGCCGTGCCCCTCGTGATCGAGGGAAAGGATGTCGACAACCGGGTTCATGCCCAGGCCGCCAGGAATTCCTGCCAGTGCGACGCGGGGTGGGTTTGCACGGTGCTGCGCGCAAGTTCGATCTCGGCAGCGTAGGCCGATTCGGAGAGCGTGCCGCGCATCTTCTGAAAGCGCAGGTAGACCAGCCAGGTGTTCATCACGTCGGTTTCGCAATAGTTGCGGATGGCGTCGATCTGGCCGTTCTGGAAGGCCTCCATCACCTTCGAGCCGTCCATCCCCAGCTTGCCGGGAAAGCCGCACAGCTTGGCCATCTGGTCGAGCGGCGCATTGGCGCGCGGCTGGTACATCGCCAGCACGTCCATCAGATCCAGGTGACGCGTGTGGTAGCGGCCCAGATAGTTGTTCCACTTGAATTCCTTGTCGTCGTCGCCCCAGTCCCAGTAGCGCGCGGCCGTCACGCCGTGGATCAGGCTGCGGTAATGCAGTACCGGGAGGTCGAAGCCGCCGCCGTTCCACGAGACGAGCTGCGGGGTGTAGCGTTCGATGCCGTCATAGAAGCGCTGGATCAATTCGGCTTCGCTGCTGTCCGGCTCGCCGAGCGACCACACCTTGAGTTGGTCGCCGCTTCTGAGCACGCAGGAAATGGCGACGATGCGGTGCAGGTGATGCGGCATGAAGTCGCTACCGGTTTTCTGGCGGCGGGCGAGCAGC
>JAPTVL010000163.1 GCA_028065725.1 Betaproteobacteria bacterium
TCGCTGTTTCGGACCGGATTCCGATGGAAATCCGTCCCGAAACTGCTTTTGGAGATATGCGGAGCGCTGAATTGATGCTTGTTCAGGGCTTCCTTAGCCCAAAACTGGATCGAAGAAATCCACAAACAGTTGGCTATTGCCAAATAAAAATTGCGCCCCATAATCCAGCCTGCTGGGGCCGCGCCCCAAATCCCTAGCTATTCCGAGTAACAACAGTGGTCTGCATTGGATAGGCGGGAAAATGGGCTCAGACTCGATTTCTCTAATCTGAATTAAGCAGTTGGCGCCGGAGGCTACGTCCCGCAGAACGTCTGATATCGCGCCGTGTGTTCTCTTGGCGCCGGGCGCGAATAAGACAGCGCGTCGCAGCTTTCGGCATACGGGTCGGCCAGCGCATCGAGCAGCCTGTCGAATGGCCCCATATCCCCGTGAAGGCTGGCGGCTTCCAGCGCCTGCTCGACCAGATAGTTGCGCGGGATGACGAAGGGGTTGGTCCGGCGAAGGTCTGCCGCGATCCCGTCTGTTGGCTGTCCTTCCCTAGCCAGTCTGGCCTGCCAGCGCGGCAGCCAGGCATCCAGTTTTTCCCGATTTCCGACGAACAGGCTGAAGAGCGATGCGCCTCCTTCAGCGGCATCGGCAAGGGCGCGCCAGGCGAGGGTGAAGTCGGCTTCCCCGGCAAGCATCGCCTCCAGAAATCCATCGGCGAGCGAGGCATCTTCCTCCTCTTCGCGCTTCAGCCCCAGTTTTCGCCGCATCACCGAGAGCCATGCGCTCCGGTAATGGCCGGCGAACGCATCAACCTCTTCCGTCGCAAGCCCGACGGCGCGTTCGCCGTCTTCATCCAGCAGCGGCAGCAGCGTTTCGGCAAAGCGCGCCAGGTTCCACTGCGCAATCGCCGGCTGGTTGCCGTAGGCATAGCGTCCGCGGCGATCTATCGAACTGAAAACGGCGAGCGGATCGTAGTGTTCCATGAATGCGCAGGGCCCGTAATCCATCGTCTCGCCGGAAAGCGCCATGTTGTCGGTATTCATCACGCCGTGGATGAACCCGGCGCCCATCCATCGGGCGACGAGGCTGGCCATGCGCATTGAAGAAGCGCGCAGGAACTCGATGTAAGGCCGCCCCTGCAATTGCGGATAGTGGCGCGCAATGGTGTAGTCGGCGAGGCGCTTCAGCAAAGGGAAGTCGCCGCGCGCGGCAACATACTCGAAGGTGCCGATGCGGATATGGCTTGCCGCGACCCGGGTGAGCACGGCGCCCGGCAGCGCCGTTTCGCGGTATACCGGTTCCCCGGTCGCAACCACGGCGAGCGCCCGCGAGGTGGCGATGCCGAGGCGGTGCATGGCTTCCCCCATCAGGTATTCGCGCAGCATCGGCCCCAGCGCCGCCTTGCCGTCGCCATTGCGCGAAAATACCGTGGGGCCGCTGCCCTTGAGCTGGATGTCGCGGCGATGCCCGGCATTGTCGATGACTTCGCCGAGAAGCAGCGCTCGGCCATCGCCGAGCTGCGGCACGAAGTTTCCGAACTGATGCCCGGCATACGCCTGAGCAATCGGCTGCGATCCAGGCGCCACGGCATTTCCCGAAAAATACTGCGGCCATTCCGGAGAGTCGAGCTCGTCAGGTGCCAGCCCGAGCTCTTCCGCCAGGGAATAATTCAGCCTGGAAATTCTCGGCGCAACCTTGGGCTCGGCGCAGCCGAAGACATACAGGCCTTCCAGTTCTCGCACGTAGCTGTTGTCGAAGGTGAACATGGGAGGGTCGGGGATGCGGAACACAAGGGAATATTATCAGAGTAATTCGCTCGACAAAAGCGGCCCATCGTAAACAGACTATCGCATATAATGGACCTCATGGCTGCTTGCGCACCATAACCTAACGAAGGAGGCGATATGTCTGATCTTTGCAGCCGGTGCACTCAATGGGCACCGCAGCTATTGAGTGTTCTGCGCATCATTGTGGCTTTCCTGTTCATGCAGCATGGCGGCGAGAAGCTGTTCGGCTTTCCTGCGCCGTTCATGTTCCATGTCCCGGCATTCTCGCTGCTCTGGTTCGCCGGTGTGCTCGAGGTGCTGGGCGGGTTCCTGATCCTGATCGGCCTGTTCACGCGGCTGGTTGCCTTCGTCCTCTCGGGAGAAATGGCGTTCGCCTATTTCATGATGCATGCGCCGCAAGGCTTCTGGCCCGTGCTCAACCACGGCGAAGCGGCAGTGTTCTATTGCTTCGTGTTCCTGTACATGGCGGCTGCCGGAGGCGGCGCCTGGAGCGTGGACAAGATGATCTGCGGCAAGAAAACCGCCGCCTGATTCTAATCGGATCAGGCGATCGCCTGTTGCCGCGCCAGTTCGACAAAGGCTTTCAGGAAATCGTCAGCGTCCGCTTTGGCCGAAGGGAGGCCGGCTGCCGCATCATAAACCGCCACCTTCCGCCAACGCCACACCGAAACCGGGGCCATTCATTTTTCGGCATCCGCGCCAATAGCCGATAACTTTCGTTCCGGTTATATTCATTGATTGGTATTTCAGCTAACGGCATGCTTCAATGACATTACCCATTACCGAGGTTCCGGCAATCATCCGAAGGAGCGAATCGGGAATGATATGCCCATGTTCCACCAGCATCAGCAGCCGATCTTGACAGGAGAGAATCATGGATGGAAATCATGCGAATCCCGCGGGCAAATGTCCCGTCATGCACGGGGGAGCCACCACGGCCGGTATGTCGAACATGGCATGGTGGCCAAAAGCGTTGAACCTGGACATCCTTCACCAGCACGATTCAAAGACCAACCCGATGGGTAACGATTTCAACTATCGGAAAGAGGTCATGAAGCTTGACTTCGAAGCGCTGAAGAGTGACCTCAAGACCTGGATGACCGACAGCCAGGACTGGTGGCCTGCCGACTGGGGCCACTATGGCGGTCTGATGATCCGCATGTCCTGGCACGCGGCCGGAACATACCGCACTGCCGACGGCCGCGGGGGCGGTGGCACAGGAAACCAGCGCTTCGCTCCGATCAACTCCTGGCCGGATAACGTGAACCTGGACAAGGCACGCCGCCTGCTGTGGCCCATCAAGAAGAAATATGGCAACAAGATCAGTTGGGCCGACCTGATCATCCTTGCGGGCACCATGGCTTACGAGTCGATGGGCTTGAAAACCTTCGGTTTTGGTTTTGGCCGCGTGGACATCTGGCATCCGGAAAAGGACGTCTACTGGGGCTCAGAGAAGGAATGGCTGGGTGCCAGCCGCTACGAAGGGGAAAACCGCGAGACGCTGGAGAATCCGTTGGCTGCAGTGCAGATGGGCCTGATCTATGTCAACCCGGAAGGCGTCAATGGCAAGCCGGACCCACTGCGAACGGCGCAGGACGTGCGCGTGACCTTCGCCCGCATGGCCATGAATGACGAAGAAACCGTCGCGTTGACGGCAGGCGGCCACACAGTCGGCAAGTGCCACGGCAATGGCGATGCCAAGCTTCTTGGATCCCCTCCCGAAGGGGCCGATGTCGAAGAGCAGGGGCTCGGCTGGATGAACCACACCACACGCGGCATTGGTCGAAACACCGTGAGCAGCGGACTCGAAGGCGCCTGGACCACCCACCCCACCAAATGGGACAACGGTTACTTCCATCTGCTGCTCAACTACGACTGGGAAACCAGGAAGAGCCCGGCAGGCGCCTGGCAATGGGAACCCGTCAACATCAGGGAAGAAGACAAGCCCGTGGATGTGGAGGATCCATCTATCCGCCACAACCCGATCATGACCGATGCCGACATGGCCATGAAAATGGACCCGGTCTATCGGCAGATTTCAGAGCGCTTCCATCAGGACCCCGATTACTTCTCTACCGTCTTCGCGCGCGCCTGGTTCAAACTGACTCACCGCGACATGGGGCCGAAAGCGCGCTACCTTGGCCCGGACGTTCCCGAAGAAGACCTGATCTGGCAGGATCCTGTGCCCGTCGGCCGCAAGGATTATGACATTGCCGCCGTGAAGGCGATGATCGCAGCCAGCGGCCTGACCGTCAGCGAAATGGTGACCACGGCCTGGGACAGCGCCCGTACCTTCCGCGGCTCGGACATGCGTGGTGGCGCCAACGGTGCGCGCATCCGCCTGGCGCCCCAGAAGGACTGGGAAGGTAATGAACCCATTCGTCTGGCCAGGGTGCTGGCGGTGATGGAGGACATTGCCGGTCGGAGGGGGTGCAGCGTGGCGGATGTCATCGTCCTCGCGGGCAATGTGGGCGTTGAACAGGCAGCCAAGGCGGCGGGCTTCGACATTACCGTACCCTTTGCGCCGGGCCGTGGCGATGCTACAGATGCAATGACTGACGCCGCTTCGTTCAATGTGCTGGAACCCGTTGCCGACGGCTACCGCAATTGGATGAAAAAGAACTACGCCGTCAGCGCCGAAGAGTTGCTGCTCGACCGCACGCAACTCATGGGATTGAGCGCCCATGAAATGACGGTTCTGGTTGGCGGCATGCGCGTACTGGGTACGAACCATGGCGGGACCAGGCATGGGGTGTTCACCGATCGGGAAGGGGCGCTGACTAATGATTTCTTTGTCAACTTGACCGATATGTCCTGCATGTGGAAGCCGACAGGCAGCAACCTGTACGAAATCCGCGACCGCAAGACAGGCCGGGTGAAGTGGACGGCGACCCGTGTGGATCTGGTATTCGGATCCAACTCGATCCTTCGCGCCTATGCCGAAGTCTATGCACAGGATGACAACAAGGAAAAATTCGTCCATGACTTCGTTGCGGCATGGGCGAAGGTCATGAATGCTGACCGGTTTGACCTGAGCTAGAACCTGACCCGGCATCCGCGCGCAGCATCTCTTCCAGGTCGTCGATCTTGTCGTAAAGCAGGTTGATCCTGCGCGAAAGTCCCTGGATTTCGCCGAGAGAACTGCGGTTGACGTTGAAGTCCAGTTCGTTGCGGAGGCGGTCCCGCTTGTCCTGGCGATTCTGGCTCATCATGATGATCGGCGCCTGTATGGCTGCAATCATGGACAGGAAGAGGTTCAGCAGAATGAATGGGTAGGGATCCCATGCCGCCTTTCCCAGCTTCACGTTGAGCGCCGTGTAAACCGCAAGCACCAGCGCGAAGAGGATGATGAAAATCCAGGAGCCGCCGAACGAGGCGACCATGTCGGCGATTCTCTCCCCGAAGGTTTGGGATTCCTCGATCAGGTCGTTCGGGTTGCGCGCGGCGCGCAGACGAACCAGGCTTTCGGTGGCATGGAACTGCCTGCCCATCACCGTCATCAGATCCAGCCCCGCATCCGGTTTTTGATTAATGAGCGTGGCGATGTCATTGAGATCCAGTTCGATGCATAGCGTTTCTTCGGACGCGGTCGCCTCCGACTGGTGTAGCGTCCTGGCCAGCATGGATGCAAAGCCGAACACGTCGCCCTTGATCGGCTCGTCCAGCAAAACGTTCTGATTGTCCTCGTCGATGGTGGAGACCTGGACCGATCCTGACACCATGACGTAGGCATGGTCGCTCGGGTCCCCGATCTTGTATATTCTCTGGCGGGCCGCGAACTTCCGGAGCTCGACTTGCGTCGCGAGAACGGCCAGTTCCTCTTCGTCGAGAAGGGAGAAAAGCGGAACATCCTTCAGGATCTCTACATTGCAGGTCATGGCATCCTCCGTTTTTAGGTTTCAAGAGGTCTACTGCAGCCGGGGCGATTCACAATCGGCCCAATCAAAATTCATTGCGCCTGGCCGAATCGCTCGCACAGGCTGTTCACGGCCTCGCGCTCGCCGCGAATACGCAGGAATGCGCCTTCGCCGTCAGCGCGTTCCTCCAGCACTTCGCAGCGCGCGAAGATTTCACCGCGCTTTTGCTGCGCCGACCAGGGAAGGAAAATCTCGGCCTCGATGCGATCGCGCTGGAAAAAGGCGACTATTGCCTCACGCAATTTTGCGACATCTTCGCTCACGCGCGCACTCATCACGATGCAATCGGGATATTGCGCAAGCAGTGCCGCTTTGCGTTCGGCTTGCGCCGCCGCATCGCCGACGTGGTCGATCTTGTTGAAGACGCGGATGCGCGGCACGGTGCCCGCGCCGATCTCGCCCAGCACGGCATCGGTTACCTCGCGTTGCCGCTCGTATCCGGGATCGCTCGCGTCGATGACGTGGAGCAGCAGCGACGCATCGATCGCCTCTTCGAGCGTCGACTTGAACGACGCCACGAGTCCGTGCGGCAAGTTCTTGATGAAGCCGACGGTGTCGCTGACGAGCACGCGCGGCATGCTCTCCGGGTGAAGCACGCGCACGGTGGTATCGAGCGTGGCAAAGAGCTTGTTTTCGACCAGCACTTCGCTGCCGGTAAGTGCGCGCATCAGGGTGGATTTGCCCGCATTCGTGTAGCCTACGAGCGCTACGTTGGCGATGCCCCGGCGCTCTTGCCTTCGCGCACGCTGCGTCTTGCGCTCGACGTCCATCGCGGCAATCTCCAGCTGCAATTCGGCGATGCGGTCGCGGATCTTGCGTTTGTCCAGTTCGGTGTGCGATTCGCCGGCGCCGCGACCGCCGGTGCCGCTGCGCTGCCGTCCTTGCGGCCCCGCGAGCTTCGCCGCTTCGCGCAGGCGCGGCGCCATGTAGCCGAGGCGCGCGATTTCCACCTGGGCGCGCGCGGCGCGGGAGCTGGCGTGACGGTGGAAGATTTCGAGGATAACCATGGTGCGATCCATCACTTCGCAGCCGACTTCGATTTCGAGGTTGCGCGCTTGCGAGGGCGATATTTCGTGATCCACGAAAACGACATCGATCCTGCCCGCATTGGGGTCGGCGGCGCCGTGCGGTGCGCGTCCCAACTCGCCGGGCTCGGCTTCGCTGTCCACAAAGGCACGTATCTCCTCCCGTTTCCCGGTGCCCAGGTAGGCCGTCGCGTCAAAGCTTGCGCGCTTCTGCGTGAAGGTGGCTATGGTCTCGAACCCCAGCGTCTTTGCC
>JAPTVL010000551.1 GCA_028065725.1 Betaproteobacteria bacterium
CAGTTTCTCGGCGCCGCCTATCCGCTGCTGGTGCACACCCCGTTCGGAATCTCGAAGTGCGGCTTGGCCGAAGTCAGCCTGGCATGCTGTGCCGCTTCGGCCGGGATTTGATATACTGCGCGCCTCGTGTGGGGAAGTAGCTCAGCTGGGAGAGCGCCGCGTTCGCAATGCGGAGGTCGGGAGTTCGATCCTCCTCTTCTCCACCATCCAACACTCCAAGCAGTCAAAAATGTCCCTGGAAGCATAAACGTGCCGTTCGGCACGCTTATGCTTCCGAAAAGCCGCGGCACGTATATGCTTCCGGTACTGCGTGAATAGAGCCGATTCGCGAAAAGCACATCGGTTTTTTTTGCGCCCAAGATGCAAGGCAAAGACGGCTGGCGATAGGGGAAATCGGCCCTGAATGTACAGCTATGTGATTGGTGCCGCCGACCTACGCGTGGAGCCATCTTCGACGTTCAAAGGAGGCTGACGTCAGGGCGAAAAGAAGCCCGCACAAGGCGGGCTTAAATCCAGTTCCAAAGGAGGAGGTTCTGGAGGAGACGGATTGAACTCTACGGGCTATGCTGCACCGCAGCAAACGATGATTATTAACTTGTTCAGTTAAGAAATCTAACTCGTTGACAACCACCATATCTAGGGTACGGAAGCCGGCGACTGCTTTGTCGATACAATCCCAGCGGGTAGTTCCTGCCAGGAGCAGTCGGCCATTGTTTCAGCATAGCCGTCACTCAATCGGCGGATTCACTCTTAAGCCTGCCGGACTGGCTATGCGAGCAGTTCGGCCGATGCTGCCATTCAAACTCGAAGAGTTTTGCGGCTGAAACCAGGCAATCGACCCCACGCAATGAATACCCTGCCCGAATTGGCAGAAAATATGGCCTGTCGCGGCCCTGCCTCAAGTGCTGGTTCCGGGACCAGTGCGCGGAGATTCGGCGCAAGCATGCCAATGCGAGCTGGATCGCCGCTGCGGCGCGCGCCCAAGCCGATCGCGTCAAGACCACAGAGTGGTGTGCAGCATGGCGATCAAGGCGTGTATCCGGGGCGGCGCAAGGTCCATGAGGTGTTACTCACATAAGTGACATTTTGCGGTGCATATTTAACCGTGGCGGTTGACTTTATAAACCGGCACGGTTAATAATGGTCTGCGTCCAATAACAATGGCCTGGCGCGGCGGGGAGACCGAGGTCTAATGAACGTACAGCACAGGAGCGACAAACATGACAACGGATTTCGGAAGAAAGGTGCAGCAATTGCGTCAACTGGCAGGCATGACGTTGTTCGAGGTGGCGCAGAAGATGAATCTGTCTTCGGCATTTCTGTCGGCGGTGGAAAATGGCCGAAAGCGCGTGCCCGACGACTTTGTCGAAAAGCTCGGGCGCGCTCTGCCGGAGGCCCGGACCAACGCCGACACGCTGGAATCGATGGCCAATCAGGCGCGCCAGCAGGTGGTGGTGCCGCTGCCTAAGGCTAGCCGCCAGGATGCCGATCTGGCGACCGCCCTGGCGCGCAAGTTCAATACTCTATCGGACGATCAGAAGCGCTACATTCGCGCCATTCTCGACAACTACAACCCGGCCGCGGAGGACAAATGATCGAGCACCGCAGAAAGGACGGCGTGGTGGTGCCACCGATGAGCGAGGCGGCGATCGCTGGCCTGGCCGGCATGGTGCGCAGGACGGTGCAGCAGGATGGGGTGAAGCTGTTCCCCATCGTTCTGCTCTATGAGATGCTCTTCATCTTCGACGATGCGGCCCGTTTCGAGGTAATTGAGGACCATCAGATGGGGGACGACGACGCCCGGACCTATCCTGATCGCGGTCTGGTCCTGTTGCGCGAAAGCGTCTACAACAGCGCAGCGCGCGGCGAGGGTCGGCCGCGCTTTACCATGGCGCATGAGCTGGGTCATCTGATGCTGCATCGAGGCGTGTCGTTCAACCGCGTCAATCCCGAAGCGCCGCCCAAGATATTCCGCAACAGCGAATGGCAGAGCGACGTGTTTTCTTCGCATCTGCTGATGCCGACCCATCTGATCGCGGGTTACCGCGATCCGAAGGATGTGGCGCGGGATTTCGGCGTGTCCTATTGGGCAGCGGAAATCCGCCTAGCCAAGATGAAGAAAGGGACCATGAAGCAAGTCTCATAGTCCCTTTCAACCGGAGATCCCTTGCCAGGCGAGGGGTCCGGTGGTGCACGGGATGGACTCCATGCGTGTGAGAGCCATCAGTCTATCCCGTATCGCCGCCCTCCGGCAAGTCCTGCCTGGAGAAAGGAGGTGGTCGTCATGGCAACACAGCAACGTTTCAATGTTCCGGTTCCGGCAGGTATGAAGCTGATCTTTCGTCCGTTCATCACGTTGAAGAACGGTCGCAAGGTATGGGCTTGGCAACGCGGTAAACGGGCGTTTCCCCTGCTGGTAAAAATATAGTGCTGCGGGTCCGGCCGTCTCGCCTTTGCGGCGGGGCGGCCGCTTCGGTCAGGCGAGGTCGATCGGACGGAAGTAACCTTTGATGCAGCTTCGGTCGCGAATGCACAGCTGGATATGATTCTTGTCCTTGAATCCCGCGTCAGCGTAGAGTTCGTCGCCTTCTGGAAACATGGCGCGAACGCTGTCATACGGTGCCAGGTTGCTTGCTTTGCGGAAGTCATGAAGGCTGTTCATCACCAGACAGTCGAGCGTCCTTGAGGACTTGTCCTTGCCACCTGCATTCGCTGGCAACTTCAATCTGGTGGCGTCGTAGATCGTCACCAGATTCTGATGCGCGTCTATCACCTGCTGAAGGCCACTGCTATCGAGCAAATCGAGGCAGTGCTTGAGGTCGATGATCGCTCCGAGCACAAACGGCGTTTTGATCTTTCCTCGCGCCTCCCTGTCCTTCGCCCATTCGAGGGCGCGCTGCGGGTTGCCTTCCCAGAAATAGGTTCCGTGCCCCAGCCAGTCCCACCTCTGCTTGGATGGGTTGAGATGTTTGAGGGACCCGCTGAGGATGCCTTCGCCGGTTTTGGCATCGCAACCGTGGAAACCGATCACAAAGGCTGGTTGATACTCGTACAGTTCCCAGGGGGACGGCACGGGCTCAGCGCTTTGCAGTCTTAAGAGGTGCGCCAATTCGCTTCAGGAAGGCCATGGCGCTTTTATGGTCGGCCGCGACTTCCTTGCCGTACGACACCATGGCCCGATGCAATTGGGTTGGCGTCATGGTCCTGTCGCCGCTGATAAACTGGCCGGCCGCCGAACTGCGACTGACGCGCGCAACAGCGCCGGCAGGCATCGTGTTTTTTGGACGGTTGGTTTTTGCGTTCATGGAGAGTGCGATGCTACCGTGATTTGGCTTTTCCGGCAACGCGTGACCGGGGCGCTTGTGCTCGGGCGGGCGCCACGGGGGTGATCTTTGGGGCAATGGAAAGAAGGTCGGTGTTTAGGTGGCGGATCTCAATGGTGCGGCTCAAGCCGGGGTTGAGCTGGGCCAGCACCAGGCCCAGGGCGTTTTCGTGGTTGTCCGGGCAACGTACCTGGTCGTTGTTGAACAATACCTCACGCGCCTCGCTGCGGTCGATCACGAAATCGTGGGTGGGGTACTCATAGACCAAGTTGTGCAAGGCCTCCTGTGACTGCAGAATGCTGGACCGGCTGTTCAGCCGCTCGCCATAGGCTTCGGTGATCAGCATGGTGCGTTGAACATAGCCCAGCCGCACCGGATCCATATGGGCATACAGCCCAGAAAAAAGGCCTTGTGTCAATTGGCGCGCTGTCTCGCTGGCGAACTTGGTATTGAGCCGCTCCTTATGCCGCATGTCGGCGAGGAAATCCTTGAATGAATCTTTGGCATGGCGCTGTAGCCAGTCCATGGCCTGGATCATGTCCAAGCCCGAGTTGTATTCGAGGATTTCTTCCCGGTTAGCCAGTTGCACGTCCATCGGCCCCAATTCGCCGCGGTTGCCGATTACCACGGTGTTGAAGCCAATGGCCATCAGCGTGCCGGCGCTCTTGCAGGCGCAAAAAACATACAGGGTGAGCTGCTCGTAGTGGTGCCCGAGGGCGCGTGCAATACGGTAGGCGGCATGCGGGTCGCCGCCTAGGGTGTTGAGGAACAATCCTGCATGGCGGCGCTTGCCGGTGCTTAGGGCCTCGATCTTGTCGCACAGAAGCGTATAGCCCTGGCGGGTGATTTCACCGGCGTAGAACAACAGGTCTACATCGTCCCGCTCGATGATGTGGCGTGCGGCATCGCCCAGCTTGGTGCTGGGATCTAGCTCGGTACTGTCGGCCTCTTCGACCATCGGGGTTCCCTTTCTTCAGGCGCACCCAGAAGGATAGGAAATCCAACGGGCATTCGTGCAGTATCGCCGACGCCGGATGTAGTCGTCAATCGCCGATTTCCGGCCAGCATGCGTCACGATTTGAAGAAACGTTTCACCTAACGAGCGGCGGCTTGTTTTATTTTCGCACCTGCCCGTACCTAGCGTGTGATGCGCTGAGCGAACCCAATCTCCAGTGCGGGCTGGGCTGACGAATCCCACTGAGGTCGCTCTCTGCCTGTGCCACCATGGTAGTACCTCCCGCAGTGGTGACCCCCGATCCTAATTGATGACTTCCCGCAGCGTTTATCGAATGGGCGCAATAGGCGGAGAAGCGGCCATTTGCCAATAGCCGTTTATCTCACCAGTTGGAAGGGCTGAAAAGCACTTTACGCGACGGCCGGTCATGTTTGATTTGGTTAATTCCGGATCCGTCGCCGGAAGCCCCTAGCTAGCGCAACTCGGTCTTGAAGCACTTGCTGCACGTCCATCGCGTAGCCGTCAGGGTCTGGCCATCAGGTTGCCAGTCGTGCCTGCAGCTAGCCTGCTTGGTCAGCGACGTAACCGCTCCGAAGTGGGTCGCGAATTCCTTGTCGGAGGATGCTTCCCTCAGACGATTGTGCTTATCCACCTCGGGACCCCATCCTAGGTTTTGCAGACATGCCGCCAAAAGACGGATTGCCTGTTCCTCAGACGCATCAGGGGGAATGTCGAATTCGTTGGGCGAAATCAGTTCGCCGCCTGCAGTGCGCGGTTCGGGGTTCTCCAGGTACAGGCCGCGACCCTCGCAATTCGTCTGAAGAGTGCCGTAGACGCCGGCGCCCTCGATCCCTTTGATGCTGAATGACCATGCGCCTTTGCGGCAGCGAACGTAGTCGATACGAAACGTCATGACGGTTTCTCCATGAAATGCGACCGACCGACAGTTGGCCGGCCGCGGTTGATACTCCTATGCGCGAAACTCACCGGTCGAGCCTGTCAGCGGGAAGTAATACCTTTCAGGCTTTCCTTGACCGCCCTCCGGTAGGTCTCCATCAAATCCGGCCCAGCCAGCGAGGCACTGTGCCGCCGTAGTACCTCATTGACCTTGCGCCGCCCCGGATACACGCCTTGGGTCACCATGGCGCAAACCACTTCGGCGACCTTGTCGCGGTCGATCTGGGCGCGCGCCGCATTGGCCCGCCGGCACGCATCGGCATGCTTGCGCCGAATGGCCACGCACTCGTCCGGGAACCAGTACTTGAGGCAGGACCGCGTCAGGCCGACTTCCTTGGCCAATTCGGCCAGGGAACGCGTGTCGGCCGGATCGTTGGCGACGCTGGCGATCGTCTTGCCCAGCCGCCGTCGGTCGGCGGCATCGAGCCGAGGCCGCGCCGCCCGGCAGCGAACCTTGGCCGGCAGTCGCCGCGATGTTGGCACCGGACGCGCCGGGCCTGGCAGAAACATGGCCGCCGGCCGAATCCCCAGCCCGTAGCCGATCGCCAAGATCTGGGGCAGCGTCGGCCGCTCGCCTTGAGAAAGCCATCGCTTTGTCGCCCAGCGCGGCAGACCGATCCCCTCGCAGAACCGTGCCTGGTTGCCACCCGCCCGCTCGGCGATGGCTGCCGTCAGGAAGATGATGAAACGCCGGCGATCAGCGATACCGTCCAGTTCCGGCAGACGCGCGACCAGGTCGGCCAGGGATTCGGCCACCCACACCGCCATCGCAGTCGCCGGCGGATGTTCCGCCGGAGATCCCAGGTCCGCCAGCGACGCTCGGCAGTGGACGCAATGGCCGAGATCCGGATAGGTCGGCACGAACGGTTCCGGCCTCCCGCAATGCCCGCATGCCTCGACCATCGGCCGGCGGTGCCGGTGACAGACGCGATAGAGATCCAGCGACCATACGAGCGGCCGCGTCGCGTCGGATCCGTCCCGGACCATCTCCGCCTGGCACTCGGGGCACCAGCGTGGCTTCCTGGCCAGGAGGCCTGCGCCGTTGTGGGGCAGCAGGTCGGCCAACGGCAGCAGCGTCAGGTACCGGAGCGTCGAGACCGTGGTTAACTCGGTCATCAACGCCGCGAAGACCCTGGCGTGCGGCCCGATACCGTCTATGGTTCGAAGGTAGTTGGTGTAGCGCGCCACGAAGCGGAGCCGCTCCGGGTCGTCGGCGGCTTTGACCAGCTCCTTGCGGATCAGGCTGCGCGGATTGACCGCATGGGCGCGGGCAAGCCGTACCAGATAGGAGGTCATGCCTTCCACCCGTTCGCTGGCGAGGTCCGCCGGCGGCAGCGCATAGAGCCGACTGCGGGGGAGCTGCTCCGGCATTGCCAAATCGAGCGGCGACTCGGTGTCAGCGTTACGGAGCAGCATGGCGGAAGCCTCCAATGGGATCGCGAACCGGCAGGCGCTCGCCGACTGGTCTGCGATTTTTCAGCCGCTTTGACCCCTGGTCGATTTGTTCGGTGCTTACTTTGGGAGGACCGTTGTGCAACAGCACACTGATGTTTTCGATCTTCATGGCACGTGATCCTACTTCTCGCCGTGGGCTTGATTTCTTTGTTGAGAATAATTATCATTACTGAATCTGCTGATGAATTGCGATTGGCAGTGCCCAAGTATCCAGAGAGGAGTCAGCATCAATGAAAAGGTCTTCGCTTTATTCGGTTG
>JAPTVL010000177.1 GCA_028065725.1 Betaproteobacteria bacterium
AAGTAGTAGAGGAAAAAGTCGTAGCTCGGCGACACCGCGTTCATCACCAGCCCCAAACCGCCGAAGCAGAAGCCGACCAGCGCCACCACCGGGATGATCCACAGCGTCATCCAGAAATGGCCGTAGAGCCCAAGCCCCCAGATCACCGCCAGGATCGCCAGCCCGGACAGCAGGCTCTTCGACACTGCCCACGTCAGCTCGCCCAGCATCACGTCGTCGAGCGTCATCGGCGCATTCATGATGGCGTCCCAGGTGCGCTGCACATGCATGCGCGAGAAGCTCGAATACAGCACCTCGAAGGTGGCGGCGTTCATCGTGCTGTAGGCCACGGTGCCGGCGGCGAGGAAGGTGAGGTAGGGCATGCCGCCGACGTCCGGAAGCAGGCTGCCGAGGCCATAACCCAGGCCCAGCATGTACAGCATCGGATCGGCCAGATTGCCGAGGATGGACGGAATGGCGAGCTTTCTCCACACCAGGTAGTTGCGCTGCCATACCGGGATGAAGCGCCAGGAAAGTTGGGGCAGGCGCAGATGCTTAATCACGCAGGTCCCTCCCGGTGAGCTTGAGGAACACGTCTTCCAGGTTCGACGGCCGGTGCACGTAGCGCAGCGCGGTCGTGTGGCTCAGCGCATCGATGACGCGGTCGGCGTCATGGGTGTAGCAGAAGAGCGTTTCGCCGACGGTCTCGGAGCGCTGGCAGACCCGACCCGCATGCTCGCGCGTCCAGGCGTCCAGCCCTTCGCCATACACCTCGACCACCGCCGGTTCGATGTGCGACTCGATCAGTGCGCGCGGCGCGCCTTCGGCGACGATGGAGCCATGGTCGAGGATGGCGAGGCGGTCGGTGAGGCGCTCGGCCTCGTCCATGAAGTGCGTGGTGAGCACGATGGTCTTGCCGGCGTTGATCAGCCGCCGCAGCCCTTGCCAGATCAGGTGGCGCGCCTGCGGGTCGAGGCCGGTGGTGGGCTCGTCCAGAAACAGGATCTCCGGGTCGTGCACCAGCGCGCGTGCCAGCGTGAGGCGCCGTTTCATGCCGCCGGACAGCTGGGCGATCTGCGCGTCGGCCTTGCCGGCGAGCCCGGCGAATTCCAGCAGTTCCGGCACACGCGCGGCGATGGCGGCCTTCTCCATGCCGAAATAGCGGCCGTAGGCGAACAGGTTTTCGCGCACCGAAAAATCCGGGTCGAGGTTGTCCATCTGAGGCACCACCCCGACCTTCATGCGGGCCTCGCGAGCGTGTTGCGGTACCGCGATGCCGGCCAGTTCGATCGTACCGGCGTCGGGTTCGATCAGTCCCAGCAGCAATCTGAGCGTGGTGGTCTTGCCCGCACCGTTGGGGCCCAGAAGGCCGAAGCACTCGCCGCGCCGCACGTGCAGATCGAGGCCGCGCACCACCTCGGTGTTGCCGTATTTTTTTGTCAGGCCGCGCACGTTCAGCACGGGCAGGCCTCCAGAAACGCCTGTTTCAGTTCCTTCAGCTTGCCGTGAAAGAAATGGCCCGCCTCGGGAATTTCTTTTACCGTGAGCTGCTGCTGCTCGGCCCACAGCCGGATCGCGGCAGGCGGGATGAGTTCGTCGGCATCACCATAGATCACCACGGTGTCCTCGGGAACCGGATCGAATTCGTACATGGTGACCGCGGGCGCGACCAGGATCAGGCGCTTGGCGTGCAGTTCCTGGCGCAGGCGGTGCTGAACGAAGGCGCCGAAGGAAAAGCCGGCCAGCGCCCACGGCAGGCCGGGGTAGCTCGCCTCGACGAAGCGGGCAACGGCCAGCAGGTCCTCGGTTTCACCTACGCCGGCGTCGAATTCGCCGTCGCTCATGCCGACACCGCGGAAATTCGGCCGCACGCTGACCCAGCCGGCCTCGTTGGCCGCCTTGGCCAGCGTCGTCACCACCTTGTTGTCGAGGCTGCCGCCGTGCAGCGGATGCGGGTGGGCCACCAGCAGGAGGCCGCGGCGATCGGTCTCGGGATCGTCGATCACGGTTTCCAGCTTGCCTGCCGGAACCGGGATGCGCAGCTTGTAGCGTTTCATCCTGGCCGTTTCGATCGGCCGCTTCACTTCAGCAGCAGGCGCTCGACGATACGCCCCTGCTTCAGATGGGCCTCGAAAATCTCGTCGATGTCGGCCTCGTCCACGTAGGTGTACCAGACGCCTTCCGGGTAGACGACAACCACGGGGCCCTCGTCGCAACGGTCGAGGCAGCCGGCGCTGTTGATGCGGCATTGGCCTTCGCCGTTCAGGTTGGCATGCTTGACCTTTTTCTTCAGGTAATCGCGCATGGCCTGGCCGCCGGCGGCGCCGCAGCATTTGGCGCCGTCTTCACGCTGGTTGGTGCAGAAAAAAACGTGGTGCTTGTAATACGGGTCAGTCATTCGAAAAGTCCGAGTATTTGAGAGCGTTGCCGTGAGCCTTGTCCACCGGGTATTTTCGCGCATTGATCGCGAGTTTGTCGGCGGCGGCGTCGAGCAGGTCGATGCCCAGCAGGTCGGCAAGCCTTGTCAGGTAGATCAGCACGTCGGCAATTTCCTGGCGTACGGCTTCATGCTGCGCGGCACTCAGGTTCTGGCTTTGCTCCGGAGTAAGCCACTGGAAAGGTTCCAGCAGTTCCGCCGCCTCCACGCTCAAGGCCATGACCAGGTTCTTGGGAGTGTGGTAGCGTTCCCATGCGCGCGCCTGGGCGAATTCGCGAATGCGTAGACGCAGAGTGTCAAGGTTGTCGATTTCATGATGGCTCATGGGCGGCATGATACCGCGGGAGGCGACAGGCTTACGACACCCGTGTCGGGCTACCGACGTCCCGGGCGGCGTTTGGCGTGCGCAGGCCATGGTTGAACAAGGCCGTCCGGGAGTTTAAGGTTTGGCCTGAGGCTTGCTTGTAGTCGTTGATGGCAAGATTGTTTTTTAATTCGCTCTGGCATAATGCTGGCGAATTAACTGAATATAAAGGGAGGGTGGACATGTTTACGATGAAGAAGCATATCGTGCGTGCTGGCGTGGTGCTGGCCGTTGCTGCCATGGCAGGCTGTTCAATCACGCCGAGCTATCCGCCCGCCCCCGAGCGTACCGGGCAGTTCGACTGGAATTATCTGATCGGCCCGGGCGACTCGGTCCAGGTCTTCGTCTGGCGCAATCCCGAGGTGTCGGGCAGCTTCCCGATCCGCCCCGACGGCAAGATGACCATGAACCTGATCGAGGATATGCAGGCGTCCGGCAAGACGCCCACCCAGTTGGCGCGCGACATCGAAAAGGCGCTGGCCAAATATATCCAGGAACCGATCGTCACCGTGATCATGGGCGGCGGCATCGGACCGTTCGACCAGCAGATCCGCGTGATCGGCGAGGCGGCCAAACCGCAGGCGCTGAGCTTCCGCGAGAAAATGAGCCTGATCGACCTGATGATCGCGGTCGGCGGCATCACCGATTTTGCCGCGGGCAACAAGGCCTACATCCTGCGCACCGTGGACGGCAAGCAGGAACGCCTCGGCGTGCGCCTGGAGGACCTGTTGAAAGCCGGCGACATTTCGGCCAACGTCGACATGAAGCCAGGCGACGTGCTGGTGGTGCCTGAAAGCCTGTTCTAACTGTGTATGCGCCGCTTTTGCGGCGCTTGTGCCCAAGCCGCAGGCTGTCGGGTGCTTTTTGATGGAACGTACGCATGGATCAAGTGCTGCAACAAATTCTGGGGTATGCCAAGGCCGCCTGGCGGCGCCGCTGGTGGGGCGTGGTGGTGGCCTGGCTGGTGTGCATCGTCGGCTGGACCTGGGTGATGATGCTCCCCGACCGCTACCAGGCGTCGGCGCGTGTCTATGTGGACACGCAAACCCTGTTGAGGCCGCTGCTGGTTGGACTGGCGGCCCAGCCTGATGTGCAGCAGCAGATCAAAATGATGACGCGCCAGCTGGTTAGCCGTCCGACCCTCGAAAAAGTCGCGCGCATGACCGATCTGGACGTGAAGGCCAAAACGCCGGAGCAGACCGAGGCCATGCTGACCAGTCTGGCGAGCAAGATAGCGATTGCCGACGGCGGTCGCGAAAATCTCTACACCATCAGCTATCAGGATGCCAATGGCGATCTTGCCAAGAAAGTCGTGCAGTCGCTGCTGACCATTTTTGTGGAAACCAGCCTCGGCAAGACCCGCCAGGATATTTCCAGTTCGGCGCGCTTCATCGAAGAGCAGTTGCAGCAGTATCAACAGAAGCTGACCGACGCCGAAAACGCCCTCACCGAATTCAAGCGCAAGCACATTGGTATGATGCCGGGGCAGGGAAAGGATTATTACGCCAAGCTGGCCGAGGTCAGTGCCCAGTTGCGGCAGGCCCAGCTGGACCAGCAGGAAGCGGTCAATCGCCGCAACCAGCTCAAGCGCCAACTGTCCGACGAAGAACCGGAACTGACGGCAGCGGCTGCTGCGGTATCGACGCATAGCGAAATCGACGGCCGCATCCAGGCGCTGGAAAAGCAGATGGATCAACTGCGCCTGCAATACACCGACCTGCACCCGGATATCCAGTCGACCAAGCGTTTGATCGAGCGGCTGGAAGCGCAGAAGAAAGTCGATCTGACTGAGCGCAAGGCCGACCCCGCGGGTGCCCGGATCCAGAATCCGGTCTATCAGCAACTCACTATTGCCATCGCCGAGGCGGATGCGACGGTCTCCTCGCTGGGCGCGCGCGTGGCCGAATATCAGCGCCGCTATGGCGAGCTGCGCAATGCCTCCAACATGATTCCGCAGGTCGAACAGGAATACACCCAGCTGATGCGCGACTACGGCGTCTATCGCCAGAACTACGATGCCCTGCTGAAACGGCGCGAGTCGGTCACCATGTCCGGCGAGGTCGAGAGCAAGACCGACACGGTCGATTTCCGCGTCATCGATCCGCCTTTCGTGCCAAGCCAGCCGGCATGGCCGAACCGTCCCCTGTTCCTGTCGATGGTGACGCTGGGCGGCCTGCTTGCCGGCGTGGCGGTGGCCTTCCTGCTGAGCCAGTTGCGCCGCACCGTAACCGACCGCCGTGTCCTGCGCGAGCTGACCGGCCTGCCACTGCTGGGTGCGGTGGCGCGGGTGGAAACCGAAGACTCCCGCCGCCGCAAGCGCAAGGGTCTGCTGACCTATCTGGCCACCCTGGGCAGCCTGATAGCCGCCTATGGGGCGGTAATGATCCTGCAGTTGGTCGTGTCGCGCGCAGGCTAGGAGAGACCATGAGCATTATTGAAAAAGCCGCTGGCAAGATTGGCGCAGGCGCATCCCGGCCGGCTTCCCCTGGCGGTGAAAACGACCCCGGCCACGACGCCAGTCTGATCGAAAATGCGCTCAACAAGCAGCGCAGCAGCCACGCCGCACCCTTTGTCGCGACACCGGTCGAACCGATGTTCAGCGAACCGGACACCATCGCGATGGAGGGCGGCAGCCAGGTGCAATCGATCAATCTGGCGCGCCTGCACCGCATGGGCGTGGTGGCGCCGGACGCCGAGAAGAGCCAGATCGCCGAAGAGTTCCGCATCATCAAGCGTCCGCTGATTGCCAATGCTTTCGGCCAGGGCGCCGCGCGGGTGAAGAACGGCAACCTCATCATGGTCACCAGTTCGCTGCCGGGTGAAGGCAAGAGCTTCTGCGCCATCAACCTCGCCATTTCGATGGCGATGGAAATGGATCGCACCGTGCTGCTGATCGACGCCGACGTCGCCAAACCGCGCATCCCCGAGTATCTCGGCATCCATGCCGACAAGGGGCTGCTCGACGTGCTGCAGGACAAGGACCTGAAGCTGTCCGACGTGCTGATCCGCACCGATATCGCCAAGCTGACAGTGCTGCCCGCCGGCCGTACCTACAAGCGGGCAACCGAACTGCTGGCGAGTGCCGCCATGACCCGCCTGGTCGAGGACATCGGCAACCGGTACCCGGACCGCATCATCCTGTTCGATTCGCCGCCCTTGCTGGCGACCAGCGAATCGAGCGTGCTGGCCACCCACATGGGGCAGATCGTCATGGTGGTGGAAGCCGAAAAAACCTCGCAGGAGGCCGTTCGCGAAGCCTTGAGCCACATCCAGTCATGCGAAGTGGTGGGCATGTTGCTGAACAAGACCACGCCGACCCCGGGCGCAGATTACTACTATGGCTACTATGGCAGTTACGGCAAATAAGCTTCGCCGGCGCAGCGTCAAAACGGCGCCGTACAGCCGCGCTCCCCTTGCCGGCGCTTTTTCTGTAGCCATGGCAGCGGCATTCGCAATGCCGGCGTACGCCCTCGACTGGCGTGTTGAACCCAGCGTTGGCGCGTCGGCAACCTATACCGACAATGCCAATCAAAGCGCAACCGATCCTGAGGATGCGCTGATCTTGAGCGTGACGCCGCGCGTCACCTTACGTTCCCAGGGCTCGCGCCGGGTGCAGGCCAGCGTGACCTATGGCTTGACCGGGGTGGCCCGTTTCGGTGAAGATCAAAGCACCGACCTCAATCACAATCTGGGCGCTGTCGGCAATGCCGAACTGATCGAGGATTTTCTGTTCATCGACGGCAGCGCGCGTATCTCGCAGGAACTGATTTCCCTGTTCGGCTCGCCCGCCGACGCCGATATCAACGACAGCAACCGTGCCACCGTCGGCACCTACTCGATTAGCCCCTACATCCAGAAACGCCTCGGTACCTTTGCCAATGCGCGGGCGCGCTACACCACCAGCGGCGCGATTTTCGAGAACGACACCGCGGCCGATTCCAGCGCGAATTCCTTTTCGGCGGGGCTGACCAGCGGTTCCCGTTTCAACGATCTCAGCTGGGGGCTCAATTATTCCCTGCGCAAGGCGGAAAACCGCAATGCGGCCACATCCGCCGCCAATGCCGACACCACCTTCGAGAGCGCCAGTGCCACCCTTGG
>JAPTVL010000301.1 GCA_028065725.1 Betaproteobacteria bacterium
CATCAAGGGCACCACACGCACCTTGCGCCCCTTGCCCAGCAGCCTGACCTGCGCCGGTGTCGTCAGGCGCACATCGTGGGCGTTCAGGTCGATCAACTCCTGCGCCCGGGCGCCGGTGTCGTACAGCACACTGAGCATCACCGCGTCTCGCCGCCCGGCCGGCGTTGCCGGATCGGGGTGCGCCAGCACGTGCGTCAGCTCGTCCTTGGACAGGTAGGCCACAGGCACCTGGACGTGGCGCCGCAGCGGCATCGCCATGATCTTCTGGCACTGCAACATCCGCTCCGGCACTTCCGATTGGACATAGCGGAAGAACGCGTGCAGCACGGCCAACCGCTGGTTCAAGGTGCGGATCGAGCAGTGCCTCTCCTGCGCCAGGTGATCCAGGAAGGCCTCGACGAAGGCCACGTCGATGTCGGCAAGGCACAGACGCTCGACCGCGATGCCTCGTCCGTCGCGCCCGAAGCGCAGTAGCAGAGTGAACACGTCGCGGTAGGCCTTGATCGTGTTCGGACTCAGGTTGCGCTGGCCAGCGAGGTAGCGCGTGAGGAAATTGGTCACATGCACGGACAGGTCGGTCGGCTTCATGACGGCCTCCTGCGCGGAATGACGTCGCTGAAAGCCGCCTCTGATCGCGAGACGATCTCCGGGTACAGCTCGGCCGTCATCTGTAGGTAGTCCTGCGTGCCGTCGATCGAGGCGTGGCCGAGGTAGGTAGCCAGCACCGGCAACCTGGCCGTCAGATCGGCGCCCTCGCGGTACCAGCGCAGCAGGGTGTGCACCGCGAAGGTGTGCCGCTAATTCCGGGGCCGGAATTAACGCCATAACTCCGGGTCCTGGATTATTCCGGGTGCGGGACCGCTGCTCTTCCGCAAGCGGCGTCGTTGTTTAGCTGTCGCCGAAGGCGCCTCTTGATCTCCCGGCATTTTTCGGCTGTCGTTTCCGGCCGGGACTCTTCCCGGACCTTCAAGGAGGCGAACGATGGCGACCACTCAGCAAGCAGCTACAGCTGACAAACTCTCATGGGCAGGACCGATGGAGTGCTGCGTCACAGGTTTTGTGGCGCAGCTCTCACGTCAAGGCTATTCACCGAGCACGATCCACGCCAAGTGTGATCTGCTGGCCGACCTCAACCGCTGGCTCGAGCGCCGCCAGCTCTCTCTGGCAGCTCTGGACGAGCATCGGCTGAGGCAGTTTCAGGCCAGCCGCCGTCGGCGAGGCAGAATGCGTCGAGGCGATCCCGCCACGAACCAGCAGCTTCTGCAGTATCTGCGCGAGCATGGCCACATCGTGCCGGCCGTACGGGCCATCGACGTGCATCCTGCGGCGTTGGTCCTGCGTGACTTCGAGGCCTTTCTTCACTCCGAGCGCGGACTATCAACGGCCACGGTGGTCTCCTACCTGGCGGTCGGTCGCCGCTTTCTCCATGAGCGGTTCGGGCGCAAGGCACTGCGTCTGGAGAAACTGCGAGCGCGAGATCTTCACCGTTTCGTTGTTCGCGAGATTCAACGTGTCAGTCGCACGCACGGCAAGATCGTCATCACGGCGCTGCGATCGTTCTTGCGCTTTTTGCTGCTGCGCGGCGCCGTTCAGACGGACCTCGCCCGCACGCTACCCGGCGTGGCGACTTGGAGACTGTCGCATCTCCCGCGGTCGCTGCTTCCCGAACAAGTGGAGCGACTGCTCGCGTGCTGCGATCGCGGTTCGCCGAGTGGCAAGCGCGACTACGCGATTTTGCTGCTGTTGGCCCGGCTCGGCTTGCGCGGCGGAGAGGTCGTTAACATGGCCCTGGAGGATCTGGACTGGGAGCGCGGCGAGCTCGTCGTGCGGGGCAAGGGCCAACGGCTGGAGCGACTGCCTTTGCCCGCCGACGTTGGTGCGGCGGTGGCGCGCTACCTGTGCGAAGTTCGTCCGCCTTGTGCGACGCGCCGGGTATTTGTTCGCATGATGGCGCCATACCAGGACTTGGAACGATCGGCCGTCTGTTGCGTCGTCCGCCGCGCGTTGGCACGCGCCGGACTGGATCCGGAGCACAAGGGGGCGCACCTGCTGAGGCACTCCCTTGCCACCAACCTGCTGCGCCGCGGCGCGTCGCTGAGCGAGATCGGTCAGCTACTGCGCCACCGCCAGCAGACGACCACGCAGATCTATGCCAAGGTGGACATCGAGGCGCTACGCGGCGTTGCACTGCCGTGGCCGGGGAGTGCGTCATGAGCCCGCTGTATGTCGCACTCGACGAATACCTCGCGGTCCGTCACGCCCTGGGGTACAAGCTGCGCCTGTCCGGCCGCCTGCTGCAACGCTTCGTCGATTTCGCCGATCGCCAGGGGGCGACGTACATCACGTCCGAACTCGCCGCGGCATGGGCAACGCTGCCTGGTTCAGCGCAGCCCGCTCAATGGGCCAACCGGCTGGGGATGGTGCGTCGCTTTGCGCTGTATTGCAGTGCGCAGGAGCCGCGCACCGTCGTGCCGCCGCCGGACTTGCTTCCCCACCGATACCGCCGTCCCGATCCCTACCTCTACAACGACGAGCAGATTAAGCGCTTGCTCGATGCCGCCAAACGCCTGCCATCGGCCACCGGGTTGCGACCCCAGACGTTCGCCACGCTCTTCGGTCTGTACGCGGCCACGGGGCTGCGAGCCAACGAGCCGTTGCGCCTGGACCGCGACGATGTCGACTTGACCAACGGCGTGCTGACGATCCGCGGGACGAAGTTCGGCAAATCCCGCTACGTGCCAGTGCATCCTTCCACCCTGCGCGCACTGCAGCGCTACGCCGAATTGCGGGACCGCTGCTGCCCCGACCCGGCGACATCGAGCTTCTTCGTCTCGGATCGGGGGACTCGCTTGACCGAGTGGTGTGTGCGATGGACCTTCGTGAAGCTGTCGCGAGAGATCGGCTTGCGGGGGCCGGAGGATTCGCGAGGACCGCGCCTGCACGATCTACGTCATCGCCTGGCGACCTCTACGCTGCTGAGGTGGTACCGACACGGCGTCGACGTCGATCGCCATTTACCCGAGCTGTCGGCATACCTCGGGCACGCCCATGTCACGGACACGTACTGGTACTTGACCGCGACGCCCGAGCTTCTGCACTACGTCACGCAACGGGTGCAGCGATCCAGGGAGCAACGGCTATGAGCACCGCCGCCACCTTGCCGGCGCTGGTGCAGTCGTTCTTCATGGATCGGCTCATGCGGCAGCGCCAGGCCAGCCCTCACACCATCGCCAGCTATCGCGACACCTTTCGGCTGCTCTTGCAGTACGCCCAGCAGCGGATGGGCAAATCCCCCACGAGCCTGACAGTGCCGGACCTCGATACCCCGCTGCTTGGCGCGTTCCTAGACCATCTGGAGCGCGACCGCAAGAACAGCGCTCGAAGTCGCAACGTGCGCCTGGCGGCCATTCACTCCTTCTTTCGCTACGTGGCGCTGCATGCGCCGGAGCACAGTGCCGTCGCGCAGCGCGTGCTGGCCATACCCAGCAAGCGCTACTCGCGATGTCCGATCGCCTTTCTCAGCGCCGTCGAAGTGGACGCGTTGCTCGCCGCGCCGGACCTCGCGACATGGTCAGGACGGCGTGACCGGGCCCTCCTCATGCTGGCGGTGCAGACCGGGCTGCGTGCGGCGGAGCTCACCGGGCTTCGCTGCGATGACATCGTTCTTGGTGCGGGCGCGCATGTCCGTTGCGAGGGCAAGGGCCGCAAGCGGCGCTGCACGCCTCTGCGCAAAGACACGGTCCGAGTGCTGCGCGACTGGCTGCGCAAGCGCGGAAGTCAACCTTCGGACCCGCTCTTTCCGACCACACGAGGCACGGCCATGAGCCACGACGCGCTGCAGGACCTGCTCGACAAGCACCTTGCTGTCGCGCGCCGGCAGTGCCCGTCATTGGCGCGCAAGCGAATCACACCGCACGTGCTGAGACACACGCTGGCGATGGACCTGCTTCATCACGGCGCCGACCAGACCGTGATCGCTCTCTGGCTTGGACACGAATCGCCCGAGACGACGTCCGTTTATCTGCACGCGGACATGCAGCTAAAGGAACGCGCCCTCGCAGCCACGACTGCCAAAAAGACGTCGGTACCTCGCTTCCGGCCCAGCGACCGTCTGCTGGACTTCCTCAAGGGTCTCTGATAATGCCGGGGATCGCACGGCGATTAGTCAATGACGACACTCAAGGGTGCGGCGCCCTTCGACGCCGCACCCGGAATAATCCAGGACCCGGAGTTATGGCGCAGGTCGTGAAGGCGAGGCCCTTCTCCTCGACCACCGTGGCCGATGTGACATCGCTGCAGCAGGTCCCTGTAGTTGCGGTACACACCGCTGCCGTGAAGCGGGCCGCCGCGTGGTGACGGGAAAAAATAGGCATCCGCCGGTCGCGGCCCCAACGTGGCGGCGTACTTCTGCAGACGAACGACCAGTGGTCGGGCGGGCGGCACCAGACGGTCCTTGCGGAACTTGGTGTCATTGATGTGCAGCACGCCTTGGATCAGATCAACGTCCCGAATGCGCAGGCTCAGTGCCTCTTCGAGACGAAGGCCGCATCCGTACAGCACGCGCAGCAGCTCTGGCAAGACGAGGTGGCGCAGGTGTGTAGACGCCCTCGGCTCAATCTGGTCCGCTGCGTCGAGCAGGCGGCGGACTTCGTCGTGCGTTAGGACGCGCGCCAGGAATGACTTGGACTGCTTGGCGCCGGCCCCCTGATCGGGCACATCGGCGGGAAGGCCGAGCCGGTGCATGAACAGAGCGAACTGGCGAACCATGTTGATCCGCACGCGTTGGGTCTTCCCGGATTCGTGCGGCTGCTTGGCCAGCCACGATGAAATCACGGCCCTCGGCAACTCGACTTGCTGCAAGCCCTGGCGGCACAGATAGGCATCGAAGCGCCGCAGGCTCGACGCGTATTCGTCGTAGCGGTAGCCGCAGGCCCGCTTCTCTTGAATGAACTGCGCCATCAGAGGTGCCAAGGGACTATTGCCGGTGAATGTCACGGGCTTACGAGGCATGGCCATGGCGCACCTCCTCCGGATCGATGGCGGCGATGCGCAGCGTCTCCACATCGGCCTTGGCATAGATGAAGGTCGTTGCCGGCGAGGCATGCCCCAGCACGGCGGAGATGACCGGGAACGGCGTCTGTGCACCGAGCAACCGGGTGGCCAGGGTGTGGCGCAGCGAGTGCAGGCCCTGACGCTGCGGTGTCCTGAACTTGATGCCGGCCAGTTCCCGCCAATACGCGACCACACGGTGAAGTCGATCGCGTTCACAGATGGGCTCGAACGGCGGCGTCAGGTTAGTGAACAGGTGCCGGTGTTCTACCGGTGGTCGCCCTGCACGCAGGTAGTCGATGAGTGCGGTGCCGACCTCCTCGATCAGAGGCAGGACCAGCGGCTCGCCCGTCTTGTTCTGCACGATCTCGATCGTGGACGTGGTCCAGTGCAGGTGGTCGAGCGTCAGACCCTTGATGTCGCCCAAGCGCAGGCCCAGGCGTGCTGCGAGCAGCAAGATGGCGTAGTCGCGCTTGCCCTTCGGTGAGCTGCGATCGACCACGGCAAGCAACCGCTCGACCAGCTCCGGCTCCCACACCGAAGGCACCTTGGCGTTGCTTGCCAGTCGGACCGTCGGTATCGCAGTACTAAGATCACGCGGCAGGATGTCGCGCATGAACAGAAACTGCAGAAACAGCCGCAGGGTGGACGAGACGCACGCGACGGTCCTCGGCTTCCAGGCCGTTCGGGTCCGAACAAAGGCGCTGAGGTCTTCTGCCTGCAGCGTGTCTAGCGACTCCAGGCCTCGGGTGCGCAGGAAGTCCAGGAAGACTGCGACGTTGTGCATGCGCTCGGCCAAGCTCGTGGACCGCAGATGCCGACGCTCTCTGGCGTACTGTTCGTACTCGCGCAGCGCCTTGTGCATGCCCGCCGGCACGCGCAGCCCGGTGGTCTCAACTGTGAAACGGGTGATGGTTCCGGTGCGGGCGAAGTCATCGAGCACCTTGGTGGCGTAGACGAGGTGTCGTCGCCACCGCTGCCCGGCCACGAGCACCTCACCGTCGCGCAGGCCAAAGTTCTGCTCGAAGCGAAGGGCCAGGTCGCGTGAGTAGACCGCTGCCTGGCCCTCGGTACGGGCGAATTCCGCCAGTTGCTCCCACACCCGCTTGTAGCGGTTCAGGGTGCGGATGGTGTAGCTGCGCATCAGCAGTTCGTGCGCAGCGGCTTGACACAACGGCTCCAGGGCCAGCGCGCCGGATCCATCGGAGTTGAGCGAATCCATGATCGTCTCCTCGTTGACGGCGGCCCCGATGGCCGCCGGGGATGACAATCATGAATCTTTTATGCTGAGTCCGAATCGGCGGAATCGGCCTCTGGCGGGCGCCAGACCACCTTGCTGCGCATAACAACTTACCGACCTAAATAGGCCATATGTGCAGCTGCACATATTGGTTACTGCGGCGCGGTCCTGCGCCGTCCACCACCGGACGACAGTGCTGACGCCACTTCAGGTTGAGCTATTTGGCAGGCGGCTCAATCGACCACGAGGACGCGGCAGCTACTCGGTAAAGCCCGGTTGAGGTGACACGACCTCGGCCGGGCAGTCGGCAGCGACGCGGTTACTTCTTCTTCGCGGCTTTCTTTCCGGCCACCGCAGCCTTGAAGGTGGCGCCAGCGGTGAAGCGCGGTACCGTCGTCGCCGCAATCTTGAGTTCCTTGCCGGTCTGCGGGTTGCGCCCGGTACGGGCAGCGCGCTTGGACGACTTGAAGCTACCGAACCCGATCAGGGTGACGCTATCGCCCTTGGACACGGCCTTGGTCACCGCGCCGATTACGGCAGCCAGGACCTTCTCGGCAGCGGCCTTGCTGAGTTCAGTTTCCTAGAT
>JAPTVL010000247.1 GCA_028065725.1 Betaproteobacteria bacterium
TGGATCAGGGTGTATTTGGTACTGCCGACACGGCTGGGCAGCAGGTTGAAGCTGGTGCCGGACTCGGCACCGAAGTTGGTAATGTTTTGCAGCTCGGTGCGCAGCATCGGATCGGGCAAGGCGCCGGCCGGATAGACACGCTCGCGAGCGGCGTCGGCTTCCAGGCGCATGGCGGCATATTCCGGATTGCGTGCCTTGGCGTAGTCGAGCAGGCTTTCGACGCTGGTGCCCAGTGCGGCTTCCTGCGCCAGCGCGGGTGTCGCCGCAGCAAAGGCCAGCATCAGCATCAGCGCCGGCACGGAGGGCGTTCTGCGCCTACGGACTCGCTGGAGAAAATGTAAATGGTTCATGGATGACTTGTCCAAACTTGAAAGGCGATTCCTTATTTGCCGGGCCGATGTGGCTTTTTCTTTCAAAGCCACGCTCGATCCTGACGCTGCATGTTTGTTGACGTGTCTCTTTCTGCAAAGATGGACAATGAATGCTGCAATCCCCGCTGCAACCAATCCCCAGAGCAGCATGTATTCGGGGAAGGCAGGCGGCGCAGTTTCGATGCGGCGGACGGGCATCCTATTGGTTGTTCTCTTTGGGTGCAAGCTCGGATGCCGCTTCGCTTCGGGCTTGAGGCGGTTCAGATTGATCTGTCGACGGTGTGGGTTGCGCGCCTGAGGCGGCAGGGTGACTTTGCTCGGCGTGAGATACGGACGATCCGTGAGTTTCGTTTTCCTCGCCTGATCCATGACTGTCGCCCATGGCATGCTGACCTCCCGTCATCATGGGCAGCATGAACAACATCATCGGACCAAACGCATGGGCGGCCCCCGTCGATAGTCCGAGCGCTGCGAACAAAACCATGACCAAGGATTTCACCGGACGCATGTTATTTCGCTTCCTCAAAATGGACGATGGTGAAGTCGCCGTCCACCTTGTCGGCCATGAAGCGTACCTTGTCGCCTTCCTTCACCTGGCCAAGCCAGGCCGCCTCCTTGACGCGAAACGCCATGGTCATGGCCGGCATGCCGAGATTCGTCAGAGGGCCGTGCGCGAGAGTGACTTTCGCGGCAGACTTGTCCACTTTCTTGACGACGCCGTCGACCATCCGAACTTGGGCCGGAGCTTGGGCCTGCATGGCGGCGTGGCTATCGTGATCGCCGGCGGCAAAGCTTGGTGCGGAAAAAGTGGCGGCAAGGGCGATGAAGGTGGTTCCGATAAGGATTTTCATGAAGTTCTCCGATTTAAGCTTAATGTTGGGCAAAAACCTGTGTCGTGCCGTCGGTTCGGACCAGCAGGGTTTGGTAAGGTATCGGCGTGGCGCTTTCCATGCCGGGCGAGCCGGGAGGCATGGAGGGCACGGCCAGACCCAGGGCCTTGGGCTTTTCCTTGAGCAGGCGCTGGATGTCGGCGGCGGGAACATGTCCCTCGACGACATAGCCGCCAATCTTCGCGGTATGGCAGGAGCCCAGCCGATCGGGCATGCCCAGTTTCTGCCTGACCGCAGGCACGTCCTCCACGTCATGCGCCTTGACTTCGAAGCCGTTCTGTCGCATATGCTCAACCCATTTGCCGCAGCACCCGCAGTACGGGCTCTTGAATACCTCGACCACCGTGGCTTGCGCCAAGGCGGCAGAAGCACCAAGAAGAGAGATCAATAGCAGCGCATATCGGTTGAGCTTCATGACGGAGTTCCTAGGTTATTCGGATGGAAGCAGTCTGGCCATTTCATCCCGACAGGAAGATGACCTGTAAATTACATTACTGTTATCTGCGTTTTCCTTTGGCTCTATTCGCATTAGTTGATGATGAGGCGTTCGCTGAGGGCTAAGGTGAGTAAGGACGCGGGTTGCAAGCCGGAAGCGGGAGACCGGTCGAGGGTTCGGAACCAGCCAAGGTAGGAATCGAGGTACTTGGTCGCCACGCCGTGGAAGCGGCGAATCCAGTTCTTGAGCCGACTGTCGAAGGCATTGACGTTCTGGATGTGATAGACGCCGGCAATGACGCGCTGGCCGGCCGAAACGTTGACCGGATGATGGGTCACGCCGATCTCTTTGGCAGCTGCGGCAAGGACGCTACTGCCGTCGGTGCAAAGGATCGTGTCTGAGGGCAGCAAAGGCTTGAGTGCTGCCACGAAATCCGCCTTGCCGTCTGCGGCAAGAATGATGTTGGCCGTAGCGCCCGAGCGATCCCGAGCGACCAGCACTGAAACTTGCTCCTTGGACAGACCGCGCTTGGCGGCTCTGCCCCCGCGCCGGCGCGGCTTCCGCTCGAGGCCACGCTGTCCCTTGCGAGAATGCAGGAAGAAGGTCTCATCCGCCTCGGCAATTCCCGCAAGCGACTGAGCCTGGACGGTCTTGGGTGCTGCCATGAAGCGGTGGCGCCAGCGGAATGCCGTGCTCCGTGCCACCCTCAAGCGCTTGGCCGCCGGCGTAATAGTCATGCCATCACGTAACACCTCGGCCTGCACGATCCACTTCGACTTGTGACGTAAGTGGGCCAGCGGTGTTCCAGTCAGGGCGTTGAACGTCTGGCTGCAATCCCGACACTTGTAGCGCTGTAAGCCGCTGACGCTGCCGTTCCTGACCACGCGCTCGCTGCCACAATGCGGGCAGGTGCCCGGCTTCCCTTGGGCCTCAATGACGCCAACCGATGCTGCCGCAACATCCCCGGCCACCAATTCATCCATAAGCCCCCGGCGTTGCGCGAAGGTGAGTTTCACCACCAGCGCCTTCAGCTTCTTCAATTCCCGTCCCCTCATTTCACCCTCCGGCCACATGACAATGCAACCAGTTTGGCGATCCTCAGGCTCAGGGCACGAGCCTGTCACTATCTAACGCGAATAGAGCCTTCCCTTTTGCTGCAGCTTCAGCGGGTGGCCCGCAGCATCAAAAAAACGGGCGCCTAAAGCGCCCGAAAAGTACTTCATGCAAAAGATGATCGCTCCTATGCCGGCAAGGCCCACCTGATTTTTCGGCCCGCCGGCCCGCATGCGATGTCAGAAGATGTGACGAATTCCCACGCCCAGTGCCTGCGGATCGGAACCGACGCCGAAAGCACCCGTGACGACGTCGGCAGCGCCGCCGATGGTGGGCGTATAGCTGGCCGATTCCTTGTTGGCGATCTTGGTGTAGAACACATAGCCTTCGGTGCGCTTGGAGAGGTCATAGCCGTAGCCGAGGGTCCACTGCTTGGCTCCCAGGCCGCTGGTGGTGCAGGTTCCGGCGACATTGCTGCAGGAGCCGTCCTGCGCCTGGGCATAGCGCAGTCTGAACTTGTTAGGCCCCATCACATGCAACACACCGAGTTGCCAGGCGTCGCGCTTGTAGCTCGTCACGCCGGCGACCGTGCCGGAGTTGGTATAGTCGAGCCGCTCCCACAGGATATTTGCAGTGGTATTGCCGAACTGGTAGCCGGCGCCGAGCCGTTGGCCGCTGTCCTTCGAGGAGGTGCCGGTGCTGGCCGCCTGCATGACCGTCAAGCCGAAAGCATCCGTGTGGCGCTCATAGGCGTAGTGAACCGACAGCGGGCCATTGTCGTAGTTTAAGGCCAGCGACCACAGGCTGGGGTTGATTGCTGCCGTCTTGCCTTCGTTGGCCGAGTAAGCCAGCTTGCCTCTGAAACCGCTGTACGACGGGGTCCAGTAGGCGACGGTGTTGTTGGCGCGGTTGTCGAAGGAGGCGTTGTTGGTGCCGCTGAGATAGGTGCCGCTGCGCTGTTTGAAGCCCGGGCTGCTGATGATGCTCTGGAAGCCGAATACGTCTGTCTGTCCGAAGGGATCCGCCACCTTGGTGCCGTAGGTCCCCTCCTTATAGGGCGTATCCCAATTGCCGAAGAAGACCTCACCGAACGAACCGGCCAAACCGATTTTACTGTTGCGACTGGCGAGCAGGGAGCTGGCGTTTTGTCCGTCGAGGCCGACGTTGGACTCTATCTGGAAATTCGCCTTGAGGCCGCCACCGAGGTCTTCGGAGCCCTTGAAGCCGATGTTCGACGAGTCGGTGCTCATCGCGTTGCGGGAGGTAGCGTTCACTCCGGTGGCAGGCGCGGCGAGCGTGGCCAGACCCGCGGTGCCGACCGCGGTGGCGCCGCTGCGGTCCGTGTTCTGGAAGTTGACGTTGAGCGTGCCGTAAATCTGCACGTTGCTTTGCGCCAACGCGCCGCCGGAAACGATGCCGGCGACGGCGAGGGCGATTAGCTTGGTTTTTGACTTCATTGCTAAATACTCCTTGGTTTTAGAAAACTCTTGCTTGTGAGGACGAGCACGCACCACGAGCGGTCCGTGCTCGTCACCCATTTGCTATCAGAAGGTGTGAAACAGACCGAGTTGCACGGTCTGCGGATCGGCGCCGATGCTGGCTGCAGGCAGCGCAGAGCCGGTGGCACTGGCACCGGCATAGGCGAAGAAGTCGTAGCCGGCGCGGCTCTTGTTGCTGATCTTCGCGTAATCGACGAACGCCGAGGTACGCTTGGAGAAGGCGTAGCGATAGGCCAGGGAGAAGTAGCTGGCGCCGGTATCGGACGAGTCGTAGCCGGTGGCCAGGCCGGAGCGCGAACCCGTCAGGTCGTTCGCCCTAGCGTAGGTTGCCGAAATCTTGTGCGGACCTGTCACGTAGCTGACCGGGATGGACCACGCGGTACGCGTGAGATCAGCTTCGAAGGCGCCGCCGGTATTGAGCAGGGCGTTATAGATCTTGCTCTTCGAACGATCGTACAGCAGGCCGATCTTCAGCCCGTTCCCGAAGGTCCAGCTGGCGCCCAGACGGTCGCCGCGGATGTCGCGCAGACCGCTGGCAATCCCCGTCGCCGAGATCGTGGGGGTACCGGCGACGACGCTGCCGAGCAGCGCACCCACGTTGGCGGCGACGGCGCCGGTGCTGGTTTCCTTGTCGACGTAATAGGAATAGAAGGCAGTGACCGGGCCATTCATGTACTGCGGGGCGAACTGGAACTGATAGGGCTTGCGGCTGCCGGCGGGGTCGGTGACGCCGTTGCCATTCGCCGTATCTTCGACGTTGCGAGCATAGGCGAGAATCGCCGAGAAGCCGGACATGGTCGGGCTGACGTAGCGCACGACGTTGTTCAGGCGGCCGCCCGCGAGGCCCACGCCCTGCTGGCCGGCGCCGAGTCCAATGTTGCCAAAGGTGGCCAGGCCGGCATCGATATAGGCAAAATCGACGTTGCCGACCGGCGGCACGGCGCCGGCTTCATAATGCACGTCCCACTTGCCGAACATGATCGAACCCCAGGCTTTGTTGTCCAGGCCGATACCGGAATTGCGCGAGGCAAGCAGGCCGCGCGTGAACGGGTCGGCGGGGTTCGCACCCGAGATATCCACGCCAGCGCCGATGGTGAACCAGGCGTTCAGGCCCCCACCCAGATCTTCGCGGCCGGAGAAGCGCAGCTCCGACGAGTTGTCCACGATGCGGTTGCGGGCGGAGATATCGTTGGCGCTGCCCAGGGTGGCGCCGGTAGCCTTGATGTTCTCGAACGCGAAGTTGAGGCGCCCCGAAACCGTTACATTGCTCTGCGCGAAGGCGCCGCCGGAAACCAGACCAGCAACTGCCAGCGCGATTAGTTTTTTCTGCATGATTTTTTATCTCCGAAAAATGAAATTAGCCGAGTGAAAAGTGGCAGATCGAAAGGTAGACGCAATTCGATCGCAAAGAACGGCGGCCACCGGAAGTCGGGCAATTGACGGGAAAATGCGAAGAATGCGACGCAAGACTGTGGTTTCCAAGCAACAGTTGCCACTGCTGCCGTGCTGCCAGCGCCGACTTTCACGCCATGAGCGATTCTGCTAGGGAGTCGGCATGGAACAAAGGCTTGAGCCGACCGTGACCGACGGCCGGAAATGAAGCGCGGAGACGCAGGGTGGATTGAATTCGACCCGGCGGTGGGGCGCGAAATCCGTAAAACCCGGCCCGCGGTCGTGGTCGGCAGCGATGCAGCAAACCGCCATGCGCGCCTTGATGGTGTCGATGTTGTTATTATGCAATAATATTTGCAGAATTATATTTAATAACATATTTTTTATGGAAAAAAAGCAATAAAGCGGCATTATATTTATTTCTGTCTCAGAATTTACATTTCCATTTTTTTGGAGGCGTGATGGCAACGCGCGAGGGGCAGCGCCTGGTCAAGGCGGCGAGTCGGGGGGATGCGACAGCGCAACTGACGCTGGGGCGGCTTTATCTTGAAGGCGGCGAGGGACTTGGGGCGAACACCTCGGCGGCGCTGCGCTGGCTTGTACTTGCGCGAAAAGGCGGGCGCGTCGAGGCGGCCAACGAGATCGCGGAACACATCCCTCCGCCTCCCTTCAATTCCGATGACATAGCCCGTGACTATGTCGCAGCCTGCCGCGAGGCGGCGACGGGCAGCGGTTCGGCGGCGATGTGGGCGAGCTTCCGGCTGGGCGAGGTGCATGCCAGCGGCGGAGACCTTGCGGCCGCCATCGACTGTTTTCGCCGGGCGGCCGAAGCAGGTCATGCCGCCGCCGCCCGTCGGTTGGGCGAACTGCTGGTGGCTGGGGCCGGCAGGGCGGATGATGAAGCTGCCCGCGCCTGGCTGGAAGAGGCGGCAGCACGCGGCGATGTCAACGCGGTAACGCCTCTGGCGGATCTGTTGTGGCTGCGAAACGATCCGGCGGCGGAACCCTGGCTGCGGCAATTGGCGCGGGCGGGCGGCGTGGAAGCGATGGCGCGCCTCGCCGAGCTGTTGCTGCGCACGGCGACACCGCCCCCGGAGTCCGTCCGCGAGGCGCAGCAGTGGCTGGTTCAGGCGGCGCGGCGCGATCACCCGCGCGCCCTGCTGCTGCTGGGGCGCTTGCATGTGCGCTGGCTGCGCGACGAAGGCCTGAACCTGGACCCGCGCA
>JAPTVL010000514.1 GCA_028065725.1 Betaproteobacteria bacterium
GGCATCGACATGGATGCGGTCGGCAATACCCTGCAGGACGATGGCGTCAACCTGTTTGAAGCCTCCTACCAGAAGCTTCTGGCGCAGCTGTCCTGAACCGCAGGCTCGCTCCCGCCCAGCCAAAACCCTGACGGCGGGGCGGACTCACGCGCCGTTCGCGGTTCCCCGGCGGAGCATCTTGTGCTCAAATCGTGGGCTTCCGCCATTCCCTTCCGGGGAATGGAGCCCGGAGCGAGACTGCAGCCTGCAAAAAAAACAAGTCATGAATATTTCCGTCAGCGAACTGATCGTCCGGTATCTGGAACGCCTGGGCATCGATACCATCTTCGGCATGCCGGGCGCGCATGTGCTGCCGATCTACGACCGGCTGCATGACTCCAGCGTGAAGAGCGTGCTGGTCAAGCACGAGCAGGGCGCGGCCTTCATGGCGGGCGGCTACGCGCGGGTGTCGCACCGGCCCTCCGCCTGCATCGCCACCGCCGGTCCGGGCGCGACCAATCTCATCACCGGGATTGCCAATGCCTACGCCGAACGGCTTCCGGTGCTGGCGATCACCGGCGAAACCTCCACCTATATCTTCGGCAAGGGCGGCCTGCAGGAAAGCTCGGGCGAAGGCGGCGCCATCGACCAGGGCGCGCTGTTCGCCAGCATCACCCGCTATCGCAAGCTGGTCGAACGCACCGACTATCTCGGCCAGGTGCTGAACCAGTCCACGCAGGCGCTGCTCGGCCGCGAGCCGGGGCCGGTGCTGCTGTCGATCCCCTACAACGTGCAGAAGGAGCCGGTCGACGCGGCCGTGCTCGAGCAGATTCATTTCCCGCGCAAGGCGGCACTCAGGCACACGGCATCGGTCGCCGCGTTCGCCGGGCTGGTCCGTGATGCGCACGCCCCGGCGATTGTCGCCGGCCATGGCTGCATCCAGGCGGGCGCACGCGATGGGGTCGCCGCGTTCGCGGAACGCTTCAATATCCCGGTCACCACAAGCCTCAAGGCCAAGGGCGTGGTGGCCGAGGGCACGCCCCTTTCGCTCGGCTGCCTCGGCGTCACCTCCAACGGCGATGCGTATCGCTATCTTGCAGACCATGCAGATCTGCTGATCTTTCTCGGCGCCGGCTTCAACGAACGCACCAGCTATCTGTGGGACGCGAAACTGCTGAAAAACAAGAAAATCGTCCAGGTCGACCTCGACTCCACACAGCTCGGCCGCGTGTACCACGCGGACGTGGCGATTTGCGGCGACATCCGGGGCGTGATGGAAGAGGTATTCGCCACGCTTGATAACGAAGGCATGGCGCCGAAGAATCTGGATCATCTCGTCGACCACCGTACAGTCGACATGCCGCCAGCGGACCATGAAGCAGCTGCGCAACGGGAGGCGTTCCACCTGATCCAGCGCTTCTTCAGCACGCTTGCCCAGCGCTTTCCGCACAACGCGCAGGTCTTCGACGACAACATCGTCTTCGCGCAGAGCTGGTTCGACGTCTCCGACCGCAACCACTACTTCCCGAACTCCGGTATCTCGTCGCTCGGGCACGCGATCCCGGCCGCGATTGGTGCGCGGTGCTTTGCCAAGGACAGCCCCACCTTCGCCATCCTCGGCGACGGCGGCTTCCAGATGTGCTGCATGGAAATGATGACGGCAGTGAACTACGGCATTCCGCTCAATGTGGTGGTGATCAACAACGGCACGCTGAGCCTGATCCGCAAGAACCAGTTCCAGCTTTACGGCGAACGCTACATCGACTGTGATTTCGCCAATCCCGACTTCGGCCTGCTCGCACAGTCCTTCGGCGTGGCGCATTACCGCGTCGAAACCGAGGCCGACCTCGATGCGATGTTTGCGCGTGCCGATCTAACCGGTGCGATCAACCTCATCGAAATCCTGCTCGACAAACATGCCTTCCCGCTCTACCTGTCGGCTCGCTAGTCCCGACGAGCAGATCGCGGCGCAGCACGCCGCCATTGCCCGATTCGAAGCCGCGCTGTGGGACGGCGGCTTCAACGAGTCGCTGCTGCCGTCCTATCAATCGGCCTGGCGGCGCCTGGAATCGCTGATCGCCGCGCGCGGGGCGGATAACCGTCACCATTTCATCCTTGTCATTCCGGTCGCCGACAGCCCGCAGCAGCTGCAGGCCTGCCTCGACAGTCTGATCGAGCTCTGCACGCTGTACGGCTACGGCGGCCAGCGCGACGGCCGCTGGCAAAAGGTGTCGGTGATGATCGCCGACGATTCGCAGGACCCCGCATGCATCGCTGCGCATCGGCGCATCGCGTGCGCATTCGAGGCGCGCGGCCTTGCCACGCAGGTCTTCGGGCTCGACGAACAGCGCGCGCTGCTGGCCACGCTGTCCGATACCCTCGACCTGTCACGCATCGTCGGCACCCCTCGCCCCGAAGCCTTCGGCCACAAGGGCCAGGCCATCATGCGCAACATCGCCTGGCTGAAGCTTGCGCAGATGCAGGCTGCCGATACGTCCCGACTTTTTTACACGCTGGACGCCGACCAGACCTTCCAGGTGAAGGTCGCCACCGCCGACGGCGACCGCGACGTCTACGCAGTGAATTTTCTAGCCCAGCTCGACGCCCTCTTCAACGCGACCGATGCCGAGGTGCTGACCGGCAAGGTCGTCGGAGACCCGCCGGTTTCGCCCGCGGTGATGGCCGGCAACTTCCTCGAGGACGTGACCGGCTTCCTGCACGACATCGCCGGCTGCGATCCACAGGAAGCCTACTGGCAGCCCGCGCCGAGCACGCAGGGATCGGGGGAAGCCGCGTATCACGACATGGCCGGGCTGTTCGGCTTCCTGCAGGCCGATGCCCCCTATCGCTACCGTTGCACCCTGGACGGCAGCCCCGCCAATGCCGCGTGTTTCGACGCGTTTTCGCAGCACCTGAACCGCTTCTTCCACGGCGAACATCCCACCCGCGTCATCGGGTACCGGCATGCGGACGCCATGCACAGCGTGCAGCCCGCGCGCACGGTCTACACTGGCAACGCCGTGTTCCGCGCCTCGGCCCTGCACTGGTTCATTCCCTTCGCCCCGTTGCGCCTGCGCATGTCCGGACCCACGCTCGGCCGCCTGCTGAAGGCCGAACTCGGCACGCGCTTCGTCTCGGCCAATCTGCCCATGCTGCACAAGCGTACGGTCGATGCCACGGGACAATCGGAATTCCGGCCCGGCGTGGTGGCGGAACGCGAACGCATCGATCTGTGCGACGAATTCGAACGGCAGTTTCATGGCGACGTGATGCTGTTTTCCATCGAGCGACTGACCGGTCAGGGTTTCCCGCAGCACGCCATCGCCCCGGAGCAGATCGCCGCCACGCTGGAAAGCGTGCAGGCCGACATGCTGGAAAAATACCGCGCCAGGCGCAAAGCCATCCTGGAAAAACTTGGCCCGTTGCACACGCTACTGAGCGACCCGAAGGCCTGGTGGAACCATGCCGACGCGCTGGCCGGCGCGCGTGCGAACTTTCACGCGTTTGCCGACAATCTCGAGCATAACTTCGGCGCGGATTCAGCCTGCCATGCGCGCATCGAATCAGCCGCCGCCCGCGCGGCCTGGCGCTCCCGCCAGCTCGACGCCATCGTCCACTATCACGCCGACCGGCTCGCCTGGGACGATGCGCTGGCCGCGCTGATGCAGCCATGATCGAACGCCTGCGGCACGCGCTGCACCGCAGGCGCTATCCGCTGCGGTATGCGCATCTCACCCAGTTGCTGAAAAACCAGGCGCTCGACCGTGCGCACCTGCTCGCCAGACAGCAGCAGGACCTGGCCGACCTCGTCGCCTTCGCTGCGGCCCACACGCCCTATTACGCCGACACGCTCGGCACGCTGCTCGACGCAGGCAAACCCATCGCCATCGGCGAGCTGCCCATCCTGAAAAAGGACGACGTCCTCCGGCGCCTCGACGACCTGCTGGCCGACACCGCCGACCGCAGCCAGGCGAAGCTCGGCCATACCGGCGGCTCGACCGGCAAGCCGCTCGCCTTCTGGTACGACGACGCCAAGCACGAACTGATGCGTGGCGGCATGATGCGCAGCTATATGCTGTCGGGCTGGCGGCCGGGACAGAAAATCCTCAACTTCTGGGGCGCACGGCAGGACGTCGCCCCCGGTGGCGTATTCGGCACCCAACTCGATGATCTCATCGCGGCCGAGCACACCATCGCCGCCTACGAATACACCGAGGACACGCTCGTCGAATGGGCGCGCTTCATCCAGCGCTACCGGCCCGTGCTGCTGCAGGGCTACGCTTCGGTGCTGGCGGATGTCGCGCGGGTGGCGATCGACAACCGGCTGTCCATGCCGAAGACCCTGCTCGGCGTGTACTCCACCGCCGAAATGCTCGACCCCAGTCAGCGCCAACGCATGCAGCAGGCTTTCGGCTGCAAGGTGTTCAACCAGTACGGCAGCCGTGAAATTCCCAACATCGCCTGCGAATGCCGGCTCGGCAACATGCACGTCTTCACCGACATGGTGTACCTCGAATCGGTGAAGACAGACGACGAAGACCGGCTGCTGGTCACTTCGCTGACCAACCGGCTGATGCCGATGATCCGCTATGACATCGGCGATGCCGGCCGGCTGCTGGAAGGAAGCTGCGACTGCGGCCTGCCGTTTCCGTTGATGGAAATGGATCTGTGCCGGCAGAACGACCTCATCCGCACACGTAGCGGCAAGACCGTCCATCCGTCCTATTTCAACCGCCTGCTGTACGGGCAGACGCAGATCCGGCAATACCAGTGGGTGCAGCGCGACTACGACCGGATCGTCCTGAACCTGGTCGCCGCGCAGCCGCTGAGCAGCCAAACGCGGGCGTCGCTGGAAGCCGACATCCGCCGCAATGTGGATGCGCAGATGGTGCTGGAGGTGAACACCCTGGATGACATCCCCCGCTCGCTTTCCGGGAAGCACCGGTTTGTGATCGGGATGCCTGACGATCCAGTCGACCTCCAGGCCAGCTGGACATGATCAGACACACCACGCATAAATAAATTTCCAAATCCGTGGCTCACCCGCGCGGCGCTGCCGTGGCGGTCGGTCCTGCTGGTGTTTTTGCTGATGATCACCTATATCCCGCAAATCAGCCTGGTGCTGCCGCAGTTACTCTTCGATTGAACTGTCCGGGCGGGCGTTGTCCAACACGCTCTGTCCGCCCGGCGCTTGATACTGACTTGACGATGCCAGGGCACCCTGACACAGTCAAAGCACTCTTTGAACCAACCAGGACATCAGCAATGGACACTGCCAAGCTCTACGAACAGCTCATCCATAGCGCAGGCGAAGACATCTCGCGAGATGGGTTACTCAAAACCCCCGAGCGCGCCGCCGCTGCGTTCAAGTTTCTGACGCAGGGTTATGCGCAGTCGCTGGACGATATCATCAACGAGGCCGTGTTCGATTCGGACAACAACGAGATGGTCATCGTCAAGGACATCGAACTGTATTCGATGTGCGAGCACCACCTGCTGCCGTTCGTCGGCAAGGCCCACGTGGCCTACCTGCCGCGAGGCAAGGTGATCGGCCTATCGAAGATCGCGCGCATCACCGACATGTTCGCGCGGCGGCTGCAGATCCAGGAACAGCTCACCACCCAGATCGCCGACGCCATCCAGACCGCCACCGGCGCAGCCGGCGTGGGCGTGGTGATCGAAGCCCAGCACTTCTGCATGATGATGCGCGGCGTGCAGAAGCAGAACTCCTGGACCGTCACTTCGATGATGCTGGGCGCCTTTCGCGATCATGACCGCACCCGGCAGGAGTTTTTGCAATTGATTGCAAAATCAAGCTAGGAGCCACTCTCGGCTGATTTGATTTCGATCGTCATGATTTCAGTGCTCAACCGCTTGTCGACCGTCTGGATCGGACTTGTTGCCCTCGTTGCTTTGACAGGCCCGGCCTGCGCAGCACCGCTTACACTGGACGAACTGCTGGCGCGCCCGGTGGCACCCGCAGGAGTGGTGTTCGAAATCGTCGACCGCGATGCGGGCGCACTGGAGGTCTCGCTGCCCTGGGTGAAGCAGGCTGCGCAACGCCTGAAGGCCCGCCACCCCGGCCTGCCGATGGCGCTGGTGACGCATGGCCAGGAAATGTTTGCCCTGCAGACCGGAAAACGTGCGGATAACCAGGCAATCCACCAGATTGCGGAAAGCCTCAGCCGCGACGACGGCATTCCGGTGCACGTCTGCGAAACCTACGCCGGGTGGCGCGGGGTGGCGGCCGAAGATTTTCCCGCCTATGTCGACGTGGCGCCCGCCGGTCCGGCGCAGATTCGCAACTACGAAGCGCTCGACTATGTGCGGCTGGTGGTGCCACGGGCGGCCGTGCTGAAGTCGCGCTGAAGCGGCGTCACATCCCGCTATGGGCCGGTACCTGGCTGGCCGGTCTTGGATTCGCACGCAGGACACCTCGAATCAGAACGCCGTCCACTCGTCTCGTCCGCCTCCGGCCACCACGCGCTTCGTCGGCCGCTCGACCAGCGCCAGCGTGGGCTCGATGCCCTTCAGGGTATTCATGCCCTTCAGGGTATTCATGCCCGGAGAGACACTCGGCCTCGCCGCAACCCTGTCGCTCGACACCGGAAGCTCACGTGCACTGCAGGCGCCGCCGTCCAGCCTGAACACGCTCACCGCCTCGGCCAGCTTGCCGGCCTGGTTCTGCAGGCTCTCGGAGGCCGCCGCGGCTTCTTCGACCAGCGCAGCGTTCTGCTGGGTCACGTCATCCATCTGCGTGATGGCCTGATTGATCTGCTCGATGCCGGCGCTCTGCTCCTGGCTCGCCGCTGCGATCTCGCTCATGATGTCGGTGACGCGCTTGACCGAGCTGACGATCTCGTCCATGGTCTTGCCG
>JAPTVL010000472.1 GCA_028065725.1 Betaproteobacteria bacterium
TGCGCGAACACATCCGCTACGTGTTCGTGATCTACCAGGAGAACCGCAGCTTCGATTCCTACTTCGGCACCTGGCCGGGCGCCGACGGGATCTACTCGCAGCCGCCGGCACGCACGCCGGGCTTCGTGCAGCCGCTGCAGCTGCCGGACGGACGCTGGACCAAGATCTCGCCGTTCCGCATTGGCCCGGCCGAGTACGCCGCCGATACCGACGACATCGACCACTCGCATCCGCTGATGCTGCGCAAGATGCACGTGGTCGCAGGCCAGCCGCGCATGAACCGCTTCGCCCTGACCGAGGAACGCAAGTATTCGCCCAGCGGGCGGCCCAGCCTGGAAGCGCTGCAGTTCGGCGAACTGGCCATGGCGCACGAGGATTGCGACACGGTGCCGATCCTGTGGAACTACGCCGACCGCTTCGCGCTGTTCGATCACGTCTTCCAGACCATCGCCGGCCCCTCGACGCCGGGCAACCTCAGCATCATCGCCGCGCAGACCGGCGTGACGCAGTGGGCGCGCCATCCCGATCAGGCCTTCAAGGGCGACGGCGCCAAGGGGCCGGGTGTGCCGGTGGTCAACGATTCCAACCCGTTCTGGGGCTCGCCCTACGACCCCACGCCGCCCGCGCTGCGCATGCCCTACAACCCGCACGACTACGCCAAGACCGCCAAAAACCGCGCCGACGTGCAGCGCAACCTCACTTTCGCCAGCCTGCCGCTGACCTTGCAGGGCGGCAGCCTGCCGGCAGTCACGCGCCAGGATCGGCGACCTGCCGGAGATCTGCGCGACCTGCATGCCGACATCACCGCGATCGGCCGGCGCGGCCAGCGCACGGTGGACTGGCGCTGGTATCAGGCGGGCTACGGCGCACCGACGCCGGCTGGCACCGACCCCGAGGACGCCGAGGGCCGGCACGCCTCCTATGTCACCCACCACAACGGTCCGCAGTATTTCGGCTACATCGCCAACAACCCGGCGCTGCGCGCGCACCTGGCCGACCTGTCGCGGTTCTTCGCCGATGTGCGCGGGGGACGTTTGCCGGCCGCCGGCGGCGTGTTCTACATCAAGGGCGGCTACCGCAACGGCTTCGGCCTGAAGCCGGCCGATCCCGATCCGCGCGTGCAGGCGCGCTTTCTCGGTGACGACGATCACCCGCAGTATTCCGACGCGCAGATCAGCGAGATCCTGGTCGCGCGCGCCATCAACGCCATCGCCGCCAGCCGGTACTGGAAGCACAGCGCGATCATCGTCACCTGGGACGACAGCGAGGGCGACTACGACCACGTGCCGCCGCCGCAGCGCGCGCGCGGCCCGGACGGCAAGTGGCTGGGCAACGGCCCGCGCGTGCCGCTGCTGCTGATCTCGCCGTATGCCCGCGTGCACACAGTGGTGCACGCAGCGGGCAACACCGCATCGGTGGTGAAGTTCATCGACCGCGTGTTCGACCTGCCGCCGCTGGCCACGCTGCCGGACGAACTCGAGGGCCGCAAGCTGGGCGAGCTGCATTTCCACCTGCGTGGACTGGGTCCCGAGGACGCGCTGACGCCGGATGTCACCGATCTGCTGGGCGCGTTCGACGACGCGCGCCTGGCCGGCAAGGCGATGCCGCTGCCGGCGTCCTATGCCGAGGTGCCACAGGCCTGGACCGAGCAATTGCCCGGCGCGCTGGGGCTGGACTGCAAGGCTATCGGCATCACGCCCGTGGACCGGCAACTCGGCATCCGCACGCCGCTGCCGCCATGGTTCAACCCGCGGCCCAAGACCACGCCGACTCCGGCCTCCGCGACACCGCGCGATTGATCCGGCTCTGGCTCCAGCGCCAGCCGGACTACCTTGCCATCAATCGATTGGCACGGTGCCGGCGATCGGCGATCCGCTGCGCGGCCCGTGGCGGCGCTGGTTGGCCTACTACGGCTCCTGCTTCGAGCCGGCGGTGATCGATCGCTCGCTGCAGCGCGAACCCGCGGCGCGCGCCACGTCGCCCTAGGGCGACTAAGACACCATGTCCGAGACGCTGATCGCCCAGTTGGCGCACGGGCCGTGGCCGCTGGGCGAGCGCCACACCTCGGCCGACGTGCTGTGGGGGTACCGCGCTAAACTGGACCATGCAGTTCAAGCTGTCCCCGAGCTGCCGCTGATCCGCGCCTGCATCGACCGCATCGGCGCCCGCTCGGCGGTACAGCGCGCCCGCGCCGCCGATGCGGCGTTGGTTGCAGCGCAGGAGCAGGATTCGACCCATCACGACCCTGCAGACTGAGTTTGTTTCCGCCCGCGTGCGCCCTGGCGGGCGTTTGGCCATTGCGGCATGGAACGTGCTTGGTCTCCGCAACCGCCGCTAGAGCCGCCCCCCATGAAAAACCCGAGCGACAGCACTCCTCCTGCAGAGACCCGTAGCGAAACACACGACCGTCCGCGTCCCGAAATCGAATCCGGAACCCCCGGTGCATCCCGACAAGCCAGACGCCTGTCGGAGATCGATGCCGCCCTCAGAAACCACCGCGAGAGCCTGTGCTTCTTTCTTTCGCTGATGGTGGGAGTCGCCTCGCTGATCGAGCCCCTTGCCGATCGCGCGGAAGGCAGCGGCTGGTGGCTCGTGGCGTCGGTGCTGGTCGCCGCCGGCTGCTTCGCCAACGCGCTGCTGGTCCGCCGGCGACGTAGTCTGCTGGCCAGCCACAGCCTGGTGTTTCTGCTGGCCGCCTTCGTCATGATCCAGATCTATCATCACACCGGCATTTCCTGGGCCTTCGTGCTGCCGCCGCTGGTCCTGTTCCTGCACCCGATCCGGCGCGGGCTCCTGTACCTGCTGCTGATCGCCCTGGTGGCGACCGGCGGTCTCGCAATCGGCCACGTCACGCTGGTGCTGCGGGACCACGAGCCGTTCGAGTTCTGGGGCAGCCTCCTCGCTGTCACGGCGGTTTCGACCCTGCTGGTCCGCGACCTCGGCAAGGCCGTCACCGCGGTCACCAGCGTGGCCTTTCGCGACCCGCTCACCGGCCTCTATCAGCGCGATCTGTTCAACGATCTGGCCGGTCGCCAGATCGAGATCGCCCGACGGGAGAAGACGACCTTCGCCCTGCTGGCGCTCGACGTCGACAACCTCAAGGCGGTCAACGACCGCGTCGGTCATGCCGCGGGCGATGGCGTCCTGTGCGCCGTCGCCGGCGTGCTGATGGACGCGCTGCGCGGTGCCGACATCAGCGCGCGGTTCGGCGGCGATGAGTTCGTCGTGCTGCTGCCCGATCTGGACCAAGCCCAGGCGCTGGAAGCCGCCCGGCGGCTGCACGAGCGCATCGTCCGGCATCCTGAACTGGTCCGCCATCAGCTGATTGCGTCGGTCACAGCGTCGATGGGGATTGCCGTCTATCCAAGCCACGGCGCGACCGTGCACGAATTGTTCGATGCCGCCGACACCGCCCTGCTCAAGGCCAAGGTGACCGGAAAGAACGGCATCATGGTCGCAGCGGCCAGGGACGCGCCTGCGTAAACGCGCAATCGGGAATATGCTGAGTTCGGACCCGTCGGCTCGTGCCCATCTGCAGAGATTGCGCCCATGCACACACGAAGGCTGCATCCGGCGTTCGGCACGAAAAGTCTGCGCTTGCGCCTGCTGTCACTCGTTACCCTGGCGGCGCTGCCGGGATTTCTCGCCGCGGCCTGGACCGCCTACAGCACCAAACGCGCGGCGGATGCAGACGGCCGATCACAGCTCGTGTCCGCGACAACAGCCGTTCAATACGATTTCAACGACATCCTCGCCGACACCAAGTTCGAACTGTCGCTCATCATGCCGCTGGTCGCGCAGGATCCGCTGAATTGCGCTGCCATTTTTGCGTCCATCACGAAACGGCATCCCGAATTTTCCAATATCGGCATTATCGGCGCGAACGGCCATGTCCAGTGCAGCGCCGATCAGCGCGCGAAACGGATGTACGTGGGTAATCGCGACTATTTCCGACGGGCGCTTGCAACGGAAGCCGCGGTCGTCGGCGATCTCGAGATGGACGGACTCGGCGCGGCACCCGAAATCGTCGTCGCGCAAAGAATGGCAGGCGATGCCCGACAAATACAGCGAATCGCGTTCATCGCCCTGAATGCGGAGGCGCTCAGCGGCAAGTCCGAACTGAAGCACCTGCCGGCAGGCTCGGTCATCACCTTCGCCGACCGTCTGGGTTACATCGTGGCGAGTGCCCCCGATCACCCGGGCTCGATCGGGCAGCGCATCCCCGAAACACGGTGGTCGGCGATCATGGCCGACGCCATCGTTCCCGACATCGTGAAGGTGCATCTGGAGGCGGCGGGGGCCGACCTCTGGGCCTACGCGCGATTGCCCGCCGAAAGCGGCAACGGTTTCGTCATCATTCGATCGCCCCGCAACGTTCTGTACGAGCCGGCCTGGCTGGCGCTGCGCCGCAGCCTGACCATCACCGCGCTGGGACTTCTGGGCGTGCTTGCGCTGGCCTGGGCTGCCGGCGCACGTCCGCTGCTGCAAAAGACCGCAGCGCTCGGCCTGGCCGCGCGCAGGCTGGCCGAAGGAGATCTCTCGGCGCGCACCGGACTGCCCGTCACCGGTGATGAAATCGGTGCGGTAGCCGGGGCCTTCGATGCCATGGCGGGCGAGCTGCAGCGCCGCCATGAAGAGCGCGAGAATTACATGCGCGAGATCGAGCGGCTGAATCGCATCTACATCATCCTCACCGCCATCAACGCCGCGATCCTGCGCATTTCCGACACCAGGAATCTGCTCGATGAAACCTGCCGCATCGCGGTCGAAATCGGCGGCTTTCCGCTGGCATGGGTCGGCGAAGTCGACCCGGTGACGCGCACGCTCAAGTCAGTGAGCTGGGCGGGATCCGGGGCAGAGCACGTCGCGAATTTTAATCTCCCACTCGACGCCGACCGCGTCGAGGCGAAGGGGCCTGCGGTTACGGCAGCGAGGGAGGGCCGCGTCGTCGTCGTCAACCGATTCATGCAGGATTCGACGACCGCAGCCTGGCACGAGCTCGGACAGCGCCTGGGCATACGTTCGGCGGCAGCATTTCCGCTGTCTTTCGATGAGAGCAGCATGCAGAGGGTGCTGGCCCTGTATGCCGCCGAGGAAAACTACTTCGAGGCCGAGGAGCTGCGGCTGCTCGAGCAACTGAGCCAGGATGCAGCGCTTGGATTGCACCGGATCGCGACCGAGCAGGCCCTGGCCCATGCCAGCACGCACGACGCAGTGACCGGGCTGCCCAATCAGACACTGCTGGAAGACCGCCTCGAATATGCCATCGCGAGTGCACGCAGCCGCAACCTGTCGCTGGCGGTGATCGTGCTGGATGTGGGCTTCCAGCGCATCGCCAGCCAGATCGGCTGGCACGCCACATCCGATTTTCTCCGGCAGACCGGGCGCGAAATCGCCGCCCTGCTGCGCGAAGGCGACGTCGTCGGCTGCCTGCCGGGCGCACGTTTCGCCATCGCCCTGGTCGATCTCGACGGTCTCGCCATCGCGCAACGCCGCAGCCAGCAGATGCTCGACCGAGTCGGCACCGCCACTGCGCAGGCGCATCCGGAAATCGTCCTGCCGGGCCTGCGCGCGGGCGTGTCCGTGTTTCCGGCGGATGGTGATCGGGCCGCGGCCCTGCTCGACAGGGCGCAGGTCGCCCTGCTGGCGGCGCGCGATGCGGCGGTGCCGCTCCAGTTTTTCGCGCCTGAAGTCAATATTGCCCTGCAGGAAAACCGCAGACTGGAACGCTACCTGCGCGACGCCATCGAAAACGGCGAACTCTCGCTGCATTACCAGCCGATCATCGAGGTGGCATCGGGACGGCTGCGCGGCTTCGAGGCGCTGGCGCGCTGGACCAGTCCGGACCTCGGCGAGATCCCGCCGGCGAAATTCATCCCGGTGGCGGAGAACAGCGGTTTGATCGGACCGATCGGCGAATGGGCGCTGGCAGCGGCCGCACGACAGGCCTTTGCCTGGCAGCGGGCCGGAGCGACGAACCTGCGCATCGCGCTGAACATCTCGCCCTGGCAGCTGCGCGATCCCGGCTTCCCAGAGCGCGCGGGGAAACTGCTTGCCGGACTCGGCGGACGGCTCGAGGGGGTGACGCTGGCGATGGAGATCACCGAGAGCCAGCTGATCACCGACATCGACAGCGGCATCGCCTTCCTGACCCGGCTGAAGGCCCTGGGCATCGCGCTCTACGTCGACGATTTCGGTACCGGCTACTCGTCGCTGAGCTACCTGCACCGGCTGCCGGTCGATGCGCTGAAGATCGACAAGTCGTTCACCGAACGGCTGGAGACGAGCCTGCAGTCCCGGAGCATCGTGCAGAGCATCATCGCCCTGGCTGCGGCGCTCGATCTCGCGGCGATCGCCGAAGGCATCGAGCGGCAGGATCAGCTCGACGTGATCCGGCGTCTCGGTTGCCGCTATGCGCAGGGATTCCTGCTCGGTCGTCCGGTGGCTTCGGCTGCGGCCGAGGGGCTGTGGCGCCACGGTGCGCCGCATTGACGACCGGTCGCACGCCGGCAACCCGCCGCGTCAGAAGCCGTACTGCAGGAATCCGCCGTCCACCGGCAGCACCGCGCCGGTGATGTAGCTGGCCGCCGGCAGGCACAGGAAGGCCACTGCCGCGGCCACCTCGTGCGGCTCGCCGATGCGCTGCATGGGCGTGCGCGCCAGCACCTCCTCGAGATACTCGGGCTGCGCCAGCGCCTCGGCCGTGCGCCGCGTGCGGATGTACCAGGGCGCCACCGCGTTGACGCGGATGCCGTCCTCGGCCCACTCGCAGGCCAGGTTGCGGGTCAGTTGATGCAGGCCGGCCTTGCTCA
>JAPTVL010000424.1 GCA_028065725.1 Betaproteobacteria bacterium
TCTGCCAAGGGCATCGGCGGTTCCGCGGAACGGTGCCATTCGCAGAGTTTTCCCGGGGAACCGGGGTGCCGGTGTCCAGTGTTCACATCAAACAGGAGGGCGAAATGAGCCTCACAGTCGAGCAAGTCAAAGCAAGAAACCAGGACCTCATCAAGGAGGTGCTGGAAGTCTATCCGGACAAAACCGCCAAGCGGCGCGCCAAGCACCTGGGCACCTTCGAGGAGGGCAAGCCCGATTGCGGCGTGAAGTCGAACGTCAAGTCCATCCCGGGCGTGATGACCATCCGTGGTTGCGCCTACGCCGGTTCCAAGGGCGTGGTGTGGGGCCCGATCAAGGACATGATCCACATCAGCCACGGCCCGGTCGGCTGCGGCCAGTACTCGTGGGCTGCGCGCCGCAACTACTACATCGGCACCACCGGCGTCGATACCTTCGTCACCATGCAGTTCACCTCCGACTTCCAGGAGAAGGACATCGTCTTCGGCGGCGACAAGAAGCTGGAGAAGATCATGGACGAGATCCAGGATCTGTTCCCGCTCAACAAGGGCATCACCGTGCAGTCCGAGTGCCCGATCGGCCTGATCGGCGACGACATCGAAGCGGTGTCGAAGAAGAAGTCCAAGGAATACAACGGCAAGACCATCGTCCCGGTGCGCTGCGAAGGCTTCCGCGGCGTGTCGCAATCGCTCGGCCACCACATCGCCAACGACACCATCCGCGACTGGGTGTTCGACAAGATGGACGGCAAGCCGGCGGCCTTCGAAAGCACGCCCTACGACGTGGCCATCATCGGCGACTACAACATCGGCGGCGACGCCTGGGCCTCCCGCATCCTGCTGGAAGAAATGGGCCTGCGCGTGATCGCCCAGTGGTCCGGCGACGGCTCCATCGCCGAGCTGGAGAACACCCCCAAGGCCAAGCTCAACGTGCTGCACTGCTACCGCTCGATGAACTACATCAGCCGCCACATGGAAGAGAAGTACGGCATTCCCTGGGTCGAGTACAACTTCTTCGGGCCGAGCAAGATCGAAGCCAGCCTGCGCGAAATCGCCAGCCACTTCGACGACAAGATCAAGGAAGGCGCCGAGCGCGTGATCGCCAAGTACAAGCCGATGATGCAGGCCGTCGTCGACAAGTACAAGCCGCGCCTCGAAGGCAAGACGGTGATGCTGTTCGTCGGCGGCCTGCGTCCGCGCCACGTCATCGGCGCCTACGAGGACCTGGGCATGGAAGTGGTCGGCACCGGCTACGAGTTCGGCCACAACGACGACTACCAGCGCACCACCCACTACGTGAAGGACGGCACGCTGATCTACGACGACGTGACCGGCTACGAATTCGAGAAGTTCGTCGAGAAGGTCCAGCCCGACCTGGTCGGCTCCGGCATCAAGGAAAAGTACGTGTTCCAGAAAATGGGCGTGCCCTTCCGCCAGATGCACTCCTGGGACTACTCGGGCCCGTATCACGGCTACGACGGCTTCGCCATCTTCGCCCGCGACATGGACATGGCGATCAACAACCCGGTGTGGGGCCTGACCAAGGCGCCCTGGAAGTAAATGTTTTCGTGAGGGGTGAAGGGTGAGGAGTGAGGGGTAAACCCACACCCGCCTCACACCTCACGCCTCACGCCTCACCGAATTTGAAGGAGTAATGACATGACCCAGAACGTAGAAACCGTAATCGACCATTTCAACCTGTTCCGCGGCCCGGAATACATCGAGATGTTCGAGAACAAGCGCAAGAATTTCGAGAACCCGCACCCCGATGACAAGATCGAGGAAGTGCGCGAGTGGACCAAGAGCTGGGAGTACCGCGAGAAGAACTTTGCCCGCGAGGCGCTGACCGTCAACCCGGCCAAGGCCTGCCAGCCGCTGGGCGCGGTGTTCGCCGCCGTCGGCTTCGAGAGCACCATGCCCTTCGTGCACGGCTCGCAGGGCTGCGTCGCCTACTACCGCAGCCACTTCAGCCGCCACTTCAAGGAGCCTTCCTCCTGCGTGTCTTCTTCCATGACGGAAGACGCGGCGGTGTTCGGCGGCCTCAACAACATGATCGACGGCCTGCAAAACACTTACTCCATGTACAAGCCGAAGATGATCGCGGTGTCCACCACCTGCATGGCGGAAGTGATCGGCGATGACCTCAACGGCTTTATTTCAACTGCTCGCAGCAAGGGCAGCGTGCCGGAAGATTTCCCCGTGCCTTACGCCCACACTCCGGCTTTCGTCGGCAGCCACATCACCGGCTACGACAACGCGCTCAAGGGCATCGTCAGCTACTTCTGGGAAGGCAAGGAGCGCACGCCCAACGAGAAGATCAACTTCATCGGCGGCTTCGACGGCTACACCGTCGGCAACCTGCGCGAAGTGAAGCGCATGTTCGACCTGATGGGCGTCGAGCACACCATCCTCGCCGACAACAGCGAAGTGTGGGACACCCCGGCCGACGGCGAATTCCGCATGTACGACGGCGGCACCAAGCTGGACGACGCCAAGGCCGCGCTCAACGCCAAGGCCACCATCTCGATGCAGGAATACTGCACCGAGAAGACCATGGAATACATCGGCAAGACCGGCCAGGAAACCGTGGCCTTGAATCATCCGGTGGGCGTGGCCGCGACCGACAAGTTCCTGATGGAAATCTCGCGCATTTCCGGTAAGGCGATCCCCGCAGAGCTGACCAAGGAACGCGGCCGCCTGGTGGATGCCATCGCCGACTCCAGCGCCCACATCCACGGCAAGAAGTTCGCCATCTACGGCGACCCTGACCTGTGCTACGGCCTCGCAAGCTTCCTGATGGAGCTGGGCGCCGAGCCGGTGCACGTGCTCTCCACCAACGGCAGCAAGGACTGGGAAGCCAAGATGCAGGCGCTGTTCGACAGCTCGCCCTTCGGCAAAGGCTGCAAGGCCTACCCCGGCAAGGACCTCTGGCACATGCGCTCGCTGCTCAACACCGAGCCGGTGGACTTCCTGATCGGCAACACCTACGGCAAGTATCTGGAGCGCGATACCGGCACCCCGCTGATCCGCATCGGCTTCCCGGTGTTCGACCGCCACCACCACCACCGCTATCCGGTGTGGGGCTACCAGGGCGCGATGAACGTGCTGGTGTGGGTGCTGGACAAGATCTTCGACGAGATGGACAAGAACACCATCATCCCGGCGAAGACCGACTACAGCTTCGACATTATTCGCTGACGCGGGTGAGGGGAGAGGGGTAAGGCGTAACACCCGGATACCCCCGCCTCACGCCTCACGCCTCACGCCTCACGGAGAAAAGCGATGGATGCACTGTCGAAAAAGGTTCAGGAAGTCTTCGACGAGCCCGCCTGCGGCAAGAACCAGGCGAAGGGCGAGAAGGAGCGCAAGAAAGGCTGCACCAAGCAGTTGCAGCCCGGTGCGGCGGCTGGCGGCTGCGCCTTCGACGGCGCCAAGATCGCCTTGCAGCCCATCACCGACGTGGCGCACCTGGTGCACGGCCCCATCGCCTGCGAAGGCAACTCGTGGGACAACCGCGGCGCCAAGTCTTCCGGCTCGCGGCTCTACCGCACCGGTTTCACCACCGACATCAACGAACTCGACGTGGTCTACGGCGGCGAGAAGCGGCTGTTCAAGTCGGTGAAGGAAATCGTCGACAAATACGACCCGCCCGCCATATTCGTTTACCAGACCTGCGTCACCGCCCTGATCGGCGACGACATCGAGGCGGTGTGCAAGGCCGCCACCCAGAAATTCGGCAAGCCGGTGATCCCGGTCAATGCGCCCGGCTTTGTGGGCAACAAGAACCTCGGCAACAAGCTCGCCGGCGAAGCGCTGCTCGACTACGTGATCGGCACCGCCGAGCCCGAGACCACGACGCCTTACGATATCAACATCATCGGCGAGTACAACCTCGCCGGTGAACTGTGGCAGGTGAAGCCGCTGCTCGACGAAATGGGCGTGCGCATCCTGTCCTGTATTTCCGGCGACGCCAAATACCAGGAAGTCGCCTACAGCCATCGCGCCAAGGCGGCCATGATGGTGTGCTCCAAGGCGATGATCAACATCGCCCGCAAGATGGACGAGCGCTACCAGATACCGTTCTTCGAGGGCTCGTTCTACGGCATCACCGACATGAGCGACTCGCTGCGCAACATCGCCAAACTGCTGGTGGAGAAGGGCGCGCCGGCAGACCTGCTGGATCGCACCGAAGCCATCATCCGGCGCGAAGAGGCCGCCTTCTGGCAGGCCATGGAACCGTACAAGGATCGCCTGAAAGGCGTGAAGGTGCTGCTCATCACCGGCGGCGTGAAGTCCTGGTCGGTGGTGTCCGCACTGCAGGAAGTCGGCATGGAGATCGTCGGCACCAGCGTGAAGAAATCCACGCTGGAGGACAAGCAGAAGATCAAGGAACTGATGGGCGAGGACGCCCACATGATCGACGACATGACGCCGCGCGAGATGTACAAGATGCTGAAGGACGCGCAGGCCGAGATCATGCTCTCCGGCGGCCGCTCCCAGTTCATCGCGCTCAAGGCCAAGATGCCCTGGCTCGACATCAACCAGGAACGTCACCACGCCTATGCCGGCTACAGCGGCATGGTGACCCTGGTGCGGGAGATCGACAAGGCGCTCCACAACCCGATGTGGGAACAGGTCAGGAAGCCCGCGCCCTGGGATGTCCCGGTCGCGGTCGAGACGCCATCGGCTCCCGCCGCAGACAGCGTAGTCCAAACCGAGCCCCCGCTGGTGCTGGCCGCCTGATCCGGAGAACGCCATGGCTACCGTCACCCACGTCAAGAAATCCTGCGCGGTCAATCCGCTCAAGATGAGCGCGCCGATTGGCGCGGCGCTGGCCTTCATGGGGCTGAACAACTGCATGCCGACGCTGCATGGCTCGCAGGGCTGCACCGCCTTCGGCCTGGTGCTGTTCGTGCGCCATTTCAAGGAAGCGGTACCGATGCAGACCACGGCCATGAACGAGGCCACCACCATCATGGGCGGCATGGACAACGTGGAGCAGGCCATCCTCAACATCCACAAGCGCGCCCAGCCCGCCATCATCGGCATCGCATCGACCGGTTTGACGGAAACCAAGGGCGACGACGTCGACGGCTACCTGGCCACGATCCGCAACAGGCATCCGGAACTGGACGAACTGGCGCTGGTGTATGTCTCCACGCCGGACTATGTCGGCGCCTTCCAGGACGGCTGGGCCAAGGCGGTGGCCAAGATCGTAAAGGAACTGGCCGAGCCCGGCCAGAAAATTGCCGGCCAGGTGAACGTGCTCGCCGGCAGCCATCTCACGCCGGGCGACATCGAGGAGATCCGCGAGATCGTCGAGGCCTTCGGCCTCAAGCCGATCATCCTGCCCGACCTCTCCGGCTCCATGGACGGCCACGTTCCGGACAACTTCAGCCCTACCACCCTGGGCGGCACCACGCTGACCGAACTGCGCATCACCGGTGCCTCCGAATTCACGCTCGCCATCGGCGAGCACATGCGCGACGCGGCGCAGGTGCTGCAGGACAAATGCGGGGTGCCGTTCGAGGTGCTGGAAACGCTGACCGGACTCGACGGCTGCGACCGCCTGATGAGCCTCCTGGCCGAGAAGTCCGGCCGCCCCGCGCCCGACAAATACCGCCGCCAGCGCAGCCAACTGGTGGACGCCATGCTCGACGCGCATTTCTACCTCGGCGGCAAGAAGATCGCCATCGGCGCCGAGCCCGACCTGCTGTGGGGCATCGGCAACCTGTTCGCCGGCATGGGCGCGGAACTCGCCGCCGTGGTGACGACGACGCAGTCGCCGCTGCTGGAAAAGCTGCCGGCTCAGGAGGTGCTGATCGGCGACCTGGAAGACCTGGAAGACCGCTCGCAAGGCTGCGACCTGCTGATTACGCACTCGCACGGCCGGCAGATGGCGGAGCGGCTGAACCTGCCGTTCCTGCGCATGGGCATTCCGATGTTCGACCGCCTGGGGGCGGCGCACCAGGTGACGGCGGGGTATCGCGGCACGCGCGACCTGATTTTTGAAGTGGCCAATATGTTCATGGCCGAGGCCCACGAGCCCGGGCCGGACGATTGGCGGCAAGCCGGAGAAAGCTGTGGAAGTTGTGCGTCGGCTGCGGCTCATTGACAGCAGCACGGGTGAAAGTTTTACCAATGGAGGTTATATGAAAGTCGCGTTTTGTACACAGGACATGAAGCGGGTCGACGCCCACTTCGGCTGGGCGAAGAACATCGCCATCTACGACGTCTCGTCCGACGACTCGCGCTTCGTGGAGGCCATCCAGTTCGACGGCGATCTCCAGGAAGACGGCAACGAGGACAAGCTGGCGCCCAAGCTGGACGCGATCAAGGACTGCGCGATTCTCTACGTGGCGGCGATCGGCGGTTCCGGCGCGGCGCGCGTGGTGGCCAGCAACATCCACCCGATCAAGGTGCAGGAGCCGGAAGTCATCGACGAGATTCTGCTCAAGCTGCAGGGGGTGCTGAAGGGAACGCCGCCGCCCTGGCTGCGCAAGGCGGTCCTGAAGGGCCAGGAAAAGAGTTTCGATTTTGACGAAGAGGTGAATGATGCTTGATGCCGAAACCCCGGTCGCTGCCGCCGACCCGATGCAGTCGCTGTTCGTGAAGGAACTGATCAAGCAGTGGCGCGCCCAGGACGCGCACGGCGCGTGGGAGGGCAAGACCGACGCGATGCTGCTCGAGCCCTACATCGTCACCAAGGAGCAGCGCCGGCAAATGCCGATCATCGAC
>JAPTVL010000125.1 GCA_028065725.1 Betaproteobacteria bacterium
GCGGCGTGCGCCCCGACACCGCACCCGTCATCGCGAGCCTGCGCGCATGATGCGCACCGTGTTGCGCTGGTTTGCCCAGGGCCTGGCCGTGGCCGTGGCCGCGCTGCTGTTCTATCAACTCTGGATCTTTGCCCACGTGCTGTGGTGGATCGATCACAACCCCGCCTCCACCTCGTTCATGGAAGCGGGTCTGGCACGCCAGCAGGAAAAGAACCCCGACGCCGAACTGCGCCACAAGTGGGTCCCTTACGACCGCATCTCAATCCACCTGAAGCGCGCCATCGTCGCCGCCGAAGACGCCAAATTCATCGAGCACGAAGGCTTCGACGTCGAGGGCATCCAGAAGGCCGTCGAAAAAAACCTGAAGAAAGGCCGCCTGGTCGCGGGCGGCTCCACCATCAGCCAGCAGCTCGCCAAAAACCTGTTCCTCTCCGGCGAGCGCAGCTTCATCCGCAAGGGCCAGGAAGCGATCATCACCCTGATGATCGAAACCACCTGGAGCAAGCGGCGCATTCTCGAGGTGTATCTGAACGTGATCGAATGGGGTAACGGCATCTACGGCGCCGAAGCCGCCGCCCGTCGCTATTACAGGACCTCCGCTTCCAAGCTCAACCGCGACCAGGCCGCCCGCATGGCTGCGATGGTGCCCAACCCGCGCTGGTATGAAACCCACCGCAGTTCACGCGCGTATCAGCGTCGCATTGCGGTCATCAAGCGCTATATGGGCAGCGCGCAGGTGCCGAAATAGGCTGGACAGCCGGGTCGATTAACACACATTCAAGTCTGACTCAGGCTGCGTTGCATCGTGCAGGCCGGCCCGCTGGACGAAAAAACTGAAGCCCATCCCAGGCCTTCGCCAGGTGGCTCACCAACAGAAGTTGCGCGCGTCTGGTGCATCCGCACCACGATAGTGCGCGTATAGCACCGCACTCCCCCCAAAAGCCGTGTTACACATGCCAGCGTGACTGGCATGGACATTGCCTGTTAGCAAGCCATGCGAAGCGAGCAGCCATCAACGAAATGCAGCAGGGTCGCCCCCGTTACAGACTGGGCGGAGGTCGATAGTCGGCAGATGTTTGATGGCCTCATGCACATCTTCGACGGCATGGTGTTTCGCTGCGCCATCGACGCCGACTGGACCATGCTGCTCATCGGCGGAGCCTGTCAGGCCCTCACGGGCTACGATCCGGACGAGCTGCTCAGTAGCCGCCTGATTCCCTATGACGCCATCATCCACACTGACGACCGCGACCGGGTGACTTCGGTGACCATGCAGGCCGTCGCTGAACGCCTGCCCTATCGCCTCGAATACCGCATCTGCTGCAGGGACGGCACCGAGAAACGGGTGCTGGAGCGCGGGTCCGCAACGCGCGACGAACACGGGATCCTAGTGCTGCAGGGCATCATCGAGGATATCAGCGAGCAGGTACGCTCGCGGGAGGCGGTGGCCTCCGCCGAGGCGCGCTACCGCAGTATTTTCGAGAATGCCACCGACGGCCTCTTCCAGACCGCCGCGGAGGGCCGTTACCTCGCGGCCAATCCGGCGCTGGCGCGCATCTACGGCTATGCATCGCCCGCGGAGCTGATCGCCGCCCTGCAGAATATCGGCTCGCAACTCTATATCGACCCCTCGCGGCGCGAAACCTTCAAGCGCTTGATGATCGCTTCTGGCCGCGTGGACGACTTCGAGTCCGAGGTGAAACGCCGCGACGGCACGATCATCTGGATTTCCGAGAGCGCGCATTCAGTCTTCGACAGCGATGGCAGTTTTCTCTACTACGAAGGCGTGGTGCAGGACATCACCGACCACAAGCTTCACCAGCAGCAGCTCGAATATCAGGCCAGCCATGACCTGCTGACCGGCCTGCCCAACCGCACCCTGCTCGCTGACCGCCTGCAGCAGTCGATCGCCCAGGCCGATCGCAACGGCCATTTCGCCGCGGTAGCATTCATCGATCTCGACAACTTCAAGTACATCAATGACAGTCTCGGCCATCAGGCTGGGGACGACCTGCTGGTCGAGGTTTCGCGGCGGCTGCAGGGCTGCCTGCGCGGAACCGACACCGTGGCGCGATACGGAGGCGACGAGTTCGTTCTGGTGCTCAATAACCACTATCAGGCCGTGTCGGTCATACGGTTGATGGAGCGCGTGCTTGATGATATCCAGCGGCCGGTGGTGGTTGACGGCACGGACCTGTTCGTGACGCCCAGCATCGGCATCAGCCTCTACCCAAACGATGGGGGCGATGCCCAGACGCTGATCAAGAATGCCGATGCCGCGATGTACCTGGCAAAAGGGAAAGGCAGAAACAATTTCCAGTTTTTTACCAGCCGCCTCAACGACCTCGCCATGGAACGGATCGGCCTCGACAGCAGCCTGCGCCGCGCCCTGTCCCGCAACGAAATCCAGGTCCACTTCCAGCCCAAGGTCAACCGCCACAGGCAAGTGTTCGGCTTCGAGGCACTGGTACGCTGGAACAGCCCGGAACATGGCTGGGTGGTGCCCGAAAAATTCATCGGCGTAGCCGAGGACACCGGCATGATCGTGCCGATCACCGAATTCGTGCTGGACACGGCCTGTCGCCAAGTAGTTGCCTGGTCGACCGCCGGACTGGGCGATTTCAATATGGCAGTGAATCTCTCCGCCCGCATGCTGCAGGATGACAGTGTAGTGGATATGGTGGCGCGGACCCTTCACCGGAACGGGCTGGCTCCACAACGCCTTGAACTCGAAATCACCGAAAGCATGATCATCGGCAACATCGAGCATTCCGTGGTGATGCTGCATCAGCTCAAGGCACTCGGTGTGCAGCTCGCCATCGACGACTTCGGCACCGGCTATTCGTCGCTGAGCTATCTGCAGTGCTTCCCGATCGATGTGCTCAAGATCGATCGGGCCTTCGTGCGCACGCTTGATCTGAAGGTCAAGGAATCGCCGATCGCCAAACTGGTCACCCTGCTCGGTCACAGCCTGGGCCTCACCGTGGTGGCCGAGGGTGTGGAGACCGAAAGCCAGCTCGAATACCTGGAAGCAATCGGATGCGATGCCTATCAGGGCTTCCTCTTCGCCAGACCGATGCCGGCCGGCGAGATCGAGAGGAAGCTGCTGCTTCGCGATGCGGCCGTCGCCGCACTAGATTAGGACGGCACATCGGGCCACCGATAACGCCGCTGCCTGAACGACAGGTCACCCAACTTTACCCGGCCGATGCGCATGTACTTCAGGCCATTCTCTTGCTCGGCCACAGAAATCGACTCGCTCTGATGAGCGATGAACAATCCAGTCAGTTTTTGTTTTAAGTCTGCCCCTTCGGCCAAACTGGCTGGATACGCCATCGTGCAAATCAACAAGGCGGCGCCCACGCGCGCAGGGTGTAGCGCGTTACAATCGCGGTGCCTTACCCCATATTCCCCATGACCGACGCCCTCGAAAACCAGTCGCAGGACAACCTCGAAGCCAGTCTGGCGCAGGTGCAGACCCTGCTCGCCAAGATGCGGCTGGTGGAGGAACTCGTCCACAAGCAGGGCGGGCCGCGGCAGGATCTGGTCGAAAACCTGGTGCACAAGCAGAACCTGACCGAGTTGCAGCGGCACCTGGAAGCGCTGCACCCGGCGGACGTGGCCTACATTCTGGAGGCGCTGCCGCTGGACGAGCGCCGGCTGGTGTGGAGTCTGGTCAGCGCGGAACACGACGGCGAGATTCTGCTGGAGGTGTCGGACTCGGTTCGCGAATCGCTGATCCAGACGATGGACAAGGCGGAACTGCTGGCCGCCGCCGAATCGCTGGACACCGACGAGATCGCCGACATTGCGGCCGACCTGCCGCACGACGTGATCCAGGAACTGCTCACCAGCCTGGACGCGCAGAAGCGCGCCCACCTGCAGTCGGCACTGGCCTATCCCGAGGACACCGTCGGCGCGCTGATGGATTTCGAGATGGTGACGATCCGCGCCGACGTCACGCTGGAAGTCGCGCTGCGTTATCTGCGCCGACTGGGCGAACTGCCGGACCAGCTCGACAAGCTGTTCGTGGTCGACCGCAACGACGCGATCATCGGCGTGCTGCCGCTGAAACGGCTGCTGACCGCCGACCCCGAGGCCTCGGTGGCGGCGGTGATGGTCGAGGATTTCGTCAAATTTCATCCCGAGGACGAGGCACACGAGGCGGCACAGGCGTTCGAACGCTACGACCTGGTGATGGCGCCGGTGGTGGATGTACAGGGGGGGCTGATCGGGCGTCTCACGGTCGACGCGGTGCTGGACTACATCCGCGAATCGGCCGACGCCGACATGCTGTCGATGGCCGGCCTGAAGGAAGAGGAGGACCTGTTCTCCACCGTCTGGCGCTCGGCCAAGAACCGCTGGATGTGGCTGTCGATCAACCTCGCCACCGCCTTCATCGCGTCGCGCGTGATCGGCGCCTTCGAAGGCAGCATCGAAAAGCTCGCCGCACTGGCAGCGCTGATGCCGATCATCGCCGGCATCGGCGGCAACACCGGCAACCAGACTATCGCGCTGATCGTCCGCGGCCTGGCGCTGGGCCAGATCACCCAGGCCAACGCGCGCCGCCTGATCGTGAAGGAACTCGGCGTCGCCCTGTTCAATGGCCTTCTGTGGGGTTCGGTAGTCGGCGTCTTCGCCTGGCTGCTGTACGACAACGTCGCGCTGGGCGGGGTGATGGCGCTGGCCATGCTGCTCAACCTGATCGTCGCGGCACTGGCGGGGATTTTCATTCCGATGACGCTGGAACGCATGAAGCGCGACCCGGCCGTCGGCTCGTCGGTGCTGCTGACCTTCACCACCGACAGCATGGGCTTCTTCATTTTCCTCGGGCTCGCCACCCTGCTGCTGCTGTGAAGCCGGCGCCGGATAGCAAGGCTCTCTATCTGCGCCTGCTGGGCTATGTGAAGCCCTACTGGCGCATGTTCGCGCTGTCCCTCATCGCGCTGATTCTCACCGCCGCCACCGAACCGCTGCTGCCCGCGCTGTTCAAGCCGCTCCTGGACGAGGGCTTCGTCGCCAAGGACCCGGATTTCATCCGCTGGGTGCCGATCCTGCTGCTGGCGCTGTTCCTGGTGCGCGGCATCACCAGCTTCGTCAGTACCTACTGCATGGCGTGGGTAGGCAGCCGGCTGGTGATGGATTTGCGCGCGGCGATGTTCGACAAGCTGATGACGCTGCCGACGCGCTATTTCGACCAGAATCCGAGCGGCCAGCTGATCGCGCAGCTGGCGTTCAACGTCACCCAGGTCACGCAGTCGGCCACCAGTTCGCTCACCACGCTGGTGCGCGACACCGTGACGGTGCTGGGCCTGCTGGGCTATCTGCTGTGGCTGAACTGGCAGCTGACCCTGATCGTGTTCGGCATGGTGCCGCTCACGCTGTGGGTGGTGCGCGTCGCCAGCACCCGTCTGCGCGGCCTGTCGCGCAAAGCGCAGCAGAACATCGGCGACCTCACCCAGGTGGTCGACGAGGCGGTGGGCGGGCATCGCGTGGTCAAGCTGTACGGTGGGGAAGACTACGAGCAGACACGCTTCCGCCACGCGGCCAATCTGGCGCGCCTGTTCGAGATGAAGCGCGTGGCCGCCAACGCGGTGTACGAGCCGGTGATCCAGTTCATCGCCGCGATTGCATTGGCGATCATCGTCTACATCGCCGCCGGGCAGGCGTCCAGCAACACCACGACGGTGGGCGGCTTCGTCGCCTTCTTCATGGCCATGCTGTTGCTGTTCGCACCGCTGAAGCGGCTCACTTCGGTCAACGACCAGCTGCAGCGCGGACTCGCCGCAGCCGAGACCATTTTCGCCATGCTCGACCAGGACGCCGAGCGAGACAGCGGCTCCCGCACGCTCGACCGCATCGAGGGCCGCCTCGCGTTTCGCGACGTGGCGCTCGCCTATCCGGGCAAGACCGCTCCCGCGCTGGAGAACATCACGCTCGACATCGCGCCCGGCGAGACCGTGGCGCTGGTCGGCGCCTCGGGTTCGGGCAAGACCACGCTGGCCAATCTGGTGCCACGTTTTTACGATCCCGATGCCGGTGTGATCACACTCGACGGCATCGACGTCCGCGACATCGAATTGCAGAACCTGCGCAGCCACATCGCGCTCGTATCGCAGGACGTGGTGCTGTTCAACGACACCCTGGCGCACAACATCGCCTACGGCACCAAGCGCGACGCCACCCCCGACGAAATCCACGCCGCCTGCATCGCCGCCCATGCCTGGGACTTCATCCAGGCCATGCCCGAGGGCCTCGACACGCTGATCGGCGAAAACGGCATGCGGCTTTCCGGCGGCCAGCGCCAGCGCATCGCCATCGCGCGCGCCATCCTGAAGAACGCGCCGCTGCTGATCCTCGACGAGGCCACCTCGGCGCTCGACAGCGAGTCCGAACGCCACGTGCAGGCCGCGCTTGAAACCCTGATGGAAAACCGCACCACGCTGGTCATCGCGCACCGGCTGTCTACCATCGAACGCGCGAATCGCATCGTGGTGCTGGAAGGCGGGCACATCGTCGAGATCGACAACCACGCCGAACTGCTGGCGAAAAAGGGCCGCTACGCGCAGCTGCACGCGCTGCAATTTTCCGTATGAGCACGTCGCCGCCGGATTGGGTGAAACCGTCGCGCTCGCTGCTCACCGCGACCGGACGCGCCATCGGCGACTACCGCATGATCCGCGACGGCGACCGCATCCTGCTGG
>JAPTVL010000477.1 GCA_028065725.1 Betaproteobacteria bacterium
GCAATTCGTGTCGGTGCCAAAACCGGCCCTTTCCCGCCCTCAAAGGCGTCCCGTTTCGGGACTGTAGTTCAGCCTACCTGATGGTCAACCAAAATCACCCCGGCTCAATCTTGGCCGATGACAAAGTAAGACTTATCCATTCATTTTCAATTGAGAATTTTGGGCGTCAAATCGCAAAGCCAAACCTTCCGCCGGCTTTGCGCTGCCGCTGAGAAACGCACCGCAAACCTGCACCTCATTGTTAGCGGCAGTGTAAGGACAGGATCAAGGCTTCGTCGCCACCTTGACGGCCTTCAGGACGGGCTTGCGGACACGGATTTCCCCCACTGAGCGTACCGCGCCGGTTTGTCGATTTGCTCATGAGCACGTTCATGACAGTCAGCCGCTACCGCTGCCGTTCGATGGACTGCGGCTGGGAAGGCAATCTGCGCGTGAAGCGGCATCCCTTCTTGGTGCGGGGGCCGTGGTGAGCCGAACGCAACAAGCAAGACCGCTCACAACAGGAAAAACGGAAGGCCTATACCGATGAGTACGCATTGAAAAACTTGCTCTGGCTGATGCGGACATGGCTCGCCTGGATAGCTTTTTCCAGCGCGGGGCTGGGCTTTGCATCCGTCCCGGACACGCAATCCGCCGCATCGCTCCACGCCAAATACGCGTCAATGGGTGGGCGGCTCCTGTACAACCCGTTTCGGCGAGCGCTATCCATCGACTCCTCCGAATCGCCCACCAATTTGAGGGGTGATATCTACGCCCTGGTCGATTATCCCTTTTCCACCGTCGGTGCTGCACTCGATGGCGCAGGGGGCTGGTGTGACGTGCTGATCCTGCATATCAATACCAAGTACTGCCATGCCAGGACGGATAAGGCCGGCTCTGTCCTGATGGTCAGCATCGGCAAGAAAACAGCCCAGCCCATCAAGGATGCCTATCCCATCGCATTTTCCTATCGCGTCGCCGCGGCGACGGCGAAATACCTGGAGATACAGCTCAATGCGCCGGAGGGGCCGCTGAGTACCCGCAACTATCGCATCCAGCTGCAGGCTGTGCCGGTCGGGAACGACCGGACCTTTCTTCATCTCACCTATTCTTACGATTACGGGTTGGCGGGGCGGCTTGCCATGAAGGCTTACCTCGCGACAATCGGAAGCGGCAAGGTAGGATTCACCCAGACCGGCAAGCAATCCAATGGCCAGCCGGAATATATCGGTGGCATGCGTGGCGTGGTGGAACGCAACGCCATGCGCTATTACCTCGCGATAGACGCCTACCTTGGCGCATTGGACGCACCGCCGCCGCTGCAACTCCAGAAACGCCTGCTCAGCTGGTTCATCGCCACCGAGCAATATCCCCGCCAATTGCGCGAAATCAGCCGAACGGCCTATTTCGACATGAAACGGAGTGAATATCGGCGTCAGCAGACTGCTCAGTAAGCCGCATTGGAGGACGCCATCGTGCAGCGTGGCAGGTGGGGCCCCCTACATGCACGCCGGGAAACCCTGCCAGTCCCCCGGTTTCGTCGCCGCCCCCTTATTGCGGCGACGCGACCGAACCCGCGTAGAACACTTCGCACTCTCCACCCGGGAAAAAACGACCCACCTGCTTGAGCAACCTGGCCACCGGCCCGGTGAGTGACTTGATGGCACTCGGCTGTTCAACCACCGGTTTCTTGAAGGCACCGTGGATTGACTGCTGCACCCTGACGCAGCCCTTGTCATCAATCAGCGCCACGCTCACGTCATCGAACCGCTCGTTGACGAAGTCCAGTCTTCCCTGAAGGGCCACCCGGTTCTCGTTCGTCGCCATGGCCACGTCCTGCGACTGCGCCACGCCGTGCTCGATTTTCCAGTCGGAAACGAGCGTCCGGATCACGCTGCGCCCCCCCGATCCTTGAAGGATGCTCGCAAAGTTGTACCCTTTGGTGACCGCCAGGCCGACTGGTCCGGCAAAGAAGAACGCGCCCACGTCAACCAGGTTGAAGGTCTGGCTGGACTCATACCGGGCGAACTCCCGATCGAGATCGTGGCCCTTGAGAATGAGGTTCTTGCCACGCAGCGAGATCTGCCCTTTCATGCTCTGCCTCATTTTTTTCACGGTCTTCCCTTGCATCGTCAGGTTCGCCGAGAAGTCCATGGGCCCTTCCGCGACATTTTGCGGTGACAAGGACTTGAGGAATTCCTCGATGTGGAAATGTGAGAGCGAATAGCGGACCTGGTACTGGGGAACGGCGCCGGTAAAGTCCGCCCGTATGCTCCCCGAACCCTGCCCAGCGAAGGCACGAAACGTGAGCGGCTTGAGATCGAAGACCCCGTTCTGACCGGCAACCGAAAACCTCAAGTCGGATGCACTGCGGCTCTTTGTCCGGACTGTCCCGCAGGCGAGTTCAGCCGCCAAGGAAAGGTGCTTCATGATGCCCGGGCCCTGCCTGGCCGCAATCTGCAGGCGGCTCGCGTCCAGGCTGCAATCATCAGCCTCGAATCCTGCGCCGGTTTGCCTGTCCACGTAGCGGAACGTCCCGTCTAAGAAAGATACCTTTGCCAGGTTCTGGCTGGGCAACATTCCACTGGCCTGCGCCGGTTTTTCGAAGTTGAACGTGCCGTCGCGGGCCTTCTCGATGGATACGCTCGGATGTTCAAGCGCGATCTTCCTGATCCGGACTTGCTTGTGAAGCAGCGGGAGGAAATCGACCCCGATCCTGGCCTGCCTTGCCGTGACGACCTCCGTGCCCCGGTTGCGGATGTGCACGTCGTCGAGGGTGACCTGCACGCTTGGGAAGAAGCCGATTCCCAAACGCCCGCCGACTCTGACTTCCATCCCCGTCATGCCGGAGGCGGCCGCTTCAATCCGGGGCTTGTAGGCATTGATATCCAGGAAAACAAACAAGACGCCCCCGGCGAGGACCAGCAGCCCGATGAGCGCGCCGACGGCAAAGGCAATGGCTTTAAGTGATTTTGACATTGGATTTTGACATTGGCCTGATCCAAGCTCGTGCCTGTTTTACCGGTCCCCTATTAGCCGGATTGCCTCGCGCTTGCACCCGGCCCGGCGCTTTTTCTGCAACTCAGGCTGACCAACTGGCCTGCTTTCATTTCCACATCACGTTGGATTCCGCCTTGGCTGCGGCAGCAAGAAGCTCAATCAGCGGCAGCGCCCGATGCGCCATGCTGACCACCGGCTCATCCGCATCCTTGTCCTCAACTGGAGGCGCGGCTTTTTCTGCGTCGATCGCCGCGGTTAACCGCGCCAGCGCCGCAGGAACATCTTCCGCCAGTATCGCCCCGGGTACGGTTGCGCTGTGTCCCATCATTTTCAGCATGGCAAGCGCGACATCCCCGAACATGGTGATGTCGGCATAGGCATCGGTTGAGAACGTCACCAACATGCGCTTCTCCTCGTCACGGTATTGCCAGTTCCATTAATAGCAGTTCTGGAGGGATGCGTCTGAATCGTTGCGCACGTGGAGTCGAGCCGGGCTACAGCCAGTATTCCACGATCCGCGCCGCCCCCTCCTTCAATCGCAACAGCAGCGACCGCCGCTCCCAGCGCTCGAGGTCGATGGCGTCGGATTCCGCCAGGTCCTTGGCGAACATGGCATCCATTTGCCGGGAAAAATCGCGACCCAGGATCGCCGCATTGATTTCGTCGTTGTGCAGGAAGCTGCGCCAATCCAGATTGGTCGAACCGATGGTCGACCAGACGCCGTCGATGGAGACGGTCTTGGAATGCATCACCGCGCCGCGCCGCTCGTAGATCTTCACGCCGGCACGCAACAGTTTCGAATAGTGCGAGCGCCCGGCGTGGAACACTGGCCAGGAATCGGTATGGCTCGGCAGAATCAGCTTCACCTCGACGCCGCGCTGGGCCGCGTCGGTCAGGGCCTTGAGCAATTGCGGATCAGGCGCGAAATAGGCGTTGGTGAGATTGACCTGCTGTTCCGCATGGTCGATCGCAGACAACAGCGTGAGGTAGATCAGGCTGTGGGGATCGGCCGAGGCGCTGCCGATGGCGCGCACAATCTCGTCACCCTGCTTGTCGAGTGTGGGAAAGTAGTTTTTATCGGCCAATTGCATGCCCTTCTGCTTGCTCCAGGTGTCCAGGAACAGCTTCTGGAATTCCGCCACCACCGGCCCCTCGATCTGCAGGTGGGTATCGCGCCAGCCCGCGGTCGTGGCTCCCTTTTTTCGGGTCGACCTCAGGGATGGGCCGCTGGAATAGGCTTCGCTGATATTGATGCCGCCGATGAAGGCGATGCGGCCGTCGACCACCAGCAGCTTGCGGTGGTCGCGGTTGTTCAGCAGCCATTCCTTCTTGTTTCCGGCCAGGGGATTGACCGGATTGAACTCGAGCACCCGGATGCCGCCGTCGCTCAGGCGTCCGAAGAATTCCTTGGGCGTATTCAGGCAGCCGACGCTGTCGTAGATCAGATTGACCTGGATGCCCGTCGCCTGTTTTGCCAGCAGCAGGTCGGCGAATTGTCGGCCGATGTCGTCGTCTTCAAAGATGTAGGTTTCAAGATTGATATGATCTTTGGCCGCGCGCATGGCTGCGAACATGGCCTGGTAGGTCGCGGGGCCGTCCTGCAGCAGGGTCAGCTTGTTGCCCAGCACCAGCGGACTGTCGGCATTGATCGCCTGTTCCATGGCCAGGTGCTTCTGCAGGATGTCGGAATCGCCTGCCTTGCGCTCGAGTCCCTCGATGATGGCGGCGCTCCTGCCTGCGGAGACGGGGCCGTGCTGGCCTTCGAACGCCACCGCCTGTGTGTGTGGTGTATCCATTTCGCGCGCGGCATCGGGGAGGCTTGCGCACCCGGCTCCGGCCAGCAGGAACAGGGCCAGCGTCGTGCGCCGGATTGCAGCGATGGAGCGAACAGTCGACTGGGCCATGAGAGCGGACTCAGGTTAATCATTCGTTGCCTGGCTGGCGCGCAGCGTCTCGTCGATGAAACGCAGCAGCGCAGCGAGCACGGTCAGCAGTACCGGGCCGATGATCACGCCGATCATGCCGAAGGCCGAGAGGCCGCCGATGACGCCGACGAAAACGGCGAGCGCCGACACCGGCGCCTGGCTCGAAATCAGCAGCGGCCGCATCAGGTTGTCGGAAACCGATACGCCTGTGCCCCAGACCAGCATGAAAACCGCCCAACCCCATTGCGACGTGGCGGCCAGGAAAACGGCCGCCGGCACCCATACGAGGGCTGCGCCCCCCACCGGCAACAGCGAGAGAACCGCCGCCAACGCGCCGAACACGATGGCCGAGGGCAGGCCCGCGATGGCGAAGCCCATGCCAACCAGTGTGCCCTGGGCAAGCGCCGTCATGATTTCACCGTAGACGACGGCGCGCGTCGTGTCTCCCATCAGATCGAGCAACGCACGTCTGCGCTGCGGTTCCATCGGCACCAGGCGCACCGCGCGGTCGAGCATGGTGCGGCCGTCGCGCAGCAGAAAGAACAGCAGGAACAGCATCACGAAGAAGTGGATGATCGTGCCCAGGGCGCCGAGCACGAAGTTGCCGCCCGTGGCCGCCAGCGACTGCAACAGCGTCTGGGCGCCGCTGGCCAGCCAGCCATCGATCTGCTCGGTCGTGGCGGTGAGGTTCTGACGCAGCCACTCGGCCAGGCGGCCGATGAAGGGGTAATGCTCGAGCTGCGCGAGCAGGCCCGCGTCGAAGCGCAATGGCTGCTTCTGCAAGCGTGCCAGCAGATCCGTGACCTGATTCGTGAAGGCCAGGCCAAAACTGACAACCGGGCCCGCGAGTACGGCAGGCACCAGCACGGTGATGATTCCAGCCGAGAGGCCGGCGCGTCCTTTCAGCCTGCGCATCAGCCAGCGATGCAACGGCGCCAGCAGGAAAGCAAGGCAGATGCCCCAGGCGAACGCCCCCCACAAGGGTGCAAGCATCCAGTACAGGGCAAGCGCGAAGAGGGCCGCGACGACGATCACGAAGCCCTTGGTGTAGAGATCCAAGTTCACTCCTTGCGTAAGATAAGTAAGTTATAGCGGACGCCGTCCGCCCTTAGGGGTGAGTTGGAGCATATGTCGTGAATCTGTTTCTTGCCGCAATCAAACGTCAGCAGTCGCGCGAGGAAGAAATCGCGAACAGCGTGAGTCACGGGGTCGGGCTGGTCGCAGCGCTCGTGGCCACGCCGTTCCTGATCGGGCATGCGGTGCGGCATGGCGATGCGGGCTTTATCGTCGGCGCGAGCATCTTCGCCGCGACCATGGTGCTGCTGTACCTGGCCTCGACCCTGTATCACGCGCTGCCGGTCGGCCACGCCAAGCGGGTGTTCCGGGTCATCGAGCACTCCGCGATCTTTCTTCTCATCGCCGGGACTTACACGCCCTTCACCCTGGGGGTGCTGCGTGGCGCCTGGGGCTGGACCCTGCTCGCGCTCGTCTGGAGCCTGGCCGCGGCCGGCGTGACGCTGAAGGCCTTGAACCGGCTGACCCATCCCATCCTCACCACCAGCCTCTATCTGCTGATGGGCTGGCTCATCGTGATCGCCGCCCATCCCCTGACTGAACGCGTGCCTGCATCCGGCCTGCTATGGCTGGTCGCCGGCGGCCTGGCTTACACGATAGGGGTGGTCTTCTTCGCGTTCGATTCGCGCCTGCGCTACGGCCATTTCGTCTGGCATCTGTTCGTCATGGCGGGCACCGCCTGCCATTACTTCGCGGTGCTCGGGTATGCGCTCTGAGTA
>JAPTVL010000108.1 GCA_028065725.1 Betaproteobacteria bacterium
TCGGATACAAGAACCATATCAACGTGGACAAGCGCCACAAGCTGATTCATCAGTACATGGTCACGGATGCCGCTGTGCATGACAGTCAGTGCCTGGAAGCGCTTCTGGACCCGAAGAATCAGGGCGTACAGGTTTTTGCGGACAGCGCCCATCGTTCAACGGAAGCGGAGCAAATGCTATGTCAAAAAGGTTACCGCAGCCGAATCCACGAGAAGGCACAGCGCAACCGCCCCTTGACCAAGGCCCAGGAGTTGGCCAACACGCGCCGGTCACACCACCGCGCACGGGTTGAGCATGCCTTTGGCGCCATGGTACAGCTGAGGGCGTTGCGTGTTCTGGGAGAAACCCAGCAGCATGAAGGCCGTGTTACGCCGCCGGAACAGGTAGATGAATGGCTGCCCTGGGTGCACATCGCCATTGGCAACCTCAAGGCGTTCTTGCTGGGGACTTACCATGGGGTCACCGGCAAGTATCTGCAGGAATACCTGGATGAATTCGTCTATCGCTTCAACCGACGTTTTTGGGAGCCTGAGCTGCCCTCGCGACTGCTCAATGCATGTATGGACCATACGCCCGTCCGATTGGTAGCTGAGAAAGGTTAAAAGGCATGTTTTGTTTTAAAGTGCTATGCTTTTTGTTATGAAGCAAATGACGTTTGATCCTCGTGGCCGTGACTCTGCCCTGACCGCTTTATACTACTTAGGTCAGCGAGTTAGGTCAGCGAGAAGATTTGTCGACAACCACACTGTTCCGGTTGTTGAGTAATCCTCAACCGGATATGGCCTTGCGCAACCTGGAACCACCTCTCGGTTATCTTGCGCGCCACGCCGATCCAGATCTGGATGGCGCGGGGCTGCGAGACGCCTTGGAACTCAACCTGCGGCAACATGACTGGCCTGTCGTCCAAACGGGGAGGCTATTTGCTGGATTTGCTCTGCTATTTCGCTCCGCAGCATGAGGAATGGCAACATTCTTTGTTGCCATGGCTGGATGACGTGGCAAACCAATTGCCAGAAGTCCCCTTGTTGCCGTTTTTTCCCAAAGATTCACGGCATAATCCCATGGATGCCCTGGCAGCCCGCTGGCGTCTCTCATCCGGAGCGCTCTATGACCGTCTCAAGCGGTTGTTGCGACCACCATATGTCTGCTGAGTACCCGCACCTATACACCGAACGGCCCATCTTTCAGGCCGCGCGCTGCACCATCGAGCGCCTGATGCGCCGCATGGGATGGAGTGGCGCAGTGGGCGGTAAAAGCGTGCGCACGACAGTCCCCGACCCCAAACAGCCGTGTCCGCTGGATCGGGTGAATCGCCAGTTCAAGGCAGATCGTCCAAACCAGCTCTGGGTCTCGGATTTCACCTATGGTTCGACCTGGCAGGGCTGGCTGTATGAACCGCCCCGTGTGTGAGGTCGTTACCATGAGGATGCGAATATGAACGTCAAGCGTTGGGCTCTTTGGTTGGGCGTGATTGCCGCAGTGGCCATTGCAGCCGTCTATTTCTGGCGGCAGCACGACGGCAATGGGGCGCTGGAGCACATCGCCAGTGGCAACGGCCGTATCGAGGCGGTGGAGGTCGACATCGCGGCGCGCCAACCCGGCCGGATTCAGTCCATCGAGGTGCGCGAGGGCGACCTGGTCCGTAGCGGCCAGGTGCTGGTGCGCATGGACACCGAATCGCTGCAGGCGCAACTGCGACAGGCCGAGGCCCGCGTGCGCCAGGCGGAAGATGCTGTGGCTACGGCGCGCAGCCAGGTCGCCCAGCGCGAGAGCGAGAAGGCCGCCGCACAGTCCTTGGTGGTGCAGCGCCAGACCGAGCTGGCGGCCGCGCAGCGGCGCATGCAGCGTTTCGCCGTTCTGCGGCGACAGGCGTTCATCTCGCAGCAGCAACTCGACGACCTAACCGAAGCGGTCGATCGTGCCGCGGCCGCGCTGACTGCTGCCCAGGCGCAGGTAGCGGCCAGCGACGCTGCAATCGCGGCTGCCCGCTACCAAATCCGGGGTAGCGAGTCGGCGGTAGCGGCGGCGCGGGCGGAGGCAGACCGCATCCGCACTGACATCGAGGACAGCCTGCTGAAGGCTCCGTGCGATGGTCGCGTGCAGTTGATCGTGGCCCGTCCCGGCGAAGTGGTGGGCGCAGGGGGGCGGGTGCTCAACCTGGTGGACCTGAAAGATGTCTACATGACCTTCTTTCTTCCCACCCGCGCAGTCGGCCGCGTCGCCATGGGCAGCGAGGCGCGATTGGTGCTCGATGCGATGCCGCAGTACGTGATTCCGGCGCGCATCTCCTTCGTCGACGACGTGGCGCAGTTCACACCGAAGACGGTGGAAACCCAGGTCGAGCGCGAGAAGCTGATGTTCCGGGTGCGGGCGCAGATTTCCCCGGAGTTGCTGGAGCAGCACCTGGCCCAGGTCAAGACCGGTCTGCCCGGAGTCGCCTACGTCAAGCTCGACGCCAAGGCGCCTTGGCCGCCGCAATTGCAGCCGAGGCTCCCAGAATGAACAACGTCGCCTACCCGGCCGTCGCCCCGGTGGTGCGCCTCCAAGGGGCCGGGCTGCGCTACGGCAAAGTACAGGTGCTTCGGGACATCGACCTCGACGTCCCCGCCGGGGTGATGGCCGGGCTGATCGGCCCGGACGGGGTCGGCAAGTCCAGCCTGCTCTCACTGGTTTCGGGCGTGCGCGCCCTTCAGGACGGGCGCATCGAGGTGCTCGGCGGCGACATGGCCAGCGCCCGCTTTCGCGCTCGTGTGTCCCCGCGCATTGCCTACATGCCACAAGGGCTGGGCAAGAATCTCTACCCGACTCTCTCCGTGAAGGAGAACGTGGACTTCTTTGGCCGCCTCTTCGGTCATCACCGTGCCGAGCGCGAGCGGCGCATTGGGGCACTGCTGGCCGCCACCGGGCTCGCGCCGTTTGCAAACCGTCCGGCCGGCAAGCTCTCGGGCGGCATGAAGCAAAAGCTCGGCTTGTGCTGTGCGCTGATCCACGACCCCGAGCTGCTGATCCTCGACGAGCCCACCACCGGCGTCGACCCGCTGTCGCGCCGCCAGTTCTGGGCGTTGATCGACGACATTCGCGCCGAGCGACCGGGCATGAGCGTCCTGATGGCCACCGGCTACATGGAGGAGGCCGGGCGTTTCGACTGGCTGGCTGCCATGGACGCCGGGCGCGTGCTTGCCACTGGCTCGCCCGCCGAGCTGCTGGCGCGTACCGGCTGCCCCTCACTGGAGCAGGCCTTCATCGCACTGCTTCCGGAAGCGCAGCGCGCCGCCTACCGGCCGGTAGAGATCGTGCCGCTGGCGACCGACACCGCGACGGAGATTGCCATCGAAGCGCGCGCGCTCACCATGCGCTTCGGCGACTTCACCGCGGTAGATGGGGTGAATTTCCGCATCCGGCGCGGCGAGATTTTCGGCTTCCTGGGTTCCAACGGCTGCGGCAAGACCACCACCATGAAGATGCTGACCGGCCTGCTGCCCCCGACCCAGGGCGAGGCGCTGCTGTTCGGCAAGCCGCTCGATGCCCGCGACCTCGCCACCCGCCGTCGCGTCGGCTTCATGACCCAGAGCTTTTCGCTCTACAGCGAACTGACGGTGCGCCAGAACCTGATGCTGCACGCGCGCTTGTTCGGCTTGCCGGAGGCGGACATCGAGCCCCGCGTGCAGGTGATGGCCGAACGTTTCGACCTGGCCGACATCCTCGATATGCTGCCCGATGCGCTGCCGCTGGGGGACCGTCAGCGCCTGTCGCTGGCGGTGGCGATGATCCATGGTCCGGAGATACTCATCCTCGACGAGCCGACATCGGGCGTGGATCCGGTGGAGCGCGACGCCTTCTGGCGAGCGTTGATCGAGCTCTCACGCCGCGATGGCGTCACCATCTTCATCTCCACCCACTTCATGAACGAGGCCGAGCGTTGCGACCGCATCGCCCTTATGCACGCCGGACGCGTGCTGGTCACCGACAAGCCCCAAGCCATCGTGGCGGCGCGCGGCGCGCCGACGCTTGAAGATGCCTTCATCGCCTACCTGCAGGAAACCACTGGCGAGTCGCTGCAGGAGCCGCACCCGCAAACCACCCCGACGACCTCGCCCGTCGCCCAGGCGGCGTTACCGCACGCTGCCCGCCGCGCCTTCAGCCTGCGGCGGCTGTTCAGCTACACGCTGCGCGAGTCGCTGGAGCTCAGGCGCGACCCGATCCGCCTGACGCTGGCCGTGTTGGGTAGCCTCCTGTTGATGCTCGTGCTCGGCTACGGCATCACGCTGGATGTGGAGGACGTGCCCTATGCGGTGCTCGACCATGACCAGACCAGCGTCAGCCGCGATTACAGCCTGAGCCTGTCCGGCTCCCGGTATTTCAAGGAGCATGCGCCGCTCTCCGACCACGCCGAGCTGGACCGGCGCATGCGTGCCGGCGAGATCAGCCTGGCGATCGAGATTCCGCCGGGCTTCTGGCGCGATCTGCTGCACGGTCGCCCGGTGCAGATCGGCGCCTGGATCGACGGGGCCATGCCCACCCGTGCCGAGACGGTGCGCGGCTATGTGCAGGGCATACATCAGCACTGGTTGAGCCAGCGCCTGCGCGAGGCGCTCGGCGGGGCCGCCGTGGCACCGCTGGCGACCGTAGAGACGCGCTTTCGCTACAACCCCGACGTGCGCAGCCTGCCGGCGATGGTGCCGGCGGTGATTCCGCTGCTGCTGATGCTCATCCCGGCCATTCTCGCCGCGCTCTCGGTGGTGCGCGAGAAGGAGATGGGCTCGATCATCAACTTCTACGTGACACCGAGCACACGACTCGAATTCCTGCTCGGCAAGCAGATTCCCTACGTCGTGCTGGCCATGGTGAGTTTTCTCCTGCTGGTGCTGATGGCCGTGGTGTTGTTTCGCGTGCCGGTCACCGGCAGCTTCGCGACGCTGGCGCTGGGCGCGCTGCTCTACGTGATCAGCTCCACCGCCTTCGGTCTGCTCATTTCCACCTTCGTGCGCAGCCAGGTGGCGGCCCTGTTCGGCACGTCGCTGCTCACCATTCTGCCGGCGGTGCAGTTCTCCGGCCTCATCGATCCGGTCAGCTCGCTCGAAGGCGCGGGACGCTTGATCGGCAATGTCTTTCCGACAACCCACTTCGTGACCATCTCCCGCGGCACCTTCTCCAAGGCGCTGGAATTCCACGATCTACAAGCCTCCTTCGTGCCGCTGCTGATCAGCATCCCCGTACTGATCGGCCTGGCCGCCGTGCTGCTCAGGAAACAACAGCGATGAAACGGCAGCGCTTGCGCAACATCGTCTACCTGAGCCTGAAGGAGCTGCGCAGCCTGCTGCGCGACCCCCTCATGCTGGTGTTGATCGTCTACGCGTTCAGTTTCTCGATCTACACCGCCGCCACGGCGATGCCGGAGACGCTGCACAAGGCCCCCATCGCGGTCATCGACGAGGACCGCTCGCCGCTGTCCGAGCGCATTGTCGATGCCCTGCGTCCGCCTTATTTCATGCCGCCGACACTGATCACCCCGGCCGAGCTGGATGCACGCATGGATGCCGGGCTCGACACGTTCGCCCTGTACATCCCAGCCGGCTTCCAGCGCGATGTGCTCGCAGGGCGCTCCCCGGCCATCCAACTGAGTGTGGACGCGACGCGCATGAGCCAAGCCTTCACTGGCAGCGGCTACATCCAGACGATCGTCCTGGATCAGGTCAACGAGTTCGCTCGCCGCGAACATGCCGTGTCCAGCCTGCCCGTGGAATTGGCCCTGCGCGCCCGCTTCAACCCTGAACTCAACAAGTCCTGGTTCGGCGGGGTGATGCAGATCATCAACAACATCACCATGCTGTCCATCGTGCTCACCGGCGCGGCCCTGATCCGCGAGCGCGAACACGGCACCCTCGAACACCTGCTGGTGATGCCGGTCGCCCCGTTCGAGATCATGGCCTCCAAGGTGCTGGCGATGGCGGCCGTGGTGCTGGTCGCATCGGCCTTCGCCCTCAATGTCGTCGTGCGCGGCCTGATGGGCGTCCCCATTGAAGGCTCGCTGGCGCTGTTCTTTGTCGGTGCGGCCCTGTACCTGTTCGCCACCACATCGTTGGGGATCTTCCTGGCCACGCTGGCGCGCTCGATGCCGCAGTTCGGCATGCTGCTGCTGATGGTCCTGCTGCCCCTGCAGATGCTCTCCGGTGGCATCACCCCGCGAGAAAGCATGCCAGAGATCATCCAGTTCCTGATGCTGGCAGCGCCCAACACCCACTTCGTGATATTGTCCCAGGGGATTCTCTACCGAGGGGCTGGCCTGGTGGTGGTTTGGCCACAACTGATCAGCCTTGCCGTGATCGGATCGATCTTGTTCATGCTCTCGCTGGCGCGGTTTCGTAAGACCTTGGCTTCAACCACGTAAACGCCGTGAGCTATCGTCAATTTTGGTGTATGAGCGTGTTCTAACATAGCTTAGGCGGCGTCCTGTTGATCATCCGGCAGGGTTTCATTAGCCGGTAATCCATCGATGAATTTCATTCCCGCAAAGAGATCACGCACTTTCTCCGGATGGAAAATGGCGATCCAGTGCTTTTCGGCCTGCTGCAGCATCTTGAAGCCCAATCCAAGGAAGCTGTTGCGCGACACGCAGTTTTTGGTGCGCGACGTCCGGTGGCGCACGGTGGCAAAGGTTGACTCAATGGCATTGGTGGTTC
>JAPTVL010000081.1 GCA_028065725.1 Betaproteobacteria bacterium
GTTCGACACCCACGGCAGCACGCCGTTGATGACGTAACCGCCGTCCACCCGCTTCGCCTTGAGCCGGGCTTCCTCGATGCCGACGCAGGACTTCATGCTGTTCGACTGCGCCGTGCCGCCGAGCACCTCGCCGCGCGCCATTTTCGGCAGCATCTCGGCGGCGAGCGCGTGGTTGGAACTGTTGATCACATACCACTGCAAGGCGTATTCCGCCCACAGCAGGAAGCCGGTCGACACGCACTCCTTCGAGGCTTCCTCGATCACCCGGATCGCGTGGCCGAGTCCGCGCGCGGTGCCGCCGTGCGCCACCGGGGTGAGGCTGCCCAGCCCGCCGAGCGCGCCGAGCTGCTTGAGGAAATCGCCGGGATAGACACCCTTGAGGTCGATGTCGACCACCTTGGGCGCCAGTTCCCTGGCGATGAGTTCGGCCAGTCCCGGCAGCACCTCGGCAGGCGGTTCCGGGAAGGCGGGGACAAGAGCAGGCGCAGGCATGGTGGACTCCAGTTCGACGGATGGATCAGGCGAGTTCGACGCTGACGTTGACCGGGTTGCGCAGGGTGTTGGCGACCGGCGACCAGGCGTTGGAATGCGCGACCAGGTCCTTCAGTTCTTCCTCGCTGGCGTTGCCTTCAAGATGCACCTTCACGCGCACGTCGGTGAAGCCGAGCTTCTTCAGCGGGTCGAGGTCGCCCACGCCCCACACGGCGGTCACGTTGATGTCGCCTTCGAGTTCGAGTTCGAGCCTGGTCAGGGTGATGCCGCGCGCCACCGCGTTGGCGTGCAGGCCGACCGACAGGCAGGAGCCGAGCGTGGCGAGGACCGCTTCCGAGGGGTTCGGCGCGGTATCGTCGCCCAGGAGGTGCGGCGGCTCGTCGATCACGTGCGCCTCCAGATTGCGCACGTAGGTGAGATTGCGGAACTTGCTCTCGCACACGGTCTTGGCTTTGAGGGTGACGACCGATTGCGGGTTCGCCTTGCCTTTGGTGGCGAGGGCGGCAAGGCCTTCGGCATCGATGGGCTCAAGCACGGTTTGGGTTTTCAGGGCGACGACTTCGGACATGGCATGACTCCTAGAGATGGGTTGATCGGGGAACCGACAAGCGCTGTATTGCGATTCCCGTGCCAACCCGGTCAAACAATGTCAAGCCATTGATCTGGTTGTGAATATTGTTCGGCATGCCGCTGCCGGCGGATTTTCGCGCTAACAAATTGTCAACCTTTGTCAGGCCATTCCCAGGCGCTTCATGCGGTAGTTCAGCTGACGCAAGGTCAGTCCCAGCAGTTGCGCCGCGCGCGACTTGTTGCCGTGGGTTTGCGCCAGCGCCTGTTCGATCTGCGGGCGGTCGTGCGATTGCGCCGGCAGGTAAGGCCGCACGGCTCCCGCTGTCGGTGCGGCAGGCAACGGCGGGGTATCCGGCGCGCCGACCGCTTCGCCGCGGATGACGTGTTCGACCTCGCGTGCCGATACCGTCGCGCCCTCGGCCAGCAGCACCAGACGCTCCAGCACATTGCGCAACTGGCGGATGTTGCCCGGCCACGGGTAGTCGGCCAGCCGCTCCATCGCCTCCGGCGTCAGGCCCACGTTGCGCTGGTAGCTCTGGCTGATCAGGTTGAGCTGGTGGCGCACCAGCGGGCGGATGTCCTCGCGCCGCTCGCGCAGCGCCGGCAGGCGGATCGGAATGATGTTGAGACGGTAATACAGGTCGAGGCGGAAGCGCCCGGCGGCGACCTGCTGCTGCAGGTCGAGGTTGGTGGCGGCGACGATGCGCACGTCGATCGGCGTTTCGCGGCGGCTGCCGACGCGCTGCAGCGATTTCTCCTGCAGCACCCGCAACAGCTTCACCTGCATCGCCAGCGGCAGGTCGCCGATCTCGTCGAGGAACAGCGTGCCGCCGTGGGCCTGCTCGAAGTAGCCGGCGCGCGCGGTGGAGGCGCCGGTGAACGCGCCTTTCTCGTAGCCGAACAATTCAGACTCGAACAGGTTTTCCGGAATCGCCCCGCAGTTCACCTTGACGAAAGGCTGGTCGCGGCGCGGGCTCGACAGGTGCAGCGCGCGCGCGAACAGTTCCTTGCCGGTGCCCGACTCGCCAAGCAGCAGCACCGTCGCTTCGGTGGACGCGACCTGCTCGACCTGGCGCAGCGCGTGCCGCAGCGCGGGCGATTCGCCGACGATACCGAGCGTGGCCTGCTGCGGCGAGCCGCGTTCCAGCGCCCATTTCAGTTCGCGGTTCTCGTGTTCCAGCCGCGCGGTCTGCTCGGCCACGCGATCGTTCAGCTTGAGGATCTGCGTCACCAGCGTGGCGATGATTTCGAGGATGCGCAGATCGTCGGCCAGCGCGCGGGCGCGGCTGCGAATGCGATGCACGCCCAGCAGACCCAGCACCTCGCCGTCGCTCATCAGCGGCAGCGCGATGAAGCTCACCGTTTCGTTCGGCAGGCGGTCGCGCTCGACTGCGCGCGCGAGGTAGTTCGGGTCGTCGTCGATGTCCTGAACGATCGCCGTCTCGCCGCTTTGCAGCACGCGGCCGGTCACGCCGTCGCCCGGGCGGTAGATGCCGCGCCCGATTTCTTCCTGCGTCAGCCCGTAGGCGTAGCGGATCGCATAGTCGTCGCCGCCCGGCTGGCGCAACACCACCCGCCCGCGGTTGAGACCGAGAAATTCCGAAATCAGGTGCAGCATTTCGCGGATCACCGGGCCGGGCTCCAGGCTCTTGCCCATCAGGCGCGCCGACTCGCGGATCACCAGCAGCTCCTCGTTCTGCAAACGTTCGGCGGGCAATACGGAAGATGTCATGGCGCGGTCCTCGAAACAAAGTGTCAACACTGTGTAATCAAGAAACGGGCCAGCCGAACGGCGGGTTTTTTGCCTTTCTGAAAAATCATTTACGCAACAGCGAGTTAAAGATTTTTTTCCGGTTGGCACGCTTCCTGATTACGACAAGAGTGGAAACACTGACACAGCGTATCCAAACCTGCCGAATCACTTGTGTTCAGCGGGTTGGGCAGCCCAAGGCCCCAGCGGAACCGGCGTTTGAACCGCACCAATCCGGGGCGCAGGGCGATCAAAAAGGTGCGCTGTGAAGTGTGAGCAAAGACTTTTTTCAATTCGATCAGGAGCGCCTTATGTCCGGCTTTGACAATCCGTTTGACCCCGATACCAAACTGCACCGTGCAGGCTGCAGCTGCGGCCGCCACCACAGCCAGGCCGACCACGAGGCCGACATGAAGAACGAGGATGCGCGCGTCTCGCGCGTCGTCGAGTCGGCGGTGATGCGCGGCCTGTTCCCCGACGACCAGATGCGCCGCAATTTCCTGCGCGCGGTGGGGGCGGGCACCGCGATGGCGGCGATCTCGACGCTGTTCCCGATGGGCGCGGCGAAGGCGCTGGCGGCGGAGAAGGGCAAGGTCGAAAAGACCGACCTCAAGATCGGCTTCATCCCCATCACCTGCGCCACCCCCATCATCATGGCGGGGCCGATGGGCTTCTACGCGCGCGAAGGGCTCAACGTCACCCTGCAGAAAACCGCCGGCTGGGCAGTGATCCGCGACAAGGTGCAGAACAAGGAATACGACGCTTCGCACATGCTCTCGCCGATGCCGCTGGCGATGTCGCTGGGGCTGGGGTCGGCCAAGCAGGCAGTCGACGTGGCGTCGATCCAGAACATCAACGGCCAGGCCATCACCCTGCATCTCAAGCACAAGGACAAGATGAATCCCAAGGACTGGAAAGGGATGAAGTTCGGCCTGCCGTTCGACTACTCGATCCACAACCTGCTGCTGCGCTACTACCTTGCCGAGGCCGGTCTCGATCCGGATAAAGATGTGGAGCTGCGCATGATGCCGCCGCCCGACATGGTGGCCAACCTGCGCGCCGGCAACATCGACGGCTTCCTCGGCCCCGAGCCGTTCAACCAGCGCGCGGTGTATGAGGAAGTCGGCTTCATCCACACCCTGTCGCGCGATCTGTGGGACGGTCACCCGTGCTGCGCCTTCGGCGTGCAGGAAGGCTTCTACAAGCAGTATCCCAACACCTACGCCGCGCTGTTCCGCGCCATCGCCAGCGCCACCGACTACGCGCACAAGCCGGAAAACCGCAAGGCCATCATCGAGGCGATCGCGCCGGCCAACTACCTCAACCAGCCGATCCCGGTGCTGGAACAGGTGATGACCGGGCGCTTCGCCGACGGCCTCGGCAAGGTGAGGAACGTGCCCGATCGCGTCGACTTCGATCCCTTCCCCTGGCAGTCGATGGCGGTGTGGATCCTCACGCAGTTGAAGCGCTGGAACTACATCAAGGGCGACATCAACTATCAGGCGGTTGCCGAGGAAGTGTTCCGCGCCACCGACGCCCGCGCCCGTATGGCCGATCTTGGGCTGACGGCGCCGAAAGCGAACTACGCCAAGCACACCATCATGGGCAAGGTGTTCGATCCCGCGAAGCCTGCCGAGTACCTCAACTCCTTCGCCATCAAACGCGTATGAAGATGAAGCTCTCGCTCAGCCAGAAGGCCGGCCTGCTGTCGCTCGGCCTGTTCGCGGTGATCCTGCTGGTTTGGCAGCTGGCGACGCTGCCGGAAGCCAGGGTCGTCGCGGCCGACGTCGATCCCGAGTACGCCGCGCTGATGGGCGGCGGGGCGGCCAGTTCGGCGTCGAGCTTCCCCAGTCCGGCGGCGATGGCGCAGACGCTGTGGGACAAACTGTCCGACCCGTTCTACGACAATGGCCCCAACGACAAGGGAATCGGCATCCAGCTCGCCTATTCGCTGGCGCGCGTGCTGGGCGGCTTTTTCCTTGCCGCCGCGGTGGCGATTCCGCTCGGCTTCGCCATCGGCAACTCGCGCGTGTTCTACCAGGCGATCAACCCCTACGTGCAGTTGCTGAAGCCGATCTCGCCGCTGGCGTGGATGCCGTTGGCGCTCTACACGATCAAGGACGCGTCGGCCTCGGCCATCTTCGTCATCTTCATCTGCTCGCTGTGGCCGATGCTGATCAACACCGCGCACGGCGTCGCCAACGTGCGCCGCGACTGGCTCGACGTCTCGCGCACGCTGGAGGTCAATCCGCTGCGCAAGGCTTTCCGCGTGATCCTGCCGGCCGCCGCGCCGACGATATTGACCGGCATGCGCATCTCCATGGGCATCGCCTGGCTGGTCATCGTCGCCGCCGAAATGCTGGTCGGCGGCACCGGCATCGGTTACTTCGTGTGGAACGAGTGGAACAACCTGTCGCTCACCAACGTGCTGTTCGCCATTCTGATGATCGGCGTCGTCGGCATGGCGCTCGACAGCGTCTTCGGCGTGCTCGGCAAGCGCGTTGCGTACCAGGAGTAAACGCATGACATCAGCCAACCTTCCCTTCCTGCAGGTCGAAAACCTGGCGCGCGCCTACCCCAGCCCCACCGGGGGCGACGCGGTCACCGTGTTCGACCATGTCAACTTCCGCATCCACAAGGGCGAGTTCGTCTGCGTCACCGGCCACTCCGGCTGCGGCAAGTCGACCATCCTCAACATCCTCGCCGGCCTCGACACCGCCAGCGCCGGCAACGTCTTCATGGACGGCCGCGAAGTGTCGGGCCCCAGCCTCGACCGCGGCGTCATCTTCCAGAGCCACGCGCTGATGCCGTGGCTCACCGTGCTGGAGAACGTGGCCTTCGCGGTGAAATCGCGCTGGGCCTCGTGGAACAAGCAGCAGGTGCGCGAGCACGCCATGCGCTACATCGAACTGGTCGGCCTCAAGGGCGCCGAACACAAGAAACCGTCGCAATTGTCGGGCGGGATGAAGCAGCGCGTCGGCATTGCGCGCGCGTTTTCAATCGAGCCGAAAATGCTGTTGATGGACGAGCCCTTCGGCGCGTTGGACGCGCTGACGCGTGGCGTCATCCAGGAGGAATTGCTGAAGATCTGCGCCGAAACGCAGCAGACCGTGTTCATGATCACGCACGACGTCGACGAAGCGATTCTTCTCTCCGACAGGATCATGCTGATGTCGAACGGCCCGCACGCGCGCATCGCCGAAATCGTCAACAACACCCTGCCGCGTCCGCGCGAGCGCAGCGCCATCCACAGAGAGCCGCACTACTACCCGATTCGCAACCACCTGGTCGATTTCCTGGTGAGCCGGTCGAAGCAGTTCGGCAGCCTGCGCGACGCGCCCGATGCCCCCAGCTCGCCCACCGTGTTCGATCCGGCCGACCTGGTCGAGCCCGCCGAGAAACCCGAAGTCGTCCCCGCGCCGCCCGCCGGCAAACCCCACATCCACCTCGTCAACACCAACAGTTAAGGACCATCATGACCCGCACCGAAGTTACCGACCTCATCCTCGCCGCCAAGCACAAGAAAGGCCTCAAATGGGCCGAGATCGCCAAGAAGGTCGGCCAGAGCAAGGAGTGGACAACCGCCGCATTGTTGGGGCAAATGACGCTCGACAAGAAACAGGCCGCCACCGTCGGCAAGATGCTCGGCCTGCCGCCCGAAGCGGTCGACCAGCTGCAGATGGTGCCGTACAAGGGCAGCCTGCCGAGCGCGGTGCCGACCGATCCGCTGATCTATCGCTTCTATGAGCTGATCATGGTGTACGGCATCACGATCAAGTCGCTGATCCATGAGGAGTTCGGCGACGGCATCATGAGCGCGATCGATTTTTCGATGGATATTTCGCGGGTACCTGACCC
>JAPTVL010000008.1 GCA_028065725.1 Betaproteobacteria bacterium
GGCGGGCCCACGTCCTTCTGCCCGATGTCCGCATCGACGAAGGACGCCGTGCGCCCCTCGCGCAACAGGGCATTCACCAGGAAGTTGCAATAGATGCTCTTGCCGCGATCGGCGGCGCCGACGACCAGGACGCGACGCCAGTTTTTCGCCAGGATGCGCGCGGCGGAATGCTGCCAGGCAACAGGAATGTGCAGCGGAGTCTCAGGCATGTTTGCGGGTACCGCCCCTGAGTTTCATTCGCGGTCTGTTTTTCGCGCGGACTCGAGCAGCGCGCGCACTCGCTTGATCCCTTCTGCGGTCATCTGCGCACCTTCGGCCGTCAAACCCCAAGCAGGCGACGCGTCAAGAGCGACTGGATATCCCGCCGACTGTCGGCGATCACATAAATGTAGACCTTCTGCGCCATGACACGGTAGATCACTCGATAGGGTTTGAAAGCGGTCTGCCGATAATCCCGGATGCCGAGCACAACCAGTTCCTTGGGATAGGTACCCCGCTCCGGGAAGGCAGTCAGGCTTTCGACAACCTCCAACAGACGATCCAGGACGTAGTCGGCATTGGCCTTGCAATCAAATTCCGCAATGTAGTCGTAGATCGACTCCAGATCCTGCTCGGCCCCCTCGGTCAGCAAGACCTCGTATTTGCGCCCCGCCATTACTTGGCCGCCTGTTTGGCCCGCAATCTTGCGACAACCTCAACCACGGGCTTGACCTTGCCAGCTTCAATCTCCGTATTGCCCAGCGCGAGAATCTTCAGCAGTGCCAGCGTTTCCTGTGTTTCTTCGTAGGAAGCGACGTCCTGAATGACCGCCTTGGCCTCACCGTTCTGGGTGATGACAAGCGGCTCCCGACCCTCGGTCAATTGGGCCAAGACTTCGGCCGCGTTCGCCTTAAGGTAACTAATGGGCTTGACTTGCAATGAGTAGCGCATGACCTGACTCCTTGATCTGATTAGGACTCAATATAGTCTTTATTCAGTCCTGTTGCAACAATTGATCAATACGCTCCCGTACCCAACCAAAGTTCAGATGCTCCTGCTCCAGTCGTAGCCCTTCACGGATACGGTTGTCGCGCAAGTCGTTATACAGGCTCAACTCCTCCGGTGTCAGTCTGTGCAAATCGCCCCGTTGTGGCTTGTCTTCTCGTCCCCAGAAGGATGCGTGAGCATCAAGCGAGGCCCGATCCATGAGGAACGAATCGACGTGACTAAAGTGCTTCCGCAGTTGATCCAGGATGGCAAAGCCATGGGTGTCGATGTCGCCCCAATAATAGATGGCGCACCGCTCAAGCCAGCGAGCCTGGGCGAGTGCGTCCCAACCGTATCCAGAGCCAAAGATGGCGATCGCTCCCGGTACGTTTGGCAAGGCGAGGAAGTTGGTTTCATTCTCGGTGATGAATGCCAGTCGCACATCGATTGCCAGGTGGCTGAAACTGACGGCGTCGAGCGTGACGTCCGGACACGACGTACCGGCGACGGCGTGAATCTCGGGATCAAGGATTCGGAAGCGAATCCTTATAGGTTTGTCCAGAAAACCATACCGGGCAGCAAACTGCGCAACGCCGGTCTTGGTGGTGTCCACGCTGTCCGCAGGCACAGCCAGGTCAAGTAACTCGGCCAATACAGCACGATGTGTCTCGATGAACTTGCTGTGCACCCCGGGCAAGTCCACTTGGCGCAGGTAGATCGCCGGCCGAGGATGCTTCCTGACCCAATCCACCACGGCCAGCAAACGCGACCATTCACCTTCCAGTTCAAGTGCCTGCAACGGTCTCTTTTCCAGCCAGGGCATCAAGGACGGGTTTTGTAGCCGGGTCATCTCAACCAAGTTTGAAAACCTGTCCCACTCACGACGTTTGCCGAGCCAGCGAAGCGCATCATCCATCGAGTCAATCCAGCCGCCCGACGGGAGTCTCTGAAATCCCTGCACTCGGTGGCGAATCTCCTGCCACTCCAAACGCAAGGGGCTGGCGTTGGCCAATCCCGCAGCCCATGTGCGCACGGCATCAAACCGCTCAGTGATATCCGCTGAAGCAGGACCCTTGATGGTCAATCGCAATGGGAATCGGGTATTGCCCGCCACGGCATCCCGCAGCAGTTCACCTCGATCCCATAGCCGCGCCAACTGCGCTTTCAAATCCTTCGGGGTCGTCCACATCACCGTGGAGTCTCCTGCACGGTCTTCGGCGCCACAGCCGGTATCGCGGCAACATCCTTGGCTTTCTGTGCCCGATACTCCTCAATAGACAAGTTGCGCAACTTGGAGGCCCGGCCACCCTCGTTGTGCACGAACCCTACGCTGGACACAAAGGGCTCGATGATGTGGATCTTCTGCAGCGGGGTAACAATCAGCAGTTGCAGGTTGAGTTGCCGGAACAGTTTCAAACCGTACTGCGCCGACTCGTCCGAGCCGCGCCCAAACGCCTCGTCGATGACCACGAAGCGGAACGAACGCGAACGCACCGCACCCCATTCCAAACCAAACTGGTAGGCCAGGCTGGCGGCGAGAATGGTGTAGGCAAGCTTCTCCTTCTGGCCGCCCGATTTGCCGCCCGAGTCCGAATAGTGCTCGTGTTCCGTGTTGTCCTCGCGCCAGCGCTCACTCGCCGCGAACAGGAACCAGTTGCGCACGTCCGAGACCTTCGCGGTCCAGCGCCGATCCTGTTCCGACAAGCCATCCCGGCCACGGAATCGGTCGATAATTGCCTTGACCTGAAGGAACTTGGCTTCGGAATATTGGGCGTCGTCAGACCCGGTCACCGCACCCTCGGTGCAGGCGCGCAGATCCTGCTGAAAATCGCGAATCTCGGCATCGGGGCTGGACTGCGACTCCAGCACGATGTAGCGCCCAGGGTTGTAGTCGATCTCGGAGAGCGACTTGTTGATGTGGGCGATGCGATCCTTGATGGTCTCGCGCTCGCGTGCCAGCTGGGCATTGAAGTTGGCAATCTCGTTGATGGTGTTGACGTTCAGCAATTCCTTGAAGCGTGCCACGAAACGCGGCAGGTCATCTCGATTGAGTTGCGTCAACAGGTTCTCGAACTCGAAGGCGGCTTCCAGGCTGGCATCCATCTCGGCCGTCTCGAGCCTGAAGGTCTCCTTGAATGAGGCCATCGCCTTGATGATCTTCTCGGCCAAGCGTTTTAGCTTCGAATCCTCGGCATCGATCCGCGCTTGCATCCAGGTGCGTACGTCCTGCTCGCGGTTGTCGCAGGATTCCACGGTCAACTGGTGTTCGCCCAAGGCATCGGCCCGCATGGCCTCCAAGGTAGTCGCTAGCGCGGTATCGACAGCGGCGTCCTGGATCAGCAAAGCCGTTTGCTGGTGCAGATCCTGGGCATCCGCGCGGCGCTGCTCCACCTTGGCGCGCCGGTCGCGCGCGGATTGCAGTTCCTCTTCGGTGCCCTTGAACGCCTGCTGCAGTTCCCGCAGGCGTTCATTCAATTGCTTGAGGACATCCGATGCCTGCTCCAGCTTTTGGCGCTCGTGCTCGAGTGCTGCGATGTCTGTCGCCACGCTGGCCCAATCGAGTTCTTCGAAGCTCGTGAATTCATCCAGGCGTGTCAGTGCGTCAAGTCTTGTTTGTAACCCCTTGCGCTCGGTGTCGATTTTTCCGATCTGACTGCCCACCTCGCCGAGGTGGCTTTCGAACTGGCGACGCTTGGCTTCCAGCGCGGCGATCTTGGCGCTGTTGCTCCAACCGAGCACGTAGCGGCTACGGTCATCGATGCGGTGCCGATCGTCCTTCTCGTGCCTGCCAGTCGGGTCTTTGATCTGGCCTGCGCGGGTGATGGCGCGCGTCTCACGGCGGAACTGCTCCTGCGTAGCGCAACAGGCCACGTCAAAACGATGGGCAAGCTCACGCTCCAGCCAGTCGTAGTGGGGCGAATCGGGCTTGATGGCGAGTTTCCTCACCAATGAATCACGGTGCAATTCCGGCAAATCGGATGTCTTGCGGGTGCGAACGTGGAAATAGACCAGGCGCCCGCGCAGATGGCTGCTGTCCACCCACTCGGCCACCGCCTTGTAGTGAATATCCGGCACCAGCAGGGCCAGACCGAAACCGCGCAGCAGTCGTTCGGCCGCGCCTTCCCAGTCGCGCTCTTCCTCGCGCACCTGGGTCAATTCCCCTGCGAAAGGCATGTCGTCCACATCCAGATCCAGCGCGGCGCACAGAGCGGCGCGAATCTGAATCTGCTGGTCGTCGATGTTGCTGCGCCGGCGTTTGAGACTGTCGATTTCCGCCGTCAATTGTTCGTGTTCGAGCTTGCCCTGTCGCAAGCTCACGCCGTGCTCGGTCAGCGTGTTCTGGAGGTCGGCATCGCGGTTGTAGACCTCTTCCCGCCACGCCTTGAATTGTTCCCGCTGCGCGGCAAAGGTGGTATCGTCGCGGGGTGCCGCCTCACCCAAGACGGCCACCAGTTCGCGGTAACGCCCATCCTTGGTCTTGCGTGCATCGCGCAGTTGCTCTTTCTTGCGTATCTCGGCGGCAAGCCGCTCCAGACGGTCGCCACCATTGTCGTTGATGGCCTGCTTCAGTTCATCGACCTGCCGACCTTGCTCCTCGCGCGTACCGTCCAGGCGTCGCACCTGCCCATCGACCTTGTTCCACTCTTCATCCAGCAGGCCAAGACGTTTGTCCAGCAATCCCAATTTGAGGCCGGCGAAGTGCGCACGCAGGCCATCGCGACAATGCCGCAGATGATTCACCTCGTTCACCAGCTCGCTATGCCGCTTGCAGTCGGCCACCAACGGCGTCAGCAATTCTACCTGTTGCTGAGCCTTGAGCACGGACTGATGGGCGCGGTTGAGATCGTCGAAGTGTCCGATCAATGCCTGGATGCGCGATGCCACCTCGAACGGCTCCAGCATATGGTTGCGCACGAAGTCGGTCAGATTGCCCACCGACTTCATCGACACCGTCTGATGGAACAGCTCCAGCGCCTGATCATTCTCGATGCCGAAGCGGCGCCTGAACCACGCGGCATAGGGCGGAAAGCTGTCGTGCAGTTCGGCGCCGGTTCCGCGCAGCTTCTTGCGCAGGGCGGCGATGTCGGTGCCGAAGTTGGCGAAGTCTTCCGCAATCGACAGGCCACGCTCGGCCCCGAGGAAGAAACGGGCGGGCTGCCCTTGTGCCTCCTTCATCCAGAACACCTGCGCCAGGCTTACCGTCTGGTCGTAGCCGGCATTGTGAAATACGCCCAGGATGACGGAATAGCTGTTGTTGTCACGCAGGGATACCGGCCTGGCTACCCCCGTGACCTCATTGCGTTCGGACTTGTAGTGCCCCAACACGTAGGAACGCAAGGTTCGCTCCCTGCTGTCCGCGCCGGCGGCCTTGTTGTAGGCGATGCGATGGGCCGGCACCAGCAGCGTGGTGATGGCATCCACCAGCGTGGACTTGCCGGAACCGATGTCGCCGGTGAGCAGCCCATTCTTGCCGTCCAGTTGCAGCGTCCAAACCCGGCCATCGAAAGTGCCCCAGTTGAAAACTTCCAACCGGGAGAGACGAAAGCCCGACAACGCATCGTCCGCCACGAAGTCCAGTCCCAGGGACTGCGCCTCACTCATCGCGCGCCTCCCTGGCCGATGCCGCATCCGACAGGGCGGATTGGTAGACTGCTAGGCGGGCATCGAACTCGGCCAGCCACTGCGCGTCGACAAAAGCCTTCAGGATGCGCCGAACCTCGTAACTGGCCTGCGCCGCAGTACCACCACTGGCAGGCTTGAGCTTGTGCAGAAAGCCCAGTTCCACCACCTTGTTGATGGTGGTTTCGATCTGATCGATCAGTTTGGCCTCGTTCGGCCCGTCAGGCAAAAATACCCGTACCAGCTCGACGATCTCATCACGCGACAGCACCAGACGCGTGTCACCGCCGCCGGCATCAAATTCGGCCAGCTTCTTGCGCAGCAAGGCCAGCAACAGACTCACCGAAAACGACAAGGGGCGACGCGCGACCAAGCGAGGCAAGCGCGGTGATGGATCATTCTCCGCAGGTTCCGGGCGGCTTTTCAGGAAGGCATAACCCTCGGCCTCATCCAGCACCAGTTCCAGATTGAGTACCGCCACATAATCCCTCACACGGGCTTGCAGGTTCAGCAGTGCCGCCCACTGGCGCTCATCCTGCTCCCGGTACTGCACCCCCTTGAGCAGCCCGATCAGCAACGACGACAAATCCGGTTCGGGTGTGGCAGCGACGCTGGTGAAGTCTTGTTCCATCCCTGTTGAACTCCCTGGTTCGTTCTCGGGTCAGCGCATGAAAATCACCCGAGGCAGGCGGGCCGTGCGACTCACGGGTTCGCCACGGTCATCCTCTGCCTGCCAGTGAATGGCTTCCGGCGTGTCCTCGTCCACCACCGCGTCGAAGGCATCGCTGCCCAGTTGCAGGTAGGCCACCAATTCTGCCAAGCCCTGCTGCAGTGGCTGGGCGGCCACCAGTTCGCGCAAGGTGACCTGCGCCCGGTCCTGCAAGGCATGGCGGATGTGACGGGTCAGCCTGGCCTTGTCAACCACCACCTGATCGAACAAGGCCGAAGGGTCGATATCCTCGTCGCCCGCCATCAGTGCCAGGTTGGCAATGACCGGTTTCACCGCCGGCATAAACAAGGGCCGTTCCATCGCCAGTTCGATATCGGCGCAAGACTCGGCCATCTCCATCATCACGGTTCCCGTCGGCGGCGCTTCCCGCAGCGCCAGGGCCTTGCTCTCGATACCGTGCAGAATATCCATGATGCGGCGGTTTTCCAGCCAGGCCTGGTCATCGAGAAAGCGGCGCAGTTGTTGCGACAAGGCCGCCACAGTGCGTTGAGTGTGTTCGCCGGCCTCCATCCAGTCGTAATGCACGCGGCGGGTACGGGCATCGGGCTGCAAGGCGGCCACCGCCGGAAGCTGAAGCACCCGTCCCAACAACTTGGTCAATTCCTCCTGGCGGCGGCTGGAGAGCAGGAAATCCCATAACGCGCGGAAGCTCTTGCCCTGATCGGAATCGGCAATCGCATCGCGTTCGCCCATGATGTCCTCCAGCAGCGCACCCTTGCTACCCTCCCACAGCGCAATGCGCTCGCGCACGCGCCGGTCCAGCTGGCGGAAGTTGTGCTCCACCTCGCGAAAGTCGGTGAGCAACTCGCGCGCGCCCTGCATGAACTGCTGAAAGCGATCCTTCAGCGCCGTGTCGTCCAATAGCGGCACGTCGCCCGTCAACACGCGGGCAATCTCGGCATCGATCTCGTCGCGCTTCTTGTGCAGTTCGGCGATGCGCTTGGCCGGGTCGGCCTCGCTACCCTCGCTCATCTGCTTGAGCAGGTCGAACAGCGTGAGCAGGCGCGATTCGGTGCCGACGAACTGCCGCTCGGAAAGCTGTGCCAGCCAGGCGATGGCCTTCTCGGTCGAGGGCGTGAGGTCAAATTGTGCCTCGTCGGTGCCAGGCTTGTAAAACTTGCGCAGCCAGCCCTTATCCGGCGACGCCCAGTCGTTCAGATATTCGAGCGCGGGCTTGGGAAACGCGGTTTCGCCAAGCTGCAGGCGCAGGGCGTACAGTTCATCTTCCAGCGCCTCGGACAAATCGGCTGCCGCCATCACCCGCACATTGGGCGCCACGAATACGCGGTGCAGAAAGCTCGCCACCAGCGCTGCGTGGTCTGAACGCAGCAACCGCCAGGCAGGGTGGCAGGTACGCAGGGCATCGAGGGTGGCGAAGTCCAGCGTCATGCGGTGCTCGGCTCTGCGGGAGTGAACAGCGCAGATTCGAACGCGGCCCAGGCGGATTGGCGGAGGGTGGCGGCTTCGGTGCGCTTGGCTACGGCAATCGCTCGCGCTGATGCCACGCTTTCTACTAACTGCTCCTGAACTTCGATATCGGGCAATGGAAATTCGATATCGAGCAACGAAGGCTTGGAGATGTTTTTCATTGTCGGTGACGTGCCCGTCAAGCGTGATTCGATTTGCCCCCGTACTGAATGCAACTTCATCGCTTCCTCCGTGGCCGTTTGCCAGATCACAATGTCGGCACGCGGGCTCTTGTGACCGTGCTGCGTGCGCCGCTCCTGATCCATCTGTTCCAGCGCGTAGCCGTAATGCTCGACCAGCGTGCGGATGAATTTCTGTCGAACGATCTCCTCCGGCTTGGTCGTGACATCGCGCCATTCCTTGCGCAGCGGAATCCACAGCCAGTTGCCTTCCTGATGCAGGGTGTCGGCTGCCGGCGGAAATGGCAGGCTGGGTTGTTGAGTCGGTTTTTTTGTTTTGGCCATAATCAGATCTGCTTTTGTTGTGTTTCGTCCGCGCCTCCTGCGCGTACCCACTCATCGACCTCGGAAATCTTGAACTTCCAGAGGCGCCCGACGCGGTGCCCAGGCAGTCCCTTGCGGTCAATCCACCGGTATATCGAATCGCGCGTCACCCCCAAGTGCGCGGTAATCTGTTCGACGGATACCCAAGGCTCACTTGCTGCGGCCTCTGAATGCTGCTGATCGGATCGCATAAAGTCGTAATCGATGGCAAAGGTTGCAATCTACCAGGTCTGGTGTATCCGGGGTAGGGGCTTGATGCGAAACGCATCAGAAATAGCTTGGCTTCCCGATCGAACAGCGCGTTCATGTGCTTGTCGTCAACCACCACACGGAGCCCCCGATGAACGCCAAACCCGCCAGTGATAGCACCTATTCAGACTTGGGCCAGTCAACACAAGCGAATAACGTTCTCGGGACCCATCAAATTGCTCCATACTTTTCTAGCACCATCTTGAGGAAGACTGGGTTAACGATAATCAACACCCAGATTTATCCGAACCGGCGAGCCAAAGCGCTGACCCAAACAAAAAAAGCTCCAAGAATCTCTTGGGGCTTTTTCATGGCTGCTAACAGCCCAATTTTTTTGGGATGCAATTAGCTGCACTTCCGTTCCGGATGCATAACCTTGCACTAGGTGCAAAGTTACGGATTCGGTTTCAACGGAGACGCGGGGCTTGAGGGTATGTGGTGGTGCAGTATACCACCGATTCCGAACTCATTTCCCAAACCCCTGCGTAATCCTTCGGGCCAGAGCGGAAGATTTCGGTCGTTTGTCCGTTGCCCGCCGAACCCGCAGAAGTACGCGCAGGAGAGAACACGAGTCACTTCAGCCCGTACCACACCCCACGTCCGCTGCCGTGCTGCTCCAGATGGTTGCGCTCGGTCAGGTCGCGGAAGTGTTGCTTCAGGGTGTTGCGGCTGGCTCCGGTCAGTTTGATGGCATCCATCATCGTGACGCGCCCGTGCTCTCGGGCGAATTCCACGATCTGCAGTGACAGCTTGGGCAGCGCGGCCAGCACGATCTTTTCGCGCTCGACCTTCTTCTCCAGACGCCGAACCTGCTCGGCCAGCGAGCGCAAGAAAAACACCAGCCATGGCTGCCAGTTGGGTGCCTCTGTGCGGATGGTGCCTTGGGTCTGACGCAGAGCCAGGTAATAGGCTTCCTTGTTCAGCTCAATCACACTCTCCAGCGAGCTGTAGGGCACATAGGCGTACCCGGCCTGGAGCAGCAGCAGGGTCGTCAGCACCCGGCTCAAACGCCCGTTGCCATCCTGGAAGGGGTGGATTTCCAGAAATACCACCACGAAGATCGCGATGATCAACAAGGGGTGGAGATGCCCCTTTTCCCGCTCATCGTTCACCCAGGACGCCAATTCGGCCATCAACCGTGGCGTGTCAAACGGCGTGGCGGTCTCGAATACGATCCCGGTCTGTGTTCCGTTTTCATCGAAGGCGGCGACGCTGTTCGAGTTGGTCTTGTACTGTCCCCGGTGGCGCGCGTCCTTTTCGCTGTGGCGCAGCAGAATCTGGTGCAGTTGCTTGATGTGGTTCTCGTTGAACGGGATGTCCTGCCACGAGCTGAACACCAGATCCATCAACTCGGCGTAACCGGCTACCTCCTGCTCGTCGCGGGTGTCGAAAGACTGAATGGCGAGGTTGGAGAGCAAGCGCTCCACCTCGCGGTCGGTCAGCTTGCTGCCTTCGATACGGGTGCTTGATCCTATGCTTTCGATGGTCGCGACCCGCCGCAGCGATGAAAGACGCTCTGGCGCGAGCGTTCCCAAGGCCCGCCATGCGCCTTTGAATTCGTCGATCCGGGCAATCAGGCTCAGGATCTCGGGGGTGATCTGGAGGGTGTCTGAACGTAGCATGCGACCAATACTACACCCATTAACACCCATTTTGAAGCTACACGGCCTTTGAATGGGTGTAAATGGGTGCGTTTTTGGTTTACTCTGAATCGAACGCCTTACACATCAGCTTCGTCAAGCTCGTAGTAGCTGTCGACACCTGCGCCAATGTCGAGCTCCATGTCGTTCATGAGGCAGACCCGTCCAGCCTTCCAGACCCGCACAACGCCTTTGACCAGGATGTTGTCGCCGCTGAAAGGCTTGTCGGGGTCTTGATCCATGCCGACATTGCCTTCGACCGGGATTTCCCAAAACTCGCGGCAGTCCTTCAGCGCCTCATCGGGCTCAGTCGCCTCGGGGTAGGCCTCTTCGAAGTAGGCATTCGTATTGGCGGCCGCGTCGGATACGGCATCGTGATCCATCACCGTGTCATTGGCAAACCGGCCTGCGACAGCTTCGATGAAATCGAGCGGACTCAGGAAAACGGCTGGCGGCTCAGGATCACTCTTGATGGCGGAGGCAATCGCATCGGTGATTTGATCTGACACCGCGCCATAACCGAGGGACACCGCCCTAGCGGACAGTCCTGCCACGTCCAGGATGACAAAGTCGGCCCCAGCAATACCGGGCGCTTCTTCGGTGGATGCCTGGATGGCCGCCAGGCTGGCATATCCAAGGCTGGCAGCAAGCAACTGTTGCGTGTGGCCAATTGACACGGAAACAACGGACGCCACAAGGTTTTGGCGGGCGACAAACGCGAGGGAACTGAAGTCGGATTTCATTGAAATTCTCCAAATTCTGCGCGGGACGTTGAGCGATTACGCATCCAGCACAGTGGGAATCCCAATGGTCGGATGAAAACTTCAGGGTGCAGCGGGATGACCTTTTTTGAGTCGCTCACAACTCGGGCGGGTGCCTGCATAGAATCTTACGCCAGCGGATGAAGGGGCTCAACCTCGGCTTGAGTGGTGCCCGCATGTGAGGGCGCACACCACTGTCTCGCCAGTACAACACTTCTGAAAAATTCCCGCGACAAAATGCCATCTTGCTATTGACACCCCCCCCCCATTACAATTGGATAATCTGTTTGCCGTAAAAACAATGAACAAGATGGATAAAGCATGCAGGGAGTGCATCGGGATACGGTTGCCGATTCGGAAGGGCACGTAAACACACAAGCGGCGCCGTGGTTTCGGCCTGCTCTTGGCAGGATCACGCCGGACGCCATTCCTCAGGTGACGCAAGCGACCGACGAGCGGGGTGCTCGGTGGTGAGGGTTTTGCGGTCGCTTGGAGCTCGGAAGTCCGGATCGAAACCAGCACAAGACCGGTGGCGGCTCGACCCGGCCCAGCTGGTTTGGGCCGTAGGTAGCCTATGCGCGCTCAATCGCATCCCTTTTGATCCCGAACTGCTCCTCAAGCAGTTTCCCCCGCCTTACACCACCGATACCCTGATTCATGCCGTCCGGGCCTTGGGCTTTCGCATCAAGCTCAAGCCTTGCGAGGCCTCGGCACTGGGTGAGGTAGCAACGCCTTGCCTGACCTTGCTGGCACCGCCGAAGGACCAGGCTGCAGCCGCGGCAGAGGCTCCTGCAGTGGGAGAGGCAGCGACAATCGAGGAAGTCGCCATGCCGGGTGCCCGCTTGGGACTCGTTACCGATGTTTCGCCGGAACGCGTCCAGTATTTCGAGGCTGGCACCAATGCACCCTCCGAGTTGCCCCATGATATGTTCGCCGACTACTATCTCGGCGTCGTTTTCTTCGTAGCCAAGGGGCGTCCGCCCATTCTCGACCCGGACGTGGTCGGCAGCGCCACCCGTTTCGGCTTCCGCTGGTTCGTCCCCGATCTGCTGAAACACAAGAAGGTCTGGCGCGATGTCCTGCTCGCCTCGCTGGTCATGCAGTTGCTGGCGCTGGGCACACCGCTCTTCACGCAAACCATCATCGACAAGGTGGTGGTGCACCGCACCGAAAGCACCCTCGTGGTCATCGCCATCGGCATGGCGGTGTTCATGATCTTCTCGGCCATCCTCACCTGGGTGCGCCAGTATCTCGTCCTGCACACCGGCAACCGGGTCGATGCCGTGCTGGCGTCGGCCGTCTTCGACCACCTCTTCAAGCTGCCGCCGCGCTATTTTGAGAAGCGCCCCACCGGTGTCATCGCCGCCCGGCTGCATGGCGTCGAGACCATTCGCGAATTCGTTGCCAGCGCCGCCGTCACCTTGGTGCTCGACCTGCCCTTCCTGCTCATCTTCGTCGGCATCATGTTCTGGTACAGCGTCAAGCTGACCTTGGTCGCCCTGGCGGTCCTCACCGTCATTGCCCTCATCAGCGCCGTGGTCGCACCCTTGTTCCAGTCGCAACTGAACCACCAGTTCCTGCTGGGCGCCCGCAACCAGGCGTTCATCACCGAATACATCGCCGGCGTGGAAACGGTGAAAAGCCTGCAGATGGAGCCGCAACTGAAGGCGCGCTTCTCGGATTACCTTGCCGATTACCTGCACGCCACCTTCCAGACACGGCAACTCGCCAATAGCTACAACACGGCAGCGACGACGCTCGAACAACTGATGAGCCTGCTCATCCTCGTCATCGGTGCGTACACGGTGATGAGCAGCACCGAATTCACCATCGGCATGCTGGTGGCCTTCCAGATGTTCGCCGGCAAGCTCAGCCAGCCCATGATGCGCCTGGTCGGCCTGTGGCAACAGTTCCAGCAGGCCAGCCTGTCGGTCAAGCGCCTGGGCGACGTGATGAATGCACCGACCGAACCCTACGCGGTTATTCCAACACGTATGGCCGAAGGCAAGGGGCTGATCGAGATCGAAGGTCTCGCGTTCCGTCATAGCGAGAAACACCCTTACCTCTACCGGGACTTCGACCTCACCGTGCCGCCGGGCAGCACCGTCGCCATCATGGGGCCATCCGGCTCCGGTAAAAGTACCCTCGCCAAACTGCTGCAAGGCTTCTACCAGCCATCGGATGGGCGCATCAAGCTCGACGGCACCGACATCCAGAACCTCTCCGCCAACGAACTGCGCCACTACTTCGGCGTGGTGCCGCAGGAGACTGTGCTCTTCTCCGGCACCATCTACGACAACCTGCTTGCCGCCAACCCGCACGCCACCTTCGAGCGCATCGTCCAGGCCTGCAAGCTGGCGGAAATCCACGAGGCCATCGAGAAGCTGCCCAACGGGTATCAGACCGAGATCGGCGAGCGCGGATCGGGGCTCTCCGGCGGCCAGCGCCAGCGGCTGGCGATTGCCCGCGCGCTCCTGAAGCGTCCGAAGATTCTCATCTTTGATGAAGCCACCAGCGCGCTGGACCCGCAAACCGCCGAACACTTCGCCGCCACCATCAACCAGTTGCGCGGACAGGTCACCATGCTCTTCATCACCCATGCGCTACCGAAAAACCTCCTGGTGGATGAGGTGGTACGCATCGGCGAGCGGATCACGGTGCTCTCCGAGGAGCGCGCCGGCAAACCCGTCCGCCCGGCCCCGGAGAAAGCCTGAATCCCCCATGAAAATCCGATTTGCGACCCTCGATGACATTTCTGCCTGTGTCGAAGGCGGGCGGCGCATGCATGCGGCTACCCGCTTCTCGGCCTACGACTACAACGCCGAGCGCGTGGCGCAGAACCTGCGGGCGGTGATCGAGACCGGACAGAACGCCAACAAGACCCACTGCTTCTTCGTGGCGGAGGACGACGCCGGGCAGATCATCGGCGCGCTCATTGGCGGCGTGGAGCGGCACTTCTTCTCCGACCTGCTGGTGGCCAGCGTCATCCACTACGACGTGCTGCCGGATCGGCGTATGAGCGGCGCGGGGTTGAAACTGCTTGTCGCCTTCCGCAAATGGGCGGAGAACCGGGGCATGTTCGAGCTTTCGGTCGGGATCAACAGTGGGGTTGAACTGGAGAAAATGGATCGTTTTTTGAAGCGGCTGGGGTTTCGGCAGACGGGGGGGAATTATGCGCTCCCACTACGAGCACACGCAGAGTGAATGGAAAGAAGAGCAATCAGATGAGACGGAAACTGATACAACAACTCATTTTTTTTGTTGCGACATTGCTAGCCTTCACTGGGATCCGCTCAGCACAGAACGCATCAGCAAGGAATTGTTAAAAAGACTTTCAACAAATTGAGTTGAATACGGAGTACGCAAATGAGCTACACACTACAGCAGCTTAAAACCATTTACGGTTTTGTTATGGGTTATGGCACCGAAGCAGGTTCAAATCCATATAGTCTTTCCGATGCCGAGCCTAAGCGAGACAACGCGGGCTCGGGTTGGAATGAGCTGAAGGTATGGCTGGACGACGGCGACGGCGTGGACGAGGCCGGAGAAAAGCAGACCCTGGCGAGCCTTAACATCACCGAACTCAACTACAGCATGGGCACCTTCACCCAGAACGGCCAGATCAAACAATTGGCCAGCCCCGACCTGGAGGCGGACAGTCAAGGCACCCGCGTTTCAGTGGTGCCCGAAGGCATCCTGGTGCAATCGAGCGAGAACGGGCGCCTGTCGCTGCTGGTCACCCGCATCGATGACAAGACAGCGGTCGAAGCGGCGAATGAAGTGGAATGGAGGGTGGCGGCATGAAAAGATGGCTGCTGTCGCTTCTGGTTTTGCTGGTGCTATGCGGTGGCGCCTGGGCAGAGGATGGCGGTTCGACGGGCGGTGTCAGAAAGCTCGGGCCTGAGGAATCCAAGGAGCTACTCAAGGATGTAGGCATCGTTATCAAGGACAAGCCAACCTATCCCGACGTGGCCTACCGGCTGTATCCGAAGCCGTATCAGGTCTTCGAACTGGCGACTGTGGGGTATTCGCCGTTCAGAACAGAGGATGATTCGCCCTTAAATGGCGCCAACCCGGACGACGCAAAAGCCTGGGGGCCGGACGGAGAACCGGTCGTGATCCTTCGCAAATCCGGCGCAGGAATGTGGATGGAGGGGTTCTTCAGCAGAAAGCGGGTTGAGGTGGATATTGATCCGCCTACTTACCGTGGGCACCCCCAATACCGCTACGGAAGGATACCCAGTGACCGCAATAATCAGAAGGAAGCAAGCATTCCTGATGTGGAAACCGTGCTGCCTAAAGATATGTACGAGTTCAATTGGGAATTCTTTATTTCACCGAGACCGGGAAGCGGGTTAGCGTTATCAGATACTTGGTTAGCCGATATTGTTACTTCAAGCGACAAAAATGACGATATCGATAAACTCTTCAAGGAGATCGATACCCTTCCGACGTTACTTCAGAAGCGGGGCGACCTCCGGCTTGGCAAGAGGGGGTGGGAAATGAAATATCAAAATGCGTGGATAAGAGGCAAGCGCATGGACTGCGAACCGCTAAAGTGGTTTATCGCCCGAAAAACCACAAGAGATGCAAATCGATGGACGTATGGAAATCCCTTTTGGGCAAAGACCGTAGTGCGCTACTACCCCCCCGGTAAATCCATACCCATTGAAGAGATGGAAATTGGATGTAAACCCAATCCGCTAATATCTTGGACACAATCGCCGTTTTGGAATTACCCAGACGATCCCAATCTACTACCGGATGGAACAGTCCTGGTGAAAGTCGGGGCGTATACCGTGATACGGCTGCGCTGGGAAGATGGCGAGCCTGTAGCTCCTCTGCCACCGTTCATCAAAGTGATCGATGCGCGGGAGGTGATCTGGGCCAAACTCGACCTGCTGCATCGTTATCGCGATGAGATGAAACGGCGGGGAATCAAAGACGCCACCAAGCTGCGCACGCCCACGCAGATCATGCACGATCTCGCCGCGTATTTCTTTGACATTCAGGCAATCAGAAACTGGAAAGGGGACGATAAATGAGCTTCACACAGGAACAACTGCGCGCCATCTATGCCATGGCGATGGGGTATGGCACGGAGGCAGGCAGGAATCCATACAGCCTGAACTTCGTTACAGGGCCGAAAGCCGGAAACTCAGGCTACTCGGTAGGGGTAATCCAAGTCGACTTCGGTCAGCAAGGCAAAGCGGTCGCAACAAGTTTTCTGAGCCTCGTCAAATCTTGGGCCATTGACACGAAGCAGACGGTAATCGTTAACGGAAAAGAACAACAATTTCTGGATTTTCAGGATTCGGACATTATCAAAAAGCTGACATCCAATCGCGACAGTGGTGGTCATCTAGACCTCAATGGCTTGGATGAAAAAATTATCAACGCCTGGCTTGCCGAACTTGGCAATCAGAGCGTCTTTTTCTCGACGTTCGAGAATCCAATCATCTCACTCAATCTTGCCGGTGCTGGCACGAAGTATCCCGGTATCAGCTCAATCCTCGGAGATTCACGTTTCAATGCACTGTCGCAAGTTGAGCAAACGCGCATCCTTGTCATGCTCGATAAAGCGGCCAATCAGGGCAGCGTTTACGGATCGCTGCAAACAGCCCTGAATACCATCAAGGCTTTGCCAGATGACGCCTTCAATGCGGATCGGATCAGGGGCGAGTTGGAGAAGAAATTATCCTATTTAGCCATCGCCAAAGCCGACAACGTGGGCCAGGTGCTCGGCCGGGTTCTGGTCTCGGACAAGCTCAAAGGGCTGTTCGACGCCGCCGCAGGCACAAGTACCTTCGACACCGCCACAGTCGGCGCGAGCGCGCAGCTGACGTTTTTGAAAGTGCTGATGCGCCGCGGCCAGAGCCAGCCAGCAGACACGAAGAACTTCATCGACCTCATCGATGCAGGCGACAAGGCAGGCCACAAAGTGGCGGACGGTGCGGTGATCGGCGTGACGTCGGATGGACAGCTGTTCGCGGTCGATAGACAGACCCTGACCGGCTTCACCTGGGGCGGGAATGCGGGGATCGGTTCGCTGATTCTTGAGGGCAAATCGATCCTGCAGGACGGCAAGACCATCATCGAGCGCAAGACCATCAACGGCAAGACCCGGTTTCTCGTCGCCGGGCTCGAAGGCGACGAGGCCGGCTTGCTGATCGATGAAAGCGGCATCACCACGCTGGCCAAAGCCGAATCCTTCGCCGCCCTCCTTGCCTTCGACCTGGCCGGTGCCGATCTGGGCGATACCGGTTCATCGGCGCGGCAATCCGCTGCCGACCTGGTGCGCCGCATGGTCAGCCCTATCCTGCTGGCGGACGCCGGCGGCGACCTGGGCAGCTTGGGCATCGATCCGCTGCAACTTACCCAGAACTCGGCCTTTGCCGCGCTGCGCGATACCCTGCTGAACGACCCGCAACTGGACATCGCAGCCTTGGGAGACGGACAAGCCGTGGCGGTGAGCGGAGCCAACGGCACCTTCATCCTGACGGCGGACGGCCAAGTGGCCCGTGCCTTGACCGATGGCCAGGGCGCCGTGACCGGCTTCGACTTCCTCACCGGCGCCTACGCCGGCAAGACTGCCACCTGGAACGTCGAAGGTACGCTCACGGATGCCCAACTGACCGCCCTCGGCGGCAGTCTAGCCACGGCATTCACTTCCGGCGCCCAGACCGGCGCCATCGCCATGATTCCGCTTGAAGGCTTCAACGGCACGGTGACGGCGAGCATTCAGGATCGTTCGACCGGGGAAGTGCTGCAAAGCATTCGCGTGAGCGCCCTGCTGGACGGCGATGGGGTGCGCATCGGCACCCTGCGCGAAGAAACCCGCATCGAGAATGGCACCCGCATCACCCTGGAAACCCGGCAATACCTGGACAGCCAGACGCCGGCGCTGACCCGCGTCACCACGGTCGATGCCGGCGGGCACAGCGTGCAGACGCTGTTCGCCAACGGTCAGTTCCAGGGCATCACCCAGATCGACGGCGCGACGGTCAGCGCCGGACTCAATGAGCAATTCAAACAAACCCTGGCGGCCAACGGTATCGAAGCCCCGACGCTACAGGACATGACTCGCCAGGGGCAGGAACTCGGCGATAGCGCCAATCCCCACGATACGGCCATACGTGACGCCTTGGTCGAGGTGAAGGGGCAGGCCGTCCCCGGCACCGACTACTACGGCAACCCCACACTCATCAGCCAGTCCGAGTCCACCCTGCAAACCATCAGCAATGGCGTCGGCTCGCTGATCGACGCCCTGTCCCTCATCAAGGCCATCCAGACGGGTGAGCCCCTGCCCATCGTCGCCTCCGGGCTGCGGCTGGCGGCCGACCTCGACTACCTCGATGGCACCCGTGATCTCCCCGGATTGGGGGCTGCGGCCAGTATTGCGGGTTCCGTGCTCTCGCTCTACAGCTTATCCAATGCTCTGGAACGAGGAGACGGGATTGGCGCCATCACCTCGGCGGCCTACGCCGTCAAGGGAGCGGCCGATGCAGCGGCCTTCCTGCAAACCTCCGGCCTCATCACGGAAGTGCCTGCCGGATTGCAGAGCGCGGGCAATGTCATCGGCGAAGCGCTGCCCTATCTCAACCTCGTCAACAGCATCGCCCACGGGGACGAAACCGGCGCGGCAGTGGCGGTGGTGGACCTGGTGATGATGAAGGTGGTCGGGGCTTATACCATCCCCGTCATCGGCTGGGCCTACGCCATCTACAGCCTGATCGACTCCCTCTTCGGCGACGAACCCGACATCCCCGACCCCTGGGGTTCCGGCCAGTACATCTGGAACGGCAACGGCATCAGCTACCAGGCGGCGGGCGAGACCGGCGGCAAGGAAGCCGTCGAGAACGTCATGACGAGCACGCTGGCCGTGCTCAACAGCCTGATCGAGCGGGAGCGGAGCCAGAACCCCGGCAGCCAGTTGGGGCTGATTCCCAACCGCATGCCCTCGGTCGGCTACGACATGGCGGGCTACCGCTACAGCGACATCGACCCCTTGACCGGCGCCGAGAAGCACCCGGCGCTGCGCTTCGACACCGCCGGCAACCCCTACAACGCCGAGCCCGGCAGCCCCGAGAGCTACCAGTCCATCATCGAAGGCATGGTGCGCTCGGCCCTCGGTCGTGGCGCCATTGCGCCGATGTGGGAAGTCAACACCGCCAGGATGCAGACCGATGCCGGTGACCCCAAAGCTGGCCTGACTGAAGATGAGCGCGCCGGACGCGACGGCCAGCTCGCCGCGCCGCTCACCGGCGCCAGCCAGACCTTCCGCCCGGTCGCGCTCGACCTGGACGGCGACGGCATCGAAGTCACCGACAAGGCGCATGGCGTGGCCTTCGACGTCGACGATTCCGGCTATATGAAGCAAACCGCCTGGATCAAGGGCGACGACGCCCTGCTGGTGCTGGATCGGAACTACAACGGGAGTATCGATTCGGGTAAGGAGCTTTTCTCCAACGGCGCCGTGGCCCTGTCCCGGCGCGGACTCGCCGGCATGACCTGGGTCGACGCCAATTACGATGGCCGGCTCACCGCCAACGATCCCGTCTGGAACGAACTCAAGCTCTGGCGCGACCTGAACCAGGACGGTCAGCAGGAAGATGGCGAAGTCCAGACGCTCGATGCTTTGGGTGTCACCGAACTCAACTACGCCATGAGCACCTTCACGCAGAACGGCGTGAAGAAACAACTCGCCAGCCCCGATCTGGAGGCCGACAGCCAGGGTACTCGCGTTTCAGTGGTGCCCGAGGGCATCCTGGTGCAGGCCAGCGAGAACGGCCACCTGTCGCTCCTGGTCACCCGCATCGACGACAAGACTCAGGTCGAAGCCAACCGCGACGGCGTGACCGGTTACGAGGACGTGGAAATCATCGTCAGCGGCGCCGATCTGCTCGCCAACGACACCCTGGGCGGCATTCTGGGGCGCGACCTGACGATTACCGGCCTGACCAATTTCCGCCACGGCACGGGCTTCATCGACCCCAACGGCTTCGTGCATTTCACGCCGGAGCCGAACTATGCCGGCGATGCGGCAGGGTTCGACTACGTGGCGCAGGCAGCCAACGGCCAGACCGGCACCTCGACGGTCGACATCACCCTGCAGAACGTCAATGACGCACCGACGCTGGATCATGTAGATCACACCACCCAAGCCGTCTATGGCTACACGCCGGTAGTTTACAGCGCCACCGACGAATGGGGTGGCGGCGGGCAGTACGTCAGCGGCGGCAACCCGATCTACACGCCGTATGCCATCCAGCGCACGACCGATTGGGATGGCAACACGACCGAAACCATCATCTACAACCCTGCGCCGGGTCAATGGAACTACGAGTACCACATCACGCCGATCACCGCCGAAGACAGCGGCGCCGGGCGCGTGACCGGTACCGACGTGGACGACCCGGCATCGAGCCTGACCTATGAGATCGTCAACCAGCCCCAATACGGCGGCGTCAGCCTGAATGCGGATGGCACCTTCCAGTACACGAGTTGGAAGGAACCGGGCATCCCCAGCGACCGTATCGTCTACAACGGCCAGTATGCCGGCACCAAGGACGGCACGCTGTACTACCCCGGCAACCTGCCCAGCCAGGCGGTGTACCCGGCGACCGACGTCTTCCAGGTCAAGATCACCGACCCGCACGGCGCCAGCACCATCCAGTCGATCTCGGTACCGCACTACGGCCCCTACCTGCCACCGACCCCGCCGGGTGGCGGCGGTGGCGGCAAGAAGCCCATTGCCGTGGATCTGAACGGCAACGGCTTCGAGTTCGTGAACGTCGACGACTCCAATGTCTTCTTCGACGTCAATGGCGACGGCTGGAAGCACCGTACCTCATGGGTGGGCAAGGACGATGGCCTGCTCGCCTACGACATCGATGGCGACGGCAAGATTGATAAACCGGGCGAAATCAGCTTTGCCCGCTACAAGGACGGTGCGCAGAGCGACTTGGAAGGTTTGCGCGCCTTCGAAAGCAACGGCGACGGGCGCTTCGATGCCGCCGACGACAAATGGGCGAAATTCGGCGTCTGGCAGGACGCCAACCAGAACGGCATCACCGATCCTGGAGAGTTTCGTACGCTGAGCGAAATGGGCATCACCGCCGTCAACCTGGCAAGCGATAGTCAGTTCCAGATCATCAACGGCCAGACGGTGCACGGCATAGGCAGCATGACCAAGGCCGATGGCAGCCAGGTCGCCATCGCCGACGTCACCTTCGCCTACAGCAACGAAACGCAGGTACCGCAAGGCGACGGCACGACGCAGACGGTCACCGCGTCGCCCTTTTCCCCGAGCGGCGAGGAAATCATTGGCACCGACGGCAAGGACCTCATCCTCGGCAAGAACGGCAACAACATCGTCAAGGGCCTTGGTGGTGACGACGTGATCTTCGAGGACGGCGGCAACGACATCATCGACGCGGGCGACGGCAACGACATTGTTTATTCCGGCGCCGACAACGATCTGGTGATGGGTGGCAATGGCGACGACGCGATTTATGCCGGCCTGGGCAGCGATGTGGTGTTCGGCGGCGACGGTCATGACGCCATCTTCGCTGAAGGCGGCAACGATGTGGTGTTCGCAGGCAACGGCAACGATCTCATCGCCGGCGGCTGGGGCAACGACGTGCTCTCGGGCGACGCCGGCGACGACCAGGTCTATGGCGAATCCGGCAACGATGCGCTGTTCGGCCGCGAAGGCGACGACGAACTGGCCGGCATGGACGGCTACGACCGGCTGGACGGCGGCGCGGGCAACGATCTGCTGGACGGTGGCGCGGGTGCCGATGAAATGCTCGGCGGGGCTGGTGACGACACGTATGTGGTCGACGATGCCGCCGACACGGTGACCGAATTGGCGAACGAAGGCTTTGACACCGTTCACACCACGCTGGACGGCTACACCCTTGGCGCCAACGTTGAAAACCTGACGCTGACCGGCTCGGCCGAGCTTACGGGCCACGGCAACGAACTGGACAACGTCCTGATCGGCAATCGCGGCAACAACACGCTGACGGGGGGCGCCGGCAACGACAGGCTCGACGGCGGGCTGGGTGTCGACACCCTGATCGGCAGTGTGGGCGACGACACATACATTGTCGATAACGTCGGCGATCTGATGATCGAACTCGCTGGCGAAGGTGTCGACACGGTCAAGGCCGGCGTCAGCTACACCTTGGCAGCCCATGTGGAGAACCTCACACTGACCGGCACGGGCGACATCGATGCCACCGGCAACGAACTCGACAACCAGCTTGTGGGCAATGCCGGCGACAACCGCCTCGATGGCGGTGCCGGTGCCGATGTCATGGCCGGTGGACGCGGCAACGACATCTACGTCGTCGATCAGGTTGGCGACGTGGTGACGGAAAACGCCGCCGAGGGCATCGATACCGTGATCAGCGGCATCGATTATGCACTGGGCGCGAACGTCGAGAACCTCACCCTGAGCGGTACTGGCAACCTCCATGGCACCGGCAACGAACTGGATAACGTGATCGTCGGCAATGTCGGCAACAACGTGCTGGACGGCGGCGCCGGTGCGGACACGCTGGCCGGTGGCGCCGGAGACGACACTTACGTCGTTGACAACGTCGGCGATACAGTGATCGAGGCGGCGGATGCCGGAACCGATGCCGTATTCGCCAGCGTGACCTACACGTTGTCGGCCAACGTCGAAAACCTGACCCTGACCGGTTCGGCCAACATCGACGGCACGGGCAACGCACTGGCCAACGTCCTGACCGGCAATGCCGGCGCCAACCGTCTCGACGGCGGCACCGGGGCTGACGTGATGGCGGGCGGCGCGGGAGACGACACTTACGTCGTCGACAACGCGGGTGACCTGGTCCGCGAGTTCTTCGGCGAGGGCACGGATTCGGTGCTGGCCTCCGTTAGCTTCGTGCTGCCCGAGCATGTCGAAAACCTGACGCTGACCGGCAACGCGGCCATCGACGGCACCGGCAACGCCCTCGATAACCTGCTCGTCGGCAATGACGCCGCCAACGTGCTCGATGGCGCAGCGGGCGCGGACGAGATGATTGGTGGCGCGGGAGACGACATTTACTATGTCGACAGCCTCGACGACCGGGTGAACGAGGCAGCGAATGGCGGCTACGACACCGTGCGCACAACGGTCAGCCTGACCACACCGGATAACGTGGAACGCATCGAACTTTTGGGAGACGCCGATCTGGACGCTACCGGAAACGCCCTGGACAACGTCCTGATCGGCAACGGCGGCAGCAATCGCCTCGACGGTGGAGTGGGTGCCGACGTGATGCTCGGCGGGGCCGGCGACGACACCTACATCGTCGATAACGCTGGCGATACGGTCACCGAGGCCGCGCTGGAAGGCGCCGACACCGTGTTCGCCAGCGTGAGCCATGCGCTGTCGGCCAACGTCGAGAATCTGACGTTGACCGGTTCGGCCGACATCGATGCCACCGGGAATGAACTCGCCAACACGCTGGTCGGCAACAGCGGCCGGAACATCCTTGATGGCGGCGCCGGTGCCGACGCCATGGCGGGCGGGGCGGGCAACGACGACTACATCGTAGATAATGAAGCCGATACGGTCTTCGAAGCCTTCGACTCTGGCATCGACACGATCTACACCAGTGTCAGCTACGTCCTCCCGGAGCACGTCGAGAACCTGATCCTGACCGGCAGTGGCAACATCGGTGCCGGTGGCAACGGCGCCGACAACGTGCTCACCGGCAATGCCGGCGACAACTTTATCTCGGGCGGCGGCGGCAAGGATCGGCTCGATGGCCAAGCCGGCAACGACACGCTGGAGGGGGGCCAGGGCAACGATGTGTTGATCGGAGGAACGGGGAACGACACCTACCTGATCAACCTTGGCGATGGACTGGATCGGATCGACGACGCCTACGGCGTGGATACGGTTCGTTTCGGCGCCGGTCTGTCGCTCGACAACGTGGCCTTGCGCGTCACCGAGGCCAACGGCGTTTATACGGCCCATGTCCGGATGTTGAATGCCGGCGGCTGCGAGCAGGCCGATCAGGGCATGGATTTCGTGCTGGATGCGAATGGTGCTTCGCCGGTCGAGTCGTTCCGCTTCGCCGACGGCAGCATCAAAACTTTTGACGATCTGCTGATCAAGACGCGCATCACCTATGGCACCCCTTGGGCTACCGCCATCACGACCGGTCGCGACGACGACATCATCGTCGGTGGCCCGCGCAACAACGTCATCCGGTCCGGCAGCGGCAACGATATCGTCTATGCAGGGGCGGGGAACGACACGGTGTATGGCGAGGGCGGTAACGACTACCTGCAGGGCGGTACCGGTAACGATACGCTCGACGGCGGCTGCGGCACCGACGTGCTGGCCGGATCGAATGGCCGAGACACCCTGCTGGATATGGGCGGCAACAATGCATTGTTCGGCGGTTCGCAAAACGATCAAATCGAAGCAGGTACAGGTAACGATTTCATCGCTGGCGGCAAACACGACGACACGATCCAGGCGGGTGGCGGCGCCAACGTCATCGCCTTCAACTGGGGCGACGGACGCGAAGTCGTGCTGCCGGGCGTCGGCGCCTCGAACACCTTGTCACTGGGTGGCGGCATCACCGAGCGCGACCTCGTCTTCAAGAAGACCGGTTCCGACCTTGTCCTCTCGACCGGCGGAGCCAGTCAGATCGCCCTCAAGGACTGGTACGCTTCACCCAGCAACCAGACCGTGGACAAGCTCCAGGTCGTCGAGGCGGTGCCGTATTTCGGTTGGGGGCAAACCAGTCCCACCGGCTGGGATATCGACACCTTCGATTTCAAGGCGCTGGTGCAGCAGTTCGACGCCGCCCGCGCGGCCAACCCGAAGCTGTCGCAGTGGAGCTTGATGAACGGTCTGCTGGATGCGCACCTGTCCAGCAGCGATTCGGCGGCGCTGGGTGGGGAGCTGGCGACCCGTTACGCCGCCGGGGGAGAATCCGCGATTTCGCTCGGCATTGCGCAGGATACGTTGAAGGATGCCCACTTCGGCAGCCAGGCCCAAACCGTCGGCAGTCGCTTCGATGCGACCGTCTGCGCTTACCGCCTCGGTTGACGCTGACGACAAAGGATAGCCATGACTGACAAAACAACTGAAACCGCCGCCCTGGCAGCACTGGAACAGGCCAAGGACGCCCTGTCCAAACTGCCGATCCTCGGCCCGGCCCTGTGGCTCTATGCGCGCGACCCGGTGAAGAAGTTCATGTTCCTGGGCGACACCGACTGGGCGGTGCTGCCGCCCATCGTGCTCGACCAGTGCCGGCTCTACACCAAGAGTGGCTTGCCCTACGCCTTCGTGACCTGGGCCTTCGTCAATGATCAGGTCGATGCGAGGCTGCGTTCCAGCCAACCCAAGATTGCGCCGCACGAATGGAAATGCGGAGAGCATGTGTGGATCATCGACGCGGTGGCGCCCTTTGGCCAGTTGGAAGAAACACTCAAGGAACTGCGCGAAACGATATTCCTGGGCAGGAAGGTTGCGGCCCTGCTGCCGGACCCAGCCAAAACAGGCGCCATGGCGGTGCGGGAATGGCCGCCGACTGCGGCGCCTGCCACCCACTGATGTTTGACACATGAAGGCAGCGGTGAAGACATTATCGAGCGACGTACTCGATTTTGCTCCGGGCCTCCTGTCCATCCAGGAGAGCCCACCGGCAAAATTGCCTCGGACGGTGCTTTACAGTGTCGTTGCCTTGTTCGCCATCCTGCTCGCGTGGGCGACGTTCGGCAAACTCGACATCGTCGCCTCGGCCGAGGGGCGGCTTGTGCCGCAGACCTATGTGAAGATCGTCCAGCCGGCGGAGGCCGGCATCGTTCAGGAGATATTGGTTCGGGAAGGTCAATCTGTCGAGGCCGGCCAGATATTGATGCGCATGGATGCCAAGCTGACCGAAGCCGACGCCCGCACCATCCGCAACGAGTATGAGCTCAAGCGCTTGCAACTGCGGCGCATCGATGCCGAACTGGCCGGGTTGCCGATGCGCACCGAAGCGGCGGACTCCACCGAAATTTACGCGCAGGTCGCCAGTCAGTATGCCGCCCACCGCCAAGCCTATCAGGATGCCCTGGCGCAGGAGCAGGCGATTCTCGCCAAGACCCGGCACGACTTGCAGGCATCGGAAGAACTGGCGCGCAAGTTGCGTGAGACGGTACCAACTTACCGCAAAAGTGCAGCCGCCTTCGAGAAGCTGGGCAAGGATGGCTTCTACAGCCAACTTGCGGTTGAGGAAAAACAGCGCGACCGGATCGAGAAGGAGCAGGATTTGCGTGCCCAGGAGTCGACGGTGGCCAGCCTCAAGTCGACCATTGCCGCCAGCGAGAAGAAGCTGGCGCAGATCACCTCGAACTATCGCAGCGAGTTGCAAAACGAGCGGGTCGAAACCGAGTCGCAATTCCGCAAGCTGCGGGACGAGCGCGAAAAGATCGAACACAAGGCGGCCCTGCTTTCCCTACGCGCGCCGCAACGCGGCGTGATCAAAGATTTGGCCACGCACACGGTCGGAACGGTCGTTTCGCCGGGAAGCGTTCTGATGTCGCTGGTCCCGCATGAAGAACCGCTGCAGGCCGAGGTTTATGTGAAGAACGAGGACGTGGGTTTCGTGCACCGGGATCAGCACGTGAAACTGAAACTCTCGGCGTATCCGTTCCAGAAGTACGGCATGATCGACGGCACGGTGGTCCATGTTGGCCCCGACGCTGCCGATCAACCGAGTTCATCCTCGAAGGCAGATGGAGATATCTCCGATGCCGCCGCCGGTTTACGCTACAAGGCCCTCGTTCGGCTGGATGCCCAACACCTTGAAACCGATGGCAACAGCTTGCGGCTGTCGCCCGGCATGCAGGTCATCGCCGAAATCCATCAGGGGCAACGCACTGTGATGGAGTATCTGCTGTCCCCGGTGCAAAAGGCTTGGCAGGAAGCCGGGCGGGAGCGATGAATGTGGTAAGGACGGGAGCCTGCGCCCGCAGTGAGACCGGAAAGGCGGAGGCGTAGCGCGGCACGCAACAGAGGTGAATAATTGCCTTCCTTTAAAAAAATATAGACAATCGTAGTGTGACTACGCTATCGAAAGGCAAACTAAAATCCCTCTACGCTCATCTCGCCCCCGGAGATCCCGTCACATCGGAAGATCTGGCACATCTGGGCGTGTCGGCTGATCTCGCCGTCCACTACGTGCGCGCGGGATGGCTGGTGCGGCTGGCGAAAGGGGGTCTTTCGCCGTCCCGAACAGGGACTCTCGCTTCATCCCAGCCTGAAGCTGCTCGAACGCGGGATCGCCGGGCTGCACGTCGGCGGCAAGTCCGCCCTGGACTGGCACTGAGTGCGCCACTATGTCGCGCAGCAGGGAACTCTGCATCTGTATGGTTGGAAAACGGTACGCCTGCCGGACTGGTTTCTCGCGGCGTTCCCCGCCGAGTATCACCGCAAGCGCCTGTTCGACGAGAAGCCGGAGGCTTTGTTGCACGTCGCCCCCTTCGAGGGCCGCAGCGATGCGCCGCTCGTCTCCGCTCCCGAGCGCGCCCTGCTGGAGCTTCTGAGTGAGATCGGGGTTCGCCAGCCGCTCAGTGAGGCACGGGAACTGATGGAGAGTACCTTTCACCTTCGGGGTGTCGTGCTTCAGGAACTGCTCAAACGCTGCACCAGTGTCAAGACGGTGCGGTTGTGTCTGACATTGGGGCGGGAATTGACTTTGCCGTGGGCAGAGAAGCTCAACCCCGCCGAGTTGCCGACCGGTAGTCGCAGCCCATGGGTTTGCCGTCTCGACGATGGCGTGCTGGTGCTCAAACCGTGAACCACCGCTTTCATCCCGGCTCCCTCTTTTATACTTGTTCATGTATAATTTAAACATGGCCGACCAAGAAAAACCGCTCCTCTGGATCGGGAGCAGCAAGAAGGATCTGATGGCGCTTCCGATCCATGTGCGGAAGTTCTTCGGCCACGCCTTGGATTTCGCGCAGCGCGGCGACCAGCACGATGCGGTGAAAGTGCTCAAGGGGTTCGGCGGTGCCGGTGTGTTGGAAGTCGTCGAAGACGACGAGGGTGGTACCTACCGCGCGGTCTATACGGTCCGGTTCGAGGAGGCGGTGTTCGTCCTGCACTGCTTCCAGAAGAAAAGCAAGAGCGGGATCGCAACGCCGAAACAGGACATGGAGACCATTCGCGCCCGGCTGAAGGTGGCCGAGGCGATGGCGAAGGAGATGAGAAATGGCCAAGCGCATCATTGAAGGCATCGAAGTCGAGACCGGCACGGGCAACGTCTTTGCCGACCTGGGCCTCGCCGACGCGGAGAAGCTCAAGATCAAGTCCGGCCTGGTGATCGAAATCACGCGGGCGATTCGCAAGCTCAATCTCACGCAGGAAGAAGCGGGGCGGCGCATGGGTATTCCGCAACCCAAGGTGTCAGCCATGCTCCGCGGAGATTTCTCGAATCTGTCCGAGCGCAAGCTGATGGAGTGCCTGAATCGCCTCGGCTATGACATAGAAATCAAGGTGAAGCCGGCGAGGGAGCCGGTGGGGCACCTGACGCTTGCGATTCCGTGACTCGCGACCAACCAATGCACGAGGTCTGTTGGCAATAGTGGAGTCCAACGGGTTAAGCGGCGAGTTGATTTGCATAGTATCGCTGCGTGAAGGCGGCGGGTGACAGGTAGCCGATTACCTTGAACCGAGTGGTTTCACTTTTACGCGGGCGCCCCTTTGTTGCTGGTTTTTTCATTGAGCCGATGTTGAGGTTGGAAAACATGGGATTTTCTTGCTAATGTCAAGAATGTGCATATTAATTTGACACAAAATGGCAGACTTGACTATTCATCGACCTACTGTATTTTGGATTTCAGGCACCGCGAAATGGATTCGCGGATGACCTGAAAGATTTCGCCGCCAAAAAAGTGGCGATCATGAAGGAGGAAAACCAGGAAGAAAAGTGAGAGTGTAATACGTCCCGCATAGGGCGAAAATGCAAACGGCCCGAACCGTTGGAAGTCCGAGCCGTTTATTGAATTTATCTAGTTGTCGAGGCCAGATGAATTCATTCTACGTCAGTAATGCCAAGAGTCAATAGGCATTCTGTCGGACGGCATAACTTACCCCTGCAAAACAGAAACCACCTGGTCTGGCAAAAAAATGCCGCCAAGGGGCGCGGATCAACTCACGCCGAAATTCCCGGTTCCCTTCGTTTTTAAATCCAACGATAGGGGTATCAAAAATGTTGAATCCAACGGAATTGGAAACGTATTTCAATCGACATAATTTGTCGGCACAGGCACGGCAAGCCATACACGCCGTGCGTAGCTCACCACCAACGCGACGGGTCAAAAGCGGAGCGGTCAACGTGTCCTGCCGCTACGTCAGTCGCAAGATGGGGATGACCATCCAGGCGGAAAGCCACAAGAACGAACTACCTGCGGTGGTGACATGGGATGTCGATGACGTCACCCATGAATTTTACGACCAGCCGCCCAAGGTCAAGCTTCAGTATCGAGCGACCAACGGTAGACAGGCCAACCACATGGCCACGCCGGATTTTTTTCTGTTGCAAGAGGAGTTCTCCGGTTGGGTCGAATGCAAGACCAAGGAATGGCTGCAGGCCCGTGCGGCTGAAGGCTCCGAACTTTACGTGCGGGACGCCAGTGGCACCTGGCGTTGCCCGCCGGGCGAACGTTATGCTGCCTCTCTGGGATTGGGGTTCCGGGTACGTTCCTCCGCCGAAACCAACTGGAACCAATGCCGCAACATCGAATTTCTGGCCGATTACCTGGACGAACGTTGCCCGCCAACGCGGCAAGAAGGCGTCGATCTTGTCCGTGCGACGATGGGAAGCCAGGCATGGATGCCGATCAAGAGGCTGATCGATTCAGGATGCGATTCCGACGTGATCTACAAGATGGTGGCGGATGGACTGTTGTATGCCGACCTTGACCGGGATCTGCTTGCAGAGCCGGAGCGCACCATGTTGTTTCGCGACCGGCAATCGGCGGAAGCGTATCGAATTCATCTGGAATCGAACCGGATGCCGGCGGTATCGGCGTTACGTCCAATCCAGGTGGAAGCCGGACAGTCTCTGGTCTGGGATGGCAAGCCCTAGCGAATCCTGAACGTCGGAGACGAGGATGTGTTCATGGAAGATGCTGAGAAGGTCATCAGCAGCCTGCGCAAGAGCGTTCTGGAACAGATGGTGAGGGATGGCATCATCACTGGTCTGCCAGAAGATGTGTGCTCAGGGGGCGTCGAGACTGAACGGATCGTGCGGAGTGCTAGCCCCGAGGATTTCGAGCACGCCATGTACCGATTTTACTGCCTCTTCCCGGAAAAGTCCGAAGGCCCGGCACCCCATGCTAGCGTGCGCGCCATACGTAAATGGCGATCCCTGTATCGCAAAAGCGAGCAGGTCTACGGTAATGGGTTTCTGGGACTGTTACCAAAAATCAATCGTCGCGGTAACCGGGAACGCAAGGTCGACCAAGTGGTGGTCGACATCATGAATCGCGTAATCGACGATTTCTATGCGCAGCCGGGCGAGAAATCACTGGTCAGTTGCTGGGGCGAAGTCTGTGCCCAATGTGAAGCTGAAGGTCTGGCATCACCTGGAGAGCGCACCTTCCGCAAAGAGATCAAACGCCGCTTAGCGAATGCAATGACTGTCGCGCGAGAGGGCGAGAAGGCGGCATATGCCGATTCGGAATTCTTTTGGCGGCTGGAACGCACCACCCCGCGGCATGGGGACCGTCCTTTCGAAATTGGGCATATCGACCACACTGAACTTGATCTCCAGTTTGTCGGCGCGCGCAAGGGCGAGAATCTGGGCAAGGCGTGGCTGACCGTCCTGATCGATGCATACACACGCATGGTGCTGGCATGGGTGATTCTGTTCGACGCGCCGAGCTACCGCAGTTGCATGGCGGTGATACGGGATTGCGTCAAACGCCATGGACGGATTCCCAGAAATATTGTGGTGGACAAGGGCTCCGATTTCGAAAGCGTGTATTTCGAGTGCCTGCTCGCCCGCATCGAATCGCATAAGAAGACCCGCCCGGGTAGTAAGCCGCGATTCGGGTCCATTATCGAGCGCTTCTTTGGCATGAGCAACGAGGCCTTCGTGCATAACCTGATCGGCAACAACAAGGCGCTGCAGAAACCGAGATCGATGTCCAAAACGCACGACCCCCGGGAATTGGCCGTCTGGACATTGCCTGAATTCCGCGATGCATTCGAGGGGTTTCTGGACAATGTTTATTCCAGGATGGAGCACGTCGCGCTGGGCATGAGTCCAAGAGAAGCCCTGGCCATCGGCACGCAACAGGCCGGTTTGCGCCGACATCTCTTGATCCCATACACCCGGGATTTCATCATCATGTGCCTGCCTACCACGAATAAAGGTACGGCCAAGGTTGGATATGGGCGAGGCGTGAAAATCGGTTACACCTACTATTGGACGCCCGAGTTCCGCGACCCGAAATACACCAAGACCAATGTGTCCGTGAGGTACGACCCGTTCGATGCCTCCACGGCCTTCGTCTGGCTGCGCGATCACTGGGCTATCTGCCGTTCCGAGCTTGCTGCCGAGTTTCAGGGACGATCGGAAAAGGAGATCGAAGACGCGACGCGGGAGCTACGTGCGCGGCTGAAGCGCGAGGACTCTCGGCGTTCGCTGAACGCCCAGATGATCGCTATCTATCTCCGGGGGGCCGCTGCTACCGAGAAGGCATTGCGGCAGCGCTCGCAACAGCAGGACATGCTTGAAGCGCACGACATGATGGTCGTTCCAGCGCCACTGGCTATCTCACCGGATGACGGTCATGCCCAACCAGCTGAAAACGGCTGGGACAATCTTGCCATTAAATTTTTTGGAGATTTCGAATGAAAACCCAACCACAAGCAGACTTTCCTCCAGAATTGCTGCAGGCGTCGCTCAAGCAGCGTGTTGATTACTTCAAAAACCGCTTGATCGACCACAGCTTATTAAGTGTCGCGTTCAACAAGGCCATGGCAGCGCTGGGTAGTTCATCCGGGCCCAGGGTGGTGACGATCACCGGCCCCACGGGAGTCGGCAAAACCACGCTGGCACGCCGCATCTATCGCCAACTCATGAAAAATTACGAGGACGAGATTGCGGCCGATCCCAGCATGGTTCCAGTGCTGGGGATCAATGCCATTCCTCCTAACGGAACCAGCTTCAACTGGAAGGATTTTTACTTCCGGCTGCTCGAAAAAAACGGCGATGTTCTACTCGATCACAAGCTCAACTTGCCGCGCCAGGGAAATATGTTTCCAGAACTGCTGTTTCCTCCTCCATCGGAGGGGGCGACTGCAGATAGCCTGCGGCGCGCGCTGGAAAAGTGCATCTGTAAGCGCGGAACCAAGTTTCTGATAGTGGACGAGGGACACCACCTCATGATGGTAAAGGATGATGGCCGGCTGGAATACCAGTTCGAATCCCTCAAGTCGTTGACCATTGAAACCGATGTGATCATCGTGCTGGTCGGCACCTACCGCTTGCTCGATATCCGCGAACACAGCGGTCAACTGGTGCGCCGTAGTGAGGTGGTACCCCTGTCTCGCTACGATTTCTGGCAGCAGGGAGATAAACAGTCATTCGCCTCGGCACTTGCCACATTGCAAAACAAGATGCCACTGGAGGTAACACCAGACATAGTCCCCGACGTGGAGTATTTTTACCTTAAAACGGGGGGCTGCATCGGGATACTCAAGGATTGGCTGACGCGTTGCCTGGAACAAGCAATCCTCGAGAACCGAAAGACAGTCGATGCCGAGTTTGCCAGCCGCTTCGCACTCGACAACAAGGGGTTGAGTACCATCATTGAGGAGGCGCTGGCAGGTGAGTCCAAGCTGGCGGACGTGTCGTTGGACAGCATCAAGACGCTGCTTACCGAGGGCATTCCGGCGGTGATTTATGCTCCAGAGGATACCAAGAAAAAAATGACTTCAAAAAGAAGGGTAGGAGAGCGCAACCCGACACGCGACAAGACGGGAGGTTTCCATGTGGCCCCGTGATCCCGATACCTTCCCCGAACTGGAATCCATGGACTTTACGATTCCGCAACGTAGTCGCCTGTACCGTCCGATGCCCATGGGGTTGGAGGCGGACCAGATCGAAGGACAGTTGTCCTACCTGGTACGCCTTGCCAGGGCACATTCAGTCAATCCACGGCGGCTGGTAAGAACAGTGTTCGCCTCCGACAACTTGGCGATCCGCCAGTTGAAGTATGCCGGATTCTTCGTCCGGCATGCCGGCACCATAAACGGCTTGGGCAAATATGCCGAGCTGTTCCAGGAAGAAACTGGGCGGCTGACCGGGGCAAGCTTCCTGCGGCACATGAGTTTGCTGCCGCTAAAGGAACTGCTACCGCCGAATGGTGCCGGGTTGTTGGCGCCAAAGCCGAGATGGTGTCCCTGTTGTGTCGGCGAGATGGTGGAGTCCCGCGATGATGTTTACCGTCCCTTGGCATGGTCGCTCGGCCTCTACCGGGTGTGTATCCGCCATGGCGTTCAGTTGCAAGATACTTGTGGCCATTGTGGTCGGCCGCAGCCGTTTATCCCTCGCTATCCTGATCTTGGACGTTGCGACCATTGCGGTGGAATGCTCGCCAGCAGCGAACAGGATAGATCAACTTCTCGGCTGGATCTCTGGGTTTCGAAGGCTATATGCGATATTGTGCAGCATTTGCCGACTCTGGATGGGACAGCTACCGCCAGCAGATTCGTAGCGTTCATGAAGTTGGCGGTAACGCGTTTTTCGGATGGTAACCGGGTGGAGTTCTGCGAGCGCATCGGGATGCTGCCGTGGGCATTGACGGGATGGCTGTCGGGGAGAGTGCGGCCGACATTGCCACAACTCCTGTCCGTTTGCTACGGACTCGGCATCATGCCGAGCAAACTATTCCTATCCGATCCGGAGGCCGTCCTGTCGGACATGGGGGATATTTTGCGTTCTGTCCCGGAAAAACTCTTCAGCAGGGTTAAGCGCCCATTGCTGGGTGTTCGGGTAAGACGAAAGCTGGCCAAAGACCTGGATGCCATCATCAATGATCCCGAGGATGTCCGGTCGTTGCCGACAGTGGCAAAATCTCTTGGTCTCACCCGATCTTGCTTGAAGTACTGGTTTCCGGAAGCGTACGCGTTAATTCAGGGTAAGCATGAATCAGCGAGAAAGTTGAGGATGGCAATTCGCGCGCAGTACGAACGTGACACGGTTGTTTCAGTCGTTCGATTGATGCGTGAGCGTGGCGAGTATCCGAGCCGAAGGAAGGTTAACACCGAATTGCTCAAGCAAAAGATGTCATTGATCCGACCAGAACTGATGCAAGCCTATCGGCAAGCAATAGCGGGAATTCCGGAGTAGCGTTGAGGCAAGAACCGATGTGCTGATTTCTTGGCGCATCGGTATCCGGTAGCATAAACGTGCCGCTGTTATTTGGCAGCATAACCGTTCCGAAGCGGCACGGTTATGCTGTTAGGGACACGGAGACGCGGGGCTTGAGGGTATGTGGTGGACCGAATGAGGATCGAACTCACGACCTCCGCATTGCGAACGCGGCGCTCTCCCAGCTGAGCTATCGGCCCACGATTTGAACGGGCATTTTACCTTATAATTCTCAAAACTTGAAAGCGTTGCAGCACGGGGGAGGGAAGATGCAAAGCACTATTTTTCAGCGGATTGCCTGGTTGCTGGTGGCGGTTCTCGGCGCGGCGGCAGTGGGTGGTATCGCCTTCAACCGGGGCGAGAGCATTAATGCCATCTGGTTCGTTGCTGCCGCCGCTTGCGTCTATGCGCTCTCCTACCGCTTCTACAGCGCCTGGATTGCGGCCAGGGTGCTGGTGCTGGACGAAACGCGAGCCACGCCAGCGGAACGCTTCGATAACGGGCGCGATTTCGTTCCCACCAACAAGTGGGTGGTGTTCGGCCATCACTTTGCCGCCATCGCGGGGCCGGGGCCGCTGATCGGCCCGACGCTGGCGGCGCAGTTCGGCTACCTGCCGGGCACGTTGTGGATTCTGGTCGGTGCAGTGGTGGGCGGTTGCGTGCAGGACATGACCATCATGTTCTTTTCCGTCCGCCGCGATGGACGTAGCCTCGGGCAGATGGCGCGCGACGAGCTCGGGCCGATCGGCGGCGCGGCGGCGCTGGCCGGCACCCTGATGATCATGGTGATCCTGATCGCGGTGTTGGGGCTGGTGGTGGTCAATGCCATGAAGCACAGCCCGTGGGCCACTTCCACGGTTGCCGCGACGATTCCGATCGCGGTCCTGGTGGGGCTTTACATGCGCAACATCCGCCCCGGCCGGGTGCTGGAGGGCAGCTTGATCGGCCTGGCCCTGTTGCTGCTCGCTGTTGCGGGCGGCGGCTGGGTCGACCATAACGAGAGCCTGCGCCCCCTGTTCGACCACGAGGGACTGACCCTGGCCTGGCTCGTGATCGGTTATGGTTTTCTTGCCGCGATCATGCCGGTGTGGCTGCTGCTGGCGCCGCGCGATTACCTTTCCACCTTTTTGAAGCTCGGCACCATCTTTCTGCTGGCCATCGCCATTGTGTTAATGCGGCCGGAAATCAAGATGCCGGCGCTGACCCAGTTCGTCGACGGCAGCGGTCCGATATTCGGCGGCACGGTGTTCCCCTTCGTTTTCATCACGATTGCCTGCGGCGCGGTGTCCGGCTTCCACGCCCTGATTGCCTCCGGCACCACGCCGAAACTGCTGGCCAACGAGCGCGATATCCGCATGATCGGCTACGGCGGCATGGTGCTGGAGTCCTTTGTTGCGATCATGGCGATGATCGCCGCCACCGTGCTCGATCCCGGTATCTTTTTCGCCATCAACAGCCCGGCTGGCGTGGTGGGCAAGGAGGCGGCGGCCGCCGTGGCAACGATTTCCTCCTGGGGCTTTCCGGTGACGGTGGAACAAATGGAATTTCTCGCCCGCGAGATGGGCGAGAAAACCCTGTTTGCCCGCACCGGCGGCGCGCCTTCGCTGGCCGTGGGCATGGCGAGCATTTTCGGCAGCGCCTTTGGCCAGGGCATGCTGGCGATGTGGTACCACTTCGCCATCATGTTCGAGGCGGTGTTCATTCTG
>JAPTVL010000495.1 GCA_028065725.1 Betaproteobacteria bacterium
TCCGATCTTCGCTGTCGAGTACCCCGTCGGCGCCCCACTGCAGCGTTACGGAATGGAGATCAAGGCCGTCTATCTCCAACCCGTCACCATGGAACCGGAAGGCATCATGAAATCCGCCGCCGAGTCCGACATTCACCTTGAGGCGGACATAAAAGCCCTGGCAAACAATCCAAACGGATTCGACGAGGGGGCATGGATTCCCTACCTCAAGGTGCAGTACGAGCTGAAGAAGGAGGGGACGGCTGACGCGGTGAGCGGAGACATGATGCCCATGGTAGCCAATGACGGCGCGCACTACGGCGACAACGTCAAGCTCAAGGGGCCGGGGAAATACAAGGTCAAATATCGGATCGCCCCGCCTGCAGCGGATCCGCACAACCCGCACAACCATTTCGGCCGGCACACCGACCGCCTCACCGGCGTGCGGCCTTGGTTCAAGCCGTTCGAGGTCGAGTACGAGTTCACCTTTGTGGGCATTGGGAAAAAAGGAGGCTACTGATGCGCCTCGCCTGCCGCCTCGTATCCGCGGCAGCCCTGGCGATCGGCTTCGCCAGCCCCGCGGCTCGCGCGACAACTCAGGACGAGGCCCTGCTGACGCAGCAACTGCAACGCCTTGCCGATCGTTTGGACAGCGTGGAAAAGCGCAACGCCGAGCTGGAGGCGAAACTCAAAGCCTATGTCGAACGGCCGGGGTCGAAGGACGGGGGGCTTGAAATTCGCCTGCAGGCCCTGGAAGGCTACAACAAGCGCCTGGAAAACGCGCTCGATACCGAGAGCATTTCCGAGCGCGAGCCGGAGCTGGCATCGCGGCTCAAGGCAGTCGAATACAACACGCTCGACATCAAGAAGCAGGCTACGGTGATCGATTCGATCGAAGGCTTTTCCGCCGGCGCAAGTTTCACCTCCGTGGGCCAGCGCGCGAGCGGCGTCGACACCAATGGGACCACCCTGAACTACCGCACCGACATTACCGTGACCACACCGACGGTGAAGACGGGCGATATCGAAAGCAAGCTGTTCGCACATTTTCGCGTCGGGCAGGGCCGCGGAATCTCCCAGCACCTGACCTCCTTCGTGGGTCCGAACGCCACGTCGTTTCAGCTCGGCACCGCGATCCCGCCGGAAAACAGCGCGGTACTGCTGGCGGAAGCCTATTATCGGGCCGAGATTCCCTTGCCGTTCGCTGGCTTCAAGCCGCACTCGCGCGAAAAGCTGACGATGAACTTCGGCAAGATGGACCCATTCGCGTTCTTCGACCAGAACGCGGCCGCCAACGACGAGACGCGCCAATTCCTCGCCAGCCCGTTTGTCCACAACGCGCTGCTCGACAACCCGATAGCGGCAAACGTCGGCGCCGACGGCTTCGGCTTCTCTCCCGGCGCGCGCGTGGCCTACCGCAACGAGCGCACCAAGAGCGAGCCTTGGGGCCTGTCGTTCGGCGTGTTCGGCGCCGGGCGCAGCGCCGATTTTTCCGAAGGTTTCAGGTCGCCATTCTGGATTGCCCAGGCGGAATCCACGCTGCGCTTCGGCGGACTCACCGGCAACTATCGCGCCTTCCTGTGGCAAAACGGCCAGGCGCCCACCTTCCTGCGCGACCCGAGCGACCTGGACACGACCCTGCTTCGTCCGCATCGCGGTGCCGGCCTGAATTTCGACCAGCGCATTGCCGACTATGTTACGGTCTTTGGCCGTCTGGGCTGGGCAAGCGGCGAAGGCCTGCCGTTCGACCGTGCGCTCGCGCTCGGCGCCGAAATCGGCGGCAGCTATTGGTCGCGCGGGGCCGACGCACTGGGTATCGCCTTTGGCGCCAATCGCAGCAGCGCGGCGTTCCGCAACGGCTCCGCGCGTGTGCTCGACGCTGCCGGCAGCCCCGTGTTCGGATTCGCCGCCCAAGGCGCCGAAAAAGTCGCCGAAATCTATTATCGCTACCGCGTCCACCAGAACTTCGAGATTTCCCCCGATTTCCAGCTGATCAGCAACCCCGCCGGCAATCCCGCTGCGAAGCCGGTCAAGCTGATCGGAATCCGCCTCCAGCTCACTCAGTAAATGGATGATCCCTCATACGTACGTTGCGCTTGCCTTCGCGGTATTGCCTGGTTTGCCTCTCGCCGCTGTTTGACCACTCGGCGCTGCTGGACGACACCAGCACGCCCGGCGGCGTGGTGAGCGCGTTTATCGGCTATCGGGCACGACCATCTGGATTGGTCGTATTGGTATTTCTTGTCTATTGGGCGCTGTCATCGTGTTGGGTGCGGCGCACCGTTAAAGGAGCTGGAAAATGAACACAACGGACCTTGTCCTCGCGTCGCCGCCACTCGCCGCGCGCGAGGTCTCGAAGCTTGCAAAGTTGGGGGAGTGGCTGAAATCGCATCGATCCTTAATCATCACCACCCAATGGGCGATACTTCTCATATATCTCGTGCTTGTCATAGTGCCGGTTTTTCTGCCCTTGCCTCAACAAGGCGCAACGCTGCTGAACAATCTCACACTGTTTGCACAGTTCGTGTTCTGGGGTATCTGGTGGCCGTTCGTCATGTTGAGCATGATGTTCGTCGGACGCGTCTGGTGCGGCTGGCTGTGCCCCGAGGGATTCTTGAGCGAGCAGGCGAGCCGCATCGGACTGGGGCGCACGCCCCCGCATTGGATCAAGTGGACCGGCTGGCCATTCTTTGCCTTCGTCTGCACCACCGTGTACGGCCAACTGGTCACCGTCTACGAGTATCCCAAGGCATGGCTGTTGATCCTGGGCGGATCGACCGTCGTCGCGGTCATCGTCGGACTGATATGGGGCAAAGGCACACGCGTCTGGTGCAGATACCTTTGCCCAGCGAACGGCATCTTCGGCCTGCTCGCGCGCATGGCACCGCTGCACTTTCGCGCAGACCCGGTTGCGTGGGATCGCTACAAGGCCGTAACCGCCACGCCTGCGCAGGCGGTGAACTGCGCTCCAATGCTCAAGCTTCGCACCGCCAACAGCAACGTACGTTGCCACATGTGCGCGGGTTGCGCCGGTCACCGGAATGCGATTGCCTTGGCTGGCCGTGCCCCGGGGAGTGAAATCGCAGCGCTTACCGGCCGCGACACCAATCCGTGGGAAGTCCGATTGCTTCTATTCGGCCTGATCGGCGTCGCCAATGGCGCCCTGCAATGGACCGCATCGCCCTGGCTGGTCAAGGCCAAGATCGCCGCCGCCGAATGGCTTCTGGCCCACGAGATCTATGCTCCGCTTTCCGACGACATCCCCTGGTGGGTACTGACCCACTACGCGGAAGTGAACGACGTATTCACCTGGTTGGATGGGGCCATAATCCTTGGCTATATTGGTACCACGTCAATCGTCGTGGGTGGTTGGATGTGGGTCTGGCTGCGTGTCGCCGCGGTGCTGCTGCGCGTGCGCGGCGACCACCTGCGCCTTGCCCATGGGTTGGTTCCGCTCGCCGGGATTGGCGTATTCCTCGGGCTGTCGGCGCTTAGCGTAACCATCCTTTCCGGCGACGGCGTGCGCATACCCGGGCTTCCATGGATGCGCGGCGCGTTGCTCGGGATCGGGGCTGTCGCCGCTCTGTGGCTGGGGAGAAAACTCATCGCGCGCGCGCCTGCACCGCCCGCGCGTCGTTTCGCGGCCTGGCTGGCCTACGCCGTAGCGGCGAGTGCAGGTGTGGTCCCGTGGGTATTCATGTTCTATCTCTGGTGACCGAGCCGATGTCGCTCGCAGATGCCGTGGTCGGCGACATATTTATCGTCAGTCACGTGGTAGCCCCTTCAGGGGCGCCACAGTGGGTGCACCGACTGGAGGACATCGGTTTCGTCGCCGGTGAGCGCGCTGGGCGCCGTGTATGCGCTCTGTGCAACGGGAAACGATACAGCGCAGGCTCTCGCGCCACTGATCGCGCAGGACTAGAGCCGGGCGACGGCGCTGTCCCCGCTCGCCTGGTATATATTTGCCCCGCAGTGCTTGTCCACGTTGGTGACGGTCAAGCGCGAATCCGGCTACTGGACGATGCCGGTGATCATGGCGGGCTATCTTTTTTTTCCTGGCTTACCTGGCATCGTTCGTCACCTATCGCGTGGCATCGACGCTGGGGGCGGCGGGATGAGCGGCGGTGCAACAATGGCGCCGCCCGGCATCTCGGCGTTGCGGAAGACGACGACATGGTCCACGTCGAGCCGGATGCCGATCTTTTCGCCGATCGCGTGGTTGTGGTGGCTCGGCACCAGCGACAGCACGCGCGCGCCGCTCGGCAGGCGCAGCGTGTAGAGGAATTCCGCGCCGCGGAAGGCCTTCAGGACAACTTCCGCCTGGGTGGGGCTGGCATCGTCGTGCACTATGTCGTCCGGCCGCACCAGGACGGAAACACGGCAGGGCCGCATGCAGACGTCGCAGCCGCTGGCGCATTCGGTCGGGATGTTGCCGCACAGCGTGCCAAGCTCGATCTGCACTTCGCGCGGGTTCAGCACCTTGCCCGGCAAGAACACACCCTGGCCGACGAAGTCGGCCACGAAGCGATTGGCCGGCCGATGGTAGAGGTTGTAAGGCGTGTCCCATTGCTGAATGCAGCCCGCATGCATGATGCCGATCTCGTCGGCCACGACGAAGGCCTCGTGCTGGTCGTGGGTGACGAGGATGGCGGTGATACCGGCACGCTTGATGATGTCGCGCACTTCGAGCGAAAGCCGCTCGCGCAGATCCACATCGAGGTTGGAGAACGGCTCGTCGAGCAGCAGCAGGTGCGGCTTGGGCGCCAGCGCCCGCGCCAGCGCCACACGCTGCTGCTGGCCGCCGGAGAGCTCGTGCGGGAATTCCCCGCCCGAACCACGGAGTCCGACGGTTGCCAGCAGCTCGGCCACGCGGGCGCGACGCTGCTCCTCGGTCGCGCCGCGCAGGCCGAAGGCGATATTGTCGGCCACCGACAGGTGCGGAAACAGGGCATAGTCCTGAAACACCATGCCGATCCTGCGCTGTTCGGGCGGCAGTTGCAGTGCCGGGCTGCTCACAATGACGCCATTCAGACGGATTTCGCCGCGGTTGACGTGCTCGAAGCCGGCGATGGCCCGCAGCACGGTGGTCTTACCGCAGCCCGAAGGGCCGAGCAGGCAGCCGATGGCGCCCTGCTCCAGCGAGAAGGAGAGGGCATCCACCACCATGTGGCGGCCGTAAGAGTGAGAAACTTGTTTCAATTCGAGCAGTGGCATGGTTCCGCTACTTGCAGTGAGCGCCTGTCTATACCCCGTTCCGGTCCGCCCCTGTCAGGGCGAGACGACGGTGGTTTGGACGCATGAGTCAATTATAATTCTCATTTAGCCTATCAATCATCCCGCGTGCAAGCGACCACCGCCATTAACGCTCGACCCGCTGCCCGCAACATCCGCCGGTCGGGCGCTCTGGTCATCGCCGCGCTCCTCGTTGCCGCACTGGTCGCGGCGCCCATCCTCAGCGTCTGGACCAACATCTTCGTCGGCGGCACCAGCGATACCTGGCAGCATCTCGCTTCCACCGTGCTGCCGGAGTACGCAGCGAATACCCTGTGGCTGTGTATCGGCGTCGGCAGCGGCGTGATCGTCGTCGGCGTTTCCACGGCGTGGCTCGTTACCATGCACGAGTTTCCGGGTCGGCACCTGTTCGAGTGGGCGCTGGTCCTGCCGCTGGCCGTGCCGGCCTATGTCATGGCATACACCTACACCGACCTGCTGCAGTTCGTCGGTCCGCTGCAGACCGGATTGCGGGAGAACTTCGGCTGGAGCAAGGGCGACTACTGGTTTCCCGACGTGCGTTCGTTGGGTGGCGCCGTCGCCATGTTCGTTTTCGTGCTCTATCCTTACGTCTACCTGCTCGCCCGCACGGCCTTTCTCGAGCGCGCGAGCGGTATGCTGGAAGCCGGCCGCTCGCTCGGCTTGGGACCGTGGGCGAGTTTCTTCCGCATCTCGCTGCCGCTAGCGCGGCCCGCAGTGGCGGCGGGCGCGGCCCTCGCGCTGATGGAGACGCTGGCCGACTACGGCACCGTGGCTTACTTCGCCGTGCAGACCTTCACCACCGGCATCTACCGGGCGTGGTTCTCCCTGGGAGACAGGATCGCCGCCGCACAGCTTTCGGCGGCTCTGCTCGGCTTCGTAGTGTTGGTGCTGCTCGCTGAGCGAACCAGCCGCGGCCGCGCCCGTTTTCACGACACCACCGGGCGCAGCCGGCCACAATACGGCCGCGGACTGTCCGGACCCAAGGCGGCCGCGGCCATGCTGGTCTGCGCCATACCGCTGGCCATCGGCTTCCTGGTGCCGGCGGTACTCCTGCTGAAAATGGCGTTGACCGAAGGCGATGCGCAGTTCGGCGCGCGCTTTCTGCAACTGGCCGGCAACAGTTTCACGCTGGCCGCATTGACTTCGCTGCTGGCTGTGGCGCTGGCGCTGCTGCTGGCCTACGCCGCGCGCATAAGCCGAGAGCGCTGGGCACAGTTCATGAATCGCGTGGTCGGGCTAGGCTACGCCGTTCCCGGTTCCGTCATTGCAGTCGGCGTGCTGATTCCCGTCACGCGTCTGGACAACTGGCTGGCCGCGTGGATCGAGCAAAGCTTCGGAACGAACCCAGGACTGCTGTTGACCGGTGGCATCGCAGCGCTGGTCTATGCGTATCTGGCGCGCTTCCTCGCCGTGGCTCTGCAGACCGTGGAGACGGGCCTGGCCAAGATCACGCCCAGCATGGACGACGCGGCGCGCTCGCTCGGGCTGGGGCAGGTCGATACGTTGCGCCGGGTGCACCTGCCTTTGCTGCGCGGCAGCCTGCTGACCGGGGGCTTGCTGGTGTTCGTCGACGTGATGAAGGAACTGCCGGCGACGCTGGTCATGCGTCCGTTCAACTTCGACACCCTGGCGACCCAGGCCTACATCCTGGCTTCCGACGAGCGTCTGGCGGAAGCCTCCACCGCGGCCTTGACCATCGTTGCTGTCGGCATCCTCCCCGTGATCGCGGTCTCGCGCAGCATCGCACGCGCGCATAGGTGAAGCGTGCGTCACTTGCCTCGGTTGCAGCGCAAATGCCGGCGCGGACTGCGTGAGTCTTGCGCCCTCGGAGGTGAAGGATCGCTCGACTAGCAAGAGGTCTCAGCGCCAGCCGGCCCGATCAAAAATCTTCTGCGTTAATGCAGTGTTCTTCGACAACGTACCCACGTTCAGGTTGTCGGCCTTGAACTTGCCCAGCGACTCGAGTTCCGGGTTATTCACGGCGGCGCTCTTCACCACCGGCCATTCATTGTTGCCATCGGCGAAATAGGCTTGCGCCTGGTCGCTCGCGAGGTACTCGAGGAACCTCACCGCAGCGTCCTTGTGCGGTGCGGTCTTCAGCATACCGCCGCCGGAGACGTTGATGTGCGTGCCGAAACTCTTCTGGTTCGGCCAGACGACGCCGATGCTGTCTACGATCTTCCTGTCCTCGGCCTTGGCGGAGCGCATCAGGCGCACGATGTAGTAGGTGTTGGAAATCGCGACGCCGCATTCGCCCGCCGCCACGGCTTTGATTTGGTCCGTGTCGCCACCCTTGGGCGCGCGCGCGAAGTTGGCGACCAGACCCTTGGCCCATTCCTCCGTCTTCTGCTCGCCCAGGTGCTGGATCAGGGCCGAGCCCAGCGACAAGTTGTAGGGATGGGAGCCGGCGCGTACGCAGACCTTGCCTTTCAATTTCGGGTGTGCAAGGTCCTCGTAGTTCTGCGCGTCGGCCGGGTTGACGCCGGCCTTGTTGTAGATGATGACGCGGGCGCGGGTGGAGAAGGCAAACCAATCCGGCGCGCGCAGGTGGTCGGGGATGCGCTCTTCCAGCAGTCTTGATTTCACCGGTGCGAACAGGCCGAGGGCATCGGCCTGGGCCAGACGGGCGGCGTCCACCGTCAGGAAGACATCGGCCGGGCTGTTGGCGCCCTCGTTCTTGATGCGTTCAAGCAATGCATCCTCCTGGCCCTCTATGCGGTTGATCTTTATGCCGGTCTGTTTCGTGAAATCGGCGTAGAGCGCCTCGTCGGTCTGGTAATGGCGGGCGGAATAGAGGTTCAGGACTTTTTCCTGGGCGAAGGCGCTGCCGCTGACCAATGCAAGGGTGAGCAGCAGGACGGTTCGAAGGACTTGCATATGAGTACTCCTGTTTACTGATGTTGGACCCGGTAATTCTAGTCGCATCCTTCTACAAACGCAAATGATTCTCATCTGCAAACTCACTGCTGCACCCGAAACCGGTCGATCAACGCAGTGTGCCGCTCACGCGCCTGGGTCGGTCGTTCCGATGCATGGCGGCTCTTCTTGCGCTGTCAGTCACGTTCGGTTTATCATTATCACAATCGTTTAAATGACATGCACTCCCGATGCCCACCGCCAAAATTATTACCAGCCCAGTCTGCAACGTCACTTGCTTCGAGCGGGAAAAGGTAGCCCGGATCAAGGCCGAGCTAGCGAAGGAGGAGCAGTTGCTGCCGCAACTGGCCGAGCTATATAAACTGCTGGGCAACGTCACGCGCCTAAAGATACTCCTCGCGCTCGCCCATGGCGAATTGTGTGTCTGCGACGTAGCGCACGTCCTTAACCTCACCGTCGCGGCGACCTCGCACCAGCTCAAGCTGCTGCGCAGCCAAGGCTGGCTCAGCATGCGCAACGACGGCAAGATGGTCTATTACCGGGTACACAGCGAGGGCCTGCTGAAGGCGCTTAGAGGCGACTTCTGTCTGCTGGAGGAGCGGCTGGCATGAACGGACCAGCCGTCGAGAATCGGGCACTGGAGACGGTGTGCAGCGAACTTCGCAGCGCAATGGCGGCGAGCAAGTGCCATCGTTGCGGCTGCTTTCAAGACACGGTGCGGACCCTCGAATTTTCCTCCGTCCTGCAGGGCAGGATCGGCCCGCAGCTCGCCGAGGCGCGTGCTCTCTACGAGCCGAAGCGCTACGACTGCCTGGGCTGCGAGGTGTGCTGGCCGGCGGTGGCCGCGAACGCGGCGGCCGAACTTGACCCGCTCCTGGCGCAGGCGAGCCATTGCGCCACCGAAGAGCCGGCGTTGCGCGAGGGCTGGCCGCCGCTTCCCGGAGACTACCGCGTGCTGCGCTTCCAGGCACCGGTGGCGGTGTGCACGCTGAACTCCGACGCGCTCGTGGCCCGCTTGGCGGCCATGCGCCCGCCGGGCATGGCGATCGTCGGCAGCTTGCACACGGAGAACCTCGGCATCGAACACCTCATCCGCAACCTGCTGCCCAATCCGAGCGTACGCTACCTCGTTGTCTGTGGCGAAGACACGCGCAAGGCGATCGGCCATTTGCCCGGACAATCGCTGGTCAGCCTCGTGTCGCACGGTCTCGACGAGAGTGGGCGCATCCGCAACGCCCAAGGCAAGCGGCCGGTCATCAAGAACGTGTGCCGGGAGCAGGTCGAAGTCTTCCGCCGCCGCGTCCAGGCGATCGACCTGATCGGCGAAACCGATGTCGGGACGATTGCCGAGGCGATCGCACATGCCGCCGCCAACGACCCGGGAGCGGCGACGGATCTCGTTCCCGAGGCGGTGCAGGTTCCCGTCGAGCAGGCGTTGGAGCCGGCACGCCTGGTGTCCGATCCGAAGGGCTACTTGGTGATCTATCCAGACCGTCGGCGCCACCTCTTGGTGCTGGAACACTACGCCAACAACGGCGTGCTCACCCGCATTTTCGAAGGCGCGACGCCGACTGCCTTGTACGCGACCGTGATCGCGGAAGAACTTATCAGCCGCCTCGATCACGCCGCCTATATCGGGCGTGAGCTGGCGCGGGCGGAAAACGCTCTGCTCACGGGTGGCGACTACGTGCAGGATCGTGCGCCGGGTGAGGAAGACGCTGCCGCATCGGTCTGCGCTGTCGATGCAAGCTGCGGTTGTGCGGCATAGCGGTTGCCATCGAATGCAGGCGCTCGATGAGAACATGAAAAAATGTTTCTGGATGTCCTGTACCGGTGCCGTCCTGATCGCCTTCACTGCCGTAGCAGGCGTTTTTCTGTTCGCCGAACACCGCGCCCGCTTGTGGGAGTTCGCGCCTTACCTGTTGTTGCTCGCCTGTCCGCTAATGCACCTATTCGGGCACGGGGGCCACGGCGCAAACGGCGGTCATACGCAGGGTGCGGGTCGGCAGGCGGGAGTTGGTCGCCGAAAGGAAGGCAATGACTGAAGATATCGTCGCAGGTGCCGCGCGCGCGCCGGGGAACCCCCCCCGGCTGGCAGGGTACATACCACTCCTTGTGTTTTTTGTGATGGCAGTGTTCCTCGCCATCGGCCTCACCATGAACCCAAGGGACATTCCCTCGCCACTCATTGGCAAGCCGGTGCCTGAATTCAGCCTGCCTCCGGTCAAAGGACGCGAGCTGGGGCTTTCGAGCGCCGACCTCCGCAGCGAGGTGTCGCTCGTCAACGTGTTCGCCTCATGGTGCGTCGCCTGCCGCGAAGAGCACCCGGTCCTAATGGGACTGCGGGAAAAGGGCCTCGTCCCGATCCACGGGATCAACTACAAGGACAAGCCCGATGATGCGCAGGCTTGGTTGAACGAACTGGGTGATCCCTATACGCGCACCGGGGCGGACATTTCCGGTCGGGTGGCGATTGATTGGGGCGTTTACGGCGTCCCCGAGACCTACGTAATCGACCGCGACGGCCGCATTGCCTATAAGCATTTCGGAGCGATGACGCCGGAGGCGCTGCGCGACACGATCATGCCGATCATCAACAAACTGCAGAAATGATCGTCGCGAAGTCCATTGCAGGTCGCGACGCCAGTCTTTCGTGGTACCGGAATCCAGGCCGCACCCACCCGTAGAATGCCCATGACTGAATTAACCGCAATCGCAATTCTGACGGCGTTCGGCGCCGGGATCATATCGTTCCTGTCCCCGTGTGTACTGCCCCTGGTGCCGGGCTATATCTCCTATGTGGCCGGCGACACCCTCTCGCATGCCCATCACCCGGACGATCGCGCGCAACGTCTCTCGGTACTCGGGTTGAGCTTCTGCTTCGTCGCCGGATTCTCGACGGTATTCATCGCGCTCGGCGCAGGCGCAACCGCGCTCGGGCAACTGCTGCTGCGCTACAGGTACGAGGCGAATATCGTCGGCGGCGTCATCGTAATCATTTTCGGCCTTTTCATGGTAGGAATGTTGAAGCTGCCCTGGTTGCAGCGCGACCTGCGCATTCACGCCAATATCAAAGGGGCCCGCCCGCTTGGGGCGTATCTCATCGGACTGGCGTTTGCGTTCGGCTGGACTCCATGCATCGGACCGGTGCTGGGCGTGATTCTTACGGTCAGTGCGGTTGCAGCCACGGTTTCCAGTGGCGTTGCCCTGCTCGGTGCCTACTCGCTCGGGCTGGGAATTCCTTTTGTGGCCACCGCGGTATTCGCGGGCGCGCTGCTGAAATGGCTGAAGTCGATGCGACGCATCGGGCGATGGCTGCAGATCGGTGCGGGCGCCGGCATGGTGTTCATGGGGTTTGCCATGATTACCGGCATGCTCTCGTCGTTTGCTTTTTGGCTTCTCAACACGTTTCCGGCGTTCGCGGGCATCGGATAGTCGGCCGGCTCGGAGCCATTGTGATAACGAATATCGGCAAGGCCATCCTCGCGGCAATCGCCGCCGCGACCTTGGTTGTCTTCGCAGCCGCCGCGCAAGCCGATGAAGCGGCAGTCCGGCGCCTGATTGACTCGAAGCTGCCCCCCGGGGGCAAAGTCGAGAGCGTGCGCAAGACCCCCTACGCGGATCTCTACGAAGTCTCGATCGGCTCCGCAGACGGTCCGGTAATCTACTACGTCGATAGCGCCGCCACTGTAATCATCACCGGCAGCGTCATCGACGCCAAGACCGGCCGCAATCTGACCGAGGCGCGGCAGCGCAAGCTCTCCGCCGTTAAATGGGAGAGCTTGCCGCTCGAGTATGCAGTGACCACCCTCCGGGGAAACGGCCGACGCAAGATCGCCGTGTTCTCGGACCCGAACTGCCCGTTTTGCAAACGCTTCGAGACAACGTTGGACAAGATCGACGACATTTCCGTGCACATTTTCCTGTACCCGGTAATCAAGCCCGAATCGGTGTCTCTGACGAAATCGGTGTGGTGCTCCAAGGACCGTGCCAAGGCGTGGAACGATCTCATGCTTCGCGGCGTTCGGCCGCAGGCCGCGCCTGACTGTGATACTCCCGTCGAAAAACTAATCGAACTTGGCCGCCGCCTCGGCGCAACCTCGACCCCGACGTGGTTCCTCGCCAACGGGGAGCGTTACCAAGGAGCACTGCCGCTCGAGCAGGTTCGTGTCTTGCTGGACGAGGCATCGCCGCGGCGGTGAGCCCGTTGCGAAGCGGTTCCGTTAACGCTGGATAGGCGGTTGCGGTTCGGGAACGATGGGCCGGTCCGGCCGACATGGGCTCATGCTAGGGCACGATCATCGCCGCTTTGGTGCGCGACGAAGAGGTGCTGATGGCCCACCATGACCTGGTGATCCAGGCCGGCGAGCACGCCATTGTCGTCGTCACCAACAAGGAAATGGTGCCCAAGGTGGAAAAACTGTTCCAGGTCAGCGCGGGCTTTCTCTGAGTTAGCCTCCCATGGTTCGAATTCTTGCCGTTCTCAACGTGCTGAGCTTGGTGATCATGGCTTTCGCTCTGTGCCTGTTTTTTCCGCTCGCCTGGTCCTTCCTCCTCGGCGATGCCGCGCAGACCGCCTACTACGAAGCCATTGCGCTGACCGCGTTTGCCGGCGCGGTGCTCTGGATGATGACGAAGAAGAAGCGGCGCGAGTTGCAGCCGCGCGACGGGTTCCTGCTGGTGGCGCTGGTATGGACCCTGCTGCCCGCCTTCGCCACGCTGCCGCTGCTGTTCTATCTGCCGGGGCTATCCTTCACCGACGCCTATTTCGAGACGGTTTCCGGGCTTACCACCACCGGGGCGACGGTGCTCTCCGGCCTGGACCAGTTGCCGCCCTCGATCAACATCTGGCGCACGTTTCTCGTCTGGATCGGCGGGATGGGCGTAATCGTACTGGCGGTGGCGATCCTGCCGCTCCTCGGCGTCGGCGGCAGCCAGATGTACAAGTCTGAGACGCCCGGTCCGATGAAAGACACGAAACTGACGCCGCGCATCGCCGAAACCGCGAAGGGACTTTGGCTGGTGTATCTTTGCATCACCATCGCCTGCATCCTGTGCTACCGGCTCGCCGGTATGAACTGGCTCGACGCCATGATGCATGCATTCTCCACCATCGGCCTGGGCGGTTTCTCTTCGCACGACGCGAGCTATGGCCACTGGGACTCGCCCGCGATCGAGGCCGTGGCGATCTATTTCATGCTGCTTGCCGGAATCAACTTCGGCACGCACTTTCTCGCCTGGCGGCGTTGGAGCTTCGTCCCGTACGCGCGCGATCCCGAGGTCGGACTGTATCTGCTGGTGGTGATCGGCAGCGTGTTGGGTATCGCGTATTTCCTGCTCGCCAACCAGACCTACGCGAGCTTCTGGACGGCACTGCGCTATTCGGCGTTCAACGTCGTCTCCATCGCCACCACGGCAGGTTTTTCCAACACCGACTACAACCTGTGGCCGATTTTCGCGCCGGTGTGGATGCTGTTTCTGTGCGGTTTTTGCACCTGCTCCGGCTCGACCGGCGGCGGCATCAAGATGATCCGCGCCGAGTTGATGGCGCGCCAGGCGGTGCGCGAACTGACGCGCATCATCCATCCTCGCGCGGTGGTGCCGGTGAAACTGGCGGGCATGCGGGTCGAGAACAACATCATCTTCGCGGTGCTCGCCTTCATTCTGATCTATGTCGGCTCGTTCGTTGCGATGACCATGTTGCTCGCCGCGTCGGGCCTGGACATCATCACTGCGTTTTCGGCGGTGATCGCCTGCATCAACAACACCGGACCGGGCTTGGGCCAGGTGGGGCCCGGGACGACCTATGCGTCGCTGAACGATTTCCAGACCTGGATCTGCATCATCGCAATGTTGCTCGGCCGGCTGGAATTGTTCACCCTGCTGGTCGTGTTCAGGCCCGGGTTCTGGCGCAGGTGATCAGCGCAGCAGCTCGAACGAAGTGAGGAACATGTCGATGTCGGCGATGGCCAGGCCATCGCGGGAACGATAGGAAATTCAATCCTGCTCTTATAGTGGCGCGCGAGGGCCAGACCCAAGCCGCTCGACGCGCCAGTGATGACCACACGCAATTGCTTAATCTCAGCGGGTGTGCGCCTTGCGTGCCATCGCGATCACCTCGCTCAACACGCGGACGGTGTCCGCCGGTTGCAAGTCGGTGATCAGATATTTGCCGTCCACCACAAGGGTCGGGGTGCCGTTGATGCCATAGCTGCGGATCATTTGCCTGGCGCGCGCCACCTTGCTTTGTATGGAGAACGAATTGTAAGCGGCGGAGAATCTCGCGCGATCCACGCCGTGCTTGGCCACGAAGTCGCTAATCTTGGCTTCGTCGTTTATGTCCAATTTCTCCACATTCCAGGCGCGATACAGCGCGTCATGCAAGTGTTGTCGCTGTCCCAAACTTTCGAGGGCGTAGTAAGTCCGCGCCATCGGTTCCGAGGAATCACGGAAGATGGTGGGCACTAAGGTCATCTCCACATCTTTAGGCATGGTCTTCTCCCACGCGCTCAACAGCGGGTGAAGATTGAAGCAGTGCGAGCAGCCGTAAAAGAAGAATTCCAGCACTTCGATTTTTTTGGTGCCGGTCGGTTGCGATGGATTCAACAACTGGTAATCCCTGCCGGGTTCCACTGCGGCAAACGCCGCGCCGCTGATGAATAGTGCCGCTGCAACCAACAAACTTTTGGTCAATTTATTCATGTTTGCCCTCCTGTAGAAATGGAAAATATGGGTGCCCATAAGCTTATTGCGCCCGCATTGGAGTGCCGTCCACCCCGTTTCAGAAAGCTGCGCACGCAATTCGTCTCACCCGTGCTTGGCCGAGTTCTCCGATGCGCATGGCGGCTTTTCTTGCGCTGTCAGCCACACTCAGTGTATCATTATCGCAATTGTCTAAATGATACACGCTCCCGATGCCCACTGCAAAAATCATTGCCAGCCCAGTCTGCAACGTCACCTGTTTCGAGCAGGAGAAAGTCGCCCGGATCAAAGCCGAGCTGGCGAAGGAGGGGCAATTGCTGCCGCAACTGGCCGAGCTATACAAGCTGCTGGGCAACGTCACGCGCCTGAAGATACTGCTCGCGCTCGCCCATGGCGAGTTGTGTGTCTGCGACGTGTCCCATGTCTTGGGACTGACCGTCGCCGCCACCTCGCACCAGCTCAAGCTGCTGCGCAGCCAAGGCTGGCTCACCATGCGCAACGACGGCAAGATGGTCTATTACCGGGTGCACAGCGAGGGTCTCCTAAAGGCGCTCAGGGGCGACTTCTGTCTGCTGGAGGAGCGCTTGGCATGACCCAGCTGAAACCCATGAGCGCGGACATGGGCAAAAAGACGCTTGAGTTGGAAGTCGAAGGACTGTGCTGCACGGAGTGCGCAATATCCGTCGAAAAAACCCTCACCAACCGGGCTGGCGTGGATCAGGTGAAGATCCTATCGGCCGCCGAGAAGGTGCAACTGAGCTACGACGAAAGCAAAACCAGCAAAGAGGAACTGGCTGATTCGATTGCGGCATTGGGCTACAAGGTCCGGTATAAGGGCCAAGGCGTTGCGGCCACGACCACCAACGCGGGACAGTCGCGAGTGAGCCGCGAGGTCGTACGATTTGGGTTCGTTGCCCTGGTTGCGCTCATCGCAATGCTCGAAATCGGCGGGGAGTACCTGGGCTGGTTCGAGAAGGCGCAGGAGAGGATTCCGGTGCCGGTTCTGCTCGCGACCATAGTCATCGGAGGCTACCCCATCTTCAGGCGCGCCGTGCTGGGCGCGATCAGCAAACAGATCAACGTCGACTCCATGATGAGCGTGGGGATTCTGAGCGCCGCCGCCATCGGCCAATATACGTCCTCCATGCTCATCGTCTTCTTCATGGGGATCGCGCACTTCCTGGAGGAGTTCACCACCAGAAAATCCCGAAAAGCCATTCAAGAGCTGGTCAAGCTCTCGCCTAAAACAGCCCACGTCAAGTTAAATGGTCAAGAGCGGGAGATCGCCGTGGAGGCGTTACGGGTCGGCGACATCGTTGCGGTGCGCCCGGGCGAACAAATCCCTGTGGACGGCGCAGTCATGGCCGGTATGAGTTTCGTGAATCAGGCTTCCATCACCGGCGAGAGCATGCCTGTGGCGAAACAGGTGGGAAGCGAGGTCTTCGCCGCGACGATGAACGAACATGGCTATCTGGAAGTGAAGGTGAGCCGAGTCGGCGCCGACACGACCTTTGGCAAGATTATCCAGCTCGTCGAAGAGGCCGAGGCGGTCAAGGCGCCTGTGCAGAAGTTCGCCGACCGGTTTACCACCTATTTCCTGCCCGCAGCGATCGGGGTTGCCGTCCTCGCTTATCTCATTTCCGGCGAGCTCACCTACGCGATTGCCGTCCTCGTCGCCGCATGCCCGTGCGCGGTGGGATTGGCGACGCCGCTGTCCGTGATTGCCAGTGTCGGAAGCGGCGCCAAGAGAGGACTCCTGATCAAGGGCGGGCTTTACCTCGAACGGCTGGCGAAGGTCGACTGCGTAGTCATGGATAAAACCGGAACCGTGACCCTTGGCAAGCCCCAGGTCACCGATGTGGTGTCCTTGAACGGATTACCGGCAGAGGGTCTGCTCAGGCACGCGGCGAGCCTCGAGAAGAACTCCGAGCATCCGATCGCCGCGGCGATCCTGTCGCATGCCAGGGCGCAAAACGTTCTTGCGCCGGATGCCGAGCACTTCGAATACACCGTAGGGCAAGGGCTCCGTGGCATCGTAGAAGGGAAAACGGTTGCGCTGGGGAACGTTCGATTGCTGCAAGACTTGCAGATATCGCTTTCCCCCCACGCCGAATCGGTCATCAGTGCGCTCGGAAACGATGGCAAGACCGCTCTCCTGTTGGCCATCAACGGTGTGGCCGAGGGGGTTGTCGGCGTCGCGGATGTGATGCGCGAGGAAGTGCCTGCGGCGATCGAAGCACTGCGGCGGCTCGGTATCAAGCGTCTCATGCTGCTGACCGGCGACAACGAGCGGGTGGCCGCAGCAATCGCCGACAAGCTCGGCATCACGGATTACCGATCCGGCCTGCTGCCGGAAGACAAGATTGAAATCGTCAAGGCACTGCAGCGCACAGGGTTAACGGTAGCTATGGTCGGCGATGGCGTCAACGACGCGCCTGCCTTGGCGCAAGCCGACGTGGGGATCGCTATGGGCGTGGTGGGCAGCGACGTCGCGTTGGAGGCTGCCCATGTGGCACTGATGCGAGACGATTGGAGCCAGATCCCACAGGCTATCCAGGTGGGCCGCCGAACCTACCGGGTCATTCGGCAGAATATCTTTCTCGGCATCACCTGGGACATAGTCACGATGGGGCTTGCCTCGGTGGGGATTATCGGCCCCGTCTTGGCCGCCGCAACCGAGGTGGTCCCGGATGTGGTCGTATCACTCAACTCGGCGCGGCTTCTCAAGGCGCCCAAAAGACTGTCCGGTAGAACGGCAGTTGCCGATGGATCCCAAGCTGCTGGGCTCGTCACCGGAGCAAGAACAACATGAAAGGGGCTATGAAAATGAAGAAATCGATCAAGACCGATACGCGAAAAACGGGATCGAGTGTTACCACCAGGAAGCGTGGCTACTGGATCGCAGGGTTGCTGGTGTTAGGCGCCGCATTGGTGGCAGGCAGCGTGCTATTGGCCGGCGGCAACGGCGCAAACGCTGGCTTGCCCGACTTGCTGGGCAAGGCGCAGCCGCCGCTACCCAAGGGGGCGTTGCAGGTGCAAGACCTGCAAGCCGACCCGAAAGGCTACACCGGCAGCATCCTGGTGCGCGGCGTCGTGGCAAAGTTCGCTCCCAATGACCCACATTTGGTGGGCTTGATCGACTCGCGCGAGGCCAGGGTCTGCCAAGACCTGAATTGCGCGCAGTTTTACCTGCCGATCAAGGTCAAGGGTACGAATCTCAAGCCTTGGGACGAACTCAACGTGCGCGGGACCATGGCGGAAGACCCGAACAAAAGAATGGTCTATCTCGCCGCCGACGCGGTAGAGAACTTCGGCTCGATCAAGAGGTAGCGAATGAACCTGAGTAAATTGGTGTGGCGCAACCTGCTGCGCCGGCGCGGACGTTTTGTCTTCACCTTGGCCGGGGTGAGCGTGGGGATGGCGGCGTTCGTCGCCTTGATGACGATTGGGCAAGGCTTAAAAGATGAGATCAGGAAGCAGGCGCAAGGCCTGGGTGCCAATCTAGTGGTCACGCCCAAGGGCTGGTGTGCCTATGAACAGATTTCGGTGCTCACCGGGGAGCAACTGCCCAGCGCCATCCCCATGTCTGAGCTAGAGAAGATTCGCGCCGTACCGGGTGTCAAGAGCGCTGTGCCCCACCTCAACGAAAAGACCGCGTTTCGCAACCAACCGGTGCTGGTGATCGGCATTTGGCCTGAAGAGATGCGCGCGTTGCAGAAGTGGAGTATCGACGCCGGGCGCTACTTCAACGCTCCGGATGAGCGTGGGATCGTCCTCGGGTCGGCAATCGCCAAACAGTTCAAGCTCAAGCCGGGCGACGATTTCACCGTGCGCGGCAAGGCGCTTCCCATAATCGGGGTGCTGCGCGAAGCGGGCAGCAAGGATGACATCGCCACCTTTATTCCACTCGCCCTCGCCCAGCAGATATATGAAGTGCAGGACAAGGTGTCGTTCATCGCCGTCCAGGTGAGCGACCTCGAAAAAATCGAGGCAACCAGCCTCAAGATCCAGGAAGTTGCCAACGTCGCCGTGGTCAGCGACAAGCAACTGCTGTCTTCCGTCCTGTCGATCGTAGGTTCGGTCGGCGCGGCGATGCAGGCGGTGGCGGCGGTCGGCGTACTTGCTGCGGCGTTCGGTATCGTCAATACTTTACTCACCGCCGTGCACGAACGCCGGCGCGAGATCGGGATTCTGCAGGCGGTCGGCAGCACCCGGCGCACATTGTTCATGGCATTCATGCTCGAATCGGGACTCTATGGGTTGCTCGGCGGGATTCTGGGCGTGACGATTGGCGTTCTCGCCGCTTACCTGTTCGGCTCTTACCTAACCGACAATGCGTTCACCGCGTCCCTGCATCAATCACAGACGGTGACGATCGAGTACGGAACCATCCTTCTTACATTGGGCTTTTCCGTGTGCCTCGCGCTGTTCGCTGGTCTTTACCCGGCGTACCGGGCGAGCAAGCTCTCTCCGGTGGAGGCGATGCGCCATGTCTGACGCCCTCATCGAACTGGAGGAAGTGAGCAAGACCTATGGCAGCGGCGTCGCTGAGACGAAGGCGGTCACGGAAATCTCGATGAGCGTGGAACGTGGCGGCTGGGTCGCGATCATGGGGCCTTCCGGTCATGGCAAAAGTACGCTGCTGCAACTCATCGGCGGCCTGGACCGCCCCAGCGCCGGCCGCATCGTGTTGGACGGCGCGGAGCTTGGGACTCTCGATGCCGCGGAACTGGCAGCTGTTCGCGGCAAAAAAATCGGTTTCGTGTTCCAGTTCTTCAACCTGATGCCGCATCTTACGGCGTTGGAAAACGTCGAGATCGCACTGTGGCTCGGCGGCGCGACAAAACGCAATGGGTGCGCCATGGACCTGCTGGAACGCTTCGGCTTGGGGGATAAGGCCCATCATCTGCCGAGCATGCTTTCCGGCGGCCAGCAGCAGCGCGTTGCGATCGCCCGCGCCTTGGCCAACGAGCCCGATATTGTTCTCATGGACGAGCCCACCGGCAATCTGGACTCCGGCTCCGAGGCGGAGCTGCTGGCCTTGCTCGGTGAGCTCAACAAGGCAGGCAAAACGCTCCTCATGGTCACGCATAATCCGGCAGTGGCGGAACGCGCCGCGCGGGTGCTGCAAGTCAAAGACGGCAGGATCGTCGGGGATGCACGCAATGGGAAACATTAGCCTGCTTTACAACAGGCTACGTTGGGCGATGCTGGTCATCGCCCTGAGTGCTCCCTTAAATACGCATGCGCAAGCGGTAGCGGCACCTGCGCTCACGTTCGCGACCGTGGATGGGCGGAAGATCCGCTTGGGCGATCTGCGCGGCAAGATCGTGCTCATCAACTTCTGGGCAACGAGCTGCGCAATCTGCCTTGCGGAAATGCCCGATCTCATCCAGACCTATCAGCAGTATCGCAAGCGGGGTCTGGAGGTCATCGCGATTGCGATGTCCTATGACCAAATCGATCTTATCAAGCAGTACGTCGCGAAGCATGACCTGCCGTTTCCGGTGGTTTGGGATATCAAGGGAGACATCGGTCGCAGCTTCCGTGATGTGAAAGTGACGCCGACAACCTTTATCGTTGACAAAAAGGGACGGTTGATCTCGCGAACTGTCGGGATCATAGACTTCGGGAAGCTGAGAAGGTTTCTGGACGACACGTCGAGCTGAACCGGCGGCGATGAATCACTATGGTCTCTTCGCGCATCGTTGACTGTCTCTACCCCGCAACGTCAATGCCGGACCGTGAATGGTGGCAGGCATTGTGGCCCGACCCCGCTGTGGTGCTGAGGGCGGTGGGCATCGAAGAATGGATGGCGGTGCTTGATTTGTGCTGTGGTGATGGGTATTTCACCGCGCCGCTGTCGCGTCTCGTTCGCGGTCGCGCATACGGAGTGGACTTGGACCCTGCCATGCTTGAACGAGCGCAACAAGAAATCGGCCGTACGGGCGCACCCGCTTGTCGCTTGATCGAAGCGGATGCGGCCGATCTGGCGCGGCTCCTGCCAGAGAAGATGGACTATGTGTTGCTTGCGAACACTTTTCACGGAGTACCGGACAAAACGAAACTCGCTGAAGCCGTTCAGCACATGCTCAAGCCGCAGGGTCTGTTTGCGATCATCAATTGGTACCCAAAGCCGCGCGAGCAAACGCCGGTCCTTGGGAAACCACGTGGTCCGCCGACCGACATGCGTATGTCACCCGAAGACGTGCAGAGAGTGGTGAATCGCGCAGGCTTCAGCCTGAAGCGCGTGGTCGATCTGCCGCCCCATCACTATGGAGCGGTTTTTCAAAGAGACTGAGGGCAAATGAACAGCGTAAGTGAAGTTAGAAAGGATGGTTTGTGGTTCCGTTTGAGCGTGACAACGGCAGATGAAATGACGTCCACGATAACTCCAGGAAAGCGTTTTGCCGTATTGCTGGCGGCCGCCAGCCTCTTGGTTGGGCTCGCGGCCTGCGACTCGGCACCGAAGACGCCCGCTTTTCAATCTGTCGATATCACCGGCAGCAACTTCGGCAGCAACTTCCGGCTTACCGATCACACCGGGAAGCCGCGCACCTTGGCGGACTTCCGAGGCAAGGTGGTGGTGCTGTTCTTCGGCTACACCAACTGCCCCGACGTCTGTCCCACCACGCTCTCGGATCTCGCGGCTGCGATGAAAAAACTCGGCAAGGACGCCGAGCGCGTGCAAGTGCTGTTCGTCACGCTCGATCCCGAACGCGACACACCGGCCCTCTTGAGTATGTATGTGCCATCATTCAACCCGAGCTTCCTGGGCTTGTATGGAGACTTGGAGGAAACGACCCGCGTTGCCAAGGAGTTCAAGGTGTTCTACGAAAAGCGGCCCGGTAACGCGCCCAACAACTACACGATGGATCATTTCGCTGGCAGCTACATCTTCGACTCCGCCGGGCGGCTGCGCCTCTTCGTGAGCTACGGTCAGAGCGCAGATGTCTTCGCGCACGACATCAAGGCGCTGCTCAACGGGAGTACATCTTGATGTACGGCGAGAATGGGCAGCAACGCGGCATGACAGATATCCTTTTTCTGGGATACGTCCTGGCCTTATACGGATAGCGTTCCACGAGCTTGAATACATTTTCGGGAGAATCGATGTGGATCTTATGATCATGAAACCGTACCTGAAGCTGTTCGTCCTGGCGCCGCTTGCCCTCGGCATGCTTCAGCCGAGCTTTGCGGAAGAACCTCTGCCGCCGGACGAAGCGTTCAAGCTCAAAGTTTCGTTCAAGGACAAGAACACGCTCGCCGCGGAACTTGCGCCGGCGAAGAACCACTACCTCTACAAGGACAAGGTGCGATTCGCGGTAAAAGGCCACAGCGGTGTCCTGATCAAGGAGGTCCAGCTGCCGCCGGGCGAAGTCAAGAAGGATCAGTTCTTCGGCACGATGGAGACCTACAAGAAGCCCATGCTGGCCGCCATCACGCTGGATCGGGCGCCCAAGGCCAAGGGCTTCACGCTGCTCGCCACCTACCAGGGATGCAACGAAAAGTTGGGTGTGTGCTATCCACCGATAGAAAAATCGTTCGACCTGGTCTTACCCTAGGCGGGGACAGACTCTCGGATCAAATCGGCAACAGCTGCGTTCACGATCTTCGGTGCGAGCATGGCCAGCCGCAAGTGGTCGTCGATGAAGGTCCTACGCGGCCCCTCCCGCTCGGCGATTTCCGCGGTGTCGGGCACGGCCCGAGTATCTAGTCCCCGGATTCCCGAGCAGATGCCGTCAGCCCGCAGGCACCCTAGTGCATCCCCCCCATCATCACATTTACCGTATTCGCAGCAGCATTCACCGTCATCCCCGCATTCTGCATCGCGGCTTGCATGGACGCAGAAGACGTCATGTCGGCGATTTGCATGCCAATGGTGCCATCCGCTTTTTGGATAGGCATGCTTACACCGGTTACGTTCTGAGCGTTCAATGCAGCAAGCAGGTTTGCCGACTTCGCTGTATCGGCCGTGACATAACTGTTCATTGCGCTCGCCATCGCCGTAACCGCGCATGCGAATTGCTGTGAAGTCGTGGTTCCTGGTGTATTGCAAGCAACGCCGTTGGCGTCTTTGAGCAAATTCGAGTACTTGGCCGCCATCGCAACCCTGGACAACTGTTTGACCATATTGGCTTGCGAAGTCAACATGGCGGAATCGGATCCGTTGGTCTCGAGGTTCAGCATCGGCATTACACTCATATCGACACCTAGCGTCAACATCGTAGACTGGACGGCGGCGATCGATTGGCTGATTTTTGTCGCATCGATGGTGGTCGTACTTACTGCACTGGCAGCCATTTCGCTAAACGGTGTTACGTAAACAGTCGTAGTCTTGGACACCGCGGGAACAACCGCCCGCATGGTCATGCCGTAGGGAATGTCGGTACCCGTTGTTTCGTCCATCATCGTGCTTGCCGCGCCCGGCATAACCTTAACCATCGCCGGCCCCGTATAGCCGTCGTTGAACGAGACACTATAAGAACCATCATTGCCGGAGGTGGTCGATGCGCAGGAAGCGTCGGACTCCGGTACGCCGTTGACGATTCGGCAAACCAGAACTTTTGCCTGCTTAATGATTCCCTTAGCCGCTGTACCACTAACAGATGTAACCGATGTTGAGACAGGCAAAGCCGCAGCAGAAGGGCTATCACCTCCACCAGATCCACCACAGCCAGCCAGGGCTGAAACAGTTACCAGTACAAAGGCCATTCCAGCAATCTTGTTCATTTTTCGCCTCGCAGGGAAAGTTGAGGAAACGTACGTTGATCTTGTTAAGAAATTGGTGACAGTGGAATGCTAGTCCGCTGGTGCGGCGGCGTATGTGACTTTAGTTACACGTCGAGCGAGGCCCAGTTGGGCCGCCGCGTTTCCTGCACCTTACCGTATCTGCCTTCCCGTTGAGCGGATGGGTAGCCTGACGTTTCAAACAAAGACAAGCGTGCTGCATTGCGAGCCACCTCTCTTCAATCGCTTCCACATGGGAAATCAGCAGTGTCCCAACGTTACGGTAGTCGGGCTCTAAATTATTGGGGCATATGGAAGACGCCGCCGCCGGAGCCGCTTGGCGGCGGCGTCTTGCGCTCAGCGAAACCAGATGAGTTCGTGCTGCCCGTCGCGCTCGCTCAAGTGTAGTTCGGAGAGGGGAAGCTCGGATCGTCCAGCTTGAAACTCACGAACTCGCGACCGCCCTTGCGGGTGCGAGCCCAGTCTGCGCCGATTGGACGGCCGAGCCAATCGTGCCGTGCCCCGGGGTATCCGCCAAGTCGCGACCACCAGCCGCGTTGGGTCAGCGTGACTTGCTTCGATGTGCGTGAGCGCCGCTGATGTGGCTAGTGCCAGGTCCTTTGGCAATGCGACCGCCTGCTTGCCTGCGCCAGTTCATGCAATATCCTGTAGTCCTCGGCGGCCCGTGCCTTGATGAACTGCCGGCGCAATTCCTTTAACTGTTCTTCCGCTGCTTTCAGTTCTGCGATGCGTCGCGCCACGTGGCCAATATGCTCGTCTTGCAGCGCGTTCACGTCGCCGCAGTGTTTCTCGGGTGCATCGCGAAACCGGAGCACGGTGCGAATTTCTTCCAGCGCCATATCCAGCGATCGGCATTGCATCATGAAACGCAGGCGCTCGACATGCGCGTCGTGGTGGAGCATGTAATTACCTTCGGTGCGCTCGGGTGCGTGTAGCAGGCCTTGGCGTTCGTAGTTCCGAATAGTCTCGATCTGATAGTTTGCGTGCTTGGCGAACTCGCTAATCCTGAGGCCGGCAGCCATGGGTTTTCACCTCCAAAGAATGCTCGACCCTGTAGCAGAAATAGAGTTTGTATCGTTCGGGCACCCTTGAGGGAATGCATCATGAAAGCGCAAAGTGAATGTTGTTCTGGCAATGGGATCGGGACTGCACGACCAAGGGCAGGACGCACCACAAGCTCCCCGGGGCCAGGCGCGACTGCGTGCCCTGCGCACTCCGAGACCAGTGCTTGCGCACGCCGGACAAGACCCTCGTTCGCCAGCTCGCATTCTTTCAGCAAGGCCAGGCCTCAACGCTCAGGCACATCGAGGCGATGCGACAACGCATCGACGCCGCCGAAGGCCGGGCGCTCTACGGCAGGCGCATCGCGACGGTGGAGCCGGTGTTCGGCAACCTGCGCCACAACAAGCGACTTGATCGCTTTGCGCTCAGAGGCCAGCGCAAAGTGGACACCCAATGGAAGCTTTACTGCATGGTGCACAGCTTCGAGAAGCTCACGCATCATGGCTATGCGCAGTGAAGAGCGATATAGCGGCTTTAGCGCCCCGCCGCTTGCGAATTTCGGGAAGATGGCTGAAACTGAACCCATGAAAACCATTGCAATCACCCCGACCGCAATCATCGCCTGTAAACGTTGGCCGCTGATCGTAAATTGGGTTTTTGCACAGCCTCTACAAGGGCTTCCCCAATGGTCAAGCCTGCAGACTGTTTTTTTGATTCCTGTCGACGACAATGCTGCAAGGTGAAGGACCGAGGCTCTACAAACGGTCTTGGTGCAGCGATTCGATTGCTGCGGACCCTGATGAAAAACGCACGTGAGGACCTCATTCGTTAGCCGGGATCGCCGTAGCGTCCGCCTTGGCTGTAACAGGTATGCCCCACGCAGGTCCAACCTTGACTCATCAACGCGGACAGACGCGGTGAACGGTACGAAACACTGGCTAGGTCATCGGGGTGATCCTCAAGGGGCGAGCATGGCCGAGCGTGCGTTGACCGACTCAGGCGATCGATCTGAAAGCCTCACCTTTACTGAGCATGGCCCAGGCCATACGCGCATTCTTGGCGGCGATGGCAACCAATGCCTTGCCGTAGCCGGCGCGTTGTTGCACGGCGATTGCCCATCGGCTGATGCGGTCGGTCTTGCCTGCAGCATTGGCAAGAACGGATCGTGCCCCCAGGATCAACATCGTTCGAAGGTAAGAATCGCCCGCCTTGGTGATGCTACCCAGCCGGGGTTTGCCGCCGGTGCTGTACTGCCTGGGAACCAAACCGAGCCAAGCGGCCAGTTGCCTGCCGTTCTTGAAGTCATGCGCATTGCCGATGGCAGCGACCAAGGCGCTGGCGGTGATCGGACCGATGCCGGGGGTGGTCATGAGCTTTCGCGCACGCTCGTCGGCTTTTGCGGTAGCCTTGACGTGCGCGTCGTACTCGGCGATGCGAAGATCCAGCGCATGCAAATGGCTGAGCAGGTCACCGACGGCGCGATTGGCCCAGCCAGGCAGATCCTCCAGGACTGCGGCAGCCTGCCGGCGCACGGTATTGGCGCTCTGCGGGAGCACGATACCGAACTCGGCGAGCAGTCCACGCAGGCGGTTGATGGTGGCCGTGCGTTCCTCGATGAAACCCTGGCGCACCCGATGCACGCACAGCGTGCCTTGCTGATCGACGGTCTTGATCGGAACGAAACGCATCTTCGGACGCGTGGCGGCTTCGCAGGTCGCGGCGGCATCGGCCGCGTCGTTTTTGCCGTGCTTGCCGCTCATGCGGTAAGGCGCGACGAACTTGGGGGCGATCAGCTTCGGGGTGTGCCCAAGAACTGCGAACTGGCGCGCCCAATGATGCGCACCCGAGCAGGCTTCCATCGCAACAACGCACGGGGGCAGCGTGGCAATCAATTCCATTAGCTGGTCCCGACGCACCGTGCGCCGTAACGCTACCTTGCCATTTTCATCGACGCCGTGGACGGAGAACACGTTCTTGGCAAGGTCAATACCGACAGTCATAATCGTCATGGACTTCCCCTTTCGAGACAGTTGATGTTTGCGCGAACAACCATCATGGCACGTCAATGCCGCGCGGCTTCACCGCCGCTTGCTCGGGACGGGGAAGTCCCTTTCATTCGTTAGGTCTCTGCTGAGGCAACTAGGTAGCGTGCATGATGTATATAGGAAAAATTGCCGAATTAACCGGTGCAACACGAAAGGCCATACGCCTTTACGAGTTCATTGGTTTGATTCCCGTGCCCAGTCGCAAGGGTAAGTACCGCGTTTACTCAGACAAGGACGTAGTCTTGATAAACATGATTCGGCGTGCCCAAGCGGTCGGGTTCAACCTCGCCGAATTAAAACAGCTTGTCGCCCTTAAAGCCAAGAGCAACAGATTTCCCATCGAAATAGCAAACGAGCTTATCGCCAGGAAACGGGAAAAATTACGCAAGGACATGAGCGAGATCATGTCGCTCGACCAGCGCTTGATAGAGCTTGAGGATGAGCTGAATCGAAATTTTGGTTAGGAATCCAGCATACGATGTCTTTTAGCTTCTTCGCTTGACTCTCCCCCTAAGGGCAAGGTTTACGCTTCTGGCTCCATAGTTGGATCAAGAGGATAAATCATGAGTTCAAAGGTTTTTGAAGGCACTACCGTTCTGATCACCGGGGCCTCGTCAGGTATAGGTGAAGCGTTTGCACGTAGCTTGGCGAAAAGAGGCGCCAATCTGATTCTGGCAGCGAGATCGGAGGACAAGCTTGCCCGGGTCGCGGATGAGCTAAGGGAAAAATACCGAATCTCGGTTCATGTATTCCCTGTGGACCTGATCTTGCCGGACGCGCCTCAACAGCTTTTCGAGAGGATAAAGGCTGGCGGGCTATCTGTTGATGTCCTGGTCAACAACGCCGGCTTTGGGAAGTGGGCGCATTTCCTCGGCGAGAGCCTGGATACGTATGACCAAATGCTATCTCTCAACATTGATGCGCTGGTGAGGCTGACTTACCTGTGCGTCCCGGATATGCTGACGCGGGGAAAGGGCGGTGTGATCAATGTGGCGTCAACCGCCGCTTTCCAGCCGGCTCCATACATAGCCGTCTACTCAGCGTCCAAAGCGTTTGTGCTGAGCTTTACGGAAGCGCTTGCCGGAGAATATCGGGAGCGCGGCGTTCGCTTCCTGGCGTTGTGTCCGGGGAACACGACCACCAACTTCATGGCGACAGCCAACGCAAACACGACAGGGATGTCCTTTGCCACACCAGAAGAAGTGGCCGAGGCCGGACTGGCTGCATTTTTGATAGGCAAGAGCTACCATGTTCCTGGGCAAGCGAATTATCTGACCTCTCTTCTGCCGCGTGTTCTATCCCGCGCTGCCGTTATCAAAATTGTTGCTGGCATGTTCAAGAACAGGGTAACCCCCATTCACAAAGGAGCGCTTCGCGAGCTTGAAAGTCTGGGCAGGGAGCGAGCCAAGCCTAGCTGAGAACGTAGGGAAAACGTAGGACGCTCGGCGAATCTTGCCAAGCTTCTACGAGTGAGGGCGGGCCGTTAGTACAGCGATTTACACCGTAAAAGACAACTGAAAATCCTGTGACCGCGATCCGGGAATCCACTGTTGGGTATCGGATCGAGAGGATGGATTGCCCGACCGAGGAGGCCCGGATCCCGGACACACTCGCGCGTCTGGCAGGCATCACGCGTCTCGATTTCAACCTGATCGGGCGCAAACTGTCACGCATACCTTGGCTTCTGCCGAGCCACTTCCCAGCAGACGTATTAGGCGGTTGGCTTGGAGCGGCGAGCGTTTGGGCTGCGCCGCACTCGACAAGCGTGGGCAATGCGGAGGACAGCCGCCATTTCCACCGTCGCGGATTGTGAAAGTCCGCAGATAAGCTCCGCCAGTTGAGTTGATAAAAATCAATACGTGGTCACACAGTCGCGCTACTGTGCAACCATGATGAACTATTACAGATACAGCCGGCATTGGTGGCGATGGCTCGGGTCCATGTTCTTCTGGCTGGTGCTCGTTTTGGTCGTCGTCGTCGCCGCAGCAAAGTGCCTATTTTGGCGCAACGCCTCTTCGGGTAGCAGCGGCAACACGGGTTCGGATGCGGCACTTTCGGTGCTAGACGAGCGACACGCGCGCGGCGAAATGAACCGTGATGAATTTCTCGAAAAACCGGAGGATCTGCGCCGACGCTGAACGTTGTTCGCGAAGCAAGATCCGTTTATTACCTTCAACAGAAGGAGACATACAGATGAAGACGTTGAAGCGATTCTTGGTCACGGCGACGATCGTTGGCCTCGTGGCGGCGGTGCCGAGTATCGGGTCGGCGCAACCCATCATGGGCCCGGGAATGGGGTACGAAAACATGGATCCCGGCATGATGGGAGGTTATGGCATGGGACCGGGCATGATGGGCGGCTACGGCGTGTGGCCGGGGATGATGGACGACTGTGGCATGGGTTCCCGCATGATGGGGCCGGGGATGACGGGCGGTTACGGCATGGGGCCGGGGATGATGGGGCTCGGCATGATGTGGTGGGGTCCTTATAGCGGCGTCAATCTGACAGACGAGCAGAATACCAAAATTGCCGGCATTCAAGAGGAATTCTCCAAGAAACAGTGGGACGTGATGAATCAAATGCGTGACGAACAATTCAAGCTGCAGCAGCTCTATTCCGTGCCGAAGCGCGACAACGCCGCGATCAACGAGCAATTCAGCAAGATCAACCAGCTGCGTCGGCAGATGTGGGACGGTATGGCTGACGCCCGGAAGAAAACCGAGGCCGTGTTGACCAACGAGCAGCGTAATGCAATGCGCCGGTGGAGTGGCCCGCACATGATGAGGGGCTGGTGAAGCAAAGTTCCACGAGATACTCGCGGGGCGCAGGGACTCCCTGCGCTCGCGTAGGCATCCCCCTTTGCCGATGCGCCCGGATCTGTCTGCCGATGGCAAGGGAATCGAGGTGAAATTGCGATGATTCACGTTGTTCGAGTCCAGCCCGAGATGTTGTTTCAGGCCTTGGCGGACGCGACACGACTGCGCATATTGCGGTTGCTTGCGGTGACGGGCGAAGAATCTTGTCTATGTGAGTTGGTCGACAGTCTGAGGGAACCGAAATATTCCCTGTCGCGACATCTCAAGGTTCTCCGGCAAGCCGGCCTTGTCACTGCCGAACGCGAGGGGCGCTTCGTCTACCATCGACTCGTCTCGACCCCTGAACATCTTACGATCCTCGGGGGACTCATCCGCGCAGTACCCGACCCGCACGGTACCTACCGAACGGACCTCAAGCACTTTCGTGCGAGGATGCGACTGCGCCAGGGCGGGCGCTGCCATACGGGCGTTCAGGGTGGAGACGCCCCAAGCCGCCGGATGACCGCCAGCCGCGCTGAGTGACGACAACCCGATGCGTTTTTTTGACCATCCGAGATCCGGAGTCTCGTCTCTGAAGTGCGGCAACGCCTTGATCGAGCGTCGCGCGCGCTCTCATCGATGCGCCTGAAGCTCCGACCGGGCAGAGAGCGGCGATAAGAAAAGCAGCGGATCGAGAACAATGCGCATGAAGATGAACATACGCCAGAACATTTCGACGCAGCGTTACGTTCTGCTCGCTATTGCTTTGGCGGTTGTGGTTACTGGATACGGCTTATACGAGTACGCCGCCAGCCGGGCCGCGCTCCCCGAAGGGCTGATCCAGGCTAACGGGCGCATCGAAGGCGATGCCGTCGCGATCGCGAGTAAGGTTGCGGGCAAGATCGTGGGCATCGAGGTGCGCGAGGGCGATGCCGTCAAGGCGGGGCAACTTTTGGTGCGGCTGGACGATGCCCAGTTGCGGGCGCGGGTGGCCCAGGCTGCCGCAGCCACGGCGACGCTTGAATCCCAAGGGGCCAGTGCCAGACTAGGCATCGATCTATTGACGAAAGAGGTCCCGCTCACGGTAGACGCATCACGGGCCGGGATCGGCCGAGCACAGGCGGCAGTCGCCAAGGCCGAGGCGACCGAGCGGCAGGCACGGCGGGACGCCGACCGCGCGCGAGATCTGGTTGCCAAGGGCTTCGTGAGTGGCCAGCAGAGCGAGCGGACGCAGCTTGCCTTGGACGCCGCCGCAAGCGAGGTGACGTCGGCCGTCGAAACGTTGGTCCAGAGCCGCAAGCAGCACGCGCAGGCCGAACTGGGGGCCGTCCGGATAAGGGCCAAGGAGGCGGAGTACTTGGCGCTCCAGGCGCAATTGCGTCAGACCCAGGCCGCGCTGGCGGAAGCCGAAAGCGTGCTCGCGGACCTCACTATCCGGGCGCCCGCAGCAGGCGTGGTGGCCACGCGTATACGGGAACCCGGCGAAGTGGTCTCGGCCGGCGCGCCGCTGCTGGAACTCGTGGACCTCGACCAGCTTTATCTCAAGGTGTACGTGGCGGAGGCGCAAATCGGGAAACTGCGGCTGGGGCTGCCGGCGCACGTATACACCGACGCGTTTCCGGACCAGCCATTCGAGGCCATCGTCCGGCACATTTCCTCTCGTGCCGAATTCACACCCAAGGAGGTGCAGACCCCTGACGAGCGCGTCAAACTGGTCTTTGCCGTCAAACTTTACATCAACTCCAATCCCGACCACCGCCTGACCCCGGGACTGCCGGCCGATGCGGTGATTCGCTGGAAGGAGGAGGTGAAATGGATGAAGCCGCGCTGGTAGACCTCCCCAGTCAAGCCCCGGTGGTACGGGTACGGGGCTTTGCCAAGCGTTACGGCAAGCGCGTGGCGGTGGATGGCGTGAACTTCGATATCCGGACGGGCGAAATCCATGGGCTCATCGGTCCGGACGGGGCGGGCAAGTCGAGTCTGATGAAGGCGATTGCCGGGGTGCTCGCCTTCGACGCAGGCAGTGTCGAGGTCTTCGGCGTGACGCTCGACTCGGAAGCCGCCTGCGAGCGCATCAAGGACCGAATCGGCCTGATGCCTCAGGGTCTGGGGCTTAACCTTTACCCGGAGCTTTCCGTCGAGGAAAACATCGACTTCTTCGCCCGGCTGCGCTTGGTGGCGGAAAAGGATCTGGCCGAACGCAAGGGGAAGCTGCTCGCCATGACGCGGCTCGAAAGGTTTCGGGACAGGCCGATGAAACAGCTCTCCGGCGGCATGAAACAGAAGCTGGGCCTGGTCTGTACCCTCGTTCACGAACCAGGGCTTTTGATCCTCGATGAGCCCACCACCGGAGTCGATCCTGTTTCGCGTAGAGACTTCTGGGCCATTCTCTCCGAATTGGTGGCGGAACGCGGTATCACTGCTCTCGTGTCCACGGCCTACATGGACGAGGCCAGCCGCTTCCACCGCTTGGTGCTGATGTATGGAGGGCGGTTTCTTGCCAAAGGCACGCCGGCGGAAATCCAGGCGCTTGCCGCCGGCAGCACGGTGCTCGTAAACGCAACTCCGCAAGAGGAGGCCTTCGTCAAGCTGCGAGAGTTGTTTCCCCAGGTAGAGACACTGGGTCCCCGCTTGTGCGTGTTTGCCGACGGCTTGCTGCCGGACGACGCGGCACGCAAGGTGGGACAGGCCTTGGAGGGATTCGACGTGAGCGAGATTCAAGCCGCCGAGCCCGACCCGGAAGATGCCTTCATCGCCATTCTGCGGCAGCGCGGCTTGTTTCACGACGAGCACCGGGCGGAATCTGCCGCTACGCCAGCCGCGATTTCAAGTCGTGGCGGCGATGCCGTCGAGGCGTCCGGGTTGACCCGCGACTTCGGCGCCTTTCGGGCGGTGGACGCGGTGTCCTTTCGGGTGGCCGAAGGCGCGGTCTTCGGGCTGCTGGGCGCCAACGGCGCCGGCAAGACCACGGTCATCAAGATGCTCACCGGCCTCCTGCGGCCGAGTGGGGGCGTCGCCCGGGTAGCAGGCGTCGACATGCGCGCCGCTGGCCAAGCCTTCAAGGAGCGCATCGGCTACATGTCCCAAGCATTTTCCCTGTACACCGATCTCACGGTGACGGAAAACATCGACCTTTATGCCGGCATCTACGGGCTGTGTCGCGAAGAGGCAGGCCGTCGTCGCAGATGGGTCATTGCCACGGCCGGACTGGAGGGTCACGAAGCAGACCGGGCGGCGAGCCTCCCCATGGGACTCAGGCAGCGGCTCGCCTTGGGGTGCGCCCTGGTGCACCGGCCCCGCGTGCTGTTTCTGGACGAGCCGACCTCCGGGGTCGATCCCGTTGGACGGCGTCAATTCTGGGACATCCTGTTCCGGCTTTCGCGGGAAGAAGGAGTGGCGGTGCTGGTCACGACGCATTACATGTCGGAAGTGGAGCATTGCGACCGTCTCGCTTTGATGTACGCCGGCCGCATCGTCGCGGACGCCACTCCGGCGCAGATGAAGCGCGAACTGGAAGCGGAAGCCGGCTCCCTGCTCGAACTCGAGGTATCCGATCCGGGCCGGGCGGCTGCGCGGCTTAGGGTGCTGGGTTTCAAGGATGCCGCGCTTTTCGGCAGGCGTGTCCATCTGCTCTCCCGGGTGCCGGAACAAGATATGGTGTATCTTCGGAAAATGCTGGGCGAAAGCGGGATCGACGTTGCGCGAATCGCGCCATGTCCGGTTTCCATGGAGGACGTGTTCGTCTACCGCGTCAGCGCCCTCGAAGCCGGCGAGCGGAAGGCGTCCGGATGAACGCGAAACGCATCCTCGCCGTGGCCCTCAAGGAATGGCGCGAGATTCTGCGGGACCGGCTGTTCTTCGCCCTCGCGTTCGTGGTGCCGCCCGCCCTCATGCTGATATTCGGCTACGGGTTCTCCCTCGACGTGGAGAACGTGCCGTTCGCGGTTGTTGACTACGACAGGACGCCGCTGAGTCGCGAGTACGCGTATCGTTTCATCGGTTCGCGCTATTTCGACTTCGAGGGCTATGCGGCCAACGAGCGCGAACTCGATCCGCTGCTGAAGGACAACAGGATCCGCGCTGCCATCGTCATCCCGCCGGGCTTCCAGAAAACCCTGCGGGCAGGCGGCGCTGCACACGTGCAATCCTTCATCGACGGCACGATCCCTTCCCGCGCCCAGACTACCAAGGGCTATGTCGCCGCCATCAACGAGAATTTCAGCATGGCGTCGCTGGCGCAGCACGTTTCGCGGCTGCGAGGGTTGCCCCTGGATCAGGCGCGCGAGCGGGTCCAGCCGGTGAGCCTGGAGGTGCGCTACCTCTACAACCAGAGCGCGAAGAGCATCTGGTCCATCGCCCCGAAGTTGATCATGCTGGTGATGATATTCGCGCCCCCATTGCTGACGGCGGTGGGTATTGTGCGCGAGAAGGAAACTGGATCGATCTACAATATCTACGCTTCGACCGTCAGCCGCGGTGAGTTTCTGCTCGGAAAGCTCGCGCCCTACGTCGCCATCTCCGTCGTCAACGTGGTTGTACTGTGGCTTCTGGCGACGCAGCTTTTTGGGGCCCCGTTCAAGGGCAATCCACTTTTCTTCTTTCTCGCCTCCGTACTGTTTGTGGTCTGCACCACCGGCATCGGTCTGCTGGTCTCCTTGCTGGTCCGGACCCAACTGGCTGCGACGGTGGTGACCGCGGTCCTGACGATGGTGCCAGCGCTGGACTATTCCGGTTTTCTGATGCCGGTGGAGTCGCTTGCGGGAGAAGGCGGGGTCGAGGCGCGTCTGCTGCCTGCTATGTATTACACGAATATTGTCGTGGGCAGTTTCCTCAAGGGGGTCGGCTTTGAAGTACTCTGGGTGGACCTGCTGGCCTTGGCCGGCTACACCGTGGCCCTGTTTGTCGCAGGTTATTTGCTGTTCCACAAGAGGCCGAGGACATGAACGCACGCGTGAATTGGCCTCGGACTGCCGTGTGGTGGCGCAGGCTGGGGGTCATGACCGCCAAGGAAATCCGGCAGTTGCTGCGCGACCCCGTCCTGCTGTCGTTCATGGCCTTCCTTTTCACCGTGAACATCTACCTCCAGGGCTCCAGCGTCAGCATGCAACTGAATCGCGCCGCATTGGTGGTGCAGGACGCCGATCACAGCGCCGCATCGCGGGAGCTGATCCATCGCTTCCGCCCGCCGTATTTTCGCCTGGATGGCGAGGTCGACAGCTCCCGGCAAGCGATCGGGCTGCTGGACAGGGGAGAGGCGATGGTGACGCTGGACATCCCACCGCGCTTCCAGGAATCGCTGCTCAGGGGCGAATCCGCGTCCGTGCTGATGCAGGTCGACGCCACCCACCCGATGCCCGCTTTTCTCGCCTCCAGCTATGCGGCGAGGATCGTCGGCCAGTTCGGGCTGGAGGTGGCCCTGGCGCGCGAGGGCTTGTCCAGCGGTAGCTTGGAAGACCTGCCGGTGGTCATCGACGATCAGCGCGTCTGGTTTAACCCCAATCAGAAAGACACCTGGTTCATGCCCATCTCGGAACTGCTGGAGGGCATCACCCTTTTTGCCATCCTGCTGCCGGCCGCAGCCATGGTGAGGGAGAAGGAACGGGGGACGATGGAGCAGCTGTTGGTCTCGCCGCTCTCGCCATTCCAGATCATGTTCCCCAAGGTGATCGCGATGACGCTCGTGATTCTGGTCGGAATGAGCTTAAGCCTGTTCGCGGTTCTGGGGCCGATGTTCCAGGTGCCGATGCGAGGCAGCCTGCCGCTCTTCTACTTCGTCACTACCTTGTACGTGTTCGCCAACGCGGGGCTGGGCCTGTTCGCCGCCACCATCGCGCGCAACTTGGCCCAGGTGGGCCTGTTGAGCCTGCTCATCGTGGCGCCGATCATCCTCCTTTCCGGACTGTGGACGCCGCCAGAGGCGATGCCGACCTGGATGCGCTGGGCCACGATGGCCTCACCGCTGCGCCACTACATCGACGCCGCCTACGGCATCCTGCTCAAGGGCGCCGGCCTCGATCTGCTGTGGGACTCGGTGCTGGCTATAGGCGTTTTGGGGGCGTTGATCTTCTCGTTCGGAATGCGCCGCTTCCGCGGGCAGTTTGCATGAAAGGTGCGCTTCGCGATGATCGACCCTCGGACTCCTGCAGGAGATACCTACATGCGGCAGGGTCGCGGCCGAAGCCGGTGCCCTGCCGTGAGGCACAGACTAAGCCAAAACGCGCCTGCGCTCCAACCGGCCAGCACATCGCTTAGAAAATGAACACCCAGATACACGCGGCTTACGCCCACCCAGAAGACGACGGCGGCGCAGACCGAAACGAAAAGGTACCACCGTACCGGACGGTCGCCCGGCATCCGATAAAGCCGCGTACCCAAATACGCCACGATGCCGTAAAACAATACGGCGCCCAAGGCGTGGCCGCTCGGGAAACTGTAACCTTGAACCGCCGTGAGCCAGTCGCCGTCGGGGCGGGCGCGCTGAAACGCGGCCTTGAGGATGAGATGCAGCACAGCGCCCCCGGCCAGAATCACGCCGGCGGTGAAAAGCTCTCGCCAGAACGAGAGATAAAGGAGAACCCCGGCAAGGCCGAGGCTCGAAACAAAAAGCAGGCGGGGATCGCCGAAAAAGGACACGAGC